>JAFXNA010000005.1 GCA_017529865.1 Bacteroidaceae bacterium
GTCCGGTATTTTCCAGTCCGGCAAGTCTTTCAGAAAGCAACGGCAAAGAGTGACAAGGTTTTCAGTACGACGTAAACGATGTTGACAAGCAATTCAGTTTAACCCGGTGAAAACTGTCAAGTGAAATCAGGAAAAGGCACTATCATACGTTACAAAATCAGGGAACATATGTTCAAGAGTCGGTGAACATATGTTCGAGCACCGATGAACATATGTTCGTGGGCCAAGAAACATATGTTCACTAATTTACCCCTAGTTTTTCCATTTCGAGAGATGCCCATATAAAGGGGCCAATGCCTTTGGGGTCGTTATCACGGATGGGTTCGGAAAGATAGTATTTATAGCTGCCATCGCGATGGCGGTTTTCATTGAGCGAGCCCTGTGGGTTGTATTGCTGCATGGCTTCCTTTACTTCAGGGGTGGCTGCCGGTCCTAATCCAGCAACTGAACAGCATTGGGTCAATGAAATGGTCTGATCGGCATTGATTCGGATGAAATGACGGAGGATTCCCTTATATGCTTTGATGCCTGCATCACGATAGCGAGTGTCGAGGTATCCCTTGCGATATGCTTTTAATAAGGTGTAGGCAAACATCGACGAGGCGGTCGATTCCAGATAGTTTCCTTCTTGTCCTGGCGAATCCATCACCTGATACCACACGCCCGACTCCTGGTCCTGCCACTTGATGACAGCATCGAGGTCTTTTTGCAACAAGGCGATTACTTCGTCACGACGGGCATAGTTTTGTGGGAGTGCATCAAGGATTTCTATCAGCGCCATCGTGAACCACCCCTGTGCTCGTGCCCAGCAATGTTGGGAGAGTCCCGTCTGTGGGTCAGCCCAAAAGGTTTTGCGTGTCTCGTCGTAGGCATGACGGTTGAGACCAGTTACGGGATCTAAGGTACGTTCGTAGGTGGTTAGGAGCTGATCAATGGCATCGTTGTAGATGGCTGTGGGAGAGACAGCCCCCTCCGACTCCCCCTCAGGGGGGAGAGAAGAGGAAAGTGAAGAGTGAGGAAGCCCCCTCTGACTCCCCCTCAGGGGGAGAGAAGTGAAGCGTGAAGAGTGAAGAGTGGAGGGTGAAGCGTTTAGAGTGGCGGCTGTGAGGCAGCGGAAGGGAAGACCCATAAAAATTCCGTCGAGCCACACCTGATAGGCATAGATGGCTTTATGCCAAAACACACGATCAGTTTTTGTGCGCGGCTGATTCTGCAACTGTTGCATCAAGGTATGGATTGCCATCAAGTTCTTCGACTCAGGATTCAATTGATACATACGTGTGAGGAAATGACCTGTGCGGATGTTGTCGAGGTTGTAATCAAGAAGATTGTAACCTCGAATGGTTCCGTCTGCAGTAATCATCGTATCGATGTACTGCTGACAATACTTCAAGATGTCATCACCACCATGAGCGAGGTAGGTGTCGAGCATACTTTCGAGTTCGATGCCCATCACATAACTCCACTTCGGTTTTGAGGAGAAATCCAACAGGTAGGATTGGGGGGTCTGCTTCATTTCCGAGCGGGTCATCCACTCGCTATAATACGGAAATGGCAGGTGGGTAAGCACCAACGAATCATTGATAAAAACACGATGAAATCGCACTTTTTCGGCTCTTCCGACAATATAATTGCCAGATTTTACCCCATCGAAACGACAGTTGTTAAGATGGATATTTTCCACGTATGTTCCCTCGTCGAGACCGATGATTTGGGTGGCATATTTCGATTGTCGGCTGGTGACATTCTCCATGTAGATGTTACGAACCGTGGGGTAATGACCTCGTTCGCATACTTCGTTGTGTTCATAGTCGAGATTGATTTTCAGCACGGCCTCTTTACAAACCCCCACCTTGATATCTTTCATGCTGACGTTTTCAATGACTCCTCCTCGGCAAGAATTGGTTTTGATACGTAGCACGCGTTCCAACTGAGGAGAGTCCATCACGCAATCATGCGCAAAGATATTGCGTGCCCCACCACTGATTTCGCTACCGATGACCACCCCACCATGTCCGTTATGCATCTCACAATGGCGTACAATGATGTTTTGAGAGGGAATGTTGCGACTGCGCCCGTCACGATTACGGCCGCTCTTAATGGCGATACAATCGTCGCCGGTATTGAAGAAGCAATCCTCTATCAGTACTCGGTTGCAACATTCAGGGTCGCATCCGTCTCCATTCGGACCATCGTTGATCATCTTCACACGGCGAATGGTGATGTCCGTCGATTGTAAAGGATGAATGACCCAGAAGGGAGAGCGTAACAAGGTGACATCTTCCATGAGGATTCGCTCACATTTATTGAAGTTGATCAACTGCGGACGCAGTCCATCTTGCGGTCCGAACACGCGTTCAGGACTTCGCCGTCCTTTCTCATCGTACATAGGAATTCCATCCTCTCCATTCTTCAATAATCGGGCACGCGATCCGTGATTTTGGCCGATTTCATCGGGTTTTGCACCATATTTTGGACTGCCGCACCAAGGCCACCAAGTGTCGGTTGAACCTCCACCGTCGATGGTGCCTTTACCCGTGATGGCGACGTCGTGTTGGTTGAACGCATAGATGCAAGGCGAGAGGTTGAAACATTCCAACCCCTCCCATGAAGTTTCGACGATAGGATAGAGATTCGGCTCGAACGCAAACAGCAGTGTTGCTCCTTCCTGGACTTCGAGGTTCACTCCGCTCTTCAAAGCAAGTGCTCCTGTGAGGAACGTCTGTCCGGCAGGTACCACCACACGCCCGCCACCTTTCTTCTCACACTTATCGATGGCCTTCTGAATGGCTTTTTGGTTCTTGGCGGCAGTCGCACTGGATTTGGCGCCAAAGCGGGTAATGTCGTATGCCTCGTCAGCAAACTGAGGCACACGGATGCTCTGCTCAATCTGCCGATATAATGCTTCATCCCACTCCTGTGCCGCCATTGACAGGGAAGTCAGCAATATGAACACTATCAGGTCTATTCGCTTCATCGTACAATTTGAATTGCTCTGCAAAGATAGTTATTTTAATTTATAATGCACAATTCATAATGCATAATTTAGTAAATTCTGCTTTATTCTTGCAGGATTGGAAGAAAAGATGTATATTTGCAGCGGAAAAAGGGCGGCTAAACGACGTGATGACGTTATAACGTTATTACGGGATAACGAAAAGGAAAAGCGGCCAGAGAACCGGATGACGAAGGGCGGCCAAAGGACGTGATGACGTTATAACGTTATTACGGGATAACGAAAAGGAACGGCCGCAATGAGATAACGAAAGGGCAGCCAGAGGCGTGATGACGTTATAACGTTATTACGGGATAACGAAAAGGAGAAGCCGCCAGAATAACAAAAGACATAACGAAAAAAACGAAACAATGCTCCAAATCACAAAGTTCAGTTTCTATTGGCTCGACACTTGGGTTATGGCAAATGTTATCCAACTTGCCACTCAGGACTTCTGTGGCAGGTTTTTGAACCACACAAATGACCCTTGCGGACGTCAATATGATCAGATGACACAAGCGGCGCGTTCTGCCCCTGCAAACATCGCAGAAGGTAATTCACGCCACTCCACATCGAAGGAGACTGAGATGAAACTGACCGATGTGGCTCGAGCCACGTTAGCAGAACTCGCTAATGACTACCTAAATTGGCTTCTCAGGCACGATAAATTACCTTGGTCAATCTATTCGCCAGAGTATACGCAAGTGGCGAATATACAGCTCGAAAAGCCCGAATATCAGGACGATGTGCTGTATCAGAGTAGCATTCACATTCTCAAGCAGAAACATCGTTTCGATACATGGCTCCAATCAGAGGATTCCATGATTGTTGCCAACTGCATACTCGTGCTCTGCAACCGCCTCATCATGATGGTGAACAAGCAAATTGAAAACCAAATCTCCACATTCCGCGTGGAAGGAGGCTTCACTGAGGCCCTCACCGCAGAACGACTTGCCCATCGCACAGAACAAAGCCTCCATAATGACGCACCCACATGCCCTGTATGCGGCAAACCCATGATTAAGCGGATGGCCAAGAAAGGCATCAATTCCGGTAAAGAATTCTGGAGTTGCTCAGGGTATCCTGAATGCAATGGGACAAGGAATATTTGAAGGGCGGCAGGAGGCGTGATGACGTTATAACGTTATTACGGAATAACGAAAGGGAACGGCCGCAATGAGATAACGAAAGGGCAGCCAGAGGCGTGATGACGTTATAACGTTATTACGTGATAACGAAAAGGAACGGCCGCCAGAAAACGAAATAACAACATTAACTAACAACAAAAAAACGAACAAGATGAAAAGAATTTCAACGATGATGACAGCTTTGGCACTCTGCACCACGATGATGGCGCAGTCGTCTTTTGTTCCCAGAAGCTGGTCAAAGTCAACAGACGAGAACGGAACGGTATATCGCCAGAGCGATGGTCTGACGCTGTATAAGCACGCAAAGAGCAGCGATCACTTCGATGTATATTATGGCACAGGATACGGAAAAACGCCTCCAGACCAGTTGGCAAGCTCGAATGCGCTGTATGTGAATGTGACGGACTTGCTCTACAAGGCAGAGTCGTTCTACGACCTGTATATCAACAAACTGAAGTTCGCCGACCTGAGCATCAAGTCGAAACTGAATCAATATAAGATGATTATCTGTCTGCTGCACGACACCGGCTGGACAGCCACAGGTTCGGGTTACGACAATACCATCGGTGCCCTGTGGGTCACTCCAAGTACCTGTCACCCTGTGGGACAGACCATCGCACACGAGATCGGTCACTCGTTCCAGTATCAGGTCTATTGTGACCTGGGCGGCTATACGGGCTTCCGTCAGTCAATTGGTAACGGCTCTACCTTCTGGGAGCAGACCGCTCAGTGGCAGTCTGTACAGGCTTATCCCGACCAGATGATTTCGCAGAGCATCGGGCTGTGGCAACACAACCACAACTATGCCTTCACCCACGAATGGCAACGCTATCAGAGCTATTGGCTCCACTATTATTGGGCCGAGAAGTATGGTATTGATGCTATTGGCCGTATTTGGCGTGGTGGAACAGTATCGGGCGAGGACCCATGCCAGGTGTATATGCGTGTGTTCGGTGTGTCGGTGAAGGACTTCTTCAAAGAAATCTACGATTATGCCAGCAAAATGGTGACCTACGACATGGATGCCATCCGCAGTTACGGAAAGTCATCGATAGGAAAGTACACTTATAATTATGTGGACACAGGCGACGGGAAGCTACAGGTGGCCTATTCGAGCTGCCCACAGAGCACAGGCTTCAATGTCATCCCATTGCAGGTACCTGCAGCAGGCACAGAAATCAAAACCGTGTTTACGGCCCTTCCAGGAGGCACGAACCTTGCAGAGAATGACCCTGCACAGTACAATAACGGTGAGACCTTCACAAAGGCTAACGTGACGAAATACAACAACTTCTCTGAGAAGACCCGTCGTGGCTTCCGTCACGGCTATGTAGCCCTCCTGAAAGACGGTACACGTGTGTATCAGTCGGTCGATACCATTTATGCAAGAGGCCATTCCACCTCAGCCGTGAATGACACCACCACATTTGTGGTGCCAGAGAACACGGAACGTATGTGGTTCGTCGTTAGTCCTGCTCCAACGGTCTATATCGTCCACAAATGGGATGAAAACATCAGCAATGATGACCAGTGGCCTTATCAGTTGGAGTTTGAGAACACGGATATCATAGGTCATGTTCCCACGGTTGACCTCAGCGACACCTCTATCAAACCGTCAGACGTGACGCTGGACATTTATGTGGGCTTCAACGCGACGACAGGAAACGACTATTCGGGTACCACCTACAACCTCACTACAGAGCAGTTCAGGGCCATCGGAAATGCCCTGAGAATACAGCCAGCCACTATCGGTTCGTTGATAAAGAATTATTCGTCCAACCAAGCCAAGAACACCATCAACCTGGTGCCGCTCAACCCCAGAACCAACGCAGTAGTCAGCAGTGGCTCTACCGCCAACGGTTATGGACACTGGTTCTCAAGAACAGGCACCGTATGCAGTTGGGGTAACGACTCGTACATCTATTCAGAACTCGATGCAGGTACCCTCACCTTCAATATCGGCCAATATCCAGGTCATTGCAAGAACGGCGAGGTATATCAATTCGGTCAGGGATTCCGCTATAAGGACAACGATGGCAATGTAGCCACCGCCAAACTTATCTTCCACGTGTATATAGGAGGAGTGCCAGCAGGAATTAGCCTCACCCCAACCCTCTCCCATAGCGAGGGAGCTATATACAACCTGCAAGGACAGCGTCTGCAGGGTATGCAGCGAGGCATCAATATCATCAACGGCAAAAAGGTGTGGGTGAAATAAGGATTTAGCGACCAGGATTGTCGTAATAACGTTATAACGGGATTACGGGATATCGAAAGGCCGCCAAACGACGTGATGACGTTATTACGGAATAACGGAAAGGAAAAGGCCGCCAGGCAACGGAATAACGGAAAGGAAAAGGCCGCCAAGGGATAACAAGAGGCAGCAGCCGCCAAGCTAAAGCTTACGCAATTCTGTGTTTTTCATGGGGATGACCTCTGATAGCTCTACCCCTCGATGTACCGCCTGGATGCAACGGCAGAAGAGGCCGTGGCTGATAGCGAGGACGGTGCAGTCGGGGTAATGGGTGTGCACGAAGGTGAGGAAATCCTGTGCACGCTGACGTATCGCCGGAACGGTCTCGGCATCATCAGGAATGCGAATCTTGGTCACTCCATCGACAATCATACCTGTAGCACTGCCCCAATCGCGCTCACGGAGCAAAGGGGTGTAGACAACAGGCAGTTGGAGCACTTCGTTGATGATGAGTGCCGTATCTTTGCAGCGCTGGATGTCGCTGCAGAGGATGATATCAAACGGAATCGATTGCAAGGTCGGAACGGAGGCTGCTATCTGTGCACGCCCCTCAGATGTCAAGGTGCCAGGCATGCATCCTTGAAGGATATGTAGCCGATTTTCGGCGGTTTCACCGTGTCGATAGAGGTAAAGAGAATTCATAATTCATAATGCATAATGCATAATTAGTCGATTAGAGTCAGGATTTGAAGGCGAGGACGGAGTAGGCAACGACGATGTAACGGAGGGTTTTTCCAAGGAAGGTGGAGAGCAGTGTCATCCATACATTCGCTTTGAGGATTCCAAGGGCAAGGCTGATAGCTGTTCCGAGAATCGGCATGAAAGTAAAGAAGCCCATCCAGGCTCCATATTGCTTCACATAGCTTTGAGCCTTCTCCATCCGTTCGGGTTTGATATGAAAGATGCGTGAGACCGACTGTGGCTTACATAACCAGCCTATGAAATAGTTGACCATGGACCCCAAAACATTGCCAATCGTAGCACTTGCTATCGTCAGCACTGGATCCATAGAACTGGTCGCTAACAATGCTGCCATAACGGCCTCACTGCTGAAGGGGAAGAAGGTTCCTGCAAAGAAGGATGCGATGCCTAACCCCCAATAGCCATAGCTGATGAAAAATTCGTTCAGAGAATCCATGTGTTAAGTATATAGGAAACAAGAATCAATATTGTGAACACACACACCAGGAAGTTACTCAGTGGGGTATCGTCGTTCGAGACATAATGCCCACCCATGATGCCCGTAAAGACAATCGCGACAGGAAGAAGGGTGAGTATGCCGATAGGCTGGAGCAAAAGCAACAGGAAATAAGAAGCCCCATGCAGAAGAACTACATAATAGAGTAAACGAACACGCGTCTTATCGAGATAGTTGCGTAACAAGAAGTCGACAGAGCCTATCAGGAAGATGGCAAATGCCAACCAAATCATCATGGTTTGTGATGTGGAATGAAGCGCATAGCCTCCCCACTCAAAATCAACCATTTGATGGAGAATTCCCGAAAAAAGCACCATTTCATCGAGAATATACGCGATACTGCCGACCAACCACAAAGGAGTTATCAATCCCAAAACTGCCCCACTGATGCTGCGCGGATTGAGTGCACGAAGCAGGTAAAAGGAGAGGATGTATGTGGGTATCATCCATATCATCTTGGGACAGAACAGCGTACTGATGCCCAGACACAGGAAGGCAACGAAAGAATTGCCTGCCGAGAAGTCTTGGTGATAGGCCCGGAACAAAAAGAACAAGGAGATCAAAACGAAGAACATCACGATGAAACCGGGCAAAAATGCGTGTAAGAAGACAGATGCCGTCATGAGCGCAGCAAAAGTGAAACTAATGGTACGCGAATTGATGCGCAATAACACATGCGACAGATTTAACTCATGAAGGGTATAAACCGACAGAATCACAGTGATGATGGCTAACAGCTGGTTGACCCATCCGCTATGCGTGACAGCACCCGGCAACAAGTGCCAAAGGCCTGCAAGACTATCTCTTGTGACCGGACTGGCACTTCCTGCGACAACCCACGCAATCACCACGATGACAGAGACCGAATGCAGTGAGGTGGGACTGATGGCTAACCTACGCTGAAATTTCATAAACCCAAATCCTTTCCGATATCTGAGCGGAAGTATTTCTTCTCAAACTGAATCTTCTGTGCTTCTTGGAATGATTTTGCCAAAGCTTCGTCCTTATCCTTTCCATAGGAGCTGACAGCAATGACACGGCCACCGGCCGTAACGAGCCTCTCCCCCGGCCCCTCCCCCGTAGGGAGGGGTGAAAGAGCCGTACCTGCGTGGAACACGATACTGCCTTCCACCTGGTCGATACCTGTGATGGGGAATCCTTTTTGATATGCCTCTGGATAGCCTCCAGATACCAACATGACACATACAGCCGCACGTTCATCAAATACCAATTCCTTGGTGTCCAGATTGCCTTGAGCCACTCCTTCGAGGAGGTCTACCAAGTCGCTCTTGATGCGCAACATCACACTTTCGGTTTCAGGGTCGCCCATACGTACATTGTATTCAATGACCATTGGGTCGCCACCTACGTTAATCAGTCCGAAGAAGATGAAACCCTTGTAATCAATACCTTCAGCAGCCAGACCTTCGACGGTAGGACGGATGATGCGGTCCTCGACCTTCTGCATCCACTCCTTATCGGCAAACGGAACAGGGCTGACAGAACCCATACCACCTGTATTCAGACCCTTATCACCTTCACCAATACGTTTATAGTCCTTGGCTTCAGGCAGAATCTTATAGTGGGTGCCGTCCGTCAGCACAAATACAGAGCATTCAATACCACTGAGGAACTCCTCAATGACGACCGTTGCACTGGCATTGCCAAACATACCACCCAACATCTCCTTCAACTCGCGTTTGGCCTCATCGAGGGTAGGTACAATCAGCACACCCTTACCTGCACACAGTCCGTCAGCTTTCAGCACGTAAGGAGGCTGGAGGGTTTCCAGAAACTTCAAACCTTCCTCAATGGTCGTTCCATTAAAGCTCTTGTAGGCGGCCGTAGGGATGTTGTGACGTTGCATGAATCCCTTTGCGAACTCCTTAGAGCCTTCTAAGACGGCACCTTGCTTCGAGGGTCCTATCACAGGAATAGACTTCAGTTGAGCATCGTTCTTAAAGTAGTCATAAATACCTTTCACCAAGGGGTCTTCCGGTCCCACGACCACCATATCCACATTGTGACCCAACACAAATGCCTTGATTCCATCGAAATCATCGGCCTTGATAGCCACGTTATGACCTACATTGCCTGTACCTCCGTTACCTGGAGCGATAAAGAGGTTGTCTACTTTCTTGCTTTGAGCAATCTTCCAAGCCAAGGCGTGCTCACGGCCTCCGCTTCCTAATAACAGTATGTTCATATTTATCAATTATAAGTTTCACTTAATTAATCGGAGTTATCGCTTCGCTCGAAGTTATGATAGGGAGTTAAGCCAGCATGCTGGCTGGGAGTTATGCGCTTTGCGCAGGACGATTGATTGCTGACGTTTTCACCTGATAAGTAATGTCCATGAGCAAAGCTCATTAACTTCCTGTTTAACTTCCATTTTTACTTCCTATTTATCTCCCATTTCTATTTTTTGAGATAATCTTCAAAATATTGTGTAATCTTGTTGTGCAGATGGATGCGGTCGGTACCCATCATGTTATGTCCATCGCCTGGGTATGTGAACAGGTCGGGATAAGTACCGGCATCGATACAAGCCCTCATGAACGAGAGGGTATGCTGTGGCACACAGGTGTCGTCGTTGCCGCCATAGATAACTAGCAACTTACCCTTCAAATTGCCTGCCTTGTTCAAAAGAGAGGTGTTCTTATAGCCCTCTGGGTTGGTTTGAGGGGTATCCATATAACGCTCTCCATACATCACCTCGTAGTATTTCCAATCGATGACAGGTCCGCCAGCTACACCCACCTTAAACACATCGGGATAGGTGGTCATAAGGCTGGTGGTCATAAAGCCACCGAAACTCCAACCATGAACACCAAGACGGTTGGCATCGACATAAGGAAGACTCTTCAGGAAGTCCACACCTTTCAACTGATCCTTCATCTCCTCGACACCCAACTGACGGAAGGTAGCCTGTTCGAAAGCAAGGCCACGATGTTCGCTACCACGATTATCGAGGCAGAACATCACATAGCCTTTCTGTGCCATCCAGATATCCCAGCCACGCACACCCCAATGACGTGACGCATCAATATTGTGGGCATGCGGTCCACCATAGACATAGACCACAGCAGGATACTTCTTGTTGGGGTCGAAATCGGTAGGCAATACCAGACGATAGTACAAATCGGTCTGGCCATCAGCCGCCTTGATGGTACCCACCTTCATCTCTGGCACTTGATAAGCATCCCAAGGTTCGTCGGCATCTTGTAAGAGATCACGTGTCTTGGCACCTATTTCGGCCGTTTCCATTCTGCGACACACCTCTGGCGAAGACCATGTGTCAAGTAATTTGGTACCGCTCTTTGAGAGGGTAACCGTATGCCAACCCTTCCCATTATCAAGCAAAGTACGCTTGCCCTTCATATCCACTGCATACACATTCTTCTGTAGTGGATGAGATTCATTACTTGTATAGATGATCTGCTTCTTCTTTGTGTTAAAACCAACTACATCGATGACCTCGAATTCTCCCTTTGTGAGTTGCGCCAACTGGCGTCCTGTGGTGTCATAGAGATAAAGGTGAAGATAACCATCCTTGCGTGTCTGATAGATGAATTGATTGTTGTTCCAAGGCAGGAATTGGATAGGATGCATCGGCTCGACATACTTGTCGTTCGTTTCCTCGAACAGCACCTTATCCTTCTGGCCTGTCAAAGCATCGTAACGCACCAATTCTGCGTGGTTCTGGTCACGATTCAACTCAATCATATAGATGAACTTACTATCAGGACTCCATGCAATATTGGTGAAATAACGGTCGGTAGGGTCACCTGCCTCTAAATAGACAGTACGAGAAGTCTCAATGTCGAACACCCCCAACGTGACCTTATGACTGGTCTCGCCAGCCATCGGGTATTTATCAGGTACCAATGCAGCCGACCTTGCAGAGATGTCAACTTGCGGATAGGTAGCCACCATTGACTGGTCCATGCGATAAAATGCCAGCAGCTTGCCGGAAGGACTCCAGAACGTACCTTTGTTGATACCAAACTCGTTGCGATGTACGCTTTCACCATACACAAAGTCCAGACTGCCATCCTGACTGACCGAAACAGTAGTTCCATCAGGTTTGGAGATCTTCAAGTTATGGTCCACCGTGTAAGCCAGGCAACGGGATGCGCTACAGAAATCCGTATTCTCGGCATCGAGTGTATACGGAATGGATGCAATGATCGACTTCGCATTCCAGTCGATCAGTTCAAATTCCTTACTACCTGCATTCTCGTACAGCAGTACAGGGTCATTACCGTTCGGGAACTCCATTGTCAACAGATATTGCGCCTCGCGCTTACCAGCTGCTCTCAGAATACTATTGATATCAGCAAGCGAAAAAAGAGCCGTTCCATCGACACGTTTCGCCTCAAAGATATCCAACTGCACCAATTCGTCGCCCCACCATTCATAATACTTCTGCTCTGGATAGGAATGCTGATAGAATGTTTTTCCCCCAGGCAAGAGGTCATCGAGTGTGAACAACTTCTTTTCTTGTGCCATACAAAATGTTGTCATAGTCGAAACTATGGCGAGAATAATGATTCGCTTCATGTCTTGTTCTTTTCAGTTTGCAAAGTTACGAAAAATCGCCGTGAAACAAGCAAAATGATAGGAAATTACACAAAAATATGATAAAAAATTTGCCCTATTGCATTATTTTGTCTACTTTTGCTACCGAATTTAATTGGTTATGAGGTTATGAGGTTATGAGGTTATAGAAAAGATATAGAAACGCAAAACGCTTAACAAATAATATAAACAACAAAACAACTAAACAAATTCAATTCAATGGAAAGAATTGATAAACTCGACAAAAAGATTATGGAGATTATCTCCGTTAATGCACGCATTCCCTTCAAAGATGTAGCGGTGGAGTGCGGAGTTTCTCGTGCAGCGATTCATCAGAGAGTGCAGCGCCTTATAGACACAAACGTTATTACCGGCTCCGGTTATCATGTGAACCCTAAAAGTTTAGGTTATTCCACTTGTACCTTCGTGGGACTGAAACTTGAGAAAGGTTCGATGTATAAGAGCGTAGTAGAGGAAATAGCCAAGATACCCGAAGTGGTAGAATGCCACTGTACAACGGGCCAGTACTCTTTATTCCTCAAAATGTACGCTCGCGACAACAGCCAGTTGATGGATATCCTGAACAACAAGATTCAAGCCATCCACGGCGTTGATTCTACAGAAACCCTCATCTCGTTGGAGCAAAGCATCAAAAAAGCGGTGCCCATTATTGTAGATGACAACGAAGAATAATCAAGCACTTTTTCTTCAGCTAAAAACATAAGGTGTAACCACAAATGGAGTGGCTACACCTTATTATTATACGCAATTATTATTGCACAACCGGATTATTTCTTACTCTTCTTGCTTTTCTTACTGGTAGCAGCAAGTGCATCTGCATACTTCTCTGCCTTCAACATGATTTCTGCATAGCGGCGACCGATTTCACGATAACCTTCTGCAGTGAAGTGAAGGTGGTCAAAGTTACCTTTGCAACCCAGTGAAGGTACTACATATGCTGTAGGAATCACGAGCGGCATGGTAGCGATGACGTTGTTGTGAAGTTCGCAAGCACCATTCTCCTGCTGACCTACGAGTTCACCTACGAGCAATGGGCACTGCTCTGCCTCAAGACCAAGGTCCTTCAACATACGCTCATAGATAACCTTTACGCGCTCTGGCCAGTCTTGCTGACCGTTGTCTGTACATCCCTGATGAAGAAGGATACCCTTGATGACACCTGACTTCTGTGCAATCTTGGCACAGTCAATCAAACGCTTGTATGGGTCGTCATCGTATGATTTACAGAAGTTCTTCAGCCAGTCAGCCTGCTTTACGAGGTAAGCATCTTTCTTATCCTGGTCGAAGAGGTCGATGCTACAACCACCGATAGCGACATTGATGACACCGATCGTGATGTTATCAGGGGTCTTTTCAACCATTGTACGGCCGAAATAATCGGCAGGAGTCAAACCGTTGTTCTCACGACAGAGTGGGGGAACGGCAATATACCACTGGCCCATCTTACGTCCTGTACGTGGGAAATCACATGCAGCCATCATCTTGAAACGTGCATTGATGCCTTCACGATCCTGTGGCTCGATACGTGCGTTGCCTTCCATATTAGACTGTCCGAAGCAGAGGTAGATATGGAAATTTGGGTCGAACTTTTTCGGCTGTTCCATTTCACCGGCAATGCTCTTGCCGTCGTTGAAATTCAGAACGGTATTCTTTGCATAGAAACTGGTTACGTCGTTGTTTTGTGCAAACGAGATCATCGCAAAGAGTGATAATACGATTGCTAAGCTAATTCGTTTCATTATCTTATAAATTTAATTTTCGAGACTTAATAATAAGTAGTTAAAAAGGGAGTTAACTCACTTCGTTCATAGAAGTTAATTCGCTCCGCTCATGGGAGTTAACTCGCTTGCGCTCGCGGACGTATCTTTGCTGATGTAATCTCCATTTAGTGTTGTCCTGCGCATATCGCATAACTTCCTGCCGGCAAAGTGGGCTTAACTTCCTTATATACTTCCATTTTTACTTCCAAAATTACAGTTTTTATTATCTCGGATAAGGAAAAGGGTGCATCAGGATATCCGACGCACCCTTGGTTTTATCCTGGGATTTGAATCTCAGAGAAGAGGATTAAGCATACATAGCTACGATTGCCTCGTAGAGTTCCTGCTTGCCAGAAGTTGACTTAGGTTCGCCAACCTTCTTACCATATTCGTAAACCTCTTCGAATGTGAGCTGTCCGTCTTCGAACTTCTTACCCATACCGCTGTCGAATGAAGCATAACGCTCAGCCTTCATCTTCTTGTATGGAGACTCTTCGAGCAACTTAGCTGCACTTTCAAGAGCGCGAGCCATCGCATCCATACCAGAGATGTGTGCGATGATGATATCCTCGAGGTCGGTAGAGTTACGACGAGTCTTAGCGTCAAAGTTAGTACCACCTGTGCCGAGTCCACCATTGCGAATGATTTCCATCCAAGCCTGAGTAAGTTCGTAGTTGTCGATTGGGAACTGGTCAGTATCCCATCCGTTCTGATAGTCACCACGGTTAGCGTCGATAGAACCGAGCATACCTGCGTCAACTGCACAAGCAAGTTCGTGTTCGAATGTGTGACCAGCGAGTGTAGCATGGTTCACCTCGATATTAACCTTGAAGTCCTTGTCAAGACCATGAGCTTTCAAGAAACCGATTACAGTTTCTGTGTCAACATCATACTGATGCTTTGATGGCTCCATTGGCTTAGGCTCGATCAGGAATGTACCCTTGAAGCCCTTAGCACGTGCATAGTCGCGAGCCATACCGAGCATAGTTGCCATATGTTCCTTCTCACGCTTCTGGTCTGTGTTCAACAAGCTCATGTAACCTTCACGACCACCCCAGAATACATAGTTCTCAGCACCGAGAGCAATACCTGCGTCGATAGCGTTCTTAATCTGAACGATTGCGCGAGCTACTACGTCGAAGTCAGGGTTGGTGCTTGCACCGTTCATGTAACGCTTGTTGCCGAATACGTTAGCTGTAGACCAAAGCAACTTCTTGCCTGATGCAGCCATCTTCTCCTTCAGGTAAGCAACGATAGCCTTCATGTTTGCCTCGTACTCCTCAACTGATTCGCCTTCGCTAACAAGGTCTACATCGTGGAAGCAGAAGTAGTCGATACCAAGCTTCTCCATGATTTCGAAACCAGCGTCAGCCTTATTCTTTGCGATTTCGAGTGCGTTAGCACCTTGGTTCCATGGGAAAGTCTTTGTTCCACCACCGAACTGGTCGCCACCTTCTGCACAAAGCGTGTGCCACCAAGCCATTGCGAAACGGAGCCAATCGCTCATCTTCTTACCCATGATTACTTTGTTTGCGTCATAATAATGGAAAGCCATAGGATTCTTTGAGTCCTTGCCTTCGAACTGGATCTTCTGGATACCAGGGAAAAATTCTTTTGCCATAGTTTAAAAAATTGTTTAAAAAGTTAGTATTGTTTGTTTATTGTTTCTCCAAAATCTCTTTCCAGCGCTCATAAGCTGCCATATAAGCATCTTTGTTGGCTGTGTCAGGAACTTCTGTAGAATGATGTTTCAAAGTTGCAAAGGCAGCATCACTGTCTTTGTAGATACCAGCTCCGATTCCTGCACCCTTCGCTGCACCTGCTGCACCATCGGTTTCATAGAGTTCGATGTTTGCACCCGTAACTGATGCCAATGTGCGACGGAACATTGGATTGAGGAACATGTTGGCATGACCGGCCTTGATGGTCTTGATCTCCATACCCATTGCCTTCATGATTTCCATACCATAAGCAAATGAAAAGACGATACCTTCCTGTGCAGCACGCAACAAGTGTGCTTTCTTGTGGATGTTGAAGTTCAGGCCATGAATGCTGCAACCGATTTCACGGTTCTGCAACAGACGCTCTGCTCCATTACCGAATGGGATGATGCACAGACCTTCGCTACCGATGGGCACTTCGTCTGCCAAATCGTTCATACCAGAATAGCTGATGCCCTCTGGAGCCACGTTGCGACGCATCCATGCATTGAGGATACCTGTACCATTGATACAGAGCAGTACACCGAGACGTGTATCGGGCTGGTTGTGATTGACGTGAGCAAATGTGTTCACACGTGAGAGTTTGTCGTAGTTCACTTCGCCTAACACACCATAAACCACACCAGATGTACCACCTGTAGCAGCAATCTCGCCTGGTTTCATCACGTTGAGCGAGAGAGCGTTGTTTGGCTGGTCGCCACCACGATAAGCAACCGGAGTACCTTCTGGGATGCCGAGTGTCTCTGCTACCTCTTTGCAAACGGTAGACTGTACAGCGAAAGTAGGAACAATCTCAGGGATGATGTCGGCAGAGAAACCAAAGAAGTTCATCACGTCCTTGCTAACACAATTCTCCTTGAAGTCCCAGAACATACCTTCAGACAGACCAGAGATGGTTGTATTGATGACACCACCACTTAATTTCATAGCGATATAATCGCCAGGAAGCATGATCTTGTAAATCTTTGCGAAAAGCTCTGGTTCGTTTTCCTTTACCCAAGCCAACTTTGCAGCAGTGAAGTTACCTGGAGAGTTGAGCAAATGACTCAGACACTGCTCACTACCGATACCTTCGAATGCCTTGTTGCCGTATGGAACAGCACGTCCGTCACACCAGATGATACTTGGGCGCAGGGGCTTCTTATCCTTGTCCACACAAACCAGACCATGCATCTGATAGCTGATACCGATTGCTTTTACATTGGCAAGCGCCTCAGCATTCTGTTGTTTCAATACTCGTGTAGCCATCTGCAAACTGTTCCACCAGTCCTCTGGTTCCTGCTCAGCCCATCCTGCCTTCTTGGCAATGATTTTAGCCTCAGTTTCAGGGTAGAATGTAGATGCCTCACATACTCCTGTCTCGATATTCACCAGCGATGCTTTCACCGATGAAGTACCTATGTCATAACCTAATAAATACATATTTTCAATCTTATTAGTAAGTTTGGTTTGCAAAGATAGGAGTTTTTTCTAAGTTTTCATATTATTTTTGATTAAATGTTTTGAATTTATGTAACATAAGCCCCCGAAACACTGCTTTTTGACTTTAAAAGCCCCAAAGTTTATATTTATTATCAATCATCAATTATCAATTATCAATTATTTTGTAACTTTGCGCCGTCAATCATAAAAAACCATTACGAAATGAAAAAAATTGTCTTATTTGTAACAATCCTCATGTCGGCTGTTTTAAGCGCGTCGGCTCAGAGCAAGAACCAAGTAGTAACATGGACAACCGCCATTCAGAAGGTAGAACCTCACAACTTGCCACCTGCCCCATATCTTGCAGGCAATTCGTTACGACAGATTGTCGAAGTGTCGTTCGGCGGTGAAATGGTCTCTTTAAAGCTATCGAATCAGTATAACACCGATGAAACCGAGATTATTGGCGTGGAACTGGCAAAGGCATTGACACAAGGTGAAACTCCTGCCATCGATGAATCAACAACCACCGCACTCACGTTTAATGGTTCGAAGCAAGTCACGATGAAACCGGGCGAAATCATCGTTTCTGACCCTGTAAAGTTCCGTATGACCGACAGAATGGACGTAGCTATCACCATTCATTTCGGAAAGGCATCAAAGACAGATGTCAGTGGTCATCCCGGCTCACGAACTTCTTCGTTCATCGCAGAAGGAAACACAAATGATTTCAGTAAGGCCGTTGAAACCACTCACTGGTGCTATATCAATAGCCTGATTGTGAATGCAGGTAAGAAATACGGTTCGATTGCTGTGATTGGCAACTCTATCACAGATGGTCGTGGAACGACTACCAACCATCAGAATCGCTGGACCGACAACCTGTCAAAACGTCTGTTGCAGAACAAGAAGACCAAGCGGCTCAGTGTACTCAACTTAGGACTGGGAGGTAACTGTGTGCTGCGTGGTGGCCTTGGCCCTACGGCCAACAGCCGTTTCGAGCGTGATGTATTGAATCAAGAAGGTGTGAAATATGCCATTGTCTTTGAGGGCGTGAACGACCTTGGAGGTTCATGGAATGGTGAAGAAACCGCCAAGCAACTCATTGATTCGTTCAAAGCTATGATTCAGAAGGCACATGCAAAGGGCATTAAGATTTACGGTGCCACCATCATGCCATTCAAGGGTAACAACTACTATAATGAATCACGCGAAAAAGGACGTCAGCAGGTGAACGAATGGATTCGTACCTCTGGCGAATACGATGGTGTGATTGATTTTGATGCTGCCACACGTGACCCTCAGCAGCCCGACCGCCTCAATCCAGCCTTCCTCTTCGAGAACGACTGGCTGCATCCCAATGCTGACGGTTACAAAGTTATGGGCGACTGCATCGATTTGAAGTTGTTTACAAAATAAATACGTATTACTTAGTAAAACCTATTGTTTTACTTGGCAAAACAATAGGTTTTACAAATTAAATCGCAACCACTCATCAAGCGAATTTCCCCCATACACCAAGGATGAACTTTGAGCTGCGCTCGAAAATAAAATGCAACTCAAATATTCAGTTATGCACAAAGGATTCTATATTATCGGACTGCTGTTATTGCTTGTTGCCTGTACGAACAACGAACAGGCGAAGGGTGACCGTATGCGGGCACTGATGGAGTTGACTGCGGAAAAGAACAGACTTGAAAAGCCACTGCCATCCGATACCACGTTTCGGGAGGTGGTGGACTATTTCGATGAATATGGGACAGCCAATCAACGGATGAAGGCTCATTACCTGATGGGATGCATCTATCGCGATATGCATGAGGCTCCTATGGCACTCCAGTACCTGCTCGATGCTGCTGGACAGGCTGATACACTTGCTGCTGACTGCGATTATGTAACCTTGATGAAGATTTACGGTCAGATGGCGAATATCTACCATCGACAGATGATGCCCGAAGAACAGCTCAAAGCTTATCAGCAATACAGCAAATATGCATTGAAGACGGATAGTACAAGTCAAGCTATTCGAGGTGTCAAAATGCAGATCAGCGCCTATCAATTATGGGGCGATACTGCCATGATACTGGCATTGACTGATAGTGTGCATAAGTTGTATCTCTATGAAAATATGCCGCAGGAGGCGGCTGGAGTGTATGCAGCAGCTATTCGCATCTATCTGGCGCGTCAGAACTATGACAAGGCAAAGTATCTGATGGATATCTACGAACATGAGTCTGGTTTTTTCGATGCTGAGGGTAACACCAGTAGGCGCCGTGGGGCTTATTATGGTGCGAAAGGTAATTATTATTTCTGCATCAATAAACTGGATTCTGCTGAATATTTTTACCGTAAACTGGAACAGTATGGCTACTACCAAAATGCATACGATGGGTTGATGGCTGTCTTCAATCGTCTGCACAAGGTCGATTCGGTGATGAAATACAACAACCTGTATAAGGCTGCCATCACTCAATACGTGAACGAGCAGCAAACAGCGGCTATCCGGCAAGTTGGAGCTATGTACGATTACAATCGAAATCAGAAGATAGCCCAACAACGTGAACGCGAAGTGACTCGCAAGAACAATATCATTATCTGTGTCATCATTGGTGCTGTCTTGTTGCTGCTACTGGCAATTTGGTTCGTTTGGAGGCAACGTAGAGCCAGACAACGTTCGATTGCCAAACTGCGTTCGGAGATCATCAAGACCCACCAGCTATTGGTGGAGAAGCAACATGAGATTGATCAGTATCATCAGAATAAAGAGCAATATGAAGTTCAGTTGCAGGCGAGATTCGAGACGCTGAAATCACAGTACCAGACTTTGAACGCGCGTCTGCATGAGCAACAGCTTTCTGAGAATTTCCTTGCGGTGTCTGAAAGTGACGTCGTCCAGTGGTTGCGTTCCAAGGGAAGCGGAGCGATGGGTTTCGATAAGGTTTCCGACAAGGAGTTGGATCAATTGCACAGTGCATACCAGCAATATATGCCTTATCTGTTCCATCATTTCCAAAGCAGTAAACTTACCCATCTTGAGACAACAATTGCGATGCTGGTACGTCTCAACTTTACTTATGCTGAAATCATGATTATTATGGATACACAGAAGCAGAACATTCGCAACATCAAGTCGAGAGTTAATCGCAAGATGTTCGACGACGCATCGGCTGAGACCCTCTATGATAACCTTGTACATTTTGATGTACCGACCCTCTAAGGTGTACACTTGGTGTACTCAATGTTACAAATCTGCAAGGATGTTACATTTTTTTGCCGTAAATTTGCAGCCGGAAAAGAAGTGACAGTAGTGAAAAGTAGTGACAGTAGTGGCAGACGATACCAAAGGACGTGAACAACAACATAGTGATGTCTGCACTCCTCTACTCCTGCACTCCTGACACTCCTAAATTAATTGACACTGCAATCAATATGGAAAGACAATTGAGAAATTACGGCACTCTATGCCTTATTGCTATCTTAATGGTAGCATGTAACGAAGTCAACAGCCAGCAGCAGAAAGAGGTTGTTGAAAAGAAAGATACGGTTGTGGAGAATGAGACGACGGCAGAAAATCAGCATCAATGTATTGCCGACGAGCCGCAAGGACCTATCGATCCAGAAAGCGAAATTTTTTATCGCACCGAAGAAATGCCCGAATTTCCAGGTGGCATGGATAAAATGCTCCAATTCATCGCTGAAAACATCTATTTGCCAAAGTGTGTTATAGCCGCTCAAGTGGAGGGACGTAGCATTATAGAATTTGTGGTTGAAAAGGACGGAACTTTAACAGATTTCAACGTCATTCGTTCACTCAACAAAGAATGTGATGAAGAAGCCATCCGAGTACTCAAAACTATGCCGAAGTGGAAACCAGGTATGGAACGAGGAAAACCTATAAGGGTAAAATACACCGTACCTGTTGAGTTCAGGAAGCACTATTAAGTGATTCTGGATGCATTTCTTCTCGTTGAAAGCATTTTTCTGCTATTTTCTGAAAAAAAATAGAAAAAATGTTTGGTAGATTGGAAACTTCTCTTTATCTTTGCCGCACGAACTACAAAAATAGTTTAAATAAGAAAGGAAAAGAATATGGAGAAACTAACAGGAAAAGAAGAGGAAGTAATGGAACAGATATGGAACTATGGTCCATGTACTCCGAAAGAAATCGTTGAATTGTACGAGGAACCTAAGCCTCATATCAATACCATTGCAACGATGTTTCAGAATTTAGAGAAGAAAGGGTATCTGACGCATGTGGTGAAAGGACGTGGATACATCTACACCGCAATCGTACGTAAACAGGACTATGGACGCACAAAATTAGGTGCTTTTGTCAGTCGCTACTTTGACAACTCTTATCTCAACGTGGTATCTACGTTTGTGAGTGAAGAGCGTATCAGCCGTAAGGAATTGTTGGACTATTTGGAATCTCTGAAATGAGTGCATTATTCATTTATATGTTGAAGTGGGCCTGTTGCTTCACCCTGCTCTACTCGCTCTACCGACTTCTGTTGAGCAAGGAGACGTTTCATCGTGTGAACCGCATGGTGCTGATGGGCATTCTGGTGGTGAGTCCGTTGTTGCCTGAGATCCCATCACCATTCCAGCCCCTTTCCTTAAATGGAGAGAGTTATTACCAAGAGGTGTTAACGACTGAAGTTGAAACAGCTCAGAGTTCTACTCAGCTTCCCCCAAACAGAGACAATGATGCTCAAGGGCAGTTAATGGCTAATGGTGAATACCCCCCTCACTTACATGGAGGGAATGGGGGTGGATCTGCGTCTGTGTCTGCGTCTGCGTCTGTGTCCTTTTGGTCACTTCTCCCTATTATATATTTAATAGGTGTAGCTTCGATGTGGATTCTCTATCTCTTGAAGTATCTTTCCTTATTCAAGATTCTGAGGCGTAGCAGACTGGCGAAGGTGGATGGGATTCCATCGAATGTGCATGTGTTGGTGAATGAGGATGCGAAGATTCCGTTCAGTTGGTTCCGTTGGATTGTGCTCAACAATGCTGATTTGGAGAAAGACTCCCCATCCATCCTGACTCACGAGATGACTCATGTTAGCAAGGGCCATTCGATGGATATGCTTTTGGCAGATTTCACGGTCAATATGCTATGGTGGCTTCCACTTTCGTGGATGTTACGTAATGACTTACGTGATGTACATGAATACCAAGCTGATGGGGAGGTCGTGAAGGCAGGAAACGACAGAGATGCCTACCAACAATTGATTATTGATAAGGCGACAGGCGCTCAACTCATGAGTGTAGCGAACAGCTTCAATCAGAGTTCAGTGAAGAAACGTCTGGCTATGATGTTCCGCACCAAGTCAGGATCCTTTGCCTGGATAAAGTTACTTTACTTGTTGCCGGTAATCATCATCGCTGTGCTTCTCTTTGCGAAACACAAGACTGCAGACAAGCAGAATGATGAAACCTTAGAACAGTTGCAAGGCGTGTGGATGTATGTCACCAATCATCCAGACACCTATTCACCAGATTCCGATTGGGTAGACGTGGCTTCACATTATATCTTTAGCGGCGACACGTTGATTTATCCAAGTCGTTGTGACCCTGTTTCTGTCGATACATATCTATGTGAAATCAAGGGGGACACCATCTATGCAACATTGTTGGAACCTTCGGAACTAGTTTGGGAAACTTTCAAAATGGCATTTCGTATAGAGGGTGACACACTCTTCACTGCTGAGTTATTTCCTAACTGGGATGAGCCTTTACATTATGTCAACATCAGGGATGCTTATGCTCCGCTGAGTGATGAACAGAAACAGAAATGCAATATCGCTGTCGGAAAGATTGCGAACGACAGCATTGAGGATGCTATCAAACTATTGCAGCAAGTGCAGTTCGAAAGTCCATACAATCCTCTTCCTGTCTATCAGGAGGCTGTTGCATGGACTGTAGCAGGTAATCAAGAAAAGAAGCGGGAGGCATTGGAGAAAACACTACGTCTGATGGACGAGTTGATAGCGAGCAATTCGCGTGATGCCAATGAGTTAGGAAGACTGACAATCATTCTTGGACTGGAGGGCTATGAGGCATACACCCGTGAGTTGGATAAGTTGGAGAAGGCTGGTAAGTATCCTGCAGAGACGATACAGGCATTACGGAATGAACATGATTTCGATGAGATTGTGGAGCACAACCTCAATGCCACCAGAATGATTCAGGATAGGATTCGCGAAAAAGAGAAAGAGGATGCGGAAGCCTATTCAAGGAATGACGACTTAGCGGTGAGGACACTCGATGTGGTGCAAGGCAGGGTCATCAACGAGAATAAGATGCAATCGACGACAGATGCATATACGAATTCGGGAAGTACCGGTCTGAACATGCTTTCACGAGTGCGGTTTATGGCATCCGATAATGAGCGGAAAGAGGTAGAATCCTGTATCTTGGACGACTATGCCGTCAGGGACAGAAAGCATGAGTATGCAGTTGTGAAACGCCTGCCAAATAATGCTGTTGGCACCGCTGTGTTCCGTTTGCCGGATATAAAAACAATCCACATCTATGTCCTCTATTCATGTGAGCAGAACAGTTCAGGAGATTATACCATTCATGTCGGCATCTTGGAATCACACGATAAGTTGGATGATATGATTGCCGACTACAAACAGAATGCCAAATCATTCGATACACGCAAAAAGGCCTTCTTCACACACATGGAACCATGGATTGGGCTGTTGTAAATCGTTGAGCGGAGAGCGGTTAGGTTGTCTGGTTATAAGACCTCAAAACCGCTCACCCATAGCCATAATAAGGTGTCTTAGTTAATATACAAGAGTAATTTTTCGTTCTCGGTTTGATTCTAGATAGAACGAGATAATAAATGCAAGGGTTCGTGAGAGTCCTTGCATTTTTTGAGAGCAAACCTTGTTTGTTAATATTTACATATAAATATCTAATAATTCTTAAGTAATTTGGATGCTATGTGTTTTTTTCGTTTCTTTGCAGCAAGAATTTAATAGGTGCTGCAAAGAAACATTTGTTTTGATTATTTAAGCAGCAGGAATAATTGAACAATGAAGAAACTGA
>JAFXNA010000041.1 GCA_017529865.1 Bacteroidaceae bacterium
CTGGCCAACACCAGCATCTCCATCACTTGCTACGACCGCAATGGCGAAATCGTGAAGCGTGTCACATCAGCCGACGAAGGAGATGTAGAGGACGGTGACAACGAAAACCAAAACGACAACGAAAACCAAGGCGGCAACAGCGGAGGTAGTGGCAACAGCGGAAGCTCCGTTCCAACCCTGACCATCAGCAAGACAGGTAGCGGCACGTCGGCAGTCACCGTAGGTGGCAACGCAGTCAACAGCGGCAGTCAGATCGCAGCTGGCACCGAGGTAGCCCTCAGCGTCACCCCAGCAGCAGGTCAGACCCCAACCGCAACGCTCAACGGCAGCTCAGTCACCCTGACTGAAAGCGACGGCACCTACACCGGTACCTTCCAGATGCCGGATGGCAACGCAACCCTCGTCATCAACAGCGGTAGCACCGGAGGAGGAGGGGTGGATCAGAATTAGCGGCCCCCTTCTAACTCCCCCCTCAAGGGGGAGGACTAGCCTCTCCCTAACCCTCCCCTCAAGGGGGAGGACTGGGAAGAGCAAGTCTTCAAATGAAAAAGGATGCGCACGGCATCCTTTTTTTGATTTCAATTAGCAAATAATTATGAATTATGAATTATGAATTAGAAATTATTTCGTACCTTTGCACCCGATTTAATAAATAAAAAGGAAAAAGAAGATGTTAGGAACAAACTGGTTTGAATGTAAAGTAGAAGCTGAGAAGGCCGCCGAGGGCGGAATGAGCCGAGTATTCAAAGAATCATATCTGGTCGATGCACTGAACTTCACCGATGCCGAGGCACGCATCACGAAGGAAGTGGCTCCGTTCTGCAACGGTGCACTGACCATCAAGAACATCACGCCGACGAAAATCAGCGAGCTGTTCACCAACGAAGCGGAGGATGCCGACAAATGGTATAAAGTGAAGTGCAACTTCATCACCTTCGACGAGAAAACCGAAACCGAAAAGCGCACGGCCAACTTCATGCTGGTACAGGCTGCCAACCTGCGCGGTGCTCTCGAACGGTTCGAGGAAGGCATGAAGACCACGATGGCCGACTACGAAATCGCTGCCATTCAGGAGACGCCGCTATTGGATGTGTTTCCATTCGCCGTAAAGAGTGAAGAGTAAAATGACCGACGTAGCACATAACCTGCAGAGCCTCCGCCAAGAGCTCGACGGCAGTGGAGTGACACTCGTAGCCGTGTCGAAGTACCATCCCGTGGAGATGCTACGACAAGCCTACGACGCCGGACAACGCATCTTCGGCGAAAGCCACGTGCAGGAACTGGACGAGAAATACCCCCAGCTGCCCGACGACATCGAGTGGCACTTCATCGGCCACTTGCAGACCAACAAGGTGAAGTACATCGCACCTTATATATCCCTGATACACGCCGTCGATACCATGAAGCTGCTCCGGGAAATCGACAAACAAGCCACAAAATCGGAACGGACCATTGACTGCCTGCTGCAAGTACACGTAGCACAGGAGGAAACGAAATTCGGCTTCCTGCCCAGCGAACTCCGCGAGATGATGGACGAAGGCGAATGGAGGACACTGACCAACGTCAGGATTCGCGGCCTGATGTGCATGGCTACCAATACCGACGACACGACCCAGATACACCGCGAGTTCCGCCAGGTAAAGGAACTGTTCGACGAAATCCGCGCCAAGCACTTCGCCGGCGACCCCTCCTTCAGCGAGCTCTCCATGGGCATGAGCGACGATTACCCCATCGCCATCGAGGAAGGCAGTACCATGATACGCGTAGGCAGCCTGATATTCGGACAGAGAAATTATAATAGATAGTGATTATAGTGACTATAGTGACTATAGTTGATAGCAACACAATCACAAACAAATCACGACCATGAGATTAGTAGTAGACAACGCCAAAGACGCGGCCCGCGAAATTGCTCGCATCGTAGACATGCGACTCAGTTTCGACGCACTCAGCAGCCTCACCGCACTGCTCCAGCCCCAGAAATACCGCCACCGCACCTTTATCCAGACACCGGGCGAAACCACAACTACCATCGCCTTCGTCGCCAAAGGGCTTATCCGCCAATACCAACCGACGGACGAACAGGACGCGATGTACGACATCTGCCATGAGGACGACATGCTTCTCAGCATGGAAAGCCTCATCAGCCAGACTCCTTCCCCACTCTACATTCAGACCCTCGAGCCAACCATCATCTATGCGATTGACTATCAGGAACTCAAGCAACTGGCAACACGACTCCCGGAGATCAGCGAACTCCTCACCCGTCTGCTCGAACGCTACATCATGCGTATGGCAGCACGCCAGCACTACCTCGACCTCCCGCCCATCGAGCGATACCTCGCCCTCATGGATGCCGATAGCGAAATCATCCGCCGCACCCCTCTCAAATACGTCGCGTGGTATCTCCGCATGGCCCCCGAAACCCTGAGCCGAGTAAGAAACAAGCTCAACAAAACCGAGAACTAATAAACAGAAGCAGAAGTGAAAATAGTAATTCTTGACGCATATACCGTAAACCCCGGCGACCTGACGTGGCATCCCCTCGAAGAGATGGCCGACCTCGTAATCTACGACCGCACACAACCCGAGCAGGTAGTAGAGCGATGCAAAGGCGCAGAAATCGTCCTGACAAACAAAGTCATCCTCGACGCCGAAGTGCTCAACCACCTCCCCCACCTCACGTATATAGGGGTTTTGGCAACGGGATATAACGTCGTCGACCTCGAAGTAGCCTCCCGCCAAAGTATCACCGTAACGAACATCCCCGCCTACAGTACCAACAGCGTGGCACAGATGGTCTGGGCACACATTCTCAATATAACCAACCGCGTGGGCCACTATGCCGAAGAGAACAAAAACGGGCGATGGACACGCAGCAAAGACTTCTGCTACTACGACTATACCCATAGCGAACTCGCCGGGAAGACAATAGGCATCGTCGGACTGGGTAATACCGGTATGGCCACCGCACGAATCGCACAGGCATTCGGGATGAACGTCATCGCCTACACATCGAAAGACAAACTGCCCGAAGAGATGAAGAAAGTGACCTTGGACGAGTTGTTTAAAAGCAGCGACATCGTCAGCCTCCATTGCCCGCTCACCAACGAGACAAAAGAACTCGTCAACAAAGAACGCCTGGCCATGATGAAACCCACCGCCATCCTCATCAACACCAGCCGCGGTCCGGTAGTCAACGAAACCGACGTAGCCGCAGCACTCAACGAAGGCAAGATAGCCGCATTCGGCGCCGATGTCGTCTCCGTCGAACCCGCCAAGAAAGGCAATCCCCTCCTCATGGCCAAGAACTGCTTCCTCACCCCACACATCGCATGGGCCACAAAGGAAGCCCGCCAACGCCTCATCGACATCTGCATCGCCAACATCAAGGCATTTCTGGACGACAAACCTCAGAATGTAGTGAACGAACACTAAAAGGCCAAAGGCATAAAACCGGTATAAAAAACCACCCGAAAAATGAAAAACGAGGCAATTCACTTCGTTTTTCTTCTTTTTTTTACAAATAATTGCCTCGCAGCAACATCTACCTCATAGTTTTTTTGTAATTTTGCAGCCGATTTGCGCGTCGCACCTATGCGGGCGCGTATAAACAACATAATGTCCAACTTGTCAAATTAAAAAAAGAACAAAAGAATTATGACAGAAACAAAGAACATCAAACCGTTGGAAGACTTCGATTGGGAAGCGTTCGAACACGGAAAAAACCCAGCAAACATTGCTGAAGAAACAAAGGCTTACGAAGGCACTTTGAACAACATCAACGACAACGAAGTAGTTGATGGTACAGTAACAGCTATGAACGACCGCGAAGTGGTTGTAAACATTGGCTACAAATCAGACGGTATCATTCCTCGCAATGAGTTCCGTTACAACCCAGAACTCGCTGTTGGCGACAAGGTAGAAGTTTACATCGAGAACCAGGAAGACAAGAAAGGTCAGCTGATTCTTTCTCACAAGAGAGCACGTCAGTCTCGCTCTTGGGATCGCGTAAACGCAGCATTCGACAGCGCAGAAATCGTTAAGGGATTCATCAAGTGCCGCACAAAGGGTGGTATGATTGTTGACATACTCGGAACCGAAGCATTCCTCCCAGGAAGCCAGATCGACGTGAAGCCTATCCACGACTATGATACATTCGTTGGTAAGACAATGGAATTCAAGATTGTGAAAATCAATCAGGACTTCAAGAACGTTGTCGTATCACACAAAGCATTGATTGAAGCAGAAATCGAACAGCAGAAGAAAGAGATTATCAGCAAGCTCGAGAAAGGTCAGATTCTTGAAGGTGTCGTTAAGAACATCACATCTTACGGCGTATTCATCGACCTCGGCGGTGTTGACGGTCTCATCCATATCACAGACCTCTCTTGGGGCCGCGTAAGCGATCCTAAGGAAGTAGTTGAGCTCGACCAGAAGATCAATGTCGTTATCCTCGACTTCGACGAAGAGAAGAAGCGCATTGCCCTCGGTCTGAAGCAGCTCACTCCACATCCATGGGATGCACTCGATGCAGACCTCAAGGTTGGCGATAAGGTGAAGGGTAAAGTAGTCGTTATGGCTGACTACGGAGCATTCATCGAAATTGCACCAGGCGTAGAAGGACTGATCCACGTATCAGAAATGAGCTGGAGCGCACACCTCCACAGCGCACAAGACTTCATGAAGGTGGGCGACGAAGTAGAAGCTGTTATCCTCACCCTCGACCGCGACGAGCGCAAGATGTCACTTGGTATCAAGCAGCTCAAGCCAGATCCATGGGAGAAGATTGAAGAGAAATACCCTGTTGGTTCTAACCACATGGCAAAAGTTCGCAACTTCACTAACTTCGGTGTATTCGTAGAAATCGAAGAAGGTGTAGACGGACTTATCCACATCTCCGACCTCTCTTGGACCAAGAAGATCAAGCACCCATCAGAGTTCACACAGATCGGTGCAGAAATCGAAGTACAAGTACTCGATATCGACAAGGAGAACCGTCGTCTGAGCCTCGGCCACAAGCAAATCGAGGAGAATCCTTGGGACAACTTCGAGACTATCTTCACACAGGATTCTGTTCACGAAGGTAAGATTGTCGAAATCCTCGACAAGGGTGCAGTCATCAGCCTCGAACATGGTGTTGAAGGATTCGCAACTCCTAAGCACCTCGTGAAGGAAGATGGTAGCCAGGCACAACTTGGCGAAACCCTCGAATTCAAGGTTATCGAGTTCAACAAAGACGCTAAGCGTATCATCCTTTCTCACAGCCGCATCTTCGAAGATGTACAGCGTGCTGAGGCTAAGGCAGCAAAGAAAGAAGCTGCTGCAGCTAAGAAGGCAACTAAGGCTAAGAAAGAAGAAGCTCCTGCTATCCAGAACAAGGCAGCCAGCACAACTCTTGGCGACATCGATGCACTCGCAGCATTGAAGGCAGAAATGACAAAGGAATAAACTCATTTGTTCCTATATATAATTAATAAGGTGTACCGTTTGATGTGCACCTTATTTTTTTATAATTAGGCAATTATTGTCATCATTCTACCAGAAAAAGGCAAAAAAACTGTTAAAACTGACCTTAATACGAAAAAAGTTTGAAAAAAGTATGCAAAAAATTTGCAGGATTCAAAAAGTAATCGTAATTTTGCCACGAAATATAAAACAGCGCTGCGTATGAATAAAAAATTACTATTAATATTGGCTCTCACGATGCTGCTTGGAACAAGTCAATCAGCAAAAGCTCAGGATGTGCAGAAACCACAGACTGAGAAAACGCAGATTGAGGTTGAACAACAAGCAGTATCTATCATTGTCAACGAATCAGCGATACACATCAAGAACGCAGAAAAACAAGTACTTGAGATTTACAATTTGGCTGGTGTAAAAGTCAGTTCCATCAAAATTGACAGCGCCGACAAAGTGATAGAGCTTGCTAATCTGCCTAAAGGTTGCTACATCCTGAAAGTTGGAAAAACCGTTAGAAAGTGCTATTTGAAATAACACATCTAACATATCTTTGAGACTCTTGTTAACTACAAGAGTTTGAACTATTAAACCTCTGCTTTGAAAAAGCAAACCCCAAAGGTGATCTCTACGCTAGGCAACGATGAGTAAGTATAACGAAGAAGAGACATTAATTCGATTGCAAGATCCTAAGACACAGACCCGAGCATTCGAAGAAATTGTCAATCATTATAGCCAACCCCTCTACTGGCAAATACGTCGATTAGTCGTTGATCATGAGGATGCAGATGACGTTTTGCAAAACACATTCATCAAAGCGTGGACAAATATCACTTCCTTCAGAGGAGAATCCAAACTCTCAACATGGCTTTACAAGATTGCATATAATGAGAGTTTAACATTCCTAAATCATAAACGAGAGCAGTTGTCAATCGATGATCTTAACTCGATGACCATGGAAACCCTCGAAAGCGATCCTTATTTTGATGGCGACGAAACCCAACTCATGCTTCAAGAAGCTATTAACACGCTTCCTGACAAACAAAAGGCGGTATTCAACATGAAATACTTCGAAGAGATGAAATATGAGGATATGTCACAGATTACGGGGACAAGTGTTGGTGCTCTCAAAGCCTCATTCCATTTGGCTGTCAAAAAAATTGAAGAATATTTTAATAACAGGGATTAAACCTTTCTGATTGTTTTTAGTCATATAGGTGTAAATAAGTATAGTATCACAAGCTATGAAAGGAGAAAAACATATTATTGACAGATGCGGTAGAAAGAATCCGTTTACCGTACCAGAGGGCTATTTCGATAACCTGACGGCTCGTGTTATGGAGAATATACCAGCAAACGAAACGAAAATCATCAGCATCGCTCCAAAGAGAAGGAGTCATTGGATGCAATGGTCGGGTTTGGTTGCAGCATGCATGGTTGGCGCAATAGTATGCGTTAATGTGTTCAACAAATCGAACCACGACGACAACTCTCAATTAATGAGCAAGATGAATACTGTAGAAACTTCGTATGAAGAATCATATCAGGAAGACGCGCTCAACTATGCGATGGTAGATTATAACGATGTGTATAACTACCTCTCTGGAAATAGTTATTAATTGAAGACTGTTGACATGAGACGTATCTTTGCAATCATCATCTGCTTGAGTATGCTTACTGCAAGCTATGCTCAGCAAAACGGTCAGAGGAATCAAGGCCAGCAGAATCAAAGACAATTTTTCTCACCCGAGGCTTATAATCAAGGGCTGGAAGAATTTGTGAAGAAAGAAGCCGGATTGAGCGATGAGGAGTGTAAGAACTTCTTTCCTCTGATGCATGAGATGATGAACAAGCAAAGAGAAGTCAACGGAAAGATGCAACAGATCATGGCTAAGGGATTTAATGCGAAGACCGAAGCCGATTATGAGCAGATTATCACAAGGTCGATTAACCTTGAGGTTGAAAGCAGAAAGATAGAGCAAACATATTACAAGAAGTTCCATAGCATTCTTTCTTGGAAACAAATATACAAGGTAAGGATGGCTCTCTCGAGATATAATATGGAAGCCTTACGACGATTTGCCCCAACATTCCAGCAGAATAACAACCAAAGAGGTGGTGGTTGGCCTGGACAAGGAATGCAGAACAACCAAAGAGGAGGTTGGCAGGGAATGCCTAATAATGGTAATACAAACAGAGGACAATTCCCACAGTTTGGACAATTCCCACAGTTTGGGCAACCTCAGAATCGCCAGCAGAATCAGCAACAGAATCAAAGACGATAAGAAAAATAATAGATATTAATAAGTAGTAAACTTTTTTATAATTGTTGTTTTTTTGGGTGGACGTACATGTGAATGTGCGTTCATTTTTTGTTTCTATAACTTTTCTGATTGGTTTTAATGTTTTTTCCGTTGATTTGTATTGTGAATTGAAATATTATTCGTAATTTTGCATTGCTTTCGAGAAAACGATAAAAGCTTAATGCACATGAGAAGACTTTTTGCTGGTTTCATCGTCATCGTTACTCTAATGGTCGGTTGTGAAAGAACGGGCCAATTGGATGCGTTGTATGAATTGAATGGGTTGGTGGATGCCAATCCTGACAGTGTGTTGGGGGTATTGAAGGAAATGAAGCCTGTGATGACAGGCGATGACGTGTCTGAGGAATCAAAAGCCTTCTATGGTTTGTTGTTGGTGAAGGCTGCAGACAAGGCTCATCAATTGGGAAAGATACTTGGGAAGGATTCGCTGGCGACTGGCAAAGGAAAGGAAAAGGATTCGCTTAGGGTTGATTCACTTAAGGTTGATTCGCTAAGGAAAGATTTATTCGGTATTGACTCGCTGATTAACAATACGGTGGCTTATTACGAGCAGCATGCTGAGAGCGGACATTTGGCTGAGGCTTATTACTTTGCGGGGCGGACGAATGCTGAGCTGTGGAACAGCGAGAAGGCCCTACTCTATTATCATAAGGCGCTGGTGAAGGACAGTTTGCATGTATCGAATGCTTTGCGTAGCCGGATTTATGCGCAGATGGGCGTGATGTATTTGCGGAACGGACTGTTTGCAGATGCAACGCAGATGGGCGAGCTGGCTTATTTCTATTGTCAGCAGGATAGCGACACGCTGGGTATGCGGATTTGCAGAGAGACGATTGAAGATATCCGCGGCATGGCTGCGAAGAAGGATTCGACGGTAAGCACAAATCAGAAACAACTGGTTGCGATGAAGGTGTTGAGGATGAACGAGCAGTTGAAGACGGACCTGCTGACAAACCGGAATGCGGAACTGCAAGCGGAGAACCAGAAGAGGAAGACGGTGATGTGGCTGATTGTGGCTGGTGTGCTGGTGCTTTTGGGCGTAGCCGTATGGATGGTTCGCCGTCAGATGAGGGAAAAGCGGAAACTGTACGAGGAAATGGGTACGGTGAATGCTACGAAACGTGAGTTCTACGATGCACAAATCGATGAGATGCTGAAACGGCACGAGGCGAACAATTCGCCGTTGAGGCCAAAGGAGTGGCAGGAGATTGAAGAGCGGTTGCTGGCCGAGTTCCCTGGATTCCGCGACAAACTATTTGCATCGTACCAATTCTCGGAGCAGGAATACCGCATTTGCATCCTGATTAAGATGGGCATCAGTCCGTCGCTGATGTCAACGCTTCTGGCTACGAGCAAGAGCAATGTGACGCAGACTCGTCAGCGTATGCAGCACAAAGTGTTCGACGGCCGCGGTTCGGCAAAGGATTGGGACCGTTACATCTTGTCGCTGTAACCAAACTGATTGAGCATCCATGAAAACCATGGAAACAATGAAAGAACGAATGCAATGAAAACGAAGGACATCATATTCACGGAGGAGGAAATCAAGGACGACATGCGCTACTTGCAGTTGTTGTCGCAGACCTACCCCACGATTGCCGACGCATCGACGGAGATTATCAACCTCGAGGCGATACTGAACCTGCCGAAGCCGACGGAGCACTTCATCAGCGACCCGCACGGTGAGAGCGATGCGTTCAACCATGTGCTGCGCAATGCATCGGGCTACGTGAAACGGAAGGTGGGCGAGATTTTCGGCGAAACGCTAACTAAGAAAGAGTCGAAGGAGTTGTGCACGCTCATTTACTATCCGGAGCAGAAGCTGCAACTCATCAAGGCGAAGGCTCACGGCAGGGATATGACGGACTTCTACCTGACAACGCTCCACCAACTGATACTCGTTTGCCGCGAGGTGTCGAGCAAATACACGCGGTCGAAAATCCGCAAGGCCCTACCCGCTCAGTTCGACTACATCATCGAGGAGTTGCTGCACGAATCGCCACGAAACGAACAGGACAAGAAGTACGAGTACTACAGCAAAATCGTGGAGGCCATCATCGAGACCGACCGCGCCGATGCGTTCATCATCGAGCTATGCCGATTGATACAGCGACTGGCGATTGACCGCCTTCACCTGCTGGGCGATATCTTCGACCGAGGCCCTGGTGCTCACCTCATCATGGACACACTGATGAACTATCATCACTTCGACATCGTGTGGGGAAACCACGACATCGACTGGTTCGGTGCTGCTGCAGGAAACCGTGCTTGTATCTGTAACGTGCTACGCATGACGCTTCGTTATGGCAACCTGAGTACGCTCGAAGATGGTTACGGCATCAACCTCCTACCCCTCGCAACCTTCGCGATGTACACCTACAAGGACGACCCGTGCGAGCAGTTCAAAGTAGTCAACTTGCGCGAAGAACCGCAGGAAGACATGCAGACCGAACGGCTCATGACGCTGATGCACAAGGCCATCACCATCATCCAGTTCAAGGAGGAAGCTCGCATCATCAATCGCCGCCCTGAGTTCGAGATGCAAGACCGCAACTTGCTCCACCTTATTAATAAAAAGGAAGGAACCATCACGCTTGGAGGAAAGACCTATCCGCTGCTCGACACCAACCTGCCGACCATCGACCCTGAGCACCCTTATGACCTCAGTCCTGATGAGCAGGAACTGATGAACAAACTCGTTCATTCGTTCTCGGCAAGCGAGAAACTCCGCAGCCACATCAACTGCCTGCTGTCGCACGGCGGTATGTATGCCATCTCGAACTCCAACCTCATGTTCCACGCATCCGTTCCGCTCAACAAGGACGGTTCGCTGAAGGAAGTCGAGATTCAAGGCAAGACCTACAAGGGCATCGAGCTGATGAAGAAGACAGGACGACTGGTTCGCTCAGCCTTCAATAACGACGTGAAAGGAGATAAGCGCCAGTTCGCCATCGACTTCCTGTGGTACCTGTGGTGCGGCAAGAACAGTCCGCTGTTCGACAAGGACCGCATGACCACCTTCGAGCGCTATTTCATCGCCGACGAGTCGACCTACACCGAGAAGAAAGGCTATTACTATAAGTACAGCGACAACGAGCAGGTGATGGACATGATTCTCGACAACTTCAAGGTGGAAGGCACTCATCGCCACATCATCAACGGCCACGTACCTGTCCGCACCCTCAAAGGCGAGACCCCTATCAAGGCCAACGGCAAGCATCTCGTCATCGACGGTGGCTTCTCGAAAGCCTATCAACCCAAGACTGGCATCGCAGGCTATACCCTCACATTCCACTCGCGTGGTTTGGAACTCGTACAGCATCAGCCATTCGTATCAGCCGAAGAAGCCATCCGACGTGGTGAGGACATCCGCAGCGCCACGCAGATTGTCGAAATGAGCCAGAACCGTATGTACGTAAAGGATACAGATAAAGGAAAGCAGTTGCAAAAGAATGTCGAGGACCTCAAGAAACTCCTCTTCGCCTACCGCAACGGCTGGATAAAAGAAAGACAATAAACGTGCTCAGCGGTTCTCCCGCTGAGACCCCATAAGACCCATGACCTACGAAGATTCAGTAACATATCTCAACTCTGAGACCGATCAGCTCATCGCCCGCATCGACGGCCAGCTCACCGACGACAACATGAACCTCTTGTCGCTCAACGAGCATTGTCTCCTCGCCTACCGTTACCTACGCGACGAGGTGATGGACGGCGGCTTCATTCAGCTCATCCAGAACGGCTACGGCCCCTACGTGCTGCTCGGTCCCTTCCCCATGCTCATGAAGAAGGAATGGGGACAGAAGCAATTCGGCCAGTTCCTCTTCGACGTAGCCCGGGAATATAAGGCCCACCGTTCCGAACTCGAGGCCGACAAAAGCGACGACGACTTCATGGCCCAGTACGAACAATTCGAAGCCCTCAACGACTACGGCGACGACTATCTCGACGAATACGAGGAAACCGTCACGCCCGCCATCGTCGAGCACTATCAATCATTAACCGACAAATAACTATCACATCATGAAACGAACCATTATCTTCATGGCTCTGCTCTGCATCTACACAGCATCATGGAGCCGCATCGTGACCGACAGCATCAAGAGCAAAGTGCTCGGTGCTACCGTCAGAATCAACATCTACTTGCCAAGCGAATTCGACCAAAAGCCACAGAAACAGTATCCCGTTGTCTACTTGCTCCATGGTCTCACCGACACCTACCGGGCATGGAACGACAAGGGACATCTAAACAGTGTGGCCGACGAAATGATAGCCAATGGCGACATTCCACCAATGATTATCATCATGCCAAATGCTGGCGGTCCCAACACGCGAGTGGACTGGAACGGCTACTTCAATATGGAAGGATGGGCCTACGAAGACTTCTTCTTCCAGGAACTGATGCCTACCCTCGAAAAGAAATATAGAATCATCGGCGACAAAGCCAACCGTGCCGTAAGTGGTCTCTCCATGGGAGGCGGCGGATGTACTGTCTATGCTCAGCGTCATCCCGACCTCTTCTCCTCATGCTATGCCATGAGTGCATGGCTCACGTCGCAAGACACACAAGTAAACCCCAACGACCATCAGACCGCTGTCTCGAAAGCCGTACACGACCTCTCTGCCATTGAATACGTCAGGAATGCATCGGCCGAAGTGGTGGACAAGCTGAAGACCGTACGATGGTTCGTAGATATAGGCGACGACGATTTCCTGCTTGACCAGGACTTAGAGTTCCATCGTTTGATGCGCGGCAAACGCATCACCTGTGAACTTCGGGTACGTAATGGCGGACACGTATGGGAATACTGGACTTCAGCCCTGCGCACCAGTCTGCCGTTCGCTGCCCAGAGCTTCAAAAAAGAATAAACGTATATGGCGAAAAAGACAACTAGCAAACAACAGCGCATCAACATAAAGAACAAGCGAGCCTCGTTCGACTACGAGTTCATCGACATCTTCACCGCAGGCATCGTGCTCACCGGAACGGAAATCAAGTCTATCCGCATGGGCAAAGCCAGCCTCGTCGACAGTTATTGTTACTTCATACATGGTGAGCTTTGGGTGAAGAACATGAATATCTCTACCTACCTGCAAGGGTCGTACAACAACCATGCGGAAAGGCGCGAGCGCAAGCTCCTGCTCAACCGCAAGGAACTGCGCAACCTCGAAGCCGAGTCGAAGAACCCTGGCTTCACCATCGTCCCTACCCGACTCTTCATCAACGAGAAGGGCCTCGCCAAACTCGACGTCGCCCTGGCCAAGGGTAAGAAGGTGTTCGACAAGCGCCAAACAATGAAAGAAAAGGAAGACCGCCGCGAAATGGACCGCGCCATGAAACACTAAATATATGACACTACACGAAGCAATAAAACACAACATACTCATCCTCGACGGTGCAATGGGCACCATGCTCCAGCGCCAAGGATTCAAAGGAAACTTCGACCAGCTCAACCTCACACATCCCGAAGTAGTGCGCGAGGTGCATCGCCAGTATCTCGAAGCTGGTGCCGACATCCTCTCGACCAACACATTCTCATCCCAGCGCATCTCCCAAGCAGAATACCATTGTGACGACAAGATACACGAACTGAACACCGCCGGCGTGCGCTTAGCACGTGAACTTGCCGACGAATACACACGTCGCAATCCGTCGAAGCCTCGCTTCGTAGCAGGTAGCGTCGGCCCTACGAACCGCACATGCTCCATGAGTCCCGACGTCAACGACCCCGCTCGCCGCGACATCACCTTCGACCAGTTAGCCGAAGCCTATGCCGAGCAGATGATCGCCATGATTGAGGCAGGCGTCGATGCCCTGCTCATTGAGACCGTGTTCGACACGCTCAACGCCAAGGCCGCGCTCTATGCCGCCGAGGATGCGATGGTGCAGACCGGTCGTCGCGTAGCCGTTATGGTGTCGATGACCGTATCCGACAAGGCCGGCCGCACCCTTTCAGGCCAAACCATCGAGGCGTTCCTCGCCTCCATCGCTCATGCCGACATCTTCAGCGTCGGTCTCAACTGCTCGTTCGGAGCCAAGGACCTCAAGCCCTTCCTCCGCGAACTGGCCGCCCACGCTCCTTATTATATCAGTTGTCATCCCAACGCCGGCCTGCCCAACGCCATGGGCACCTACGACCAGACCCCACGCGAGTTCGCCAAGCAGGTCATGGAGTTCGTCGACGAAGGCCTGGTCAACATCGTCGGAGGCTGCTGCGGCACTACCCCCGACTTCATTGCCAGTATCTCCGCAGAACTTGCCCATAAGCCCCATTCACCCCATGAGGCCCATAAGGCCCATGACTCGCTTGTCTCTTTCACCCTCTCCGGCCTTGAGCCGCTTACCCTCACCCCCGAAGTCCGCTTCATCAACATTGGCGAGCGCTGCAACGTGGCCGGCTCGCGCAAGTTCCTCCGCCTCATCAGCGAGAAGAACTACGACGAGGCCCTGCAGATAGCACGCAAGCAGGTGGAGGACGGTGCCATGGTGCTCGACATCAACATGGACGACGGTCTGCTCGATGCCGAAGCCGAGATGGCGCACTTCGTCAACCTCATCATGTCCGACCCCGACATCGCTCGCATTCCGCTCATGATCGACTCCAGCGACTGGAACGTCATCCGTGCCGGACTGAAACGCATTCAGGGCAAGAGCATCGTCAATTCCCTCTCGCTGAAAGAAGGCGAGACAGCCTTCCTCGACAAGGCCCGCGAAGTACGTCGGCTCGGAGCCGCACTCGTCGTCATGGCCTTCGACGAAGAAGGACAGGCCACCACCTTCGAGCGTAAAACCGCCGTATGCCGCCGTGCTTACGACCTGCTGACCTCCATCGGCTTCCCGCCCGCCGACATCATCTTCGACCCCTGCGTCCTCGCCGTCGGCACTGGCATCGCAGAGCACGCCGACTATGCCCTCGACTTCATCCGCGCCACCGAGTGGATCAAACAGAACCTCCCCCACGCCCATGTCAGCGGCGGTGTCAGCAACCTCTCCTTCGCCTTCCGCGGCAACAATCCGCTGCGCGAAGCCATGCACGCCGACTTCCTCTATCATAACATACAACGTGGCATGGACATGGCCATCGTCAACCCCGCATCCCGTGTTGCCTATGCCGATATCCCTGCCCCACTGCTCACCGCCATCGACGACCTCCTGCTCAACCGTCGCCCCGACGCCACCGAGCGCCTCATGGAAGCAGCCACAACCGTGTCTGCTGGTTCGCCCAGTGGTACCGCTCCTACCTGTGCCGAGCACTCCGAAGCCCCCACCCTCTCAATGCTTATAGAACGCGGTCTCACCGAAGGCCTCGAAACTGCCGTCCTCGACGAGCTGCAGCACCAAGGCTCAGCCGTACGCGTCATCGAAGGCCCCCTCATGGATGCTATGAACCGCGTGGGCGAACGCTTCGGACAGGGCAAGATGTTCCTTCCACAAGTCGTCAAGACCGCCCGCACCATGAAGCAAGCCGTCGAGATACTCAAGCCATACATCGACCGTGAAAGCCACGGCGACAACCCCTCTGCCACGAAGCAACACGTCGTGCTCCTCGCCACTGTCCGCGGCGACGTTCATGACATCGGCAAGAACATCGTCGGCGTCGTCATGGGCTGCAACGGCTATGAAATCGTCGACATGGGCGTCATGGTATCAGCCGAAGATATCGTCGCAAAAGCACGGGAAGTAGGTGCAGAAATAATAGGACTTTCAGGACTCATCACCCCATCACTTACCGAGATGGTTAATACCGCCCATGCACTCCGAGAAGCAGGTATCAACGTCCCACTTATGATAGGTGGCGCAACAACAAGTGATATGCATACAGCCCTGAAAATAGCTACCGAATACGACGGTCCAGTTGTCTGGATGAAAGACGCCGCACAGAACGTTGTCGCCGCACAACACCTACTCGATGCCACCGATCGCCCAGCCTACATCGATGCTCTCCTCGACCATCAGGCCCAGCTACGCGACACCTACGAGCACGACCATCCACAGCTCCTCAGCCTCGAGGAAGCAAGGAAGAGGAAACCAAAATAAATAATAACCCTCCCTTATCCGAGAATAACGTTAGGTTATTCAACGATAAGAGAGGGTTATCGATTATTTATATACAGGTATTCCCTATGCATTCCTCATCTCAATGAGCAGCGAGCGCTGGCGGTCGGAGAGGTTCGTAGGAAGCACTACGTTGATGGTGAGGATGAGGTCGGCACCACCCTGCCCTTTTCCTTTAAGTCGCATCTTCGTACCCGGCTGTGTGCCTGGCTTCAACTTCAGTTTCAGTTTCTCTGTTGCCGACTGAATGATGACATCACCTCCGAGGATGGCGGTGTACATGTCGACATCGATCGATGCCTGCGATTCCGTCGGAGCCTGACGACGCCGACTGCCGGCCGAGCCAAATCCCGATGCACCACCGAACGGATTGGCACCCTTAGCACCACGCATCCCTTCGCCGAACAGCTGTGAGAAGAAATCAGAGAAGCCGCCGCTACCAAAGTTGAACTCGAAGCCGCCCTGACCGTCGCCACCAAAAGGATTGCCACCACCACCGAAGGGATTATACCCACCGAATGGATCGCCGCCAGCCTGGGAACCAAAGCCTCCAGCCCCGTTCATCTTGTCCCAGTTCTCACCATACTGGTCGTAACGGGCACGCTTGTCGGGATCGTTCAGTACCTCGTACGCCTCGTTCAGTAACTGGAACTTCGCCTTCGCCTTCGGGTCATCGGGGTGAAGATCGGGATGAAACTGCTTACTACGCTTGCGGTAAGCAGCCTTGATATCGGCCTGCGGAATGTCCTTCGGCACGCCAAGAATCTTGTAATAATCGATAAACTTTGCCATATCAGAATTCTGTATTTTACGAAACATTATAGAGCAAAAACGATGCCAAAACCGCCATTTCTGCCAAAAAGACAAGACGGAATGCACGAAAAAACGTAATAAATTTGGTTTTCTTCCATAATTGTGGTAACTTTGTCACCAAATAAACGTTTAATGGAAGAAGAGAAACGGAAAGTTAGAATCATTTTTACAAGTGACGTTCATGGCAACTATTTCCCATTCGATTTCAGACATACCCGCTGGGGCAAAGGCAGTTTGCAGAGAGTCTACGCCTATGTCGCCCAAGAATGCCAGCGCAGGCCGGGCAGTACGATTCTGATTGACGGTGGTGATATACTGCAAGGAGAACCCACTTCGTATTATTTCAATTTCATCAGTAAGAGCAAAAGTCACCGTGTTGCAGACTTCTGCAATTTCATCGGCTACGACGTCGCCGTCATCGGTAATCATGACCTCGAAACGGGACACGCCGTTTTCGACAAGTTCGTCGCCGATTGTAACTACCCCATCCTCGGAGCCAATGCCGTTGATGTCCACACCGGGCAGCCCTATTTCCAACCCTACACCATGCTCTATCGTAGCGGCGTGAAGATTGCCGTCATCGGCTTCATCACCCCCGCCATTCCTCATTGGATTCCCGAAACCGTGTGGCACGACATCCATTTCGAGGACATCAAGGAGAGTGCAGCCAAGTGGGTGCAGAAAGTGAAGGAAGAGGAAGCGCCCGACTTCATCATCGGACTGCTCCACTCGGGCATGGACGAAGGCATCATCACCGACGAATACCGCGAGAACGCTACACGCGAGACCGCCTCGTCGGTCGACGGATTCGACCTCATCCTCTATGGGCACGACCACGCCAGCAACATCGAGATGATAGAGAACCCGTCGGGCAAGAAAGTGCTCTGCATCAACCCTGGTAGCTATGCACACAACGTGGCACAAATCAACATTGAGTTCACGCTCGATGCCGACAAGCACGTCATCGGCCACACTATGCACAGCAAGCTACACTACATTGGCACCGTTCGCAACCAGCACAGCCAGACCTTCCGCAACCACTTCTTCCGCGACTATCAGGACGTCAGCCGCTATGCTGCCGAGCAGTTAGGAACCTTCCATAGCGACCTGAAAATCATCGATGCCTATTTCGGCTCATCGTCCTACATCGACCTCATCCAACAACTCCAACTCAAGGTTAGTGGCGCAGACATCTCCTTCGCAGCCCCACTCTTCTTCAATGCCGTCATCAAAGCCGGCAATGTCAAGATCAGCGACCTTTTCAACATCTACCGATTCGAAGACAAACTCTACGTTGTGAAACTCTACGGTCATGAAATCAAAGACTATCTCGAAATGAGCTATGCCGCATGGATCAACACCATGACCAGCGAAGACGATGCCCTGCTCCAAACCTGTCCGATGAAGAGCAATCCCAATCGCACAGGATTCAAGAACTTCATCTTCAACTTCGACTCCGCAGCCGGCATCTGCTACGATGTCGACGTACGCCAAACCGACGGACAGCGCATCACCATCAAGCACATGACCGATGGTACACCGTTCGATCCCGACCGGCTCTACACCTGCGCCATGACAGCCTACCGCGCTAACGGAGGCGGCGAACTCCTCACCAAGGGAGCAGGACTGACGAAAGAAGAAATCGATGCCCGTATCGTATCGACCACCGAGCACGACATCCGCTACTACCTCATGGAATATATCCGCGAGCAGAAAGAAATCTATCCTGCACAGATGAACCACTGGAAGTTTATCCCCGAAGACTGGGTAGCGAAAGCAAAAGCCCGCGAAATCGAGCAACTCTTCTCAAACTACCCGAGCGATGAAGAAGAGGAAGAACTGGAGGAGCGATAAACCACACGAGTCGAAAGCACGCAAGCAGTCAACCCGACGAAAGCACGCAGCAACATGTACGACCTTCTCACTATAACCGGCCCCACCGCATGTGGCAAAACCAGCTTTGCCGCACGCATGGCATACGAGCTCGATGGCGAGATCATCAGCGCCGACAGCCGTCAGGTCTATCGCCGTATGGACTTGGGAACCGGCAAGGACCTCGACGACTACGAAGTGGAAGGCCACCATATACCTTATTATTTAATAGATATAGCCGAACCCGGCACCATCTATAACGTTTACCGCTTCCAGCACGACTTCCACGAAGCCTATAGCGAAATCCGCTCACGAGGCAAACTTCCCATCCTCTGCGGCGGCACCGGCCTCTATATCGAGAGTGTTCTGAAGAACTACGAGTTCGACGGCCGCCAGTGTCCCAAACTCAACAGCCTCGTCGTCGGACTCTCCATCACACGCGAACAAAGAAGAGAGCGCATCAGCCAGCGACTCGACCAGCGACTCGAAGCCGGAATGGTAGACGAAGTGCGCCGACTGCTCGATGAAGGTGTCAGCAGCGAACGTCTTATCCGCTACGGCCTCGAATACAAATATCTCACTCTGTACATCTTGGGCGAAATCACCTACGAAGAGATGCACGACCTGCTCGAAATCGCTATCCATCAGTTTGCCAAACGTCAGATGACCTGGTTCCGCGGAATGGAAAAACGAGGCACGCCCATCCGCTGGCTCGACACTACCCTTCCCCTCGAACAGCGCATCCAACAAGTCAAGGATTGGCTGAAATAGAGAAAAACCTATAGGAAATAGAACTTTTCCCTGCGTCCTCTTCGTCAAAAACCATTACCTTTGCAGCGCAAAACCTCAAAAAGCATACGATTATGAAAAGAAATTGGATTTACATCATGTGCATCGCCTTGATAGGCAATACTACAATCATGAGTTGTGACATCTCCTCTTCTCGTAACTATATGGGCACGATGGCAGGTGCCGAAATCGGTGGCGTCATCGGTGAAGCTCTCGGTTGGATGTCGACCAGTCGTCATGACGGTCCTGGTAAGGCAATGTTAGGTACCATCGTGGGTACAGTAGCAGGTGCAGCCATCGGTAATGCTGTCACGAAGGACAATACCAGAGTCGTTCGGTCGGGGCGACGCGACGATACTCGCAACAATATCCGCTACGAAGACGATTACAATCTCGGTTACCAAATCGGCGGCGGTAGTAACGAAGGTTACAATGCCAGTCGTCCAGGCAACTACTCCGGTCCGATGACCAACCACGACAACTCATATAGCTTCCTCACCATCAGCAATGTATCTTATCAGGATGAAGACGGCGACGGCAAGTTCAGCAGAAACGAGACAATCAATATCATCTACGAAGTGACCAACACCTCGAAGAATGCATTAGACGATGTCGTTCTGAAGATCGAAGCGCTCGATGGAGATAAGTATTTCGCAGTGTCGCCATCCAACACCACAAAGATTGCAGCCGGCGAGCGAATCCGTTACAAAGCGAAGGCTTTTTGCAAGTCAAAACCATCGGGATCGGTCGCAAAATTCAACCTTTCCGCAAGTAGCCGTTATGGCGGAACAACATCCACCATTTTACAAGTGAGGATGGACAAATAAAACACATTGGGACGAATTATCACTGAAAGTGATTACTTTTTCCCTTTCGGTTTTGTCAATTCAATATAAATGCGTAATTTTGCCGTTGAAAATGTCAACGGCATTATTTTTTTAGGTAAAAAGCATATATATTTCTCACTAAATACAAATAAGACAAACATGAAGAAGTACAATTTTAATGCTGGTCCGTCAATCCTTCCACGCGAAGTCATTGAAGCGACTGCAGCAGCGTGCTTGGACTTTAATGGTTCAGGACTTTCATTAATGGAAATCAGTCACCGTGCAAAAGACTTTCAACCAGTCGTAGACGAAGCAGTTGCACTGTTCAAAGAACTCCTCGACATCCCTGAAGGATACTCCGTATTGTTCCTCGGTGGTGGCGCAAGTCTTGAATTCTGTATGGTTCCATATAACTTCTTGGAGAAAAAAGCCGCTTATCTTAACACTGGTGTATGGGCAACAAAGGCTGAGAAAGAAGCTAAGTTGTTCGGTGAAGTCGTTGAAGTAGCATCTTCTGCCGACAAGAACTTCACTTACATCCCACGTAACTTTGAAATTCCAACTGATGCAGATTATCTGCACATCACAACCAACAATACCATCTACGGAACAGAGCTTCGCGAGGATCTCGACTCTCCTATTCCGTTGATTGCCGACATGTCGTCCGACATTTTCTCTCGTCCGCTCGATGTCAGCAAATATGCCCTCATCTATGGTGGTGCACAGAAGAACCTCTCAATGGCAGGCGTTACGTTCGTCATCGTGAAGGAAGATGCACTCGGTAAGGTGAGCCGTCCAATCCCTACTATGCTGAACTACCAGACTCACGTGAAGAAGGGTTCAATGTTCAACACTCCTCCTGTAGTTCCTATCTACTGCGCACTGCAGAACCTCCGTTACATCAAGGCTCATGGCGGTGTGGTTGCAATGGAGAAGTTGGCAAAGGAGCGTGCTGAGATTGTGTACAACGAAATCGACCGAAACCGTCTGTTCGTAGGTACGGCAGAGGAAAGCAGCCGTTCACTCATGAACCTCACCTTCGTCTTGAAGCCAGAGTATCAGGATTTGCAGGATGAGTTCATGGCATTCGCTACTTCAAAGGGAATGGTCGGTGTGAAAGGTCATCGCGATGTCGGCGGTTTCCGCGCATCATGCTACAACGCAATGTCAATCGAAGGTGTCAAGGCGCTCGTTGCTTGCATGCAGGAGTTTGAGAAAGCTCATTAATGTTTAATGTTCAATATAGTAAAAATGTCAAAAGTATTAGTAGCAACCGAGAAGCCATTTGCAGCTCCTGCCGTTGCTGGAATCAAAGAGATTATCGAGAAAGCAGGCTTTGAATTCGCACTGCTTGAGAAGTATACAGAGAAGGCACAGTTGCTCGCAGCTGTTGCCGATGTCGATGCCATCATCATCCGTTCCGACAAAATCGACGCTGAGGTGATGGATGCAGCAAAGAACCTTAAGATTGTGGTTCGTGCCGGTGCCGGTTACGACAATGTTGACCTCGAGGCAGCTACCGCACACAAGGTGGTAGTGATGAACACCCCAGGTCAGAACGCCAACGCAGTGGCTGAGCTTGTGCTCGGTCTGCTGGTCTTCACCGTCCGCAACTTCTACAACGGAAAGTCCGGTTCTGAGTTGATGGGCAAGAAGCTGGGTATCCTCGCCTTCGGTAATGTAGGCCGCAACGTGGCACGCATCGCCAAGGGATTCGGCATGGATGTCTATGCTTACGACGCTTATTGCCCAGCAGAGGCAATCGAGGCTGCAGGCGTTCACGCTGCAAAGAATCAGGAAGAACTCTTCGCCAACTGCGACATCGTCAGCCTGCACATCCCTGCTACTGCCGAGACGAAGCAGAGCATCAACAAGGCACTCGTTGGCACCATGAAGAAGGGCGCTATCCTTATCAATACTGCCCGCAAGGAAGTCATCAACGAGCCAGAGCTGATTGAGCTGATGGCCGAGCGTACGGACCTCAAGTACATCACCGACATCATGCCCGATGCTGATGCTGAGTTCGCTAAGTTCGAGGGCCGTTACTTCTCTACGCCAAAGAAGATGGGCGCACAGACTGCCGAGGCAAACACCAACGCAGGTCTCGCTGCTGCCAACCAGATTGTTGGATTCATCAAAGAAGGTATCACGAAGTTCCAAGTGAACAAGTAACATATCATGGCTATAGTAAAACCATTCAAGGGCATTCGACCTCCTAAACAGTACGTTGAGGAGGTCGAAAGTCGTCCATACGACGTGCTCAGTTCAGAGGAAGCACGCGCTGAGGCAGGCGACAACGAGAAGTCGCTCTACCACATCATCAAACCCGAGATCAATTTCCCCGAAGGCACCAGCGAGTACGACCCACGCGTCTACGAAGAGGCTGCCCGTCAGTTCCAGAAGTTTCAGGACAACGGATGGCTCGTGCAGGACGAGAAGGAGCAATACTACATCTATGCGCAGACATCGTGCCTGCCAGCCAATGGGAATAAGGAGAAGACCCAGTACGGCATCGTCATCGGTGCTTATAGCGGCGACTACATGAGCGGCCGTATCAAGAAGCACGAGCTGACTCGCGCCGACAAGGAGGAAGACCGCATGAAGCATGTCCGCGTCAACAACGCCAACATCGAGCCGGTGTTCTTCGCCTATCCCGACAACCAGGTGTTGCTCGACCTCATCGACCGCTACGCCAAGACTGCGCCCGAGTACGATTTCGTGGCACCTATCGACGGCTTCCGCCACCAGCTTTGGTGCGTAGCCGACGATAAGGACATCGCTACCATCACCGCCGAGTTTGCCAAGATGCCGTCGCTCTACATTGCCGACGGACACCACCGCAGCGCCGCAGCTGCACTCGTCGGAGCCGAGAAGGCAAAGCAGAACCCCAACCACCGCGGCGACGAGGAGTACAACTACTTCATGGCCGTAGCGTTCCCTGCCAGCCAACTCACCATCCTCGACTACAACCGCGTCATCCGCGACCTCAATGGCCTCACCTCCGAGCAGTTCCTACAGGCACTCGCCAAGAACTTCACCGTCGAGAACAAAGGTCGTGACGAGTATCGCGCCAAGGAGCCTCACGAATTCTCACTCTATCTCGACGGCACATGGTACAGCCTCAAGGCCAAACCCGGCACCTACGACGAGACCGACCCCATCGGCGTGCTCGACGTCAGCATCTCATCGCGCCTCATCCTCGATGAGATACTCGGCATCAAGGATCTGCGCCGCGATAACCGCATCGACTTCGTAGGCGGACTCCGCGGACTGGGCGAACTGAAGCGCCGTGTCGATAGCGGCGAAATGCGCACCGCCCTGGCCCTCTACCCCGTCACCATGCAGCAAATCATGAACATTGCCGACTCCGGCAACATCATGCCGCCCAAGGCCACGTGGTTCGAGCCGAAGCTCCGCTCAGGACTGGTGATTCATAAACTCTCCTAGTATCTAGGAATGCCTAGGATTTCCTAGGACTTCCTAAGACCTCCTAGCCCCCAAAAACTATGCTCGACAGCTTTAAAACCATAGCAAGCATCGCAGAAGGAACTTACTCCGAGAAACGAAGTAAGTTCCTTGCGTTTGCCATCCCCGTCGAGACTGTCGATGAGGTGAAGGCCTATGTGGCCGAGTATCAGAAGCGCTACTACGACGCTCGCCATGCCTGCTATGCCTATATGCTTGGAGCTGAGCGCACCGACTTCCGCGCCAACGACAACGGCGAACCGTCGGGCACGGCTGGCAAGCCCATCCTCGGGCAAATCAACTCCTACGAGCTGACCAACATTCTCATCATCGTCGTCCGCTACTTCGGTGGCATCAAGCTCGGCACCTCCGGCCTCATCGTTGCCTATCGTCAGGCAGCCATCGAAGCCCTCGAGAACGCCCAAATCATCGAGAAGACGGTAGATGACGACATTACCTTCACCTATGAGTTCCCTATGATGAACGCCGTAATGAAAATCGTGAAAGACCTCAACCCCCAAATAATCGCACAGGGCTACGACACCGACTGCACCATGACCCTCCGCATCCGCCGCGGCCTCATGCCCCAGTTGCGCGAGCGGCTCATGAAAGTCGATACCCTCACAATCAAATAGATCCAACACGTCGTCACACACTTATTCCTTCGTCAAACAATCGACCTTGCACTATGCTTTCATAGCGATAAGTTACCACTTTTAAAAGGAAGGGAAGGAATGGCAATAGTTGCTACATTTTCTTCCGCTTTCTTTTTTCATAAATAATTTAACGGGCCAGCACCAATTGTTCGTCCAGAGTACCATCGAATGCAGATTGTCTTACGCAGGAAAAACAGACAACCTAAATCAGCGAAGTACAGATGTTCTGGACCAAAATCAATGAGATTTTCAAATTCTTAAGATTATTCTATTAAAAATCGTTACAATTTAAATAGTTTTTCTCTTAAAGACAAACACTCTATAGAAAAAATGTGTACCTTTGCACAGAGAAAAGGCTTAATAGCAGAATTCCCATAATATGGCTATCAACTATCCACCATTTTCAAATATCATGTTTCGCGTCATCCAACAAATAGGGAATAAAGAACTTTTACAGAAAGAGAAGACATTGTTTGTGTGCTCAAAGCGAGCACCAATAACAACGTATGAAAAGATTTTCGGTTGGGTGGAATCATTGACCGAAAAGGATGTGGTGATTTGTTGCAACACTACAGAATTGGAGCAAGAGGTAATGAAATCATTGGTAGTGAATAGAGTACCAACTATCTTAGTGGTGATGAATAGATTTCGAGAGGAGAATAATATTCAGATTCAAAAAGCATTGGCAGAGAAAAGAATGCTCATTGTTGTAATGAAACAGACAGACAAGAAGCATTGGTCACCGAAAGACAGAAATGAGTTTCTTATCAATACAATGGCAAGTTACATTGTTGGCGGATATATTGACAAATATGGCAGTCTGTTTCCTTTATTAACCGGTAAGACGAACTTCAACGCATTGACGCACAATTTTGTGTCTAACATCGCTGCTGATTCAAACAGAAGTTACCAGCGATGGACTGTGGGTGAAGATAAGACGCTACTGAGGATGTACTACGAGGATTACAGCATCCACGAAATCAAGAAACAGCTGAATCGCTCATATATTGCTGTTCGAGAACGTATCCGGGCTATCACCATGCCAGAGGACCTGCTGAAAGGACGCGAGTTCGAGGAATTCGTATTGGAATTATTAGATGTTAAAAACGGAAAACATCTATTGAAGGAATGGCGAGGCGATAAAACAATGGGAAGCGTGTCTCCTGAGAACAACAGCTATCCCGACTTACTAATAGAAGAAGCGGAAACTAAGCGCCGTATCGCCATCGAATGCAAATGGCGAAATCACATCAACCATGCCTCCATGAAAGATTTATTCTTGTCCGAACAGCTCTCCACATATCAAAAGTTCTCCGAAGAAAAAAATCTGCCGGTTTTCATTATTCTTGGCATTGGTGGCAGTCCCAGTGACCCCAATAATGTATATATTATCCCTTTAGAGAAAGTTCCTTTCGAACAGACTCCCAATCAAAACGACCCATCCGTTCTGGTATATGAGCCATCACAACTCAATCCTTTTAAGCGTTCATCCATAGATACACCACTATGTTTTGATGATTTTTTTGCTAAAAAGGCAGGAATACAACCAAAACTAAAGAAATCAAAAAACAAATAAATATTACGATAGGACAAATAAAACAAGGGCGGAAAATTTCCGCCCTTGTTGAAGAATCTGGAATTGGAGATATGACTACTTACCCAATGCTTCTTCTACAGCTTTCACCATTGCTTCACCACGAAGGCCACGCTTTACGATGATACCATCGGGAGCAAAGAGGATAATCTCTGGAATACCTTCGATGTTGTAGGCATCGGAACCTGCTTTCTGTGCATTCATGATCTGTGGATACTGAATACCGAGTTCTTCCATTGCCTTCTTGGTGTCAGCGGGTTCGTCCCATGTAGCAACACCAAGTACTGCGAAGTTGTCGCCTGCATACTTATTATAGAGGTCGATGATGGTTGGTATCTCACCACGACAGGGACCGCACCAACTTGCCCAGAAGTCAACGAGCACATACTTTCCCTTTCCTACATAATCGGACAGCTTTTGAGTCTGACCTTCATATTCAGCCTCAAAGTCGGTGAACATCTGACCTGGAGCGGTCTTAGCTGCCTTGTCAAATTTCTCCTGCGGGATAATCTTGTGGATGGCTTCTTTCACTACGTCACCACACTTGTCGAGACGTTCCTGAAGATTATACACACCAATATAATCGCTCAAGAGATAGAGGCAGAAAGCTCCTGAGAGGTCGTTGGGATGCTCTGCCATGTGGCTGTCGATAAGGGCATCAAGGTCAGCTTCACTCTCCACGTCGTTTGCCTTTTCAAGGAACGACTTGATGGCATCGTTGAGCGGAGTGCCCGATGGCATACCTTCCTTCGAAATCTGGATCTCACCTGGTTCGCTTATAAACCAGAACTGTACGTTCTGATCGGTCGCACCCGTCACGAAAACAGGATCTCCTTCGTTTTCTCCTTCAATGACAAACTTACCATCTGCCACAGCTACGGAATCCAACTTGGGGTCTTCGTCGAAGAAGTTGTAAGTGTAATACACATACTTCACATCTTCGGTTGCCTCACCATTCACTTTGAATGACTTGTTGGTACAAGATGCCAATGCAAGCATCATGCCAAGCACTAAGAATACATTTTTTTTCATGTCTTTAAACTTTAAACATTAAACTATTAACTTTAATCACTATTTATTTATTTTTCCGCAATAGGGACAAACGCCTTTCGCTTTGATGCGTCGCCCACAGGAGCCACACACAAACTTACACCTTACATATTTTATATATATCCAAAGCAGGAAGATGATGTAAGCAGCAAGCAAAGCATAGCCCACATAAAAGGAGGTAGTCCACTTGATGACCAGATAGGAAATCATGGCGGCTCCCAACATCTCGATGATGTACATCAGTCCAGGGAAGAAATAAAAGTGATGGTAGACATCAACCAGCATTGCTATGAACACAATGATAACGGTCCACACCAACGTGAGCAGAATAGCCATCACAGGAGGCAATATCAGCGGATTGAGTGTGGGATGGAAGTAGTATTCCTGCCAGAACTCAGGTGCAAAATGCTGGATGCTGACATACAGACAAGCCACCAAGGAGACGAGGATGAGGAACAATGTGGGATAGAAACTGTCCATCTCATCAAAACGGAAAATCTGTAATTGTTTTCCTCTTCGTTTCAGCACAAACCCCAAGAGGCCCAACACAACGACCACACTCATCCAGATGTAACGACTAGAGGTCAACACGTCAATAACCTGCGAGATAGGGTCGTCGGGAACTACTCCCTGTAGCAATTCGTCCTCAGAAATCCATCCCATCGTAAATTGGTCACGTGCAACCTTAATCCATATCGTATCCGACTCGAGGATATCTGCTACTGCAAGGCAGTCGTTCTTACGTACACAACTCGTATCTGCAAGTTCATCCTCACGCGGAATCAGCACCAAGGAATCAGCTTTCACCACAAAATTAAAGTTGTTGGTATAGTGGTGCAGCAGACGGAATTCCAGACTATCGGCCTGCTTCTGAGTCAGTTCAAGTAAGGTGTCTGTCTCCATATCATCAGCCGACACACACTCCTCTTGCACATCGCTCATCCGCTCTGTCCAATCACATGAGGACAAAGCAACCACCAGCAATATGTACAACCACTTATTCCGCATCTTTAATTACTTGCATGATACAATTCTTACAATCGAACGCTAGACGGAAACGTGTTCCATTAGCCAACTGCAGATAGAGGTTATCCGCACCTTTCAGTTCTATACTCCCAACTTTCATTTTTTCCTTTGGGCATAATCCCAACGAGTACTTCAGACAATGCTTACAAAACATCACAGGCACACCACTCGGATGGCTCCGTTCGTAAGCCCACTCCCCTACTTCACAGCCTTGTTCCTCGTAGAACTCTTTCGCACGATGGTTCATAACATTGAGGAGGTAAAGACCTACCCCCATTGTCTTTTGCCCTGTATCTTTCTTCTCGGAACCCTCACCTTTCCTCTCTTCACTCTTCACTCTCCTCTCTTCGCTTTCCTCTCCACTCACCTCTGTCAGTTTCCTTCTCCACTCACTTAATCGTGAAGAGGGAATGAACCAATTATGAGTATAGGTTATCTGGAGAGAGCTTAGTCGATAAATCGTTCCACCCATCTTGGAGAGTTGAAGACGTATATTCTCATGCTGAGGGGTTCGAGCCAACTCTTTCTCGCACTCCACATCAAGGGTTCTCAATAGCCCATCATCAGCTGTCATGAGAAAGCGGAACCCATGTTCTGTTTCCTCCATCGTGATGTCCACAGGGATATATCGCTCCGCACTCTCATGCTGCAAGATGTCCTCGAACCGTTTGTCGTAATTGCGATAGAGGGTCATCTTAGGCATCAGGTTGCGGGGCATCTCTAAAGGATAGAGTTGACCGTTCTCCACCCTGTTCAAACGGAATCCGAAGAGCTTCCCTTTCTGGTCCACGAAACAGAGTCCGTCACCATTGGCAAAGGGTTTCAAACCCGCCACCGTGAAACTATTATGACGGATTTCCTTCACTTTTCCCACTTCTTCACCCATCGCCTTAGGGGTATCGAACGAGAAAATGCGGTCGCTACGTCCATAGAGGAAATAGCTGGTAAAACCTCGGTTGAAACTCTTACTGACATCAGGACGGAATTTCAGTTCCACTACCCCATTGGATGCCCGCTCGTATTTGTCGGGTTGAGAATGCACAATGCGATTGAGTGCCTCGCTATAGGCTGCCGTCACGTTCTTTACATACGACATATCTTTCAGCCGCCCTTCAATCTTGAACGATGTAGCACCTGCCTCGATCAAGTCCTGCAGGGAGTTAATCTGGCACATGTCTTTCAACGACAGCAGATGTTTCTTCTGCATCAGCGTCTGCTCCACGGTCTGTCCGCCTTTTTTATAAGCGCGAATCAAGTCGAACTCCATGCGGCACACCTGCGCACAAGCTCCTCGATTGGCACTTCGCCCGAACAGACATTCACTTGCATAGCACTGGCCGCTGAAACTCACACACAAAGCACCATGTACGAAAACCTCAAGAGCCACATCGGGACAGGCTTCGTGAATGGCTCGTATCTCAGGCAAAGACAGTTCACGTGCCAAAACCACCTGGCGAAAGCCATAACGTTGTAAGGCCTGTACCTTCTCCACCGCACGATTGTCCATCTGAGTGCTGGCATGCAAAGGGATAGGCGGAAGATTCAATTTCAACAGCCCCACATCCTGTACAAGCAGCGCATCAACATGAATCTCATAGAGTTTCCAAATCAGTTGTTCTGCCTCCTTCAATTCATCATCGGTCAGAATTGTGTTGAGCGTCACATAGACCTTTGCCGCAAACTGATGAGCATAATCGACCAGTCGCTGTATGTCCTCCAAACTGTTACCAGCAGCCATTCGGGCACCGAATTTCGGGGCACCGATATAAACAGCATCAGCACCGTGGCGTATTGCCTCGATGCCAATTGCTGCATTCTTTGCTGGCGACAACAGTTCGAGTTTAATCATGAATCTCGTCGATATTGTAAGGGGTCTCCTGATATACGTAGTAGTTCAACCAATTGGTAAACAACAAGTTAGCTGTTGACCGCCAAGTGACCAAAGGACTCTTGTCCGGATCATCGTCTTTGTAGTAGTTCTTCGGCATCTTGATGGGCAGATTCTTCGCCAAGTCGCGTCGATACTCCGCATCGAGGGTCAAGGGCGCATACTCGGAATGTCCTGTGATAAAGAAGTCACGTCCGTTTCGTGCCATCACGATATGTACGCCTGCTTCACCCTCACCCATCGAGATAATCTTCAACCCCTCAGTCGCCTCAATCTCCTCACGTGGCAAGGTGATGTGTCGGCTGTGAGGTACAAAGAACTCATCGTCGAACCCACGGAAGATAGGAAGGGAGGCATCCATCGGATGATGGCGGAACACTCCGAACACCTTTTCTTTCGTTGGACGTTTCTGAATGCCGTAGAAGTGATAAAGTCCTGCGAAAGCTGCCCAACAGATATAAAGTGTTGAGGTGACATTGCTATGCGCCCAGTCCATCACAGCCTGCAGGTCCTTCCAATACGACACCTCCTCATACTCCATCTGCTCCAAAGGAGCACCCGTGATGATGAATCCGTCGTACTTGTTGTGCATCATGTCCTCAAAGTCATGATAGAAAGCCCGCATATGTTCAATGGGTGCATTCTTCGAGGTATGACTCTTGATTTTCATGAACTCAATTTCAATCTGCAAAGGAGTGTTCGACAGGATTCTCACAAAGTCTGTCTCGGTTGTTATCTTAATCGGCATAAGGTTGAGAATCGCAATCTTCAACGGACGAATATCCTGGTTATGGGCACGCGTAGTGTCCATAACAAAGATATTCTCACGTTTCAGCAATTCTATTGCCGGTAATCTGTCAGGAAGATTTAATGGCATTTTACCAAATATTTACTCGCTTGTCTTTAGGGATAAACATCTTATCTTTCTCAGTGATATTGAAGGCCTCATACCACGCATCAATCTGTGGAAGGGCACCGTTCACACGCCATTCACCCAGTGAGTGAGGGTCGGTTGTCGTAAGCTGACGCATATTCTCCTCTGTGATATTCTGTGCCCATACACCTGCGTATGCAAGGAAGAAACGCTGCTCAGGAGTAAATCCGTCTACTACAGGAAGCGGATTGTCTTTCGTTGCATTCTTGAATGCTGTGTAAGCAATCTTCAAACCTCCGTGGTCTGCAATATTCTCACCCTGAGTCAACTCACCGTTTGCCATCAGACCAGGCAGCACTTCGATACCGTTGAAGAAGTTAACCATTGTCTGTGTACGCTCCTTGAACTTCTCAGCATCACCTGCAGCCCACCAATTGTTGAAGTTTCCTTCCTTGTCGAACTGACTACCTTGGTCGTCAAATCCGTGTGTCATCTCGTGTCCGATTACCACACCGATAGCTCCATAATTGAAGGCATCGTCAGCACTCATATCGAAGAACGGATACTGAAGAATACCTGCAGGGAAACATATCTCGTTGGTGGTTGGATTGTAGTATGCGTTCACGGTCTGAGGCGTCATATACCACTCTTCTGTATCTACCGGCTTCTTATACTTACGCTCGATATAATCTCTATTCGCCCACTCTGAAACCATCTTCATCTGTTCGTACAGACAGTTTTCTGGGTCGATGGTCAGTTTGCTATAGTCTCTCCACTTGTCAGGATAACCAATCTTTACGTGAAACGCACTGAGCTTGTCTTTTGCACGCATCTTGGTTGAGTCGCTCATCCACTCCTGCTGGTCAATACGTTCAGCAAGTGCTACTTGGAGGTTCTTCACCAGTTCCTGCATACGGGTCTTGTTCTCAGCAGGGAAATACTTCTCTACGTACAACTCACCCACAGCTTCACCCAACACACCGTTCACTCTGCTTACAGCACGCTTCCAACGTGGCTGCATCTCAGTCGTACCCGACATCACACGTCCGTGGAAGTCGAATGACTCTGCATAGATTTCGTCACCCAGCATACTGGCAGCGCTCGACAAGAGCCACCACTGCATCCAGTCTTTCAGGTCTTGTTCTGGAGTTTCGTTCAGAATAGCGATTGCTGCCTTTACTGCTTCTGGCTGACCTACTGACAGAGAATCGAGGTCGGTCATCAACTGTGACTCGAAGAACTCATCCCAGTTATAGCCCGGATAGTCCGTCTTGAGGGTTGTGAACGCCATCTTATGATAGTTGCTGGCTGGGTCGCGCAATTCTACACGGCTACGTGAAGCTTTTGCCATACGAGTCTCAATCGACATCACGGCATTCATCTTGCGGGTTGCATCTTCCTCTGAGTCACCTACCAACTTGAACATCTTCACAATATGCTTGCGATAAGCCTCACGAATCTTCACCATCGCTGAGTCTTCCTTCACATAGTAGTCTTTGTTTCCAAGCGACAGACCACCCTGCCCTATCTCTACGAGATTGTTCTTACTATCCATCATATCAGCACCAATACCACAACTGATGATATGACGGCCTCCATACAACTGCATCTGGTTCATGAAACTGAGGATTGCCTCACGTGAGTCGAGGTTTGCGATAGCCTCCATATCTGCAACGATAGGCTGATAACCATCTTTGTTCTGACGAGTTGAATCCATCAACATTGAATAGAGGTCACCTATCTTCTGAGCCAAACTACCCTGCTCGTTCTTTTGCGTCGAAAGGTCTTCGATTAATGTACGAATCTGCTCCTTGTTCTGCTCAGCTACTACATCGAAACTACCGAATCGAGGATATTCAGGCTTGAGCGGATTGAGTTTTCTCCATCCACCACAAGCATACTCATAAAAGTCTTCACCTGGAGCCACAGAATCATTCATGTTCTCCGTCTTAATACCGATACCCAGCTGCTGCTGGCATCCACATAACGTAATAGAAGTTACCATTACCGCTAAAATCTGTTTTACTTTCATACTGCTAATTATTATAAATTTGAACTATAAACTCTAACCCCTAAATGCATTTTTACATTTTATAATTTTTGCATTTTTACATTTTCCTAAACTCTTCATCCTGCCAGTTGTTCCCATTCGGTCATCGCCGCATCGAGTTGCTGTTGCAACTGCGAATACTTCTCCACCAACTGCATATCATTCTTCTCTGCAAGCGAGGCTTCCACCTCTGCAATTTCACTCTCCAACTTCTCTATCTTATCCTCACAGGCTCTCAATGCCTTTTCTGCTTTTGCTTTTGCTTTCGCCACAGCTTTCTGCTGCTCATAATTCTGTTTGGTGTCTGTTACAGGAACTTCTGCTTTGACCTCTTTCTTCTTGGCTGTCTGTTGTTCTGCAGCCTTTTCCCGACGCAGACTGATAGCACTCTTTTCGATAGGTTCGAACACCTTCTGGTCCTGAAACATATACACCTTGTCCACCAATCCGTCAAGAAAAGCACGGTCGTGACTCACGATAATCGCTGTTCCGTCAAAGTCACGGATGGCATTCTTCAGCACATCTTTCGACTGCATATCCAAATGGTTGGTCGGCTCGTCGAGGATGAGCAAGTTCACAGGTTGCAACAGCAACTGAATCATCGCCAGTCGGCTTCGCTCACCACCTGAAAGCACCTTCACAAACTTATCGCTTTCTTCCCCACCAAACATAAAGGCTCCTAACAGGTCTCTTACTTTCGTACGCATATCCCCTGTTGCCACACGGTCTATCGTATCGAACACCGTGATACTGCCATCGAGCAGTTGTGCCTGGTTCTGTGCGAAATAGCCTATCTGCACATTATGTCCTATCTTGAGGTTTCCCTCGAATGGAATTTCACCCATGATACATTTCACCAGCGTGGATTTTCCTTCACCGTTGTTACCCATGAAGGCAACCTTCTCGCCTCGCTTGATGGTGAGGTTCACATGCTGGAATATCAGATGCTCTCCGTATGCTTTCGCCACCTCGTCACAGATAACCGGGTAGTCACCACTACGCTGACAGGGCGGGAATTTCAATCTTAACATCTTTGTGTCCACCTCGTCAATCTCAATCGGGACAATCTTCTCCAACTGCTTCAGGCGACTCTGCACCTGATTCGACTTGGTGGGTTTATAGCGGAATCGCTCCACGAAGTCCTTGATGTCAGCAATCTCTTTCTGCTGATTCTCGTAGGCTCGTATCTGCTGTTCGCGTCGTTCGTCTCTCAACTTCACATATTCATCATATTTCACCTTGTAGTCATTGATCTTGCCACAAGTAATCTCAATCGTCCGATTGGTGATATTGTTGATAAAGGCACGGTCGTGGCTCACCAGCATCACTGCCTTGGCACTATTCTGTATAAACTGCTCCAGCCACTGAATACTACCGATATCCAAGTGGTTCGTAGGCTCGTCAAGCAAGAGCAAATCGGGTTTCTGCAACAGAATCTTTGCCAACTCAATACGCATTCGCCAACCACCCGAAAACTCACTCGTAGGGCGCGTGAAGTCTTCTCTGCGGAATCCCAGACCAATCAAGGTCTTGTCCATCTCGGCTTTCATCGTCCACTCCTCCACATGCATTCCTCTGAACGCCAGTGCAGTCTCGGCTTCCAACGTGCGGGTATCGTTCACCTCCATCACCTGCGGCAGATAACCTACCGTCATCTCTCTCGGACGGGCCACCACCCCACTTGTGGGCTGTTGCAGACCGGCGATAATCTTCAGTAGGGTCGATTTCCCTGCACCGTTCTTACCCACCAAGGCTATGCGGTCGCGAGGATTGATCACGAAACCGATCTCCTGAAACAGAGGTTTGGCACTGAATTCAACACTCAGATTCTCTATCGATACCATTTTCTTTTATTTCCTTTCTTCAACTCTAGCATCTAAAGTCTAAAGCCTAACATCTAATGTCTATTCGTCACCTTCACAATCAGAATACTCAGTTCGTAGAGCATCCACATCGGGATGGAAACCAACATCAGAGTGAACGCATCCGATGTAGGAGTGATAATCGCAGCGAGTATCAGGATTCCCACAATCACGTGTTTCCTGTAGCGCGTCATATATGTATGCTTCAGCAACCGCATCCTCGCCAATATCCAACTCATCACCGGCATCTCGAAGATGACACCCAATACCAACGTTAGGGCCACGAGGATCGATATATACGACTCCAGCGTGATGGTGTTCTCTACATAATCCGCTACCTGATACGTTCCTAAGAACCTGAACGTGAAGGGGAAGATGATGAAATAGCTGAACAGAACACCCATCATGAACATCACATAGCTGCCACATACCAAGTGGACAGCATACTTGCGTTCGTTCTCATACAGGGCTGGCGACACGAACCTGAATATCTCATAGATGACATACGGCGATGCTGCTATCAGTCCTGCATAGATAGCCACTTTCATGTGGATGATAAACTGTTGGGCCAACTCGGTATTGATGAGCGACACATGGAAGTCCGTTGCCGTCTCTGTCACCTCACTGCCTACCAGCGCAGCAAACCACACCTCTACCCTACTGAACAACTGATAGGTGATGAAGTCACCGTCTTGAGGTCCTAACACCACAGCAAACAGCGGTTCCTTGAAACAGAACGCCAAGACACCCAATGCTAACGTCACAACAGCGATTCGGATAATCACGCTGCGCAACGCATCCAAGTGATCCCAGAATGTTACAGGTTCGCTACTCACGTTCTCTTCACTCTTTACGCTTCACGCTTCACACCCTACTCTTCTCTCTTCTCACCCTTGGGGGAGTCAGAGGGGGCATCACTCTTCACCTCTTCCGTCGGATCTACTTCCTTCATACCTTCCTTGAACGAACGGACTCCCTTTCCAAGTCCCTTCATCAACTCCGGAATCTTCTTTCCACCAAAAAACAACAGCACAATCAGTGCGATAATCAGGATTTCCTGCAATCCAAACGTTCCGAACAATAATGGTTGAATCATATATCTTATCAATTTAGTAGTTATCGCTTTGCTCGAAGTTATTGAAGTTATTGAAGTTATCGCTGCGCTCGACAAATGAATGCTGATGTTTGCATGCTTTGGTATCGTCGGAGTGAAGAGCTTAGCTCAAGCGGTAACTCCGAGGCCAAAGGCCGTTAACTTCGCTAACTTCATTAACTCCTTTCTTACATTTTTACATTTTATAATTTTTACATTTTATTATCAAAGCTCCAGTCCTTGCTTCAGTTTCTCCACATACTCATCTATCTTGTGCATCTCCGTCGGAATCTCAATCTTCTGCGGACAGTGTTCCAGACAACGGCAGCATTCGATACAGTGGTTGGCCTGACGCAACTTCGGCACACTACGGTCGTATCCGACGAGGAAAGCCCTACGCAGTTTCGCATACTCAGGATCTTGGGTCGATGAAGGCATCAAGCCCTCATTGATACATTTGTTGTAATGGGCGAAGATACCTGGGATGTCCAATCCATACGGACAAGGCATACAATACTGACAACCCGTACAAGGGATGGTTGAGTCGTGCAGAATCTCGTTCGCCACATCATTCTCCAGATAGCTACGCTCCTCCTCCGTCAACGGTTTCAGCGGACAATACGAATGCAGGTTGTCCACCAAGTGCTCCATATAGGTCATACCGCTCAAGGCAGTCAGCACGTTCGGATACGAACTGCAATACCTGAATGCCCACGAGGCAGCTGTTCTGTCCGGCTCCTTCGCTTTCATCATACGCAGCACATTGCCGTTCACTTTCGACAGACGTCCACCCAGCAGCGGTTCCATAATCACCACAGGGATATCGCGTTTCGTCAGTTCGTCGTACAGGTAGTTGGCATCCACGTTGAACGAGTTCATCTCGTTCGCATGATACCAGTCCAGATAGTTCATCTGAATCTGCACGAAATCCCAATGGATCTCATCGTGAAGGGCCATCATCTCGTCGAATACCGACTGCTGACCGTGGAACGAGAATCCGAGGTTCCTCACTCTTCCGGCCTCACGTTCTTTCATCAGGTAATCCAGGATGCCCGTATCCACAAACCGCGTCTGGTATTCCTCCATACTGCCACCGATGGCGTGCAGCAACATATAGTCGATATAGTCGGTCTGAAGTTCCTTCAGCGAGTTCTCATACATCGCAATCGAAGCCTCCTTCGTCTGGGTGTCGGGCGAGAAGTTCGACATCTTCGTAGCGATGAAGTACGACTCACGCGGATGACGGCTCAGGGCGATACCCGTTGCACGTTCCGACATCCCCTGACAATAGACAGGAGAGGTATCGAAGTAGTTCACACCATACTCCAGTGCGGTATCCACCAGTTCATTGATGCGCTCCTGATCCATCTCTTCCTTACCGTCCGCACCTTTCTTTGTCGGCCAGCGCATACAGCCATAACCCAGTATCGACACCTTGTCGCCACTGTTATGATTCTCTCTCAGGGTCATCTGCCCCTTGGGAACATCCGACAGCGAAACACCAGCCTCACCTTTAGGGCCACCCTTGCAGCCCACTACGGCAGCAGTACCGACAGCAGCACCACCAAGTCCCAGTTTCTTTATGAATTCACGTCTATCCATTTCTTTTCAATGTTGAAGTTATCGCTTCGCTCGAAGTTATCGCCTTCGGCTCGACGAATGACTGCGAATGTTTACACCCGCGAACTATTGTCGTTAACTCCGAGGCCGTTAGGCCGCTAACTTCGCTAACTCCGTTAACTCCTTTTTCTACACACTTCCATGCACTTCATGTCCCTCCACATAAATCGCAGCGAACGGACGAGCGGGACACAAATGCTCGCATGTTCCACAGCCGATACATTTCTCTTCGTCCACCACAGGCGCATACACGCTCTTACCTTCATACTCCACAGTTGTCATCATCACCGCTCCGGTAGGACATTTCGTCGCACACAATCCGCAACCATCATCAGTCGTTACAGCCACACAGTTCTTTCTCACCAGCACCGCATGACCCACCTTGATGGCTGTCTTCTCCTCCTTCGTAATCGGACGGATGGCACCTGTCGGACACACATCGCCACAGGCCGTACACTCAGGACGGCAGTAGCCACGCTCGAACGACATCTCTGGTTGCATCAAGTGCATCAGGTCGGTCGATGGACGCAGCACGTCGTTCGGACACTTCGACACACACAGCTGACAACCCGTACAATGGTCCTCCAAGTTCTTGATGCTCAAGGCACCAGGAGGCACCACCTTCGTCTTGCGCTCCGGCACCTGCTTGTCCTCAATCACAGCCAATCCGCCATCCACCTTCTTGGCCTGAGCCTCCAAAGCCACAGCACCCAGCGTCACAGCAGTCGTCGCCAAGAATTCACGACGAGCGTTGTCAGGCGCTGGCCCATTGGCCTTTTTCGTCTCATTGGCCCCATGAGGTCTCCTTGGCCCATAGCTCAGCGCTTCTTTCTTGCACTTTCCGATGCAGTCGAAGCAATCTACACAGCGGCTATAATCCACCTTCATATTCTTGAAGTCGATGCACGAAGCCTTACAGTTCTTCGCACACAGACCACACTTGATACATTTATCTTCATCGATACGGATCTTGAGCAATGAGAAACGCGATACGAATCCCAGCACCGTTCCCACCGGACAGATCGTGTTGCAATACGTGCGGCCACCGCGCCATGCAAGGACGAACAGCACCACCACCGTCACCACAGCGATGATCAGCACAGGCAGCGATTTCAACCACACATCCACGCTGTAGAACGCATAACTGTCAGCCCTCTCGGCCATCATCGCCAGCAAGTTGTTGCCCCACATCCACAGCGGTTGCAGCAGCGACTGCACAATACGCCCGAAGGCACTATAAGGAGCAATCAGCGTAGCCACTCCAGCCAAACCCAGTACCATCAGCACCACGAACACCACCAGCACAGCATACCTCAGCCAGCTCTTGGCCTTCGAGTACGAATAGCGGTTCTTCTTCGCCTTCTTGCCCATCCACGCAAACACATCCTGCAACACACCCAGCGGACAAATCACCGAACAATAGATGCGGCCCAGCACCAGCGTGATAGCCACCAATCCGATGATCACCCCCACGTTCAGCGCCAGCACAGCAGGCAGAAACTGCAGTTTCGCCATCCAGCCCAACCATGCGTAAGCCGTACCGGTAAAATCCAAAAATAGCCACGTGATCCCAAGCAGGAACACCGCAGCTAATATAATCCTTATTTTTCTCATGTTATTATTTCTTTGCCTCTGAGAGGTCCTTACTAGAGACTGCCGTCATATCGCCTGTGACATAGATCCTCACAAGGTCTTCCGAGTTGGGTTTTCCGTTGTAGAACACTTGGATGGTCTTCTTCAACTTGCCAGGCAGTTTACCTGTGCCGTCGTAAGTGACCTTGATTTCGCCCGAACCACCAGGACTGATAAAATCTTTCGGATAGTCTGCTACGGTACATCCGCACGAGGTATGCACGTATGTGATGGCCAACTTGGCCTTACCTACGTTCTTGAACTTAAATACACATGTCTGCACAGGGTTGTCCTGAGAGAAAGTGCCAAAATCAATGGTTGTCTTCTCAAACTTGATGACTGGATATTTCTTCGCTGTGGCCGACATGGCAAACACACATGCCAGCACCATCATAATTACTTTTACACCTTTCATGATAATTTATTTTATTAATTAATAATGTCTATATAGTTTACGGTTTACCGTTTACTGTTTACTGTCTAATGTCTAACATCTAAAGTCTAAAGCCTAAAATCTAATGCTCTCTCCTCCACACCACATCTTCTGTTCCTTCGTCTGCATTCAGCTTTCTGGCCAGCACAAACAGATAGTCGCTCAGGCGGTTGAGGTAGGCTGTGACTTGCTCATCCACATCTGCCCCACATTCCACCAGACGGAATACACATCGTTCGGCCCTGCGACATACGGTACGGCACACATGGGCCTCTGCTGCTGCACGACAGTCTCCTGGCAGGATGAACAGTCGCAGGGGCGGAACCATCGTTTCCATACGGTCAATCTCGGCCTCCAACCTTTCGACCATCTCGGCTGTTACGATATTACCCGGACGCACCTCACGTGCTGAGTTGTCGGTAGCGAGATACCCTCCCACAACAAACAACGTACGCTGCACGTCGGTGAGGTACTCCACATCATGGGCATCGGCACAATATGTGATGAGCAGTCCGATGTGCGAATTCAACTCGTCCACCGTGCCATAACTCTCGAGGCGGTCGCAGCATTTCGAGACGCGCTGCCCTCCTACCAACGAGGTCTGACCCCTATCACCCGTTTTCGTGTAAACCTTACCCATCCTATTTCTTCACTGGTATGTCATCGATACGCAACTGATGGCGTCCTCCTGCAAATTCTGTGGCGAAGAACTCATCGAGACACTGGCGACAGGTCTCTTCAGAGATAAAGCGACCTGGAAACACGATGACGTTTGCGTTGTTGTGTTCACGAATCAAGTGAGCAATCTCGGGTTGCCACACCAATCCGGCACGGATGCCCTGATGTTTGTTGAGCGTCATGCTGATGCCTTCACCACTGCCACACATCGCAATGCCCGGATATACTTCACCTCGCTCGATTCCTTCAGCCAGCGCATGTCCGTAAGTGGCATAGTTGCAACTCTCCTCGGTGTAGGTACCATAATCCTTGTACGCCCACCCTTTCTCTTCGAGATAACGCTTCACAAACTGCTTCAATCCGAAAGCAGCGTGATCACTCGCAATACCAATCGTTTTGATTTCCATAATGCTTTTTTCTTGAATTTGCTTGCAAATATACAAATAATTCGGTATTCATCACGCATAATTCATATATTTTAATGCATAATTCAGAATTATTTACTATTTTTGCGCCAAATTATACTCCAAACTAATAAACAACAAACTTATGAAACGATTTTTAGCATCAATGGCAGTTATGGCAGCAATCGCAACCGCTTACGCACAGAAAAATCTTGTGCTTTACTATTCAGAGACAGGAACCACAAAGACCGTAGCGCTCGAACTGCAGAAACAGCTCGGAGCAGATATCGAGGCTATCGAATGCGTGAAACCTTATTCAGGGAATTTTCAGGAAACCATGCAGCGCGGTCAGCGTGAGACACAAAGTGGCGAATGGCCAGAGTTGAAACCCATTAAGTCGAAACTCGCCAACTACGACGTCATATTCCTCGGCTACCCCATCTGGTTCGGCACCTATGCCAATCCTATTGCACGCTTGGTGAAGGACTACGACTTTGCAGGAAAGACCGTTGTGCCTTTCTGCACATTCGGTAGCGGCGGACTCAACACCTCAAGTGATGCACTGAAGAACGCCCTTCCGAAAGCAACCATCAAGGAAGGCTATGGCGTTCGTACTGCACGTGTAGCAGCAGCAGAGAAGGAGTTAGACCGTTTCCTGAAAGCGAATGGCTACAAGAAAGGAACAGTAGCCAAATTGCCAGAATTCAGCGAGCAGAAGCCAGTGACAGAAGCAGAGAAGACCATCTTCAACGATGCATGCTCAAGCTATCAGTTCTCACTCGGAACCCCATCGACGGTAGGCAAGCGCACCACACCCGATGGAACGGAATATAAGTACACCGTGCAGAACAGTGGCTTCGGTGGAGGCGGTGGCACATCCATCATCTACGTTATCGTAGGAAAGGAAGCAGGAGCAAAACCCGAATTCACACAAGTGGTTAGATAAACAAAAAATGGAGGAGTTGATGCTCCTCCATTTCGTTTATTCTGGAATGTTGTTCTCGCGGATGTAATCTTCCATCATGCCGAGATAACCGTTATCGGCATAGACTTCGGGGTCGAGCCAGTTGTTGACTTTCCACTGACCGTCTTCGAGCCACAGAATCATAGTGGTGCCTGAAGTGTATTCGTCTTCATCGTCGGCCGCCTTCCCTACCCCACCACTTACGAGGCGTACTTGTGCCTGTGCCTGGTCGCCTGAAAGCAGGTCTACCTTGACGTTCTCTACTACAAATGGTGGCATGATATCGAAACACCAGTGCCAGCATTCGTCGCCCATGAAATACATATCGCCCACTCCATTCTCTTCGTCGTACTGATAGATACGATCTACGCAGCTGAGGTAATACTTCGTACAGTACTGACGGTCGAGTGCTCCGCAATCGATGCCGTTGCCACTCTGGAACTGTTCGTTGACAGCGTCGAACATTTCACGCACTTGTTTTTCGACAGCTTCTTCTGTCCATAGTTCGCTATTTGCTGTAGCAGCTTCTACACTTGCTACGTCTACGGAATCGGCTTCCTCACCGTTTCCAGTCTTGTTGTTTCCACATGATGTCATGACAACCGCTGCGGCTGAGATGATAAGCAGTTTGATTGTTTTCATAATGATAATGGATTATGGAGTTTATTTAATTACTACCTTACGGGTATGTCCGTCACTATACCTTATGATATATATTCCTGGACGGAGTGCCTGAGGGTCACGTCCGACTAACAGACCACCAGTGGTATAGACTCCTCGCACCTCAGTCGCACCTGTAGCGCCAGGGAGTTCTTGCTCGATAGGATTGATGGCCAATTCTATATCGGCATAGGTCTGGTCACAATCTACTCCGAGGAACTCGTCATAGGTATGCGGAGCATTCGACATGCAGATGGTCGGGCGGTTCATCACATAAATATTGTTGCCTCCATCAGGATAACGGCCCACGGTCTGATTGCCCTTATGGGTGTTGTAGAAGAAACGGTCGGTGAACTCCTGAAGCGCTGGATGATCCTGGAAGTATGTAGCGTTGTTGGCCACGAATTCGGGTGACGAACTGATAATGACTTCCTGATGGTCATCATTATCGAGTTTGAACGGTACATGGAGTTCTGTGATATTCTGGCGCTCCCACTGCACATCAACCAATGGGGCAAGGGGGTCGAGCTTATCTGCCCATACGATGAGATGTCCGTGAGCAGGGATGATGGTATTGACACCTTCCACTCCTGAAGGAATCTGATACTTCTGGGGCTTCGACGGATTGTCGCTGATATAGAGTCCTGCTACGTCGAGCGGTACGGAAGTGGCGTTATAGAGTTCTATCCAGTCGTTCTTCTGGAAGTATTCGTTCGCATAAATGCTGTTCACAGCACTGACTTCGTTGACACGAACCGGAGCAAATGGCTGAAGTGCATGTTGAGCGAGGATGTCATCGTCGGACAGCGGTTCATAGCAGGCCATGATGCGATAAGTGCCGGATGGGTCGAGCGAAGACAGGTCGAGTTGGTCGCTTACCAACGACTCTACCTCCTCGGCAATGCTGAGTTCGGCTGCCCAATAGAGGTCTGACGAGGTATCGTTGTTGTTGTGTACCTCTACAGCAATGACATTCGCACCTTTGCGCAAGAGCGAAGGATCGATGGTAATGGTCTCGGAATAAGCATCGGTACCTACGTATGTGATGGAATAATCGGCATAGGAGATATCGCCATCAGGCATATTGTAACGATGGATTTCCTTTCCGTTGAGATAGATGATACACCCATCGTCCACATAGAAAGTGAGTTGGATGTCCTGATCAGCGGTAGGAGCTTTATCGAGATTGAACTGATGACGGAAATAGTAGGCTGTACGCTTGTGCTGAGAGTCGCCACCATAGTCGATCGTGGTCGTAACACTATTCTGGTTGTTATAGCCCAACGGTGCTGCTCCAGTATTCCACGTTGTGGTGACAAACTGTTGTATCATCCAACTCCTGCCGTCCATCGAACCTTGATCATAATAGGTCCACTGTGCATTGAACGGTACGATGGTGGTACGATTCACCGCTCCTCCGTCCATTTTCCATCCGGCAAACCGATAGGATGAGGGTGCAGAGGTGGTGAAGAGAGGATTGCCGAATACGGTACCCTCAAGATGTGCGGTCGGAATCTTCTGACCTCCGAGCGAGATCTCTGCCTCAGGGATGTTGGCACTGATTGACACATTGTAACCTCCACGCAGACCGAGGTAGTTGCGTAAGGCATTCATACGGGTGTTACGGTTATTCTCTGAATTGATGGTACGCATCAGCGAATTGGCAGAATTCCAAGGTGACTGGCCATCCAGGCTGAGTGCTGCCTCTGTCGTCTCTGCCATTCGAGTGATGATTGAGGTTACACGCTCAGGAGTGAAGATACTTCCTGCAACGATGCAGTATGCATCGATAAAGCGACGCTGGAAGGTCTCGTTGCGTAACATATTGAGGAAGATGTCGATCAGGAAGTTGCGACCTGTGCTGTAACGTGAATCGTTGCGACTACGTTGCAGGGCATTGATCATGTCGTTCATAGTGAATCCCTGATCGAGGTCCATGAAGACCAGATGGAACTTTCCGTCGTTGCGATCGCGGAATCCCTTCACATTATTGCTATTTGTAAGCCAGTCATTACAGCCCACATAACACTCGGCTGCCATGTAATTACAGTATTCATCTATATCGACAATGTCGCATATCTGACGGTAGAGGTCATCGTTCTGAGGATCTTGTGCCAGCTTAGTAGCCAGATTCAGCCACTGCATGAACACCTCATCGTCGCCAGCCTTCTGCGCATAGCCCTGCACACTATTGATTTCAAACTGATCGACTTCATCTTTATCGATACCGTAGTTGCCGTATGCGAAGAACTTATTATTGGTCTCACGTACATTGAACATGAACTTATACTGACCATTGATAAACACGTGTGAGGGTTGCCATGCCTGACAGTCGATATAGAATCCGCTGCTACGAAGAATCTCGTGGATGGCAGCATCCATGATACGGCTGTTATTGTCGTTTCCGCCATTACGAACTACGATAGATTTGTTCTTCGTATAAGGCTTTGATGTAAAAATAGGAAAGCCGAGATAGTTGACGCCATCATAGCGCTTATCGGTCTTCAATTTGAACGAAGCGGCTGGAGCAAAATGTCGTGACCATCCTCCATTGACTTCGAAATCCACCTCCTGATTGATGGCCATGACACAATACTCGCCTGTATTGTCGGGCAGGATATACTCGAAATTGACAGGGCGTTCCCAGTCACGGTTCTTATTACTGTTACGACGGTTATTGCCATCGATACCGTTTGTTCCATCTGTGTAGGCACCGATCGTATTGTCGTAGAGATTGGCCTCATCGGTAACGATAGATACAATGGGAAGATAATAATCCTTATCATTATAGATATAGGAACGTGTGACGACCGGACTGGGCAGGTAACCGTCTTTGAAAAGACAGAATCGGTAGATGCGACTGGCACCAGCTACTTTGAATGTGCCGGAAGCACTGGTCGAACCGTTCTTCAATGTTGGTGTCGTACCGTCTGTAGTAAAACGTAGTGTGGCACCTTCAGGAATGTCTACCGTAACCATGAAAGAATTACGAAAGACGGTCGAATTATGAGAGATGTGTGGTGCCTCAAGACGCTCGTCTGCAAAGGTACATTTCGCATTCGATGCAGCAAGCGTAGGCGTGGAACTATAGCGCCATTCAGGACCTTCATCGATGGTACGGGCATAGCTGACACGTGGAATACCTGCAGGATAAGACTGCTCAAGAAACAGTTCGCCTTCAGAGGTAGAGAAGTAGAGGGTTCCACCGTCAGGATTCAGCTTAAAGCTGACCTGTTTCGTGGAATTATCGCTGTATTCGTTTCCTGTGGAATAATGGTCGAACCACAATGTACGGAATCGGCCCGCACCAACAGAACCTGCCAAAGCTGGCATCTGATACTTCTGAAGATTGTTGGGGTCATCGCTGACATAAATCTTCGACAGGCTGAACGACTTGTCGCTGGGGTTGTACAATTCGACCCATCCTCCATAGTTGTACGAGGGGTCGATATTCATATCAACATTTCCCACCATCACTTCGTTGATAATGAGTGATTGAGCATTTGTGAATGTGCTGAAGCACGATAACGCTCCGAGTAGAAATAGGTATCGTTTCATGGTTAGCCTATCTGATGATTACATGATTTTACGTTTCTGCCCGTCAATAATATAGATGCCGCGAGGCAGGGATTCCGTATTGGGAACCTCAACGCCTTGCAGATTATACACCTTGCGCTGACGCTTGGTCGACTTCACTCCCTCGATGGCTGCAGGGATTTGATATTCAAGTCGCATACAGTCAATATCGGGCATCCATGCCTTTGCTGTGGTATAGATACGGATGACGTTCTGACCAGGTTGCAATTCGATGTCGAACGTAGCGGTCTTAATGGTGCTCCATCCTCCCGAATTGAGGCTGATAGTCTTCACACGCTTTCCGTTCACTTCGAGGGTGATGCTTCGGCTTTCACCACAGATATAATCGAGCATCATCTTGTAGTTGCCTCCATCCTTCGAGTAGACGTTACGCCATTGCAGGTCGTTCGATGTACGCTGACCGAGCCATCCCACCTTCACGCCACCTGAGCAGTTTGCATCCTCGCTGAACGTAGCAGATTGTGCAGTCTGGTTGTTTTCGATTTCCTGATAAGCACTCAGGTATGCGGTCTCTGCCTCATAGATGGTGCGCTCATAACGCTCCTCTGCTTCGAGGCGGTAAATCTTACAGCCATGTGCCGGTACACGGACTTCATAGGCGGTCGTGTCTTGCTCGCCAAGGTTACGACGATAGAAAAGATCACGCATCTGAACCTTACCACCAAGGTCTACATCGGCAAAGTTGAGCGTCATCAAACTGCTCTTATCGCTGAGGTTGAGCAGAGCCACAGCACGGACTTTTCCGTTCAACACCTCGATATCTTTCACGAGGGTATAGAGTTCGCCATCGCGCTTTACGACGTATGCCTGCTGGAACAGGGTATCCTGATTCAGTGCGATGAGTTCTTTGTTACACATCAGCTTCTGAGCAGTCTCGGAAGTGCTGCGCATATCACAACCAATCAGCAATGGAGAATCCATAATACACCACATACCGAAGTGGGTCTTGTCTTCCTCAGTCGTGAGACCACGACCTACTTCGAGCATATCCATATCGTTGAAACTGAGTGGGCCGCAGAAAGCAGAGAGATAGAAGTTTTCCTTCAAAATAGACTTCACAGAGCTCCAACTGCAGTTGATGTCACCGGTGGTACGCCAACTGGTTGACACCTCACTGGCCCATGTGCCCGGGAATGCCCAGCGACAGATGTTCATACGTACATCAGTGCGACCTGTCTTCTGGATGGCATCCCATATCTTGCGATAACGCTGTTCCTCGTTCAACTTCAGTCCGTCTTTATTATGTCCAGGTGAACCGCCACAGAAGTCGACCTTGATAAAGTCGAAGCCTAGTGTGTTGAACCAAAAATTGGCATCGTCTTCCTCATGATTGAGCAGACCCACACCCTCACCTATCTTATCGCCACCGAACATCGAGGCACAAGTATTCTTTCCTGCATCGGAATAGATGCCTGCCTTCAGACCCTTATTGTGAATATAGTCAACGACGCCTTTCATACCGTTTGGGAAACGTGTGGGATGAATCAACAGATGACCCTCCTCGTCGCGACCTCCAAAGTAACCGTCATCGATATTGATGAACTTATATCCAGCATCTTTATAGCCTTTGCTCACCATAGCTTCAGCCTGTTGCTTAATAAGATTCTCACTGATATTGATACCAAAAGTGTTCCACGAGCTCCATCCCATTGTAGGACCTAACTCCGTTTTATCCTGAGCACTGATACTAAGCGATATCAATGCCAAGATCATAGTCATAAATAGTTTTGTCATTTTTTTGAAGTAGTTAATTATTTGCGCCTGCAAAGATAGTAATTATTTACCATTTGACGATTTACAATTAACTATTTTCTGCATTTTCTCTAAACACTAAACACGAAACTCTAAACTTTTTACTAACTTTGCACCCGGAATTAATTATGAAATGATATGTTTCCCATCTGTGCCAATGCAACCAAACCAGGCGGAGCCATCTGTATCATCCGCGTATCGGGTGATGATGCAATCAGTATCACGAATCGCATATTCCGTTCGGCAAGACAGAAGGACCTGACCCTCATGGCAGGATATACCGTCCATCTGGGAGAAATCGTAGAGGGTGAGAGCATCATCGACAATGCCCTCGTGATTGTCTACCATGCCCCATACTCCTACACAGGCGAAGAAGCCACCGAGATTATGTGCCACGGCTCCAGCTATATCGTACAGCGCATCATCGAGTTGTTGATGGCACAGGGTTGCAGAATGGCACGTCCAGGCGAATTCACAGAACGAGCCTTCATGAACGGCAAAATGGACCTCAGTCAGGCAGAAGCGGTTGCCGATCTCATTGCCTCAAGCAACGCAGCCATGCACCGCCTGGCCATGAGCCAGATGCGAGGAGGGTTCAGCAAGGAACTGAAACGGTTGCGCGACCAACTGCTCCAAATGACATCCCTACTCGAACTCGAGATAGACTTCTCCGAGGAAGACGTAGAATTTGCCGACCGTCAGCAACTCCTCACACTCGCAGTAGATATCCATAACGTCATCCAGCGTCTCATCCACTCATTCCGCATCGGAAACGCCATCAAGAACGGAGTGCCAGTAGCGATCGTAGGTGCGCCCAACGTAGGAAAATCAACCCTCCTGAACGCCCTCCTCCACGACGACCGAGCCATCGTCAGCGACATTCAGGGAACTACCCGCGACACCATCGAGGATACCGTCAACATACAAGGCATCACCTTCCGATTTATCGACACAGCAGGTATACGCCACAGCGATGACCAAATCGAACAAATGGGTATCCAACGTTCCATGTCCGCAGCCCAACGAGCACAGATCATCCTCATGATGAAGGAACCAGGTACCCCCTACCCCGACATCCCTGTACGCGACGACCAGACCGTCATCCACATCGAGAACAAAACCGACCTCAACCCTCAATCCTCAATCACTCCCCATGAGGGGGAGACGGAGGGGGCTTCCCTCTCAATCTCCGCCAAACTCGGTACCAACATCGACCGCCTGGAACAGATGCTCGTCGATGCAGCAAACATTCATAACGTAGAAGGCTCCGACATCATCGTCACCAATGTACGACATGTCGAAGCCCTCCAACAAGCTCTTGAGGCGATCGAAAAAGTAAAACAAGGCATCACACAAGGCACTACGGGCGACCTCATCTCCCTCGACCTTCATGCCTGCACCGATGCCCTTTCAGAAATCGTCGGTGATGTCACATCCGAAGACACCCTCCAAAACATCTTCTCCCACTTCTGCGTGGGAAAATAGTCCGATTGCAAAGAAACACATAAAATCTGCAAAAATAAGCCTGTAAATGCCTTGTTTTCAAGTGTTAAAGATTGTTCGGGTTTTTGCAGATTTTTGACTTAGGTATTGTTTGTTTGCAGATTTTTGCCTAACTTTGTCCCCCAGATGTCCCCCAAAGAGTGACGCACCCCCATTTTTTTGTCCCCCGAAAGATGGTTTTTTGTCCCCCGTGGCGACATTTGGTAGTAACTCGTTAAAACTATAAAGGCAATGGCAAAGAAACAAACATCAAC
>JAFXNA010000042.1 GCA_017529865.1 Bacteroidaceae bacterium
CACCCTGCTGCAAGAAAATAAATACATAAATGTTATTGAAATATGAGTACGAATGAGAATATAACTAACAAAGATTTGGAAAAGTCTAAAACGGCTTTTTTGCAAATCAATGATTCGGAATATGTGAGACTTGTCTCACTTATTTCGGATGTATGGGAGAGAGCACGAGATAACGCTGCCATCGCTGTTAACACAGAATTGCTTGAGGCTAATTGGAAGACCGGTAGATATATTGTTGAATTTGAGCAGGGTGGCAACGTTAAGGCAGAATATGGAAAACAACTATTGACAAACCTGTCAAAAGATTTAACCAGACTTAGAGGTAAAGGTTATTCTCGATCCAATCTGTTTAATATGAGGCTATTCTATGTGCGATTCCCAAAAATCCAAACAGTGTCTGGACAATTGTCTTGGAGTCATTATTTGGAGTTGCTCAAATGTGACGACCCATTGGAAATACAGTTCTATATGAAGGAATGTATTAAGGAAGGATGGAAAGTGAGGGAGTTAAAGCGTCAGATTAACTCTTCGCTTTTTCAGCGTCTTGCCCTTAGCACTGACAAGGAAGGGGTGTTGGCACTTGCCAATGAAGGTCACCAAGTGATGACCACTTCAGACATTATACGCGACCCATACGTGTTGGAGTTTGCCGGACTACCTCAGCAAAAACGGTACAAGGAATCGGATTTGGAGAGGGCGTTAAAAAGCCATATTGAGCAGTTCCTGCTTGAACTTGGCCGGGGTTTTGCTTTCATTGGTCGCCAGTACATCATACCGATAGGCTCTCGGCGATTCAAGGTTGATTTGGTGTTCTATCACACCATCCTAAAATGTTATGTCTTGATCGACCTGAAGCGAGCCGAGATAAAGCACGGCGACATTGGCCAGATGAATCTCTATCTCAATTATTTCAAGAATGAGATATGCCAGCCGGACGATAATCCTCCTGTTGGCATAGTGTTGGGTGCCAAAAAGGATGAGCTATTGATGGAGTATGCCCTACAGGGTATCGACAATCAACTATTTGCAGCCCGTTACCAGCTTTATCTACCCAATCGTGAAGAGTTGCAATCGCAACTAAACCGTTTGCTTGATAATACACAGAGTTGAACAAATGCAATAACACCAATAATATGCCATACTTCAACGAAAGCCAATTAGAGATGTCGATTGTCACCCTGCTGCCAAATAATGATGATATGAATAACAATCAAACATGGAAGTCAAGATGAAAGATATTACTCCTATAGATAAAAGCTCATTGCTAAACGATGCCTGCAACATTATTGAACAGGCGCAAAAGATGGCTTATAATGTTGTAAATGAAACTCTCATTAAGCGCAACTGGCTTTTGGGTATGCGTATCCAAAAAGAAATTCTTAATGGACAACGGGCAGAGTACGGGGAACTAATTGTAAAGACTCTGGCAAAATCATTAACGATGCAGTATGGAGAAGGTTTCACCAAAACCAACCTTTATAACTATATTGGCTTCTTCCAGAAGTGGCCAGATTTTTTCCACGCAGTGAGTGGAATATCTGAGGGTGACAAAAACATTTTCCACGCAGTGAGTGGAAAATCTGAAATTGTTCCAACATCAACAGGACAATCTGAAGATTTTGAGATTGTTAACGCAATGAGTTCACAATCTTCTGTGGCAGACATTATGCAATCATTGGCTGCAAAATATCCCATTATGCTTTCTTGGACGCACTATCGAATCATCCTTCAGGAAAACAATAAGGATGCTCGCGACTGGTATGAACGTGAAGCTACCAAGGAAATGTGGAGCACAAGAACGCTGCAACGTAACATCAGCAGTCAGTATTACCATCGTATGCTGATGTCGCAACACAAAGAGTTGGTGCATGAAGAAATGATAGAGAAAACATCTCCGCTGCAAGGCAAATTGGAGTTTATCAAAAATCCTGTTATTGCCGAATTCCTTGGATTTCCGCAGGAGGCGACGTTCACAGAGTCTGAACTCGAGACAAGTATCATCAATAACTTGCAAAAGTTCATTATGGAACTTGGCAAGGGCTACGCCTTTGTTGCCAGACAGCAACACATCCATACAGAGAAGGAGGATTATTATATTGACTTGGTTTTCAATAATTACCTGTTGAAGTCGTTTGTGTTGATAGACCTCAAAACGACCAAGGTAACCCATCAGGATGTAGGCCAGATGGATATGTATGTCAGGATGTATGATGAGTTGAAACGAGGTGAGAATGACAATCCCACCATTGGTATTTTGATATGCGCCGACACGGATGAAGACATTGCACGATACTCAGTACTCTACGACAGCGATCAACTATTTGCTGCCAAATATAAGACCTATATGCCAACAGACGAGGAGTTGCGGGCAGAGATAGAGGCACAAAAGAATATCTACTATTTACAACACAAAGAAAAATAGACTTATGCCATACTTCAACGAAAGCCAGTTAGAGATGTCGATTGTCACCCTGCTGCAGGAGCAGGGGTATGACTACGTCAAAGGCGAGGACATCGTGCGCAATCTTGACGAGGTGGTGCTGCGCGACGACCTTGCATTCTATCTGCACAACCGATACAAGAACGACGGTATCACGGAGCAGGAGGTGGAAGCAGCCATCCGCGTCATCACCCAGCGGATGGGCGGCTTGCTGTATGAAGAGAACCGCCACACGATGAATCTGCTGATGGACGGCTTCTCGTTGAAACGCGAGGATGCAACCCGGCAGAACCTTTATATCCAACCCATCGCTTTCGAAGAGAGTCAGCAGAAACATAACATCTTCAAGGTTGTCAATCAATACGACATCGTAGGGAACCAGCATCGCATACCGGATGCCATTATCTTCTTGAACGGCCTGCCTGTCGTGGTGTTCGAGTTCAAGAGTGCCATCAAGCAGAACACCACCATCGAGGATGCCTATAAGCAGCTGACCATCCGCTACCGCCGCGACATACCGGCGCTGTTCAAATACACCGCCTTCATCGTCGTCTCCGACGGCGTGAACAACAAATTCGGCACACTCTACACACCTTACGAATTCTTCTACGGCTGGCGCAAGGTCAACGCCAAGGACAAGGCCGACAGCGGCATCCCCTCGTTGAAGACGATGGTGGCAGGATTGTTCCGTAAGGACCGCCTTATCGATGTCGTCCACAACTTCATCTACTTCCCCGACACCTCGAAAGACGAACGCAAGTTCATCTGCCGCTATCCGCAGTATTTCGCTGCCCGAGCCCTGTACCAGAATATCCTCAACCACAGCAAACTCAACCCAAATGGTGACGGCAAAGGCGGCACCTATTTCGGCGCCACGGGCTGCGGTAAGTCGCTGACGATGCTCTTCCTGTCGCGATTGCTGATGAAGAGCAAAGCCCTGTGCAGCCCGACCATCATCCTCATCACCGATCGCACCGACCTCGACGACCAGTTGTCGCGCCTGCTACTCAACGCCAAGCAGTTTGTAGGAGACAGTGTGATAGAGCAGGTGGAGAGCCGCGAAGACCTGAAGAACAAGCTGCAGGGACGCACCAGCGGCGGCGTGTTCCTCACCACCATACAGAAGTTTTCCAAAGACATCAACCTGCTCTCCAACCGTGCCAACATCATCTGCATCAGCGACGAGGCACACCGTTCGCAGACAGGCTTGGAGGAAAAGGTGGAGATAACCGACAAGGGTGTGCGCCGCTCGTATGGCTTTGCCAAATACCTGCGCGACTCACTACCCAACGCTACCTACGTGGGCTTCACCGGCACACCCATCGACCCGACGCTCGAGGTCTTCGGTCCTATCGTGGATGAATATTCGATGATTGAGGCCGTGAACGACGGCATCACCAAGACCATCATGTACGAGGGGCGCGCCTCGCACGTCTTTGCCGATAGCGAACTCATCAAGCAGATAGAAGCCTACTACGACAAATGTGCCGAAGAGGGTTCGACCGACTACCAGATAGAGGAAAGCAAGCGGGCGATGACGCAGATGAGCGTACTGCTCAGCAGTCCCGACCTTATCCATCGTTTAGCGGTGGACTTCATACAACACTATGAGCGTCGTGTGGAAGAGGGCAGCACCGTGAAAGGCAAGGCAATGATTGTCTGCGCCACCCGCGAGATAGGCTACGCCATCTACAAGGAGATTGTTGCTTTGCGTCCCGAATGGGCGGAGGTGAAGGTATGCGGCGACGGTGAAGAGCTCAGCAAAGAGGAGTCCGAGAAGATAAAGCCTATGGAGAAGGTCAAGATGGTCTTCATTCGTCAGAAAGACGACCCCGAAGAGCTGTATAACCTGCTTGGCACCGACGAAGACCGCAAGAAGCTGGACTTGCAGTTCAAAGAAGAGAAGTCGAACTTCAAGATAGCCATCGTGGTGGACATGTGGATTACCGGCTTCGACGTGCCCTGTCTGGACACGATGTACTGCTACAAGCCGTTGCAGATGCACACCCTCATCCAGACCATCAGCCGCGTGAACCGCAACTATCCCGGCAAGGACAAAGGCTTGATTGTCGATTACCTCGGGGGGAAAAATATGGAAATTTGTTCTAAGAAAGACATCAAATTCATCACAGGTGTTATGGCGGCATCGATCCTTCTCGGAGGCTGCACGGCCAAAGTTAACACACACAACCATGAGCTGAAGGATGATCCGAACGTAAAGACGAGTTTTGATCTTAATGAAGTTAAGGTTACGGATTACGACAAGGCCGAGATGGATAAGCTTTACAGAGAGTATTGCTTCAACATCTTCAGCCAGACAGTCAGTGATTACGGTTCAGATGATAATGTAATGATCTCACCCGCATCCATCATGATGGCACTCGACATGGTTGCTGCAGGTGCTAAGGGAGAATCATTAGACCAGCTCACAAACCTTTTTGCAGCAGGCGTGGGACCTCTCACACAGCAGGCTTACGCATCAGCTCTCATGGACAAGATCAACGAGGCTGAAGAAGTTGAATTCTCATGTGCAAACGCAGTATGGGCCAACAAACAGTTGCTTGGCGATGCGGTTAATC
>JAFXNA010000043.1 GCA_017529865.1 Bacteroidaceae bacterium
CGTGTACGTATAGTTTGAATAGCTTGAGGAAGATAGCCCAAAATCATGCAGATGCTGGCTATCCAGCCAATGATGTCGAATAATGTCTGATGTTCCATGATCGTCGTTTGTTTAACACTGCAAAGTTACACAATATTTATAAAATAGCCAAATAAATGCTCTGAAAATGTAGACTGCTAACAGAAAAGGTTCGAAACGAAGCGCGTAGTTTGAAAATTATTTGTACTTTTGCAGTTGGAAAATCATCTTTTCAATCCATTAGTAAAATCGTTAAACCGAAATAGTAAATGATGAAAAAGCTGTTTCTATTGTTGTCAATAGGGCTGTTAGCCTCAATAGGATTTGCACAGACGGCTCCTGAGGGGGAGTTGCAAAGTGCGTATTGTCAGGTAGATGAGTCTTCATGCGTCATTTCGACGGAAGGAAAGTTGTATTTGGACTATGGTAAAATTGCTATTATGCAGTTGTCAAAGCCACGTGTGGATGTGACGGTGTTGTCGGATAGCGGACGTATTGTGTCGAAGCGTCATTTTTTCATCGAACGCTCGAAACTTGATGAGCTGCATCAGCTGGTATTGAAGAACAAGCTTTGGAAATACAACTACACCCAGCCCTTTGAACCGAATACGACGATTTCGGCATCGTCTGACGACCACAAATATGTGTTGAAATTTACATCGGGTGAGTTACAGACATTGGCAGTCCACTATCGCGATACGCCCAAGGAAAAGAACGTGGTAAAAGCATATCAGACGGTTCGAGGTTTCTTCGAGCAGTTACTCCAAGAGAATCCTGCACAACCAGAGGCGCAGTTGATTTATTGCAGTTGTGCCGAAACTCCCTTTGGCGTCCCTGACAGAGGCAAGACGTACTATGAATTGGTGGCAGATGTAGGCAAGGCACCCAAAGTGATTGTATGTACCAATGCCGGGATGGAGAACGAGACGAAGAAAGAATATCCTGTGACGGAGACGCAGGTGACGAATTTACAACTGATGCTTCAGCGAATGGATGTGAGCGACATTGATGGTTATAACCAAGACGACCGTTTGATGGGCGGCTCCCTCTATCGCGTTTATATGGAATATGCCGACGGAAAGAAAATCAACGCTACTTGGCAGGCAGAAAAGCCGAGGAGTGAGGCTGAGAAGGCATATAGCACTATTCTTTCATACTTATATCGACTAACGAAATAAACAATGGACCTTACCTATTCCATATCCGACCGTTTCCTTTCCATCCACGAGAGCCATCAGGTTCGCTCCGTGGAAGGGATGAAAGCAACATTGGCACGTATCCGCCGTGAGAATGCAGATAAAGACTACGCCATCCTGCGCCGCTCCGATCGCGGTATCATTGAAGAATGGCAGGCGCACAACCTCTTCTACGACCTTCACGTTCTGCGTCTGCATACCCGTACCGTTGATTTGGAATACCCCCAACGTTGGTGGTTCCGCTTCGCCTACTGGGTGGCATCATGGTTTGTCTCTAATAAATGAAAAAAGTGTCCTTAAATCTGTTAGGAAAAGACTCCTCCTTTGTCTATGTTGTGTATCACCCAATTGTGTTCATACAAGCGCATATGAATCCTTAATTTAAATATTTCAAATGGAATAAAGAAAGCCGCAGTCAGTAACGATTGCGGCTTTGTGGTTATAATCCTAAAATATCTCTGGATTAGTGATTCATGATGTAGTCGTAGATGCGGAGTACGTCTTGGGTATCGACGATGCCGTCGCCATTTATATCGGGCCCCTCTCCGTCTCCCCCGAGGGGGAGGGCGCCATTCTGGATGTATTCATAGATGCAGAGAACATCCTGAGTGTCGACGATACCATCGCCATTCACATCCTCGCTGATGGCAGACTGACTCATGGTGGAGAGGCAGATCCATCCGAAGCGATCGGCTGTAGTGAGGTCGTTCTTGTAGTTGCCTGCAGAGGTGTCGACATTGCGGATGATGCGTGTGCCATAGATGAGCGATTTACCTGTCTCATCGGTGACGGTGATGTCGATGGAGCGACGAAGGACGGTCGGTGCTGGATATTTGAAGGTCTGCAGAGCACCGAATACCAATGGGTCGTCGAGCGCAAGGGAATCGGCATTCTCGGGGATGGTACCATCGAGGTTGACTTGTTGGAATACAACTCTGCGTGGTGATTTGCCATAGATGAGGTCATCGCTGAAGCCTGCGCTGATGAGCATATTGTCGGCAATCTTGGCTTGTCCGACGGTGCACGCCATATAATAGACGGTTTGATAGACAGCGATTCCCTTACCCATACCGCCTTCGTAGAGTACGATGATTTTGAAGCCTGTGTTGGTGACGTCCCAGATGCGGATGTTGACGGTGTTGGTCTTGATGTTGGGTCGGGCTTCGGCAATCACGACTGGCAGCACACCCTCTGGGAATGGTTGTTGGAAAGTGACTTGCACGGTGTCGGACTTGACTTTCGTCGTGCCGACCTCCACATCCATCGCTCCGTATTTATAATTGCCAGGTACGAGCGCCATGAACGGAATGCTCTCCTTTGAAGCCAACGTCTGGGTGCCTGAGTAGGCCCATGGAATCATCTGATAGGTGAACGACTTGGTCGATGCTTTGTCGATGAGGGTCACAGGGTTCATCGTCGCATTCTTGTTGGATGCAACACCCATGAAGACAGCTGGTGTGTTGGCCATCGGTGTGTTGAAGTTGACGGTGATGGCATTGAGGTCGGTCACATCGAGACGACCATATTGAACAGTTTCGTTACCAGCTGATGCCGTGACGCTGATTGATGCAACGCCTGAGTATTTCGGAGTCTTTCCGTTGATAGGGTAGGCTGCAATCCGATAATAGTTGGCTCCTGCTGTCGCATGAGAATCGGTGAAGGTGTAGCTGGCACCGACTTTTGATGATGCATCTTTGAGTTTCACGTTGCCAATCCACACGTATTTGCTGGTACCAGGACGCATACATTCCACAGTTAGCGAGTCAAGCATATCGCCATTAGGGTCGTCCCATTTCAGCGTGCAGGTGCCTGTGGAAGCCGTGTAGGTTGCTGTGAGCGATTGTGGTTTGAGACAGACTACAGTCGGCACTTTCTGAAGCGAGGCGTTGTAGCCCATGCCGTCGTCCATCGTGGCATAGTAGCGGCCTAAGTCGGTGAGTGCGCCGTTCTCATAGATATGTGCTTTACTCTCACTATTCCAATAAGCATAGCGTTCCACGCGGGGATTCGTGTTCAGAATATTCAGGAGGTTCTTGGTTTCTGAGAGAATCTGCGCATTGGTCACTCCGTCGGCAAATGCACCATTGCGGTTCCACGAAGCTCCCCATATCCATTCGGAAATCCAGATGGGGCGACCGTTACCATAGTTGTCGCTATACCATGTGAGGCTGTTGAACGACCCCGATGCCCAATAGCAATGGAGGTCGAGCAGGTCGCATCGCCAGCCACGTGCATCGATGGAGTCGATAAAGGCTTTGAGGTGGCTCATCGAACCGTCGTGAGAGCTTTCGGAACAGAGACGCATACCTGTACGCATGAGGTTCTGCCAGTTGTCGAGCACGACGTCGACACTCTGTGGGTGGTCGTCGGCACTATTGCCTGGCTCGTTGTTGGTCTTCATGTGGCACGAACCGCTCACGCCACCACAAGTGGCTGGCGATGGCCAGTCTTCGTAGATGTGATTAGGTACCCATTCCACATCGGGCAGGTTGCTTTCGTTGCCTTGTGCCCAGTCGTAACACCAACTGGAGTTGACTGCTGCATTGGCATTGTAGTCACCATTGCTGGCCAGTCCTGCCTTGTGGGCATTGTACCAATGGAACAGACGATAAGACGACACACGACCGTTCATGTTTGCAGGCAGGTCCATCTCAAGGTCTTCTTGGTCGGCGATGAAACAACGACTATAACCCCATCCACTTTTTCCCAACGCAAATGTGACCATATAACCACGCTTTAGCTTAAAGGATTGGAAGTTGTTGTTCAAGGTCGCAGACGAGAGGTCTTTCATAAAACCACCATTACTGCCTATTGAGTAGTTGTTGCTCGATTCGCCTTGAAATCCTTTCTCAGTATAGCAGGTGAGGGGTTTGAAGTCTTTGTCGTAGGGAAAGACAATAGCACCTCGGTCGTACATCCGCACCTGACAATTCGTGCCGTCCACAGCCTTCGCTCCATTGATATAGATGTGGCTCATCCACGATTTAAGTACGGCACTGGGTTTGATGCGCTTGATGATGACCACAGCATGTGTTGTGTTTTCGATGTTCACACTACCGGCCGTGGTGAAAGGTGTCGCATCGGTGATGATATAATCTACATCGTCAGTAATCGTCACAGCCGACGTAACTTGGGCAATTGTCTGTTTCTTGTTGGCTGCCGACATATTGCCGGTAACCAAGAAAAGGGCGATAAGGGTGGTAATCAGTAGTCTCATTCGTCGTAGAGATTTGATATGGTTGATAATCTGTTTCTTTGTGAGTGCAAAAATACAAAATATTTTATAATTGACTAACGTCGAACCAAAGTTTCATACAGATAATGCGTAATTATTTGGCTTAATCGAGCATTTTTAAGTCAAAAACCGAAAAAATAGTCAATGTTCAATGTTCAATGTTCGAATTTTTTCGTAACTTTGCACGTCAAATATTGTAATTTGAGAAATGGAATTTACAGCAAGCCAGGTTGCGGCATATATCAATGGAACAGTTGAAGGTGACGTGAATGCCGTAATCAACAATTTCGCAAAAATAGAAGAGGGTGTGCCAGGAGCTATCTCGTTTCTCGCCAATCCTCAATACGAACACTACATCTACGAAACAAAGTCATCGGTTGTACTTGTCAACGAGGATTTCAAACCCACACAGCCCGTTGCTGCCACACTCATCCGTGTGAAGAACGCATACGAGGCCGTGAGTCGTTTGTTGCAGCTCTACGAATCGATGAAGCCAAAGCGTACTGGTATCAGTTCGTTGGCGTTCATTGCTGAGACGGCTAAGGTGGGTAAGGACGTATATATCGCACCCTTTGTAGCGATTGGTGACTATGCAGAGGTGGGTGATGGAGCAGAGTTGCATCCGCATGCCACGATTGGTGCCCGTGCCAAGGTAGGTGCAAATACCATTATGTATAGCAATAGTGTGGTCTATCACGATTGTGTGGTGGGTAACAACTGCATCCTCCATGCCGGTTGTGTGGTCGGTGCCGATGGATTTGGTTTCGCACCGACAGCCGAGGGATATGAGAAGATTCCACAGATAGGTATTGTAACCGTTGAAGACAATGTGGAGATAGGTGCCAACACCTGTATTGACCGCTCTACGATGGGCAGCACGATTGTCCGCAAGGGCGTAAAGCTCGACAATCTGGTGCAGATAGCCCATAATGTGGAGGTAGGAGCCAATACGGTGATGTCGGCCCAAGTGGGTGTGGCAGGTAGCGCGAAGGTTGGCGAATGGTGTATGCTAGGCGGACAAGTAGGTGTGGCTGGTCATATCACTCTTGGTGACAAGGTGTATGCTGGCGCACAGTCGGGTCTGTCAGGAGGAAGAAAGCTGAAGGAAGGCAATTGTACCGTGATGGGCTATCCTGCTATCGAGCACCAGAACTTTGCGCGTAGTGCTGCAGCTTATAAGAACCTGCCCAACCTCGTGAAGCAGGTGAACGAACTACAAAAAGAAATAGACGAATTAAAGAAGATATGCAAAAACAAGTAACCCTGAACGACAGTTTTACGGTAAAAAGCAAAGGACTGCATTCAGGCAAACTCATTACCGCTACATTTTGTCCAGCACCAGAGAACTATGGCTACAAGATGCAGCGTATTGACCTTGAAGGGTGTCCCGTCATAGATTGTCTCGCCGATAAGGTAGTAGAGACGACTCGTGGTACCGTTATCGCAGAAGGAGATATCAAGATAAGTACTATCGAACACGCTATGTCGGCTCTCTATGCATCAGGAATCGATAATTGCCGTATCGAACTCGACGGCCCTGAAATGCCGATTCTCGATGGCAGTTCGCTGGTATTCATACAGAACATCCAACGAGTAGGACTCAAAGAGCAAGAGGCGGAAAAGTGCTTCAAGACGCTCGACCACGAGATTGTGATTGACGGAGAGAAAGGCGAACATATCGTCATCAGTCCTGCCGACAAACTCACGCTCGACATCACCATCGCTTTCGATTCGAAGATGCTGGCAAGCCAGTCGGCACAGCTCGATGATATTGCCGATTTCGCCGAAGAAATCGCTTCTGCACGTACATTCGTGTTTGTGAGAGACATCCAGCCCCTTTTCGAGTTGGGTTATATCAAAGGAGGAGACCTTGATAATGCCATCGTGATCTACGAGAATCAGCAGTCGCAGGAGCGATTGGATAAGTTGGCAGACGAAATAGGTGTGCCGCATATAGATGCCACGAAACTCGGTTACCTCAACCGTCGTCCGCTCACTTGGCCCAACGAGATGGCTCGCCATAAGTTGCTCGACATTCTTGGCGACCTCGCACTCGTGGGACGTCCGCTGTTGGCTAAAGTGACAGCATATAAACCCGGACACACAATCAATAATAAGGTGGCGAGGGAAATCTTGAAGAGTGAAGCGTGAAGAGTGGAGAGTGGAGAGTGAAGAGATGTTATTCGTTAATTATTTTTAGAAAAATATGTCAAAAATCAGTCCATTAGCATTTATAGATCCAGAGGCAAAGATTGGTGAAAACTGTACCATCGGACCTTTCTGTTTCATCGACAAGGGAGTGGAGATAGGCGATAACAACGAACTGATGAACAGTGTGACCCTGCTGAGAGGTACGACTCTTGGCAGCGGAAATATCCTGTTCCCAGGTGCTGTCATCGGTGCTATCCCTCAGGATCAGAAGTTCAAAGGAGAAGATTCAGTAGTTGTCATTGGTGACAACAACAAGATACGTGAGAATGTGACCATCCATCGTGGTACTGCCAGCAAGGGCATTACAAAGGTGGGTAGCAACAACCTCATCATGGAGAACGCCCACATCGCTCACGACTGCGAATTCGGAAACGGTATCATCATGGGTAACTCTACGAAGTTGGCTGGCGAGGTGATTGTCGACGATAACGCCATCATCAGCGCAACCGTATTGGTACATCAGTTCTGCCGCGTTGGTGGATATACGATGGTTCAAGGTGGTACTCGTACCAGTATGGACATTCCTCCGTTTGTGATTGCTGCTCGCGAACCGGTAGCCTATTGCGGAATCAACCTCGTGGGATTGCGCCGCCGCAACTTCTCTACTGAGCTCATCAGCGACATCCACAATGCCTATCGTATCATCTACAACAGCAACCTGCGAATTTCAGAGGCATTGCAGCAGATACGCGAGACCATCAAGGTGGGACCTGAAATCCAGTATATCATTGACTTTGTGGCTGACTCCCGCCGAGGTATCATCCGTTGACAATTCATAATGCATAATTCATAATGCATAATTGAATTGAACGAATAGAGAAATAAACAAATTATAATAATAGTCAATCGTAAATTGTCAAATAGACAACTTTTGGAGCAGCGAGTGCAGAATTGAACTTGTTCAAATTTTGCCGAGTCGTGACAAAAGAAAACAGAAAGTTAAATAAGACTATGATTTACCGATTTATTATCATCTCCGACGAAGTCGATGACTTCATGCGCGAGATTCAAATAGATGCCGATGCAACATTCCTTGATTTCCACAAGGCAATTCAGCAGGCTTGCGACTACAAAGATGGTGAGATGACATCGTTTACCATCTGTGAGAACGGCTGGGAAAAATGTCAGGAAATCACACTTGAGGAGATGGATACCGACAGCGATCAGGATTCATACGTGATGGCAGATACCCATATAGGAGATATGGTGGAGGAAGAGCGCCAGCATCTGCTCTATACCTTCGACCCTCTTGCCGACCGTTGTTTCTTCATCGAACTGGCTGAAATCATCACAGGCAAGTCGCTCAAGGAGCCGAAGTTGACGCGTCAGATGGGTAAGGCTCCGCAGCAGACGCTCGACTTCGATGAACTCTTTGCCCGTAATCCTATCGACAGTTCTTCCGATATTGATGACGAAGACGATATGTATGGCGACGGCATTGATGACGAGGAAATAGGACTTGAAGGTTTGGAAATCAGCGACGGCAACCCCTATGACTAATACACTTGTTGTTCTTCTGGGACCGACCGCAGTAGGAAAGACAGAGCTTAGCATACGACTTGCTAAGCTCTTGTCATGTGATATCATCTCAGCCGATTCGCGTCAGATTTATCAGCAGATAGATATCGGGACAGCCAAGCCTACGAAGGAAGAACAGCAAGAGGTGCAACATCATTTCATCGACATCCTGCCTCTCGACCAGTATTATAGTGCCGCCCAGTATGAGGCAGATGCACTCCAGCTGATTACATCGGCATTCAATCGTCAGAGTCGTCAGTTCTCTTCTCCAAAGGAGCAGGGAGCAGGGGTTTGTCAGCTGATGGTGGGTGGAAGCATGATGTATATCGATGCAGTTACCAAAGGTATCGACGACATCCCAACCATTGAGGACGATACACGTGCGATGATGCGCCATAAGTTCGAGACTGAAGGGCTCGATGCCCTGTGTGCCGAGTTGCGTCTGCTCGACCCCGAATACTACGACTTGGTCGATAAGAAGAATCATAAGCGTATTGTTCATGCACTTGAAATCTGTTACCAGACAGGGCGCACCTACACCTCTTTCCGTAAGAACCAAGCCAAATCACGTCAGTTCCGTATCGTCAAGATAGGTCTGAGACGAGAGCGTGCGAACCTGTTTCAGCGTATCAACCAGCGAGTCGACCTGATGATGCAGCAGGGCTTGATGGACGAAGCCCAGCGCCTGTATCCGCTTCGCCATCTCAATTCGCTCAATACGGTGGGCTATAAGGAACTGTTCAAGGTGATCGAGGGTGAGTGGGAACTTCCGATGGCAGTCGAGCGCATCAAGAAGAATACGCGCGTCTATGCCAAGAAGCAGATGACCTGGTTTGCCCACGATACTGAGATTCACTGGATAGATGTCGACAAAATCCCCGTAGAACAGCAAATCCAACAAATTTGTGACTTGCTGGAATCAAAAGCGGAAGAATAGACGGAAAAACTTGTGCAAGATGATACGATTATCCATGATATGTTTTACGCTATAAATTAAAATGACTATCTTTGCACAAAGATAGTCACTCTTAGAGCCGCATGCGGGACTCGAACCCGCGACCTACGCATTACGAATGCGTTGCTCTACCAACTGAGCTAATTCGGCAATGTTTTCATTTTCGGGATGCAAAGTTACAAAAAAAAATGAATAGGGATAAGTGAAAAGTAAAAAAACTTGATTATACAACCCAAATTTGTTTAGAAATGAGGATTTCTTTCATACTCTGTCTGCTTCTTGCGACATCAATAATCACCCAGGCGCAGAAATACGAACTGCCCAAACCCCTGAATCGGACCGACGAGAAGACGCTGGTTCACGAAGGCTATACCTGCTCTTTCAACACCTCGCGCCTCACGCCTACGTATGTTGCCTGGTGCCTGACTCGTGAGCGTGTGAACGGTAAGGTCAAACGTACCAATTTCTTTGATGTCGACCCTTCTGTCGAAAGCCGCTATCAGGTAAGGCATAGCGACTATTCGGGTACACGCTTCGATCGTGGACACATGTGCCCTGCTGCCGACAACCAGCATAGCCAGAAGGCGATGGTGGAGTGTTTCTACATGACCAATATGTGTCCTCAGCGTCACGCCCTCAATTCGGGTGCGTGGAACGACCTCGAGATTCAATGCCGCTCGTGGGCACGCAACTATGGAAAGGTGTATATCTGTTCTGGTCCCATCTACGACAAGAAACCTTATCAGACCATAGGCAACCGCAGAAGTTGCCGTATTGCTGTGCCCGACCGCTTCTTTAAGGTCGTACTGATGGTAGGCAGGCAGACCAAGGCCATCGGATTTATCTATCCGAACGGTGCTGCCAATAAAGAGATGCGCAGTTATGCTGTGAGTGTGGATAAGGTGGAGCAGGTCACAGGACTGAATTTCTTCTACCTGTTGGACGATAAGATAGAGAATCAGATTGAGAAAGAATGTAAACCAAGTGCATGGGGAATATAATAATTGACAATTGATAATTGACATTCGATAGATGAAACAATGTAAAGACTTAAAGATAGTAGCCGTGGAGCGTCCGAACGATGGGTATGTGCTGCTGAAGCTGATGGATGCCGAGCCGCTCCCAGAGATCCGGGCGGGTCAGTTCGTAGAGATAAAGGTGGACAACAGCCCTTCGACCTTCCTGCGTCGGCCCATCTCCGTGAATTTCGTCGATGAGGCTCGCAACGAACTGTGGCTGTTGATTCAGATAGTAGGGGAGGGCACTCGTCATTTGGCACGTCTTCAGGCAGGCGACTCGCTCAATGTGCTGTTCCCCTTAGGAAACGGTTTCTCACAAGGAGTGGCAGGCGAGCGCGTGTTGTTGGTAGGTGGAGGAGTCGGCATCGCCCCTTTGCTCGAATATGCCAAGCAACTCCGCCAAGTCGGTGCTACACCTTATTTATTATTAGGGGGACGCTCAGCCGGCAATCTTCTGCAGTTAGACCTCTTCCGTCAGTATGGTGAGGTGTATATGACCACCGAAGACGGCTCGATGGGCGAGCAAGGATTCGTCACCAACTCTTCACTCTCCACTCTTCACTCTTCACTCTTTTCCCGCATCTCCTGTTGCGGTCCCAAACCCATGATGCAGGCAGTAGCCCGTTGGGCAAAACAGCATCAGGTGCGCTGCGAAGTATCGTTGGAAAACCTCATGGCATGTGGTCTCGGAGCCTGCCTCTGTTGTGTGGAAAAGACCGTACGAGGCAATGTGTGTGTATGTAAAGAAGGACCAGTGTTTGGCATCGAAGCGTTAACGTGGTCCTAATTGTGAATTATGCATTATGAATTATGAATTAAATTTATGGCAGATATAAGAACAACGATAGCAGGATTGCAGATGGTCAATCCTGTGATGACGGCTTCCGGTACGTTTGGATACGGCATAGAGTTTGCCGATTTAGTCGACCTGTCTCAGATAGGTGGAATCATCATGAAGGGTACCACATTGAATCCGCGCGAAGGCAACGACTATCCGCGTATGGCAGAGACCGCCAGCGGAATGCTCAACTGTGTAGGTTTGCAAAACAAAGGGGTGGACTATTTCTGCCAGCACATCTATCCACAGGTGAAGGACATCCCGTCCAATATGATTGTCAACGTATCGGGCAGCAGTCCCGACGATTATGCCGAATGTGCAGCCCGCATCAATCAGCTGGACAATATACCAGCCATCGAGCTCAACATCTCCTGCCCCAACGTCAAGCAAGGCGGAATGGCGTTCGGAGTCACTACAGAAGGAGCCAGTCAAGTGGTACGTGCGGTACGCCGTGCCTACGACAAGACCCTCATCGTGAAACTCTCGCCCAATGTCACCAGCATAGCCGATATCGCCCGTAGTGTGGAAGATGCAGGAGCCGATGCCGTCAGCCTGATTAACACCCTGATGGGTATGGCAGTAGATATCGAGCGACGCAAGCCCCGTCTGTCCATCAACACCGGCGGACTGAGCGGTCCTGCCGTCAAGCCCGTAGCGCTCCGCTGTGTGTGGCAGGTTGCCAAGGCAGTCAGAATACCGGTAATCGGTCTCGGAGGCATCATGACAGCCGAAGACGCCATCGAGTTCTTCATGGTAGGCGCATCAGCCATCGAGATAGGAACAGGCAACTTCATCGACCCAGCCATCAGTGTGAAGGTGGCACAAGGCATCAGCGACTGGCTCGACCGTCATGGCTGCAACACGCTCGACGAAATCCGAGGAGTGATTTAATCGTTCTCTGAACAAAACGTCAATAAAAACAGCACCGCTTTTTCGAAGGTGTCCATTGATTCAGTACGATTTCAATAAAGGTGTCTATAGTTTTAGCTAATAAAGAGAAAAAGTGTCTAGTAAAATTTTGGGCGAAGCCAAATCAGTTGAGTTAACTCGATTGATCGTTTGAATTAATTCGATCGATTAAATGAATTAACTCACGCTTTTTTGCCCCCTTTTTTATGAACATATGTTCTCGGTTCGTTGAACATATGTTCGCAAGGTTATGAACATATGTTCTCAGGCTCTTGAACATATGTTAGTTGGGGGTAGTCATCTATGTCCATTGTAGTTTAACTATTTTAGTTGACTACTTTTTCAACTTTCACCTGTCAATTATCAACCATTACAAATCTACTAACCTACTAACCAAATAAGCAACTAAGCTATTAAGCAATTAAGCGCTACAAGTACCTGTGGGGCGGTTTTTTATTTTTACCATGTTACAAATCTGATAGTCCATGTAAAAATTGCTGTAAACAAAAGTGGAAAAAAATTTGGTGGTATGAAAAGAATGTTGTTATTTTGCAGGTGAAATATGAAGTATTATTGTTTACAAACAGTTGTATATATAGAGAACAATGGAAAGGAATATGCTACCAATGCGAAAAGGATTTTACATCGTCGGAGTGTTGTTGCTCTTGCTTGCTGCCTGTACGGGCGACAAGGAGGTGAGGGCTGTGCTGGATAGGGCAGAGGCCGTGATGGAGTCGTGTCCTGACAGTGCGTATGCAGAATTGCAGACCCTCTTCGATGGCAACCAAGAATCCCCCTCCTTGGGAGGGGTTAGGGGAGGTCCTCGTACTATACTGCTACTGGCCGATGCCACCAACAAGCTATACAAGCAGATGCCGTCCGATACGGTGTTCCAGGAGGTGGTGGACTATTACGACCGTCATGGGAATGCGAACGAGCGGATGAAGTCCTACTATTTGATGGGTTGCATTTACCGTGACCGCCACGAGGCTCCTATGGCTCTCCAGTGGTATCTTGATGCAGTGGAGCAGGCAGATACTCTTGACGCTGATTGTGATTACCTCACGCTGATGAGAATATATGGGCAGATGGCAGACGTCTATCATAGTCAGGTAATGCCGATGGAAGAGATTTCTGCGAATAAGCAGTACAGCAGGTGTGCAGCTAAGACTGATCGTACATACGATTATATCCGTGGTATTGAGCTGCAACTCAATGCGTACCATCTGTTAAGCGATACGGCAAAGATACTGACGTTGACCGACAGTGTTCACGACCTGTATCTGCAGGCAGGTATGCCACAGGCAGCTGCCAGTGTCTATCCGACAGCCATTAATCTCTATCTTCAGATATCCGCAATGACTGCGTGGGCGGATGTGGAAATCAACGAGACGAACTTCCCGGATGAGAACTTCCGAAACTACTTGCTCAGCGATGAGTATGGATATGGTAAAGATGGAGTGCTGACAGATTCAGAGATTGCATATATTCAGGTTGTAAATGTAAGAAATAAAAACATCCAAAGTTTAAAAGGTATAGAGTTCTTTACCGCGCTGAAAAGACTGCAATGTGACTTTAACCAACTGACTTCGCTTGATTTGTCGAAGAACACGGCACTGAGAGAGCTGGATTGCAGCGAAAACTATTCTTTAACTATGCTCGATTTATCGAATAATACAGAGCTAATTTACCTGAATTGTAGCGGTAGCATTTTAACATCGCTTGATTTGTCGAAGAATACCAAGCTAACATACCTGAATTGTAGCGGTAATCCACAGATGAAGGAGCTCAACATATCAGGATGTGATAAACTGACAGAGTTCATGTGCATGGGTACCCAAATTAAAGAACTGGACCTGTCTAGCAACATATCACTAAAAAAACTGTATATATACGACAATCAGTTGACAACGCTCGATGTATCTAATAATACCGCATTGGAAATATTGCAATGCGACGGGAATCAACTGGCAGAACTCGACGTGTCAAAATGTACCAAGCTTACTCTGCTGTCATGCACAAGTAACTTGTTGAGGACACTTGATGTATCGAATAATAAATCGCTGAAAAATCTGTATTGCTACGGCAATCAGCTGAAGACATTGGACGTGTCGCAGAACACGACATTGACAGTACTGTATTGCTATAATAACAAATTGAAAGCATTGGACTTGTCGCAGAACACGGAGCTGAATGATCTGAGGCTCTATAGCAACCAGATTAAGGGCGCTGGCATGGATGCGCTGGTAAAGAGTTTGCCGACCGTAAGCTGGGGCAGGTTAGACGTTATGTACTTCGAGAATGAGCAGAACGAGATGACCACCACGCAAGTAGCTACGGCCAAGGCTAAGGGTTGGAATCCTTATTGTTATATCAACGACAATTTCTGGATGGAATATGCTGGTAGCGAACCAGAGCCTATCGTTATTGCCGAGGAAACGACTGTAAATCCAAGTGAGAATGCAGAGCCAGGTCAGGCAACGACAACGGAAAGCGGTGTGACGACTTCATTGGGAACAGAAGATGTGGTTGATGCTACTGAGGGTAGTGTAACAATGACCAGTTCAATGACGACGGAAAGTGTGAAGGAGTTGATTGAAACTACTCGGCCTGGTTCCACATATTTTGCAGAACAGTTCAAGGGCTTCTACTTCTTGCTGGCAGCTGGCAAGGGTAAGGTGGAATTCGACATCGAGACAACGGGCGGTTACAGCCTTGGCGTGATGAAAGGCTCGGAATTCGTCGGCCTCTTTACACAGACCACGAAAGGCACTGTGACCATACCATACGATTTGGAGGAAGATACATGGTTCTTTGCTTATCCTGTTGTCAACACTCCTGCCGCAGCTAACCGTGCTCCTGGTGAGTGTGCCCTGAAGGTATATGGACTGAGGATTATTCCTGAAACACAACCTGACGGCATAAACAACCTTACCCCGGCCTTTGCTAAAGGCAATGGAACAGTCTATAACCTCCAAGGTCAGCGCATCAATGGCTTGCAGAAAGGATTGAATATCGTGGATGGGATGAAAATCATGGTGAAATAAAGCCCCTCTCCCATGCACTTCGTGCCTCCTTGGAGAAGATAAACCTTCCGCCGTCGCAAGCATCGCTACAATACCGCGATGCCCCCCCCTCGTGGGGAAGCTTTAAATGGAAGGGAACAGAGAATTAAAAACTGTGCCCAAGCAGAAATCTTTCTGTGCTTGGTATGTTCAGCCGTTGTATTCAAGGAGTACAGCGGCTGTACTTATTGGTTGCAAACCATGCAACTGCGGTTATTTGAAGAGGTACTGAGCAAACTCATGGAGCGACTTGCGCCACACTTGCCATTCGTGGTCACCGGGGTAGGAATTGAAGCGGACTTGGACGCCTCCATCGCGCATCTTCTGAACAATGGTGCGGGTGTACTCGATGCGGGGATCTTGTTCGCCACAACTGAGGAAGAAGACATCGAACTGGCGGTTGAAGTTTTTCACATTGCTCAACATGCCTGGTACTTCGGTCTCGAGGTCGAAGTTGGATGCTCCTGAGATACCTCCAAACATACCGGTGGAGAATACACCTACATTGGCAAATACCTCGGGGTCGCGCAGTCCTATATAGAATGACTGACCGCCTCCCATGGAGAGTCCGCACATGGCACGGCTCTTACGGTCCTTACGTACGCGATAGGTTTTCTCGACGAAGGGGATGATGTTGTCAATCATTTCGCTGCGGAAGGTCTGCATGCCTTGCCAGCTGTAGCCGCCGCCCATACCACCGTTACGTGACTGTACATTGCTGTTGGAGCTGACGACAATCATAGGTACGGCCTTTCCTGCTGCAATGAGGTTATCCATAATCTGGGCGGTACGTCCTTGTTCCATCCAGCCTCGGTGGTCTTCGCCGCCTCCATGCTGGATGTAGACTACAGGATAGTCTTTCTGGCGATTCTCATTGTATCCTGCTGGGGTATAGACCATGAGTGGACGCCATGCTTTTTCGACCAAGGAGAAGTAGTAGACGGTACGCACTTCGCCATGGGGTACATCCTGCACTTCGAAGTCGTCCATTCCGTTCTCTTTTATCTCAATGGCACTTGACCAGCGGCTGCAACCGAAGAAGGTCTGGCTGGCTGGATCGGCTACGGATACGCCATCGACGATGAGAGAATAGTAGTGGAAGCCAGGCACTTGGGGACGGGTGGTCACTGCCCAAGAACCTGCATCGGTTTTGGTCATGTCGTACTTGGTGCCTCCAAGGTCGATCTGTACTTGCTGTGCCTGTGGAGCATTGACGCGGAACATGACGCTGTTGTCGGCAAGTACGCGTGGGTAGCCATTGCGATTGATGTTGGTCACTGGGGAGTACGACCCTTCGGGCATTGGCTCCCTGCGAAATCCTTGTGCTGCAAGTTGAGCGCAGCTGACGGCCGTAAGGATGACGGCGAGAATTGACTTAATCATATATGTTTACAGTTTACAGTTTCCTCTTTTTTAAATTTTATAATTATTACATTATTACATTTTTATAGATATTGTAGAATGTCGGAGAATTGTTGGAGTTGGATGACATGGTCGTGCTCATATTCCTCGATATGGTCGTACTGCCAAAGACGATTGTAGGGGATATGTATGCCCCAACCGCCAAGGGTGACGATGGGGTGGATGTCGGACTTGAAAGAGTTGCCTATCGACACGATTTGTTCGGGTTTTATGTCGTAATAGAGGCATAGCCTTCGGAATTCCCATTCGTGCTTGTCGGACGTTACGATGATATTACTGAACAGTTCGCTTATTCCTGACTTGAAGAATTTGTCTTCCTGTTCTTTGGCATCGCCCTTCGTGAAGCACACGAGGTAGTACTTCTGGCTTTTGAACAGTTGTTCCATCGTTTCCTGAACTCCAGAGAGTAGTTTCACTGGCTGGTTCATGATGGCATAGCCGATTTTCAGTATTTCGTGTATCTTCTCTGCGGGGATCTTGTGGTCGGTTAGCTCTATTGCATTCTCTATCAGGGATAGTGTGAAGGATTTGGTTCCATATCCTGTTAGCGGCATGTTGCGACACTCTACCTTGTACAGGCTGTCGCGCACGGTCTGTTCGTCAGCCCATGGGCGGAGGAGCTTGCAGTAGAGATGCTGAGCTGCTTCGAAGTTTACCTGATTCTCCCACAGGGTATCGTCGGCATCGATGGCGAGGAGCCGAATGTCATGTAATTTGTTATGCATGATTATTTGTTCGTACTACTATTGCGGAAATCGAGAAGTGTCTGGATGATTTCTTCGTTGCTGTCGGTAAGTGATAGCAGTAGGTTCTTGTATTTGCCTTTCTTGCTGAGATGTTTCAGAAGTGGATAGATGGGCATGTCGTAGCTCCAGAACTGGGTGCCGAGGAAAATCATTGGACTGGCGATACCATAGGAGAGATAGTGGTTCTGTACGGCATCTTGGAAGATTTCCTGCATGGTGCCAGCGCTTCCCGGTGAGTAGATGATACCACCAAAGGCGAGGGTGAGGATGTTGTCCTCACGGATGGCATTTTCGAAATATTTGGCTATGTGGGTGGCGAACGGAGTGGACGGTTCGTGACCGTATAGCCATGTGGGGATTCCCAGACTGAGGTAGCGTGTCTGCGGATAGTCGCGGATGATTAGAAACGCAGTTGAGAGCCATCCCTCATCGCGGAATGTGGGAGCAACACTGAGTCGATGGAGCGCTGCCTCGACATCTGCTGCTGAATAGCCCGCCATCCATGCACCCAGATGGGTAGCTTCCATCGCTCCCGGACCTCCACCGCTAATCATGAGGAAGCCTTCTTCGGTGAGGCGCTTGCTGACCAGCACAATCTCACGATACATAGGATCGGTGCGCAGAAGTCCGTGTCCGCCCATGATGCCTACGATGCGTTTCAAGTCATAGCCTTGGAGGAAGGTACTTAGACCTCGGTTGATGCCAAAATCGTGCAGACTACGTGCCAGTGATTCTTTGGCACTGAAGGCATGTTTGCCTGTCTTCATGTAATATTCGTACACTTGCGTGTCGTAGCAATTGGCAATCGTCTCAGGTTGTTTGGGATTGTAACCTGAATAGAGTGCCTCTGCATTGTATAGTTCGTTTCTGGTCACATCGTAAGGCACGAATTCGAAGTAATCGGCCAATGCGATGAATTGTTCACGGGTAAGGTCGTTAGAGATCATAATATGGTTTACTGTTTACGGTTTACAGTTTACGGTTTAAATTCTAAAGTCTAAAATCTAAAGTCTAACATCTATATTTAGATGATTTGCTTCATGGATGATGTCGGATATTTGTTCACTAAGTTCGGTCATGGAATGGAACAGGAGATTGGCTCCTTGGTCGAGGAGGACAGAGTCGGGTAGGGGACCAGTGTTGACCGCGATGACGAAACAGCCGGCTGCGACACCTGCTTGTACACCCAATGGGGCATTCTCGACCACCATAGTCTGGTAGGGTTTCAATCTGCCTGCTTTCTGCATCCCCATGAGATAGGGTTCGGGGTTGGGTTTGCCGTACTTGACATCACGTGCTGCTACCATCCATTCGTGGTGAAAGAGGTCTGGGTAGTTCTGCTCGATACGCCCCAAGAGACTGGCTGTTCCCGAACCGGTCACGATGGTAGGTGTGACACCTGCTTCTTTCACGGCCTTCACTGTCTCGTAGGCCCCTGTCATACGTTCAGCAGTAGGGTACTCATTGAAGAACTCGCTTTTCTTCTGGTATATCTTGTCGCACTCAGCCTGGTCGGCACTCCGTCCGAACTGACGTTGGGTGACAATGTTGATGGTTCCAAATCCTGTACGTCCCTCGTGCATGTATGCCTCGTCTTCAGGGAGGTCCAGCCCATAGAACGCCATTGCCCGATGCCAGGCGCGTGCATGATTGGGCATGGAGTTGAACAGCACACCATCCATGTCGAACATGATGGTCTTCAACTCAAAGCTTGGGTAGTTGTGGGCTTGGCAATATGTGCTTAATTGGGGATACATCTATGAGAAATGTAAAAATGCAAAAATGCTTATAAAGTGACGCCTGTTTTGAAGATGGCGATTTCTTGATAGTCTTTCTTTTCGTTCCAAGTAGGCTCGCCCGATGCAATGGCGATGACCTTCTGACGGAATTGTTCGAACAGGGCCTGCATCGTCTGACCTTCGACCAGTGTGCCGGCATTGAAGTCAATCCATGTGGGTTTGTTGGCAGCCAAATTGGAGTTGGTGCTGATCTTCATAGTGGGAACAAAGGTGCCAAATGGAGTACCACGTCCTGTAGTAAATAGCACAATGTGACACCCGGATGCAGCTAAGGCCGTACTGGCTACGAGGTCGTTACCTGGAGCACTCAGTAGATTGAGACCCTTGTTGGTTAAACGCTCACCATAGTCCATCACACCACGTACAGCACTTTTTCCACACTTCTGTGTGCAACCTAATGCTTTCTCTTCGAGTGTGCTGATGCCGCCTGCTTTGTTGCCCGGACTAGGATTCTCTCCGACTGGTTCACCATGGCTGAGGAAATAGTCTTTGAAGGCGTTGATGAGTTTCACGGTCAGGTTGAACAGCTCACGATTGGCACAGCGGTTCATCAGGATGGTTTCTGCCCCAAACATCTCTGGCACTTCTGTCAGAACGGTTGTACCTCCCTGGCTGACGATATAATCACTGAAGACACCTAACAGGGGATTGGCTGTGATGCCAGAGAATCCATCGCTTCCACCGCATTTCAGTCCGACTCGCAGTTCGCTCAATGGAATCTCAGTTCGCACATCGTTGCGCATAAGGGTGTACAAATCGCGCAGGATTCGCATACCTTCTTCTACCTCGTCACCTGCAATTTGTTGAGTCACCATGAAACGAATTCGTTCTTTATCGTAATCACCCAAAAGAGCCTCGAATTGGTCGGGTTGGTTGTTTTCGCAACCCAGACCCACAACCAGCACTGCACCTGCATTGGGATGCAATACTAAGTCGCGCAGAATCTTACGTGTGTTTTCGTGGTCGCCACTCAGTTGGCTGCAACCATAATTGTGTGGATATGCCACGATACGGACATCGGATACTTCGTTACGCATTTGGTCGCGTAATTGCTGACAGACTCCATTGACGCAGCCTACTGTCGGAACAATCCATAGTTCGTTACGAATGCCTACATCGCCGTTCTTCCTGCGATAGCCCATGAAGTGTTCCTTGGGATAGGAGGCGAACTCATCATCCGATATTTGGATGGGTTCATAAGTATAATCGAGCAGACCGCTGAGATTGGTCTTTATTTGTGTGTGATTGACACAATCGCCTGCATGGTGGTCTTCCGTGAGATGGCCTATGGGGTAACCGTACTTCACAACATTCTCTCCTTGAGCGAGGTCGGTGAGGAGGAACTTATGACCTGCAGGCACATCGCTTTTGAGGCAAATTGATTGTCCGTCAATCACTACTTGTTCACCTTTATGTAAAGGTTCGATAGCAACTGCTACATTATCGGATGGATTGATTCTAATGTATTTCATATCTAATATATTACTTCGTCTACAGGGATATCATGCGGTTCGTGGGGCACTTTGTCAATGAATTGGTGAGGATAGCAGATACCGATGGTGTAACAGGTCAGTTTGGGTAGCAATCGGTCGTAGTACCCTTTTCCGCGTCCCAGTCGGTTGCCTTGCTGGTCGAATGCTACTCCTGGAATGATAGCCAGATTGATGGTTCCATATTCCGTTTCGGGTATGATGGGACCTGATGATTCCTGAATGTGAAACGCACCCTCGTGAGTGGTGGACGAGGGGTCGTACAGATGCAATTCCAATTCATCGCCTACCACGGTCGGTAGGATGATGGTTTTCTTGTCCTTGTAGTGTTCGATGAGCGCATGTGTATCCACTTCGTCAGGTAAGGAATGAAACAGCAACACCCGCTCCGCTTGTTGGAACAGCGGGTGACGCTCGAGCTGCTCGACTACTTCTGATGCCTGGTTAGGCAGAGAGCCAGACTCGTAGAGTTGGTTGCGGAGCTGCGTAAGCTGTCTTCTTATCTGTTGCTTGTTCATTAGCTGGTAGGGTAGGAGTGGTGAGACCATCGTTGAAAAGTTGGATGGCTTTCAGAATTGTCACATCATCTTTGTTGATAAATTTCAAGTACTCCGAAATGTCGAGCAGGTTATAGAGAATGACACCATGAATGACGTTCTCTATCAGTTGCTGCGACTTGAGAATCATGTTGTTGCGACGTTTCACTCCTTTCGAGTCGCAGTAGTTGATGAATTGTTGAATCACACGATCCTTCCGCAGTTGTCTCAGTACTTCATCGCCTGTATGGCAGTTTGCATACCTTGCACGATTATTGTCGGTGTATTCAAAACAGAACTGCGATACAAGTCCTTTCTGTACTACTTCCTGATAATAGGTGGTAAAGAGGGTTGTGTCCTCAGCTACGAAGTAGTCGGGCATGATTCCACCACCACCATAGACTTGACGTCCGATACTTGTGGTATAGACATCGCCCGTCTGGCGAATACTGTCTTCGTTGAAGAACTCACCATGGAGGTATCGGTTTGCGATATCATATTCATATTCTTTATCTTCACCATTGACGTATGGTTTCTGGATGCAGCGTCCAGAAGGAGTGTAATAACGTGAAATGGTGAGATGGATGAGGCTTCCGTCGGAGAATACGACAGGTTTCTGAACCAATCCCTTACCAAACGAACGACGTCCTACAATGATGCCTCGGTCGTTGTCCTGTATGGCTCCAGAGAAGATTTCGGCAGCACTAGCTGTTCCTTCGTCCGTCAGTACGATGAGTGGCAACTTCTGATATGAGCCACGTCCGTCGCTCTTGTAGTCCTCACGTTTCGCTTTACGTCCTTCTGTATACACAATCAGTTTGTTGGATGGCAGGAATTCGTTGACCAGTTGGATGGCACAGTCAAGATAACCACCTGTGTTGCCTCGGAGGTCGATAACCAGCCCCTTGAAGTTTTGCTGTTCGAGTTGGGCTAATGAAATCAATAACTCAGGATAGGTGGTCTTACCGAATTTATTGATGCGCACATAACCCAATTTGTCTGTCAGCATATATGTGGCATCGATACTCTTAATCGGAATTTCACCTCGTGTGATGCTGAACGACAGCGGTTTATGCTCACTGCGACGCATGACACCCACTTTCACCGTTGACCCTTCTTCGCCCTTGAGGCGATGCAGCGTTTCTTCGTTGGTAACCACTTTGCCTACGTATGGTTCATCGTTCACACTGATGATGCGGTCGCCCGCCATCAGTCCTACTTTCTCAGCAGGTCCTCCGCTGATGATGCTGGTGATATAAACCGTGTCGTGTTTGATGGTAAATTGCACACCGATGCCGCAGAAGCTACCATCGAGATCATCGTTTGCTGTCTTGGCGGCTTCGGCAGGAATGTACGAGCAGTGTGGGTCGAGTTCAGCCAGAATGCGTGGCATCGCTTGTTCCACGATGTCAGCAATATTGACTGTATCTACATACTGATCGTCAATGATGTGCAACAGGTCGTTGATTTTGTTTGACGACGTGTTGATGATGTTCAGACGATTGCCCGAAAACCTGTTTGCAAAGAATGTTCCGATGATGATACCCACGATTATGCTGACGGCTATCAGTATCGGTGCAAATCTTGAGTGACGTGGTGAATCCATATTTTTTTATACGTCCATTTGTACTACTTCAATTCCTGCACGTTTGAGGAGGTCGATGCCGTCGCTCAGACGATACTGTTCCCCATAAATAACACGCTTGATGCCCGACTGGATGATAAGTTTCGAGCACTCTAGACATGGTGATGCTGTCACATACAGCGTAGCATCATTGCTCGAGTTGTGTGAGCGTGCCAACTTCGTGATAGCATTTGCTTCAGCATGTAGCACGTATGGTTTGGTCACATCGTTCTCTTCACATACATTCTCAAATCCCGATGGCGTCCCGTTGAATCCATCGCTGATAATCATCTGATTCTTTACGACCAAAGCACCCACCTGACGGCGCTTGCAATAGCTGTTTTCTGCCCATATCTTTGCCATCCTCAGATAGCGTTGGTCGAGCTGATGTTGTTTCTTTTCTGTCATTTTCTTATTTACTATTTGACAATTTACTATTGACCATTATTTTCTATTTGTTTATTTACTATTTCTCCACTTTTCACTTCTCTCCCCCTTGGGGGAGTCGGAGGGGGCCTCTTCACTTTTCCGAACTCATCTCAATAAACGAACCATTGTCCCACTTGATTTTCATTACATTCTTGTCACCGCTGTACGATGTGGCGTGTGTCAGGATGCTAAATACCTTGCTACAGATATCTGATGCTCCTTCAGCACTTCTCGGTGAGGTAAGGTTGATGGACAGCTCTCTGCTTTTTCCGTCAGCATTCCACGTTCCCTCTATCTTCATTCCTGGTTGCAACACACCCGTGATTGCCGATTGGGAGAATGCAATCCAATAGGTGTCATTGACCTCATAGAACTCCTTTACATCTTTCACCGTCTTCTGCCCGTTATAGGTAAGACCTGTAATCTTGAAGCGGTTGTTGATGAATATCTCATTGATGTCGTCATCGTTGCTGCAAGCGATGAGCAGCAAGCACATCATCATTATTGTTCCTATTCGTTTCATTGACTCTGTCGAACTATAGTTTCGTTTCTTCAATCCTTCTTGGTTCCCTTCCCCTGAGGGAGGGGGTAGGGGTAGGCCTCTTTATTCCATTTCTCTCCAGCAATGCATCGATGGTTGGTTCCTGTCCACGGAATCGTTTGTATAGCGTCATAGGGTGTTCGGTTGCTCCCCTCGACAAGATATTCTGGCGGAAACTTTCTGCTGTTGCAGGGTCGAACAATCCATGTTGTTTGAACACAGAGAAAGCGTCAGCATCGAGCACTTCTGCCCATTTGTAGCTGTAGTAGCCTGCTGAGTAGCCGCCAGCCATAATATGCGAGAACTGTACCGACATGCAGGTTCCTGGTACCGTTGGGGTGATGACCGCCTCTTTCCATGCTTCACGTTCGAAGGACTTAATGTCAGTATCTAATTCATGATTGAGTGTGTAATAGGCCATGTCGAGCAAACAGAAACTTACCTGTCGCAGACATCCCATCGCTACACAGAAGTTGCGGCTGTCGACGATGCGCTGAATCAACTCATCGGGGAGCGGTTCTCCTGTCTCAAAATGACGGGCAAACGTGGAGAGGAAATCTTTTTCAATGGCGAAATTCTCCATGAACTGCGAAGGCAGCTCAACGAAATCCCAATATACGTTTGTTCCGCTCAGCTCCTCATACTGACAGTTCGAGAACATCTCGTGGAGCGCATGTCCGAACTCATGCAGAAACGTCTCTACCTCTCCTAACGTTAATAGTGCAGGTTTTGTGTCTGTCGGTTTGGTGAAGTTCATTACCAAAGATACATGTGGACGATGATTCACACCCTCTTTGTCGATATACTGTCCTCTGAAGGTTGTCATCCATGCGCCCGATTTTTTGCTCTTGCGTGGATAGAAGTCGCAGTAGAGTAGGGCGAGGAACGAACCGTCACGGTCGTACACCTCAAACACATCCACATCGGGATGGTAGACCGGAATGTCGCGATTCTGCCGGAATGTGATACCATATAGTTTGGTGGCCAGTCCGAATACACCCTCTTTCACCTTGCTCAATTCCAGATACGGACGCAACATCTCTGAATTGATATTGTATAGCTTCTCCTGCAATTTATTCGAATAGTAGGCCATATCCCACGGCATCAGTTCAAAGTCGTCGCCCTCCAGTTCGCGAGCCATCTCCCTGATAGCTTCCAACTCCTTTAGGGCAGTCGGCTTATAGGCTTCGATGAGTTTGTGCAGAAGGTCGTACACATTCTTTTGGTTCTTCGCCATTCGCTCCTCCAATACATAGTCGGCATAGTTGTCGTACCCCATGATCTGTGCTTCCTCTCGACACAGATCCACGATGCGCTTCACGATGTTGGTATTGTTCTGTTTATTGTCGTGCGTACAGATCGTGTTGTATGCCATCCACACTTGTTTGCGCAGTTCACGTCGGCTGCTGTAAGTCAGGAAAGGTGACATGCTCGGACTATGTAGGGTGATGACCCAACCGCAGATGTTCTTCTCCTTCGCAGCAATACGTGCCGCTTCGATAGCGCTTTCAGGCAGTCCGGCCAAATCGGCTTCGTCTGTGATATGGAGTATGAAAGCGTTTATTTCTTTCAATTTGTTCTGTGAGAACTGCAAGTCCAGCTTACTCATCTCGTTGCCAATCTCCTTCAATCGCTGCTGCTTGTCTTCAGGAAGATAGGCTCCACTACGGACGAATCCTAAATATGTGTCTCGCAACAATTGCTTTTGCTCCACCGATAGTTCACTTCTCTGTCTGTCTTGGCTCCCTCCCTTTGAGGGGAGGGCGGGGGGAGAGGCTTTTTCCCACACCTCTTTTACCCTTTGTGCGAGTTTCGGATTGAACATAATGTCGTTCGCATGATCCGAGAGGATAGGCGACATCTTGTCGGCCAATTCGTCCATCTCGTCGTTCGTCTCTGCCGATATGAGATTGAAGAACACCTCAGTCACTTCGCCCAATAGTTCACCCGATTGTTCCATTGCTTCGATGGTGTTCTCAAACGTGGGAGCCTCGGGGTTATTAGCTATCCTGGCCATCTCCTCGTTCTCAATCTCCATCCCCCTGCGCATCGCAGGTTCGTAGTCCTCCAACTTTATTTTGTCGAAGCAGACCCACCCCCAAGCCCCTCCCTGTGAGTGAGGGGAGTGATTTCCAAAAGGTGTAAATGTTTCGTGGTGACTATTCCCCTCCATTGCAGGGAGGGGCAAAGGGGAGGGTCTCTTCATAACTTATCAAATTCTTTGATGGTGAAACCATAGCGTCTCAGTTCGATGAGTTGTTGCTCATTCCATCGATTGAGTACGTTTGATACATTCAGACGAGTTTCGTCAATCAAGGTGGCGAAGTCGTTCATTTTCACCCTCACAATCTTCTCTCCATTGGTAGTCAGACAAAAACTGGCGATAGCAGCTTTCATCTTGGCCTCCACACCATTCGTGGGAACAGCTGGTCGGAGGCTATTGCTCTTACGCAGATTGTTACACAGGTAATTGATGAAATTGCTGCGCACAATGTTGTTGTGCAGCATGCGCTGTACAAAGAAATCGCGTGAAATAGTGAATGTGGCTCCTCTTGTCCTGAACGAATACGAGCGTTCATACGTACGTTTCACGCTGAACAGATTGTAAGGCTCTATCAGGTAAGGTGTCGTCTCAGAATCATACACCTCTGTGAGAATCAAGGCAGTGTTTTCGTCGTGAATCTCCACTTCGAACTCCCCGTCCATAATATAAATAAGGTTGCTCGAGCGCTCACCCTGACTCACAATCACATCGCCCTCATCCCATTGCTGGAAGTCGAGCTTCAGGTTTATAATCAAGTCGTTGAAATCCTGCAGGCTCAGACCCTGCAAGAGTGGCAACGATTGCATTCTCTCAAACATACTGATTTCCATACGCTTCATACTAACCGTTAAACGGTAACCTAAAACGCTGCAAAGATAGGAAAATAAATTGACAAAACAGCTACTTCACACCATAAATAATGTTAAAATGGCGGATAATGCACTTTTCGTTCTATAATTTTGCGCTCTCCACTCTTTTATTACACAGGTACATCCCTGCTAAGATTAGTATGGTGCCGATAATGAAGTAGATGGTGATACGTTCTGACAGCATCAGCCAGGCGAAAATGACAGTTGTCACGGGATTGAAATACACATAGTTCGTTACCACCACAGCGCCCAACTTCTTCATCACCCAGTTCCATGTCAGGAAACAGAGCATCGACGCCACACAGCCCAGGAACAATAGGTTGAGGAGAGTTGTTGTTTTAAGATTGAAGAATTGAAGGATTGAAGAATTGAAGAATGATGCCTCTTCCGTACGGATAAGGAAGTAGGGAATCATTGACAACAATCCGTAGAAGAACACCTTTCGGGTGATGAACACCGTGTTATACCGTCGTGTTGCAGGAATCATCAGCAACGAATACATGGCCCAACATAAGCAAGCTGCAAATGCCAATGCGTCGCCCAATGGTGACAGGTGGAGTACAAACTGGCCGTTGAGTACCACTACCACGACCCCGACAGCCGCTATCAGCGTACCGACAATCTGAATGCCATGTAATCGTTCCGAGCGATAGAATAATGCAACCAGCAAAGCAGCAAACAAGGGACAGAGGCATACAATCAGCGAGGTATTCGTCGTCGTGGTGTAGATCATCGCACTGTTCTCCGTCAGGAAATATAGCGAGCCGCCTGTCACACCTAGACTCACCATCAACAGCTCATCCTTCCACGAGCCAGCCATCAGCCTGAATCGTTTCTGTGTCAGCGAATAACCCAACAGCAGAACATACGCAACAATAAACCGTAACACAAATATCTGCGCAGCCGTCAGCCCATCCATCAGTAGCAGTTTCGTGAAAACAAACGTAACACCCCACACCGCTACAACCCAAAACGCTACGATATGATACAACACCCGTTCCATCTTTTCTTGTTAAAGGCAAAGTACTTACAGATTCACTTCGATGGGGTCGAGTCCTTCGGCAGTGATGCGTACACGGACGGGTTGGGTGGGACTATCGTGCTGGATGTAGGCGAGGAGGCGACCACGGTTGGCATTCTTGTGTGGTTGCTTTGGTGCGGACATATCGCCGTTATTGGCGTTCTCGAGTCCTAGGAGTTTTCCGCCACTGAGGACTTCACACTTCACGTCGTTGCGATAGGTGAGGACACGGATGCCTTGGGAGTCAACGATGTCGATAAGCAAATGGGTAAGGCATTTACGATTTGACGATTTACCATTTACTATTTCTAATGCAGAGATTCTCTTTGCTTCTCCATGAGTTTGGATGTCGTAGTGTGTGGTGACTTTTCCATTGTTGTCTAGGCCTTCTACTCGAAGGGTACCTGGCTCGTAGGGAACGTCCCAATAGATAATGCCGGAGTTATCGTCACGCTCTTTGCGTTCACCTACTTCACGGCCGTTTAGGATCAGGCGGGCGTATGGCTGATTGGTGTAGCAAAGCACTCGGACGGTCTGTCCTTCCTGATAGTTCCAGCTGTCCCATGCATCGGTAGAGAGGTTGACACGACCATTGCGGTTGCCGCGGTTGTTTCCGCCCCATTGGTTGTTACCACCTCGGATGGCTTGTGTGCCGATATAGGCTACAGGATCGGTACGCCATAGGGAGGCAAAGAAGTGCCCACGTGGCTTGAGGAAACCTGCAAAGTCGATGAGGCCGGTACCTAATCCGCGTGAGGGCCATGCACCCGATTCACCGAGATATTCGTAGCCGGTCCATACGAAATGTCCGAAGATGTGGGCATTGTCGCGAACGGCTTTCCATGCAGCGAGATTTGTGCTAGTTTCGCTACCATAGATGATGCGTTTCGGATAGTTCTTGTGATCTTCGATATATCTGTTTTCTGTGTAGTTATAGCCACAGATATCGACTGCTTCAGGATATTCGGTCTGATTGCTCATCACCACTCCTGCCATTGCTCCTGTCACAGGGCGCGAGGGATCAAGACTACGGATGATGGCAGCCAGACGTTTGGCAATCGTTCCGATTCGCTCAGCACGTGGTGCGTCTTTCTTGTAGCCGCCATACATGGGCTGACTGATACCTGCATTCTCACCATCGAGAATAGGGTGGGAGTAGGGGTCATTAGGATAGTCTACTTCGTTGCCTACACTCCAGAGGAATATGCTTGGGTGGTTGCGGTCGCGACGTACCATATCGGTAATATCACGGTCAATCCATTCTTCAAAGAAATCGTAGGTGCCGTCATAGCCCGGTGTTCCTTGGTTCCATCCTTTCAGCCACTTACGCTTGGGGTATTCCCATTCATCGCTTCCCTCGTCCATGATGAGGAATCCCATTTCGTCTGCAAGGTCGTAAACATCGGGTGCCTGCATGTTGTGACTCATACGGATGCCGTTAACACCCATTTCCTTCAGTGAGATGAATCTGCGTTGCCATACTTCACGAGGAACAGCTGCGCCAAGAACGCCTGCATCATGGTGGATACATACACCCTTCACTTTTATCCATTCGCCATTGAGGGCAAACCCACGGTTGGGGTCGAATTGGAGGGAGCGGATACCGACACGTGTGCTTGTCTGGTCGATAACTTTCCCATCAGCAAGAAGTACAACGTTTAGCGTATATAAATATGGTGTTTCGATACTCCATAGGTGCGGGTTGGATAGTTTGATTTCTCCTTTCATTGAACTGGATGGAGAGATTTTTCCAACGGTTTTTCCATCTGCATCTTGGAGTGTAGCCTGCATAGTTAGGCTCTTTGCGTTACCCTTACCTTTGTCAACAGCTGCCGATACATGGATATTGGAACTCTTGGACGTGACATTCTTTGCTTCATAGCTCACGCCCCATTGAGCGAGGTGTGTCTCTTCTGCTCCTACTATCCAAACATTGCGATAGATACCTGAGCCAGTGTACCAACGTGAATCAGCATAACGGCTGTGGTCAACACGTACAGAAAGTTCGTTGTTGCCTTTTTTTAAATAAGGTGTAAGGTCGTACATGAAAGACACATAGCCATTAGGTCGTTTACCAAGTAGTTGCCCATTGAGATATACTTCACTTCGATTATAAACCCCTTCAAAGTAGATGTAGTGCTTGGGTTTTGAGTCGCTGATAGTGAAGGTCTTACGATACCAGCCAATACCTCCAGGGAGATAACCGGTACAGCTGGCAAGGTCGCGCGAGGGTGTGCCTTCGATGGACCAGTCGTGGGGTAGGGCAACCTTCTTCCATTCTGCGGAATTGGAAGGAAGTGAATTGGATTCGTTCAGGGTGAACTCCCAATTGTCGTTAAACAAAGTGGGTGTTCCAAATCCTACTTGTGCTTTGAGTGGCATGCACAATGTGATAATTATAAAACTAAAAAGAGCGAGATGTTTCATGAAATCTTTATTTTAAGAATGTTTACTGAATATGCAGGTACCTTGAAGTTTACTTTATTTGTCCCAGTAGCCTTAACAGTAGTTGTCTCTGGATAAATGTTCTTAGGATTGTCGAGTGTATTTTCATCGTTTCCATTTGCAGAAGCAAGACGAATGATGGTTACAGCATCTGCTTTTTTGGTGTCAATGGAGCAGTTTTTGAGATTCAATATACCGTCGGCAAACCCTTCACCTACATTGACAACTTTTACGTACATGGTTTTCGTATCGGTATCAATAGTTGTAGATGCATACACTCCTTCCATAGCGCCACTCTTTTGGAGTTTGCAAGTGAAATCGAGTTTCCCGTCGATATAGCATTTTATGTTTTCTCCATCTACATCGACCTGCAGGTCATACCATTTGTCGTTTTCTACAGAAAAACGTTTGTCGCGTCCTATTTGAATCTTTCCGCCTCCGATGGTTTGTTCTACATTGCTCTGTACATTTGACCATCCTCCGACATTATACCATTGGAAGTTTTGTGCATCCTTATAACCGAACAGAACCATGAAACCCTCAGCACCGCTTTGCTTTTTTGCTTGTACTTTATAGGTATATTTCTTTGCATCTATCCTATTGGGACAAAGAATCATTGCTGGTGTTTCGTTTGAAGTTTGTGAGAGTTCGCTGTTGCTTGCATTCCATGTACCGCTTTGACGTGCCCATTTTGAAAAGTCGCTGATGTTGACAGTTGAACCATCGACAATGAGTTGGGCATTACGATACTGTACGTTAGTATTCCATGTTGCAAGTCCCACCTGAACAGGTTTGTTTTCCTCTTCTTTATTTGCCTGTGGCAATGTGAGTTTGTATGTCCAGTCGGTTTTCAGGACTTGTGTGCCGATGTTGTTGGGGAATAGTTGCTGTACATAGTATGAAGGTGTTCCCATCACTTTATGTGAGTTGAAACGGATCATGTCAGGACGCCAGCGGGCATCGTTCTCGTTTACGAATATTGGAGCGTATGAGTTCATGACAACTACGTCGGAGTTGTTTTCCATACCCATCATATACACTGCTTCTCCAAGTGCTGCATTAAGGTTGCCTATATCGCCAAACTGGCTGGTGACAGCATATTCTCCTACATAGATTTTATATTTTGAGCGGTCATAACTGTCATATTTGTTGAAGCGGTCGGCAAACCATTTTGGATTGCGATAATAATGCTCATCGACCATCTCCACAGGATAATCGTTTCGCCATGAAGGATTGTCGGTACTCCATGACTCTACATTTCCGATACAATGTACGTTTGGGTATTTTGCCTTGATGGCATTGTAGAACTGGATATATCGTTCGGGGTAATGATCGCTTTGGTCGCTGTTGTTGTTCATGTTGAAGTTGTAGTTCTCATTACCAATCTCAATATATTCGAGGTTAAAAGGTGCTGGATGCCCATTCTCTGCACGCATCTTTCCATATTTGGTTGTTATGTCACCATTTGCGTATTCAAGAGCGTCCATGCATTCTTCTATCCACTCGCCAATCTGGTCGTACGGAGTACAACCTCCATGCCAGATACCTACGTTTACAACAAACAACGGTTTGGCTCCAAGATCTTCTGACAGCTGCAAGAATTCATGGAATCCGATACCGTCACTTGTGCGATATCCCCAGTTAACATTAGCATGGCCTTCGCGTTGTTCAATAGGGCCTATAGTACGTTTCCAACGGAACGCATTGTCAGGACTTTGCTGTCCTTCAACAAAACACCCGCCAGGGAAACGCATGAAACGAGGGTGCATATCTGCAAGCATCTGAGCCAAATCGGGACGCATTCCGTTAGGACGGTTCTTGAAAGTAGGAGGGAATAAGCTTACTACGTCAAGTTGGAACTCTCCTGCTTTGTCTGCTGTGAGTGTGAATTCTGCACGTGGATCATTTCCCGTAGCCGTGATAGTAGCTGTGTATTTTTTCCATTCTTTGCCGAAGTCTGCCTTTATTTTGATGTTTCCGAGTGATTGCCCGTTAGTTGATTGCAACTGTGCAGTAATGGTCCCGTTGTATCCGTTTTGACTCCTGGCCCAGAATGATAACTGATACTTCGTGTTTCTTACGGCATTCATTCCCCAGAAACCTTCATTGCGTACACCATCGCCTGCTTTGCTGAGCATTACGCTTAATGCATTGTGTTGCACGTCATTTAGAAGGTTGTCCTGAATAAGTTTGATAGAAGCATCACCTACAGCAAACCAATTACTGACACGTGTCGTTTCTGTAGTACCTCCACGCCGGCGCATATTGCGACCTCCTGTCATGTTATCGTCTTCGAAAGAACGGTTACGAATGAGTTCTGCATACAATCCCCCATCAGCCGCATGGTTTATATCTTCATAGAAGATACCATAATGAGTAGGGCTGACTTTTGGACCTTTTTGAGTTGCATCTATGTTGATGACAACTTGTGCGTTCATGTGACATGTTGCTATAAACAGCATAGCAATTGATAGTTTTCTTAGTTTCATTTCGTGATATCGTTTGATTATGTTAATGGATTTGAATATATAATCTGTTGGAATGTTTTTTTATTTCTTTTCATTTATTCTGAGCATGTAGGATTTACGCTTTTGCTCGTTCCCCTCTTCATCAATTTCGTTGCGAATGAGTTCTACCATCTGTCCTGAAGCATTGATGTAGGCTGCATTCTTGCGGGTCATCGTATCGGTACTGACTTTATAAGCCTCGTTCCGAGCTTGTATTGCCTCTTGGTATTGCTTGATGTAACCTTCCACAAGTTCTTTCTGGTCATCGTTGTAGGAGATATGGCTGAAGTCGAGTTCGTAGTGATACTTGTTGCGCGGATAGATGCGGACGAGTGTATCGCCTTTGATGGCCCATGTGCCTTCCATGCTGCCCTTGTAGAGACCTGCACCGCTAAATGCATAAGAACGGGTTTTGTGTTCGACCTCGTGTTTGAAAGTTCCGTCGTTGAAGAAGGTCAGTTCTTCATTTTCATCGTTCATGTCGGCAGTCCAAGTTCCGATGAGATCTTTCTTTTTGACGAGCCGACCCGTGTGCTCACTCTTCTCTACATACTCTTCCAGTTCTTCATCGGTGATGCCCATAAGGAACTTACACTCATTGCTGATGAGGCGCCAGTTGTTAGACGTTTCACGGAAATAATTCTGACGTGAGGCTGAATAGGTGATAAAACACTCAATGCGTGGCTCTGTCAGGAGTTTTGGGAGTAACTTGGGTAGTTGTTCTGTGATTTCGTAGTTGTTTTGAAGGAGGTTCTCGTATCGCTCCTCGCTAGATATCGGTTTATGGAAGAGGATTTCTGAGTTGTAGTAATCCTGAAACTGATGCCTTTCGTAGAAGAAGGTCTGAACGAGGTTGATGAACTTGGCATTGTTGATATGCTTCCAGGATTCCTGGCTGCTGTGGAATATCTTTTCGCGTGAGTCGTCGAACTTGAGTTCTTGATTCTGTGAAAGGTACTGATAGACTTCTTTTAATGTATCGGTCGATATAGAATCAATCTCATCGATATGTCCTAACACGTACTGGGCTAGGTTGAATTGCTCTTCCTCGATACTTGCAAGTTCGTCTAATTCTTGGATATTCTCTTCGATGTCGAGTATCACATTAATGGCAGTTTGGCGCCCCGACTCTCGTTTCTCACGGTATTCGAAGTAACGTGCTGTTCCAAAAGTGAGGATGATGGAGATGGTGGTTGCGATAAAGGTAAAGAAGAGTTCTTTAACGGTTGATGACTTCTTGACCTTTTTCGTTAGATTCATTTTGCTGATATTGATGCCCATGCATGAAGGATTGAAGAGTTCGAGGATTGAAACGAAATAAGGTGCATCCCGCATTGGGACACACCTTATTTAATTATACGCGTACGATTAGAAGAACTTGTAACGGTTGTCTGTTACATTGGCCTTCAAATAGAGCGAGTTGATAAGTGACTGCATAGCCATGCGGAGGTTCATCTGTGATACCTGAGCTTCTTCCTGCTTAGCATCGAACTTCTCTTGAGTCTGTGTCTTGCTTGTCACCTTCATGACGTATGCACCACCTTCGCCCTTGATAGGACCTACGAATGCATCTTTCTGAGCCTTTGCCGCAGCTGCGCTTACGAGTGGTTCAGATGAAGCAGTAGCGCTGATGAATGCTGGTGAAGCAAATGAGATGTGGTTGATGGTGTCGATGATAGCACCCTTAGCCTGAGCGTCAGCGATTGACTTCACACCATTGAGCTGTTCAGCCAACTGAGCCACCTTCTTTTCGTTCATCAGGTCGCCCTTGATGTTGGTTGATACCTTATCGAGTGGACGATAGCCCTTCTTGTTAATCTTGTCGAGGATGACAACGCAGAGGTGATTGTTTTCACCGCATTCGTAGAGTTGGCTTACATCCTTTTCGTCTGCCTCATCGAATACCCACTTGAGAGCATCACGAGTGCCATGAATGCCTGCGATATTGTGGCTGTTGCTGGTAAGGTCGGGATAAGGCAGAAGGCTGTATCCTTCTTTCTCTGCGTTAGCCTCGATCTTCTCAGCTGTGTTGTTGGCAGCGAGGAACGAACTGAACTTGTTGAATGCTGCGTTGTAGGTAGCGTCAGAGAAGTTGAGTGTCTTTACGACTGCTGCAACGTTGTATTTCTGAATAGGATTACGCTTCTCAAGAACTTGAAGCACGATGTTGTAACCATTTGAGAGCTTGACAGCCTGTGTCTCGTTTGGCTGCATGGTGTAGAGGGTCTTAACGAACAATGCGTTGTCGGCATCGAGGTTGCTGTTCTGATACTGAGCAGTTGAAACCCATGTGCTGTCGGATGACTGGTTGTACTTCTTAGCGAGGTCAGCAAACTTAGCACCACCCTTGATAGCATTTACGATACTGTCGGCCGAAGCCTTGGTAGCTGCTTCGTCGGCACGAACGACAACCATCTGGCGATAGAGCACGCTATCAGCCTGAGTCTGCTTGTCGAGCACCTTGAAGGTGTAATATGTGTTGGTCATTGCATCATACTTAGGAGCGCAGACGGTACCAACAGCTGCGCTATCGAGCAAGTTCGAAATCATTTGTGGGAATGCCTCTTTCTTCTTGAGAATGTCGGTGTAGAGAACAGCACTGGTGAGCTGACGGCAGACGTTGCCAGCAGCAGTGTTAGTTTCTGCAGCCTGCAACTGAGCGCATGCATCGTCCATCTCCTCCTCAGCAGCCTTCTTGTCAGCATCGCTGGCAGAGATAGCTACGTCGATATACTTGATGTCACGAGTCTCGAGAATCTGCAGATACTTCTCCTTCTCCTCGTTGAACTTTGCCTTGATTTCATCGTCAGTTACTGTGACCTTGTCGTCAGCAACCATTGAGAGTGGCATAGAAGCAAGGATAACATCAGTCTCGTTGGTGCGAGCGTTGAAGTTCTGCTTTGCCTCGATTGGGTTAGAAATCAGCGCCTTTGAAAGGAGTGCCTGATACTTCTGAACGAGGTACTGGCTACGAATCTGCTTCTGTGCAAACATGTAGTACTTGTAGGTCTTCTCGTATGCGTCTGGCAACTGTGCGCCTGCATCCTTCTGTGCCTTATATTCGTTGAGGAACTGCTGAACGAGGCTGTAGTCGTAACGACCAGTCTGCTGGTTCATGAAGATAGGAACCTGCAAAAGTTGGCTCTGACCATTCTTGATAATTTCAGCCACTTCGTTGTCAGTAACTGTCAAACCCAGTTCCTTGCACTCCTTCTGAATGAGTGTGTTTTGAACATAAGTCTGCCAAGCTTCATCTTTCACTCTGTTGAGGTCGTCTTCTCCAGATACAGACGAACCATTTACGATTTCGTAATAGCCTTGAAGTTCATCAAATAATTTTTGGTAGTCCTGAATTGAAACGTCCTCGCCGTCAATTGTTGCTACTGTCATTTGACTTTTCTGGAACAGGCTTTCACCTCCTTTGACGAGGTCTCCTGCTACGAAGAGGAATAATGCTATCGCAATAGCGGATACAAGCAATACTCCATGTTTTCTAATCTTTCCTAAAGTTGCCATAATTATAGTTGTTATTTATTCATTTTCTTTTCGTTTCGCAAAAAGCGCACAAAGATACGAATTTTTCTTTAAACACAACACTTATTAACCTTATTTTTTAATAATAAGGTGTAAAATTGGTACAGAGAATGTCGTTTTTGGGTGTTTACGGAGCGGTGTTGACTTGTGTAGTGTCCGAACCGAACATAATGAGTTCTTGCTCATCGGGTCGTGGAACTTCGCGGTCTTCGCCCATTGGGAATGCGCCCGAAGAAGAGTGGATAAGATAGTCGGTCATCGATTCGTCGGAGCGGAAATCATAACCTTCAAGGTCTTGTTCGATTCCATCGACTACCATATAAGCAGGCGAGTAAATCTGATGTTGGTTCATATCCCAGAAAAGTAGCGAAGTCTTGAATGTCTCGCCTTTCAGGTTCTTCACACATACACGTCCTCGCAATTCCCACACACGTGTTTCGTTATAGTAGTAGGCGGTGTCGCAATTGATGAATGCATCGACATGATACTGTTCATCAAACTTCTCGAGAAATAATCCTTTCTCGAAAGAATAATATTGTGGAACGGTACGGTCATAGATGAACCAGTCTTCGCTGATGATTTTGTAGCGGATGACCCCACTGTCGGATATGAGGGTGCTGACACCCACACTCTTCAGGATGGGTTGTGCTTCGCGATTGTAGATATCGACCGTACTTCCGTCCTTATCTTCCTGACAACTAAACAGTCCCATGAGATGCAAGCACCCCATGAGACTGATGATGAATATTTTTATTGATAGCTTCACGTCAACTTCGCGATTAACGCAAACGCAGCGTGGTTGTTTCGCCCATTACAGATACAGACTGTCCGGCCTTGATACCCTTGAAGAATGCTTCGCTCTTTGGGTAGTAACCATTGCGGTAGCTGGCAATCTGGCTGTTTGCGCGGCTGGCGCATGATGGGTCAACTGACATTGCCTTCAGACACTTATCGGTAGCGAGGCAGTAGTAGTAGCTGCGTTTCAACATCGCATCTGTGTCTTGGCTTGCACCTGGTGCACTACGTACGATACAGTTGGCCATCAGCAGGTAAGCACGACCCATTGATGGGGTGTAGCGCAGCGCTGTGTTGCAGTACTGACGGCAACCGCTGATGTTACCCTTGCTGTAAAGGATCTGTGCAATAGAGAATGCAGTCTTACCTTTCTTCGAATTATCGGTTTCGAGATCGATTGCCTCTTGCAGATACTTCATTGCACCGTTTGTGTCGCCTGCCTTGAGCAGTTTGGCAGCCTTACCGAGTGCTGCATTGGGAGTCTTATTCAACTCGTATGCATAGTCGGCAGCCTTGTAGTAAAGTTCTGACTTGTCACATTCGAAGTTCTGGAGAATCTTCAGGATGTTGTTAAGCTGAGCGAGGTCTTGCTTTGCTCCTTCAACCTTACCTTCATAAATCTTTGTCAACGCATCACAGTCGGCAGCACCGGACTTCACGAACAGGTCGTTGCAGAGATCCTGAGTAGGCTGATAGTTCTTGATAATCTTCTCTGCTTCAGGTGACAGAACGACGCGCTCTTCCCACTCCGTAGAGTCTTCTGACTCTGGGTTTGCAGGAATCACCTCAGCAGGATACTGCTTTGCTTCATCGAGCAGACGCTCACAGATGTCGTTACAGTTCATGTAGTCGTTGATGAAGTCCTCACGAGTCTGGTCGTCCTTCTTGTTCTGGAAGCGGTTGTATGAGCACTGGATGTATCCGTAGAGGATATAAGCATCTACGTTTTCACCAAGGTCATTGATACCTTCCTGGAACAACTTATATGCCTCCTCGTAGTTAGGCTTTGGGTTGAAATAGAAATAATCGTAAGCCTTACGACACAGAATGTTACCTTTCGTTGTCGTGGTGACCTTTGTGGCAAATGAGTTGAGGTCGTCGAGCAACTTGATACGTGTGTCGTGCATATTCATCAAGGTGTTGAAAATCTCCTGCTTCTTTGCTGCGTCAGTTTCTTTCTGCAACAGCTGCTGGCAGATGACGTCGCCATCCTGATAGATACGAATCTGTGCCAATGGAGCTTTCTCCATCACTACTTTCCATGAATTGTATGCTTCCTGATAGTTTTGGTTCTTGAACTCTTCACGGTACAGACTGAACTGATTGATTACATCAATACTATCCTGACCATGTCCGATACGGTCATTGAATGTTGTTCCTGCGTAGCCCTGTGCGTATGCACCGATTGCTACTGTTGCCATTACGAAGGCTGCTAATACTTTTTTCATAACTTTCATAACCTAATTTCTTCGTTTTTTATTTGTTTGATTTGTTATTATGCATTTATGTTTAATAGGACTTTTCCTCATTCCATTCGGTGTTTATAGAACCAGCGTTCGCTGAAACTCATACCGATGCTGAATCGAAGGTAGTTCTCTGTGAGTTTGCTCAGTGTTGGAGTTGCCCCCATTGCCGATACGTATGGGATGTTGGTATGTACCCATTGTACACTGAAGTTCAGTTTTGGAATGTTGTACCACACGTTTCGGTTGCTGATAGGAATGCTGACACCTGCCGACAGGCCATATTCGTATGGTTTATCCGTCTTCATCATCGACTGATCGGCATTTGCGTATGATTTTCCGTAGAATCCTCCGAACTTATAGGCTATCCTGTTCGTGAGTCTCGTTCCTTTTGCATTGGGAACATACGCACAGCCTACAGCGATACGTATCTTGTCGTTCAGCTGACCCTTTGTGGTGAGATATTGTCCTGCTGCGTTCTGCATAGGGAACTTACAATCGCTCCACTTTTGCAGTTCGAAGTCAGCACCTATCTGCCATTTCGTACCTTTGTAGTAGGTCACACCCACACTGAACGAATGGGGCAGCTGGAAGGCGTTCTTCAACGTATCTATCGAAAAACCTTCTGTGATGGCTGATGACTGATTGTAAGTCTCTGTGGTGCGGATAGCACGGTTGTTGATATCGTGTCCTAATCCGTATGTGAAACCCACTACGAGTTTGTCAGTCGTGTTGAGTGGTTGTGTGAACTGCAATCCTGCATCGAGCATCCAAGTTGAGATGTCGGCACTATAGTTGCGAATCAGCGAATACGCACTCTGGTCGTTGAACGACATATTGTTGTTGTGCGAATAGTTACCAAAGAGGAAACTTCCGTTGATACCGACTGAGAGCGGCTTGCTGAAGGCCCATCCTGCTCCAACAAAGACTTGGTGCAGACCGCCATCTCCCTGAAACTGATATGACGAGGTGACATTTTCGTTGCCTGCCACTTGTTCGCTGTTCGAGGTCATGTTATAGCTGATGTTGGTATAGGGTAGGAGACCCAATGCCACACCCACATTCTTTGTCGCACGAAAGTGGAAGGCTGCATAGTCCAGATTGGTGTTGCGTGCATTCTGCTGTACCTCGCCAATCTTGTAGTTGCCGTTCTGGAGGGTCATTCCGACGTCGATAATAGCTGTCAGGCTGTCAACTGCAGAGTAGGATGCAGGGTTAGCCACATTGACTATCTGGCCGTCTCTGAATCCTTGTGCCACTCCGCTCATGCCTTTATTGAATCCCATCGAACGGTCGGCCTGTATACCGAATCCGTATCGGCTATAGGGAGAGTTTACGCCATTCTGTGCTGTTGCGGTCATCGATGCAAACAGCATCATCATCAAGTATTGTATTTTGTATCGCTTCATTTCAAATTATAGCTTAATATTTCGTTCAGTCCTTTGAGAACTAACATTTTGTCTGCAAAAATACGCTTTTTTCTTTCATTAGCAAAATATAATTCGTCTCCACCTGTAAAAAAAACACAAAGATTAGGATATTTTAAGAAAAAATGATTCAAATAACCCTCAATTTCGTATTTTATTCCGTCGATTACGCCACAACGGATGGCGGTTTCTGTATTTTCTCCTAACGGAGGCCGTTCGCCTTCTGCATCGACCAAAGGGAGTCGGGCGGTGTAGTCGTGCAAAGCACGAAGTCGCAACTGTACCCCTGGTGCGATATTGCCACCGACATAGTTACCGTCTGTATCAACGAAGTCGTATGTGATAGCTGTTCCCATATCGATTATCAGCACTTCTTTCTTTGCTTCCGTATAAGCTCCCACAGCCGCTGCCAGACGATCCATTCCAAGCGTCTGTGGCGACTTATACCGGTTTGTGATTGGAATGGGTGTCGTATGCGTAAGAAAACGTGTGTCAGCTGTCAGTCCTTCCAGCAATTGGCGCTGTGTATCGTCTAAAGCCCCTGTGGCGCATACCATTGCATGGGCAGGATGGTAGGTTGCGATGCCGTCTGCAATGGCTGTAATATTGTGTCCGATGATTCGTTCGTGGTGAACCATCGTCTGTCCTTCGAATACTGCATACTTGATGCTGGTGTTACCTATGTCGATTGTGAGCGTTGTCATTTGGGTGCGAATTTGTAACAATAGACGGCGATAAACATGAACACGATATTTGGAATCCATACGGCCAGCATCGGTGGGAAGTTGGCCTTGATGGCAAACGAAGCAGAAATAGTCTGGAACATGATGTAAGCGAAACTTAGGAGCAATCCCACACCGAGCGAGATACCCATTCCGTTTTTTCGTTTCTTGGCCGAGAGCGACAATCCGATAGCGGTAAGGATGAAGGCGGCAAACGAGGAGGCACCACGTTGGTAGTATTCCACCTCAAAGGCCTGTATGTTGGCAAATCCTCGCTGCTTCTGATGCGCAATGTATTCTTCCAACTGTGGATTGGTCAGTGTCTGCTGCTGGCCTTTCTGTATCAGGAGGTCTTGCGGCTGCATATTGATGACGGAGTCGATACGTCCGCCGCTGGTAATCACTTCGCGCATACCTTTCAGGTCGCGTTCGGTGTAGTTCTTGATAATCCAGTGGTTGGGTTCCTCGGAGAGGGTATCGTATTGTATCATTGCTGCCTGCAGATGGCTGACGAGTTTCTTGTTGACGAACTTGTCGAGGGTGAAGTCATACCCCGTCTTCACATTGTCTTCATAACGTGAGAGGTAGGCGATGACACCCGTGTCGACTTCCAGTTGTACGTTGCTTGTAAAGGTAACGGCATAGCGTCGGCGATAGGTGTTCTCGAACTTCACACGCTCCACGTTGCCTCGTGGAATGATATAAGCTCCCATGACGAAGGTGAGCACACAGATAACCGCTGCTGAAATCATGTAGGGGCGCATCAACCGTTTGAAACTGACACCCGTTGACATCATGGCGATGATTTCCGAGTTCTCGGCCAGTTTGGTGGTGAAGAAGATGACGCTGATGAAGACAAACAACTGACTGAACAGGTTGGCGTAGTAGGGGATGAAGTTCACATAGAACATGATGATATCCGCTGCCGGTGCGTTCTTCGACAGGTATTTGTCGATGTGCTCGTTGATGTCGAACACCACGGCGATGCTGATGATGAGTGCAATAGAGAAGAAATAGGTGCCGAGAAACTTGCCGATGATATATCGGTCGAGTCTCGACAGGGGAGAGTGGTCGTTCAGCCAGTTCATAAACTGGTTGACCTTCTCCGGGCGCTTGATTTTCGTTGGGCGCTTGATATGTATCTTCGGTCTTCTCATTGCCTTCGTGTGCTTATATGCGTCGTCCCAGTTCTTCTACCATCTTGCTTTTCCATACACAGAAATCGCCTGCGATGATATGCTGGCGTGCTTCGCCCACGAGTCGCAGGTAGAAAGCCAGGTTGTGGATAGAGGCAATCTGCATAGCGAGCAGTTCCTGTGCTTTGAACAGATGATGCAGATAAGCTTTCGTATAGGTTTGGTCTACGTATGAGGTGCCTTCGGGGTCGATGGGCGTGAAGTCCATTTCCCATTTCTTGTTCCTCATGTTCATAGTACCATGCTGGGTGAATAGCATTGCGTTGCGTCCGTTGCGGGTTGGCATCACGCAGTCGAACATATCCACGCCGCGCTCTATGGCTTCGAGCAGGTTCTGTGGTGTTCCTACGCCCATCAGATAGCGAGGGCGGTCGGTCGGAAGGATGGCATTTACTACTTCAATCATCTCATACATCACGTCTGTAGGTTCACCCACAGCCAGTCCGCCGATGGCGTTTCCTTCTGCGTTCTTGCTGGCTACGTTCTCTGCGGCACGTTGGCGCAGGTCGGTATAGGTGCAGCCTTGAACGATAGGGAAGAGGGCCTGATGATAGCCGTATTTCGGTTCTGTCTCATTGAAGCGTTGGATGCAACGGTCTAACCAGTTTTCCGTCAGTTCCAGCGACTTCTTGGCGTATGCATAGTCGGATTTGCCGTCAGGACATTCATCCAAAGCCATCATGATGTCGGCTCCGATGCTGCGCTCGATATCCATCACACGCTCGGGCGAGAAGAAATGTTTCGAACCGTCAATATGGCTGCGGAACTCCACTCCTTCCTCCGTCAGTTTGCGAATGCCTGCCAACGAGAATACCTGGAATCCACCGCTGTCAGTCAGCATCGGACGGTCGAAGCCGTTGAACTTATGTAGTCCGCCTGCTGCTTCGATGACACCCAATCCGGGACGCAGATACAGATGGTAGGTGTTGCCCAGTATGATTTGTGCCTTGATGTCGTCCTTGAGTTCGCGCAGGTGTACAGCCTTCACACTCCCCACCGTGCCTACAGGCATGAAGATAGGGGTTTGAATCTGGCCGTGATCGGTTGTAATTAATCCGGCTCTTGCGTTGCTCTTCGCATCAGTATGTTCAAGTTTGAAAGTCAGTGGCATCTTATTCCTTCTTCTCTTCCTCTATGGTTAACTCGATAGGCTTTGCCACTTTCTCATCCAATAGTGCGAACTGCCATACATCCTCTACGTTTTCCACATAATGGAATGTCACACCCTTCACGTACTTCTCAGGAATCTGCTTGATGTCCTTCTCGTTTTCGTGACAGAGCATGATGTCGGTGATACCGGCACGTTTGGCAGCCAGAATCTTTTCCTTGATGCCGCCCACAGGCAGTACCTTGCCGCGGAGGGTGATTTCGCCGGTCATGGCTACGTTCTTGCGTACCTTGCGCTGGGTGAGTGCCGATGCAAGCGAGGTTGCGATGGTGATGCCAGCCGAAGGGCCGTCCTTTGGTACAGCACCTTCTGGTACGTGAATATGGATGTTCCAGCAGTCAAACACGAGTGGGTCGATATTCAGGCGGTCGGCATGTGCCTTGATATATTCGAGGGCCAGTACGGCCGATTCTTTCATTACGTCGCCCAGGTTACCTGTCAGTGTCAGTTTCTGACCTTTGCCCTTGCTGAGGCTGGTTTCGATGAAAAGGATTTCACCGCCTACCGATGTCCATGCCAAGCCTGTGACGACACCTGCGTAGTCGTTGCCCTGGTATTTGTCGCGTGTGAATTCCACTGGTCCCAACAGGTCTTCGATGTCCTTTGCCCCGATGTTTTTCTTCTCCAGTTCGCCTTCACGGGCATATTGCAGGGTGAGTTTTCTGAGCAGTTTGTTCAGTTTCTTGTCAAGCTCGCGCACACCCGATTCCCTTGTATAGTTCTCGATGATGCGCTCGATGGCATCGGTCGAAACCTTGATGCCCGACTTTTCCATGCCCAACTTTTCGAGTTGCTGAGGCACCAGATGGCGCTTGGCAATCTCTATCTTCTCCTCGGTGAGGTATCCGCTCACTTCGATGAGTTCCATACGGTCGAGCAGTGGGGCAGGGATGCTGCCAATGTTGTTGGCTGTGGCAATGAACATCACCTTCGAGAGGTCGAAGTCGCAGTCCAGATAGTTGTCGTGGAAGGCGCTGTTCTGTTCGGGGTCGAGCACTTCGAGCAGGGCCGATGAGGGGTCGCCGTGGAAGGTGTCCTGACCCAGTTTGTCGATTTCGTCGAGGATGAACACAGGGTTGCAGCTCTTTGCCTGCTGAATGCCCTTCATGATTCGTCCAGGCATTGCACCTACGTAGGTACGGCGGTGGCCGCGAATCTCGGCTTCCTCGTGCAGACCGCCTAACGACATGCGGACGTATGCACGCTTCATAGCTCTTGCGATGCTCTTGCCCAGTGAGGTCTTACCTACACCTGGAGGGCCGTAGAGGCAGATAATCGGACTCTTGAAGTCGCCACGTGTCTTCAGCACCGCCAAGTGTTCCAGGATGCGTTCCTTCACCTTTTCCATACCGAAATGGTCTTGGTTCAGCACCCGTTCGGCATTCTTCAGGTTCAGGTTGTCCTTCGTGCCTTCGTTCCAGGGCAGACCTACGAACGTGTCGAGGTAGTCGTATTGTGTCTGGTATTCAGGCGACTGCGGGTTCATGCGGCGCAGACGGCCGATTTCGCGGTTGAAGAACTCACGGGTCTTCTCGTTCCATTTCTTGCGCTTGGCTCGCTGTTGCAGGTTATCGATGTCCGAATCGGCATCTTCGCCCAGTTCCTCTTGTATGTTTTTCATCTCCTGATGCAGGAAGTATTCGCGCTGCTGGCGGTTCAGGTCTTCCTGTGTCCGCATCTGGATGCTTGCCTTGAGCGACACGAACTGATATTCGCGGTTCAGCAGGGCGAGCAGCTGGAAGGCACGCTGGGTCATGTTGCTCTCGCGCAGCATTTCGAATTTCTCCTGACAGCTGATAGGCAGGTTGGCACAGATGAAGTTGATGAGGAATGTCTTGTTCGACAGGTTGCGCAGGTTGAACGACATGTCGAAATTCCTGAACTCGCTGCTTCTGAACAGCTTCTCGGCCACATCCTTGCAGGCATCGACAACAGCATTGAACTCACGGTCGCGGTTCGACGGAATCATCTCAGGAGCCTTGTAGATGTGTCCCACGAGATAGTCACCGTTGTCGTGTGCCTCGGTCAGTCCGATGCGGTTGAAACCCTGCATCAGAGCCGTGCGGTTGCCGTCGGGCAGTTCCAGCACCTTCACCACCTTTGCCACCACACCGTATTCGTACAGGTCGTTCGTCTCGGGACTCTCCACCGAGTCGTCCTTCTGGCTGAACACACCCACGATGGCGCCCGTCTTGTTCACTTCGTTGATCATGCGGAGTGACGAACGACGGCCTATGGTGATGGGGAGCAGGGTGCCAGGGAACAGCATCGTGTTCCTCAGCGGCAGGATAGGTACTTCCTTGTCCTCACTGATTTCGTTGTCGTATATGTTGGCCTTCGAAGCATCGATGTCTGAAATGATCGATATCGAGGCATTGCGAGGGGAATCGTCTAAAAAATTGAAATCGTCAAAATCTATCATAATATTCTATATGTGTGTGCGTATAATGCGCAAAACGGATGCAAAGGTACGAATAATTTACCATTCCGCCATTGACTATTTACAATTTTTCACGTTTCATTCCTCTTTTTTCCGTCTTCATTCTTCTTTTTCACTCTTCGGCGCATCAAATCTGCGAAAAGAGTCGGGCGTTTTCATAGGCTGTTCATCTTTTTTTTCGGGAGCAGTTGGGATGATGGATGTATTTTATAGCTGATAGTGTAGTTGCTTCGCCTTCGGACTTGCGCTCAAGATTCCTTCAGCTTTGCAGGAATATTTTGGTACTGCAAAGTTACGAAATAATTCCGACATGACCAAATTTTTCAAACAAAAATTTTTGGAAAAAAACGAGAAAACATGACTTCCGACGAAACGTAATTTCACGGGCAGTGTGCCGTAATTTCACGCGCGGCGAAACGTAATCTCACGTGCCACGAACTAACGTCTCAAAAATCGGCTTATTTTGTAAAGTGAAGAGAGCAATGTGAAGAACATGTACGAAGAGTTACAATACAGAGGTATCTGTGTTCGGGAAACACTGTTTACTTCGTACTTCGTACTTCGTACATCTTGGTTTTTGAAAAAAACAGAAGGAAGAAAAATTAATATATAATATATA
>JAFXNA010000029.1 GCA_017529865.1 Bacteroidaceae bacterium
AGGAAGAGCCGGAACACGAGGTCGGTTGCATCGATAAAACCTTCTCCACGACGTTGCTGATGATTGATGAAGTCGACCATCATCTTTGTCTCTTGATTACAGACAGTGATAATCTTATCGTCCTTGATGAGTACACCAAGTGGGATGGTGGTGTACGGGCTGCGACTGGTGATGTTCTTGAGATGTGGTATACGAAGGATGATCATCAACCAACGCTCGTCGTAGTCGTAACGTGAACGCTCATCGGTATCGGAGATGTCCTCCAAGAAATAATCGGGTATCTTCAGTTCATCAACCAGATACTTCACATCATCTTCCACAGGGCAGGTTACCTGTATCCAGCACCCAGATTCCCATTGATCCAGATGCTTTATGCCCTTATTAAAATTCCAATAAGTACGCATAAGTTTAAACTCTTTTTAAAAGTTTGAAAAATCGGTTGTCTTAATCGATAGAGTCTAAACTTACTATGCTTCGGTCAGACCCTATCCTGCTATACTTAAATGATTCGCCGGATAACTGTCGTCCATATAGAATATTGTTTTTACGTTTGCGAGTGCAAAGGTACAAAATAATTTATAATGCATAATGCATTAATCCTTTTTTTTTCATTATTTAGTAAAAGTTTAGCTGTTAGAGGTTAGAGGTTGGCGTTTTTTTGCAAAAAAATAGTAAATAGTAAATGGTTAAATGGTAAAATATTCGTACCTTTGCAATTCATTAGCGAAAGGGCGTAGCATTCATGGGCAGAATAATTGCAATAGTAAATCATAAAGGAGGGGCAGGAAAGACCACAACTGCCACGTATTTGGCTGAGACGCTCGCAGACAACAAGAAGAAGGTGCTCTTGGTAGATCTCGACCCGTTGTCAAGTCTTGCAACCCGCTACCCAATTGAATCAAAAGCCCCTTATTCGTTAGCTGATTGCATGGAAGGGCGTTCCTCGTTAGATCAATGTGTATGCCCTACTGGTACGGAGGGAATGATGATAGCGTTGGGCAATCATAATCTGATCGGGTTTGAGATTACAGCGATGCATCAGGAGGATAGAGAATCTATTCTAAGTCGGCAGATTGATGGCATGAAAACGCAATACGACTATGTGCTGATTGACACACCATCGTCGTTAGGATTGCTCACCATGAACGCACTCGTAGCGGCCGATGAGGTATTGATACCCATCAAGTGCGACTATACCATCTTCGAAGGAATGGCAGAACTGCTACGAACCATCGATGACGTAAGTAATAGTCTCAATGGGAAACTCAAAATAGCAGGATTCCTCGTCACTCATGTCAACCCCGAATTGAGGTCGACCGCCGTCAACTTGAAGGAAATACGGATGTGTTACGGTGAAAGTGTACTCCACACACTGATTCCCGAAGGCGAAGACTTGAGAGACAGTTTCCAAGCATTAGCTGATGAATTGAATAGTAAAGGCCAATAGTAAATGGTCAAATAATAAACGGTCAGTAAATGGTAAATGGTCAAATGGCAAATGGTAAATGGTCGATAGGAGCCACACGTATCTTTGGGTTCCTGATGTTGATGTGCCTATCGGTGACCACCATTGCTCAGGACACGCTGAATGTACAGATACCTCAAGTACAACTGAGACGAGAAAGAATGACCATCACGGTGGCAGATTCGCTTGAAAGAGACAGCGGTATCCAAACCACAACTGTAGTGATTCCATCGCAGAAAAGCATTCAGAAGATGGTCGAAAAGCAGTTCTTTGTGCCCGATCCGAAGAAAGCCCTATGGTTGGCGATTGCCATCCCTGGCGGAGGTCAGATATACAACAGGAAATACTGGAAGTTGCCGCTGATTTACGGAGGATTCGTAGGCTGCGTCTATGCGTTGAACTGGAACAATACGATGTATCGCGACTACTCACAAGCCTACATCGACATTATGGACGACGACCCGAACACCAAGAGCTACGAGAATTTCATCCCTCAGAACTACAACATCAGTCAGAACCTGTCGCGTATTCAGGATTTGTTCCGCAGAAAGAAAAACTATTATCGCCGCTATCGTGACCTCAGTATGTTTGCGATGATGGGTGTGTATGTGCTGTCAATCATCGATGCGTATGTCGATGCTGAGCTATCGAGTTTCGATATCAGTAAGAACCTGTCGATGAAAGTGCGGCCATCGGTGATTCGCGACAAGCACTCAATGGCATTGTCGAATTCCTTAGCAAACCAGTCGTATGGTGTAGAATGTAGTATCAATTTTTAACGAATGGCATTATGGCAGAGGAGAAAGCATTAGACATAGCAGAAGAAAAGATGGTGGAAGAAGCGTTCCAACACCTTATTGATTCTTATCTGAATACCAAGCACAGGAAGAAAGTTGATATCATCACCAAAGCATTCAACTTTGCCCGTCATGCCCATCAAGGAGCACGAAGGCTGTCGGGAGAACCATATATCATGCACCCGTTGGCAGTAGCACAGATTGTGTGCTCTGAGATTGGTCTTGGTTCTACTTCGATTTGCTCTGCACTGCTTCACGACGTGGTGGAAGATACAGACTACACCATCGAAGATATTGAGAACATTTTCGGTCCGAAGATTGCCCAAATCGTTGACGGACTGACGAAGATTTCGGGTGGTATCTTTGGAGAGCGAGCATCGGCCCAAGCAGAAAACTTCAAGAAACTGCTTCTTACCATGAACGATGACATTCGCGTTATCCTCATCAAGATGGCCGACCGTCTGCACAACATGCGTACGTTGGGTGCTCAGCCTGCCAACAAACGCTATAAGATTTCGGGCGAAACACTGTATATTTATGCTCCGTTAGCCAACCGATTAGGTCTGAATGCCATTAAGTCAGAACTCGAAAACCTCAGTTTCAAGTATGAGCATCCAGATGAATATAAAGCCATCGAAAAGAAACTGCAGGCGACAGAAAGCGAACGTAATACGGTGTTCCAAGAGTTTACAGCCCCTATTCGCAAACAACTCGACCAGATGGGGTTTAACTACGAAATCAAAGCCCGTATCAAGTCTCCTTATTCTATATGGTCGAAGATGCAGGTGAAGCATATTCCGTTTGAGGAAGTATACGACATACTGGCTGTTCGAATCATTTTTGAGCCAAGAAACAATATCGACGAGCGAAATGAATGTTTCAATATCTATGTAGCACTTACCCAACTCTATTCGAGCCATCCCGACCGATTCAGAGACTGGGTTAACCATCCGAAAGCGAACGGATACAAAGCCCTCCACGTAACCTTGATGAGCAATTTGGGCGAGTGGATTGAGGTACAGATACGTAGTCAGAAGATGGACGATATTGCAGAGAAGGGATTCGCTGCACACTGGAAATACAAGGAAGGCGAAGCAACTGACGAGGAGAGAGACAACGAACTCGATAAATGGCTCGTCACGATTAAGGAAATCCTTGACGACCCCCAGCCTGACGCAATGGACTTTCTCGACACCATCAAGTTGAATCTCTATGCCTCAGAGATATTGGTGTTCACACCGAAAGGCGAAATCAAGATACTCCCCACAGGTGCTACTGCCCTCGACTTCGCATTCTCTATCCACACCGTCGTCGGAACACACTGTATGGGTGCAAAGGTCAACCATAAACTGGTACCGATGACCTATAAACTACAAGGTGGCGACCAGGTTGAAATCCTTACATCTTTCAAGCCGACTGTCACAGATGAGTGGCTCAATATTGCCACAACGGCAAAAGCAAAAGCGAAAATACTGGCAGCCATTCGTAAGAAAGAACGTTTGCAGCAACGCGAAGGTGAAGAAATACTGGATGAATTCCTTGCAAAGTGTGAAATCGTCAAAGACACGCCAAATATTGATAAGTTGTGCCATTTGCATTCGTTTGCCAAAGCAGAAGAACTGTATCTTGCCATCGGACAGAAGAAAGTGGTGCTTGGCAACATGGACGAATCCTATCTGCGTGGGAAGAACAATAACAGCACATGGAAACGTCTGCTTTCGTTTGGTCGCAAGAAACAAAAGGATGCCGAGAACAAGTCTGAGAAGCAGGAAGAAGAGGTTGAGTACGACAAGAAGAAACCTCTGATTGTTAACGACACGAATATCGATGCGAAATTCCGTCTCGACACATGTTGCAACCCAATTCCTGGTGATGTGGTCATGGCGTACCAATCAACAGATGGAATATTCCACGTTCATAAGCTTCAATGTCCGGCAGCGCTACGTTTGAAAGCCAACTCAGGCAACCGGCTTTACTCTGTAAAATGGGACATTCAGGGAGACAAGCAATTTGCCGTCACCATCAAACTGGATGGATTCGACCGCATAGGTATCCTCAACCAGATTACCCAAGTCATCTCACAACTATTCAATGCGAACATCCGCAAACTGACTGTAGAAACAATTGATGGAGTCTTCGATTGTACCATCGTGCTCTTTGTTCATAACACAAAGGAGGTACAGACCATCATCAAAGACCTAAAGAAAATTCCGCATATCAAGAATGTGGTAAGAATTTAAGACAGACTACCACTCACAATAAAACATCAACACCAAATAGTCTCTATCGCTATTTGGTGTTGTTATATCCGTCTGCTTTCAGCAAGGCTATTATTTTCTCTTTCAGATTCCCTTGAATGATAACCTCATCATCTTTGACACTTCCGCCTACGCCACATTTGGTTTTCAAGTATTTACCGAGCAACTTGATATCATCGGATGTGCCGACAAAGCCTTTCACAATTGTCACCACCTTACCTCCCCTACCATTCTTCTCGATACTCACACGCAGGCGCTGTTCATGCTTCGGCAGCGTTTCCTGTTGCTGTTCTTCTTCGGTCGTATATTGATAGTCTGCATTCGTTGAAAAAACAACGCCAAGACGATCTTTCCAATCATTGTTTGCCATATCCGTGCTGATGATAAAAAAAAGAGATTGGGAAACAATCTCTTAGTGGGGGAAGTATTGTGGGCGTTGACGGATTCGAACCGCCGACCCTCTGCTTGTAAGGCAGATGCTCTGAACCAGCTGAGCTAAACGCCCAATCGCCCTTTTTGTTGTCGGGGCAGCGTGACTCGAACACGCGACCGCCTGGTCCCAAACCAGGAACGCTACCAACTGCGCTATACCCCGTGCTTTTTTCTTCTTTTCCAAAAGCGAGTGCAAAGGTACAACATTTTTTTGAACCCACCAAATGTTTATTGAACTTTTTTTCAATTATCTTAAAAAAAAAGTAGGGTGCCGTATTCAGCACCCTACTTCATATCAATCATTGACTAATTAAATTACTTCAGTTCGATCACTGCGCGACGGTTGAGAGTGTAAGGAGATACCTCGTTTACACCACCAATAGCCTTCACTGTGATGTTGTCGCGGCTTACACCAAGACGAACGAGTTCGTCAGCAACAGCCTGAGCACGACCTTCAGACAACTTCTGGTTCCAAGCAGAAGAACCTGTCTTGCTATCAGCAGAACCTGTAACAACAACCTTTGCACCAGCTTCCTTAGCTGCAGAAGCAACTGCCTCAAGGTTAACAAGGTCTTTCTTTGAGTTGAGAGCTGTTGAGTTGAGGTCGAAGAATACTGAAGTTGCAGAAGATGCAATCACCTTCTCTACGCGAACAGTAGCGTCAGTAGCCTTAGGCTGCTTAGCCAATTCAGCACGGAGACGAGCGTTCTCTGCACGTTCCTTATCGAGTTCAGCTCTGAGCTTAGCAAGAGCCTCTTCTGAAGCTGCTGCGAGTGCGTTGTATGCATCAAGTGTAACAGCCTTATCCCAAGTACCCTTACCGAGGTTGAAGCTTACACCTGCTTCGAGAGCAGCATAAGCGTGATGATGCTCATTGAAGTCACCATTGTAACCAGGCATTCTACCATTGATTGAGAAGCTGTTAGATGGGAGAAGATTGTAAGAGAGATCAGCGTAAACGCTAATCAGCTTATTAATCTTGAATGTGTTCTGGATACCACCACCAAGCAGGAATGCATATTCCTTAGCAGCGAAGTTACGAGCTACACCACCACGAGGATAGATGATAACGTTCCAGATACGGTTCTCGTCATAACCCTTGAAGAGGTTAGTGAGGTTGAACTGAACATCAAGAGCTGCTGCACCATAACCTCCCTTATGGAAATCTGGAGCCCAGATTACGTGATCTGTGTTACGGAATGCATGAGCAAAAAGGCCATTCTCCCACTGTACCTTAGTGCGAACACCGATACCAGGAGTAAACCACTTACCAATTGCTAAATCAATACCATAAGTACGACCGTTGTGCCAATCCTCAGTGAAAAACTTTGATTTATAAGGATTCATGACACTCATGTCCACACCAAACTGTACATACCAGTTTGACCAGAATGAGTTGGTAGCAACTGTGTACTTAGAAGGAGTTTCAATCTGAGTTGACTGAGCGTTAGCTACAGTACCTAAACCGACAAATGCCAGTGCAATTAAAAGTTTCTTCATAATTATACTTTATGTTAAAAATTAATATATTATTACTAACTCTATATATATTATCGAACCACACAATGTCTTTGGTTAAGACGTTCTACACCTTCAAAATCTGCGCAAATTTACAATTTTTATTTTACAGACAAACATTTTTATCAAAAAAAATATAGTATTTTACATAAAATATTGCATTTTACCTACCTTTTTTGCACAATCGAATGTACAACACGCATTTATTTGAAATATTTGTCAATGTCGCTATTGGCGATAATTGTGTAAACAACTTGACCATTTGGAGTATATTTTGGCGTCGTCAGGGAGAAGAGTTGTTCGAGCAACACACGCATCTCATCATCCGACAACACTTGTCCATAAACAATCGCTGTGGTGCGTGCCATCGTGAGTGCTATCGCATGGTGAATCTTCTCTTGGACACTACATCCTGTCTCTTTGACACTATTAACCAAATCGTGTAACAGATTTATAGGATTTACGCCATCAATACCTGATGGGATTCCATTGATAGAATAGGAGCCTCCACCGAGGTTGGTCAGTTCGAATCCGATATATTCCAGGTCAGACATGATGTCTTCAACCACCAGCAACTCCTGCCGATCGAACTGCACGACCTCTGGGAAGAGCATTCCTTGCGACACATGCGACTGCTGGAACAGAGAATCCCGATACTGCTCGTAGAGAACAGAAATATGGGCACGGTGTTGGTCAATCACCATAATGCCCTCGTTGACAGGCATCACGATATAACGGCCCTTATACTGAAAACGTGGAGCATCGAAATCAGGCATTGCCGATGTAGTTTCCTGTTTCCATAGCGTGGGCTGCTCAGGTGTCGATGGCAAATGTTCCGGTTGGGTATACAGAGTCTCCCACCCTTTCACTGCATGCGATGGGTTGTTGTTGAAGCTATCGGTTGTCTTGAACGGATTATAATTAGTTCTTACCTGTTTCGGTTCAGGAATACTATAACGAGGTTTGCCTGTATCGACGACAGGGATATCAGGTTTGTTCTCCACATCAAACTCTATCGTAGGCACACCTACATATTTTCCCAAAGCCTCCTTAACAGCAGCAGAGAGTACTTGCCAGATGGGCTGTTCGTTATCGAACTTGATTTCCGTCTTGGTAGGATGCACATTCACATC
>JAFXNA010000044.1 GCA_017529865.1 Bacteroidaceae bacterium
GGTGATCCGTGAGGCTGCGCTCCGCAGTGGTGTCAATCAGGGTGTGATGCAGGCGTGCTGGGATGCTGCAGGCGAAGTAATCAAGGCCTGGGCAACAGAAGGTCACAACGTGCCTATTCCAGGGCTTGGAAGTATGCGTTTCTCTGTTCGTGCACGCAGTGTAGAGAACGTGAACGACGTGAAAACCTCTCTCATCAAGACACGCCGTGTCATCTTCACACCTTCTCAGGAAGTAAAGGACGAGCTGGCCAACACCAGCATCTCCATCACTTGCTACGATCGCAATGGCGAAATCGTGAAGCGTGTTACCTCTGCCGACGATGCCGAAATCGAGGATAACGACAACGAAAACCAAAACGAAAACGAGAACCAAGGTGGCAACAGCGGAGGCAGTGGCAACGGCGGTAGCTCCGTTCCGACCCTGACCATCAGCAAGACGGGTAGCGGCACGTCAGCAGTCACCGTAGGCGGCAACGCAGTCAACAGCGGCAGCCAGATCGCAGCAGGCACCGAAGTAGCCCTCAGCATCACCCCAGCAGCAGGTCAGACCCCAACGGCAACGCTCAACGGCAGCTCAGTCACCCTGACTGAAAGCGACGGCACCTACACAGGTACCTTCCAGATGCCCGACGGCAATGCAACCCTCGTCATCAATAGCGGAAGCAGTGGAGGTGGTGGAGTAGATCAGAACTAAAGAGGCGGCCCCTCTCTGTCCTCTGGACATCTCCCCCGAGGGGGAGAAGCCATCCAGATGGGAACAGGCAAGTCACCTCCCCCTCGGGGGAGGTTGGGAGAGGGGCTGATAAATTGTAAATCGTAAATGGTAAAATGAGTTATGGACGAAAACAAGAAGAAAGCGATAATCGAAATCGTGCGTTTCATTATCACGGTGTTGGGAGCCATCTTCGGAACCTCTGCACTTCAGTCCTGTGGGCTGTGCTAGGAATGTTCGGACTAGAAATAGATCTCTAAAAATTGAGTCGGGCTTAACTGCTCGACTCTTTTGTTAATTTGTTAATTTGTTAATTCGTTAATTCACGTTTTTGTAGTTTGTAGGAACTCATCCCAGTATGGGCATTCGGCTATTCCTTCCAGTACTTGCGGAACTGAATGTACTCGTCGCATCGGGAGACGTAAGTGCTGACACCCTTGCTGTTGGTCTGCTCGAAATCAATGAGCGCAGCGAAAGCTTTGTACTGGAGGGTTTGAGGCTGAGGTTTGGTATCGAACTTCGAGGTGGTGCGGTTCCACACGTGTTCAAACCAGCGGTCGGGATTGAGGTAGGCGTAGCTGAGGGCGAAGAGCGCACGCTCTTTGAGCTGTACGTCGGTGGTCTGACTGGCACGACGCAGGAGGCCGACAGCTTTCGCGTTGAAGTCTGTTTCGTTGGCCCGTACTTCGTCGAGTTCGCTCTTGCCGTCGCGCATGAGGAACCAGCAGTCGCCCGTGAAGCTGCATTGTGCATAGCGTACGGCGAGGTCGTAGCAGGCTTGCTGATAGTCCTTGCCCTTCAACTTCCTGAGTTCTGCTTCACGGTCACGCATATCAGTAGCGAAGGTAATCTTCGGGTTGGCAGTCATGTGCTGCTCTTCGTATTCGTATTCTGCTCCCAACGGCAACCATTGACGCTTGATCCATGGCTCGACATCGGTACGACGGCGTGCGGCATAGATGGCATAGCCACGACTGTTGTAGTAGCTCATAGGCACTTTCTTCAACCAAGGAATGGCTTCGTCCCACTGACAGAGACGGAGGTACTTGGTGCCGATGAGGTCGTCCAAATTGATGGCATCGAAGTTGATGTGTGGCTTGAGATAGCTGTCGAGTGTGTTGGTCGAAGGATTGTTGAAGTAGTCGATAAAGCTGAGGAGCGAATGCACTTCGAGGGTGTCGAGGGCATTCTCGTATTCGTAGGCATGAGTGGCTGCGAGGAGCGCCATGGAGGTTTCGATGCGTCCTGCCTTGGCGTACTTGTCGGCCAGCTGCTGATGGACGATGCGGTCGAGGGCATTCTCGTAGAACAGCTCGTGGGTCTGCTTGCTCATCTGCTGCATCCATGCTAACTCGGTGCCGAGATAGGTGTCGAACTGCGGACTGACTTGATACTGAGCCGAGCGGATGTAGAGACGGATGACGCGTGCGCAGTTCTTCATCCAGTCGGTTCCGTCGAGTTTCACAGCCTCGTCGATGTGTGCAATGGCCTGCACGGGATTGCCCAAGAGGTATTCCATCCATGCTCTGGCGGTCATCCACAGGGCTGGTGTCTTGGTTTTTCCTTCCTTCACCACCTGACCGGCAAACTGTACCATCTGCTCTGCCTCGCGTGTGGAGATGTCGCGCACGAAAAGTTTTCCGTAGCCGTCTTCATCGACTGCTTCCTGTGTGTTGTTGACGAAGTCCTGCACAAGGAACGGCAATGCGGCGGAGTTGGGGTTGCTCAGATATTCGTCACGAATCGCTGCATAGGAGCGCTTCAGATAGAACTGCGTCATGAGGCTCTCCCAGTCGCCCTGCTCGGCAAAAATCTGAGTGGCACGGTCGGTCTGACCTGTCTTATAGAGTGCTCCAGCATAGATGTTTTTCATCATCTCCTTATAGACCGATTCGATGTACTTGGAGGCTGTCTGCTCCCAGAAGGTGATGTTGTCGGAGTGCTTCCCTAACAGCATATTGCAACGCATGACGAGCAGTCCGTGCTGGCTGCGCAGACGTGAAGAGAGTTTACCCTGAGCATACTGGAGGACGGAATTGATGACCCGGTTGCGCTGAGCCAATTCGTCCTTCGTAGGATAGTCCCATGACTCGGCACGCACCTCGGAGGCACACTTCAGGTAACGCTCGAGGTTGTTGACATAGTTGACCATGAGGTCGTCGCCCTTCTTCCGCGCAAAGTCCTTCACCTCGTTGGCATTGAAGTAATAATAGTCTTCGGTAGAGCCGAGATAGGTGCGCCAGTTGTCGTTCGAAATATCGTGCACGCGATGGCGGAATTCCTCGCTGTCGTACACATGGAACAGGTAATAGTTGTGGGTCTCAACCCAAGCACATGCAAGCACAGACTGGTAGCATGCAAGCATGCAGCTAATGGCGATAAATCGCATCAAATGTTTCGTTTTCATATCGTTGTATATTATCAGCATCTAAATGGTATAGCAAGATGGTGTGGCGCAGGTCGTTGCGCTCTGCTTCCACAGCACTCTTGACCTGCAGAATCTCGTCGGCCCCGACCTCGTGGGTGATATGCACTCCGCTGATGGTACGCAGCCACTCATAGACCGGATAGGCGGCAGCAAGCGGAAGCTGATAGTCGTCGAGATAGCGCAGATAAGGCTGCACATCGCGCAGGTCGAGGATGGGATTGCGCTCCTCGAACTTCTGCGGATCGCCCGTGTTGTAAATCATCAGCACCCCGTAGTCGACGGGCGGAACAGGCATGGAGAGCTGATGCAGACGAATGGTGGTTGAGAGGCGCAGCTGATGAGCAGCAGCCTCACGACGCACCTCTTCAAGGAAGTCATAGTAGGTCTGCCGACTTCGCAGGGTGTAGTCGCAATCAATCTGAATCTCCTTCACCCCCATCACATCGTGGGTTTCGTTCATCTGCACAATACGCTTTACCAGCCTCTCAGCCATCCCCTCGTGGGGCTGATGCATACATGCCTCGGTGATGTAGACGGTAGGGATGATTTCCAAATCGGAGGGAACGGAATCGACAAACGAGATGGTGGCATTGGGATAGGGTTCGTTGTTGTCATCCTCGTCGATCACCACATCGAAATAGCGGCAATACACCTTATGGATGTCATAGTGCGCAACCCAATCGCGCTCCAAAGAATCGAGCCGCCACTCCGTACGCCAATAGTACACAGCGTTCTCGTCGTCCAACTCAGGCAGAGTGGTGCAAGCTGTCAGCAGGCAAAGAGCACAAAACGTGAAGCGTGAAACGTGAAGCGTGAAGCGTGAAGCGTGAAGCGCCGTAAGCCGTAAGCAATTAAAATGGTGCATCCTGTGGGGTAATACTATTCAGGGGGTCGTCGTCGGGCAACGCTACCCTATTGTTCATACGCGATTGAATCAGTCCGCCAGCCTGTGGCTCACCTGGCAGGCTCACTTCGTCCTCGAGGTTGGCAAAGCGTGCATACTCGCCTATGAACCGCAGTTTCACATCGTCGGTCTTACCGTTTCGGTGCTTAGCGATAATGATTTCGGCAATACCCTTGAGCGAACGCCCATGAGCATCTTTCGAAATGCCATAATACTCAGGACGGTGAATCATACATACCATATCGGCATCCTGCTCGATGGCACCCGACTCACGCAAGTCGGCCAACTGCGGACGGTGTGTATCTTTCTGCTCCTCTGTTGCTGCTCCGGCAATACGGTTTTCCACACCACGGTTCAACTGCGACAAGGCGATAATCGGGATGTTCAACTCCTTCGCCAATGCTTTCAGCGAACGCGAGATGGTCGACACCTCTTCCTGGCGGCTGTTGTAGCTCATGCCCGATGCATTCATCAGCTGGAGGTAGTCGATCATGATGAGCTTCACTCCATGTTCGCGTACCAATCGGCGTGCCTTGGTTCGCAACTCGAATACCGAGAGCGAAGGGGTGTCGTCGATATAGAGAGGCGCTCCATACATGGTTTTCATGCCCTGAGCCATCTGCTGCCACTCATAGGGCGCCAAACGTCCGCTACGGATTTTCTCACTGGTTATCTCACATACATTCACAATCAAGCGGTTCACCAACTGCACGTTCGCCATTTCAAGCGAGAACATCGCAACAGGCTGACGCTGGTCGATCGCAATATTCTTCGCCATCGAAAGCACAAAGGCGGTCTTTCCCATTGCCGGACGTGCGGCGATGATAATGAGGTCGGAATTCTGCCAACCGTTGGTGATGTCGTCCAGACGATGGAACCCGGAACTGATGCCCGAGATACCGTCGGTATTCGCAGCAGCAGCCTCCACCATCTTGTATGCTTCGGTCAGCACAGGGTCGATCTGCACGAAGTCCTTCTTGATGTTGGTCTTCGAGAGTTCGAACAAACGTCCCTCAGCAATCTGCATCAACTCGTCGATGTCCTGTCCTTCCGTAAAGGCATCTTCCTGAATGCGGCTGGCATAGGTGATGAGTTCACGTGCCAAGGCTTTCTGAGCGATAATCTTGGCGTGATACTCAATATGAGCCGACGAAACCACCTTGTTGCTGAGTTCGGCAATATAATACGGTCCGCCTGCCTCGTCCAAGGTACCGTTCACTCGCATCTGTTCGGTCACCGTGAGGATGTCAATCGGCTTGTTTTCGGCCGAAAGACTCTGGATGGCTTCGAATATCAGACGGTGTTTGGTCTCGTAGAACGAGCCTGGTTTCAGGATATCAGCAATCTGTCCGAAGGCTTCTTGCTCAATCAGACAGGCACCGATAACCACCTCTTCAAAATCTACTGCTTGCGGTTGCTGGCGACCTAAGTCGGTCACAATCACCACTTCTTCACTCTTCTTTTTCTTCGCTGGACGCTTATTGTTTGTTGTTGGCATCGTCAGATTTACTATTTGACAAGTTACAATTTACTATTGATTTCTATTTGGTCATTCTATATTTTAACCATCTAAAACCTAAAGTCTAAAATTACGCTGCAAAGGTAGCAAAAATTGTTCGATGACCAATGGTCAAAGGTCAATTAGTTTTCAACTCCCTGTTGAAAACCCCTGTTGATAATGTTGAAAACTATTGGTTTCCGACTCCTTATTTCACCAGATTACCTAAGATGCTTCGAGTCAGTTCGCGAGTTGCAGTACGGGTAGCAGAACCCACAGCGCTCTTGGTGACTTTCTTACCGATAGAGTCCTTTGAACGGCTCTTCTTTCCTGTCACAGAGTTAGCCACAGCAGTACCGAACACGGCTGCCACGCTGGTAACAACGGCTCCGAGAATCTTGCTCCACACACTCTTCTTCTTGCTCTTTGCCTTCTCAGCCTTCTCCTGCTCTTTCGCAGCCTGAGCTTCGAGTTTCTCCTGTTCGGCAGCCTCACGTGCCTCTGCCTCTGCTTTTGCATCAGCTTCACTTTGGGCGAGCAGCACCTCAAATGCACTCTCACGGTCAATCATGGTGTCGTAACGCCCATAGATACGTGAGGTCTTGATAATCTGCTCACGCTGTGCATCGGTAATAGCTCCAATCTGACTGAGCGGGAAGAGAATCTTTGCACGCTCGACAACGGTCGGAGTACCCTTCTCGTCGAGGAACGACACGAGGGCCTCACCTGTTCCGAGTTCCATGATAGCATCCTCGGTCTTGAAGTCGGGATTGGCACGGAAGGTCTCAGCAGCAGCCTTCACATTCTTCTGTTCCTTCGGAGTGAACGCACGCAGGGCATGCTGTACACGGTTACCCAACTGTGCAAGGACAGAATCTGGTATATCGGTAGGATTCTGCGTAACGAAATAGACACCTACGCCCTTACTACGAATCAGACGTACCACTTGCTCGATTTTGTCCACCAGACTCTTCGGCGTATCAGTAAATAAGGTATGTGCCTCGTCGAAGAAGAACACCAGTCGAGGCAAATCCTGATCGCCCACTTCGGGCAGACGTACATAGAGGTCGGAAAGAAGCCAAAGGAGGAAGGTAGAATAGAGTTTCGGCTTGTGCATCAGCTCGTCGGCTGCGAGAACATTCATGATGCCCTTGCCTTCGGCATTACATTGCAGGAGGTCCATGATGTCGAATGCAGGTTCGCCAAAGAACTTGTCGGCACCTTGATTCTCCAATGCTAACAAAGCACGCTGAATGGCACCCACACTGGCGGTCGATACGTTTCCGTAGGTCTTGGTCAGTTCAGAAGCATGGTCAGCAATATACGTGAGCATAGAGCGCAAGTCTTTCAGGTCGAGCAACAACAGGCCTCGTTCGTCTGCCACCTTAAACAGGATGGTCATCACACCAGCCTGCACTTCGTTCAACTCCATGAGGCGCGACATCAACTCAGGTCCCATATTCGAGATGGTGGTACGCATAGGATGCCCCTGCACGCCAAACACGTCGTAGAAGCAAACCGGGCTTCCGTGGAACTGAGGATTCTCGATACCGAACTCTGCACAGCGCTTCTCTATGAAACCCGACATCTGTCCAGTCTGACTGATTCCCGAGAGGTCGCCCTTCATATCAGCCATAAAACAAGGAACACCTGCCTGAGAGAATGTCTCGGCAATTACCTGCAGAGTTACAGTCTTTCCTGTACCAGTAGCTCCAGCAATCAATCCATGGCGGTTCGCCATCTTACCACAAAGGCATATCGGTCCGCTCTGACCATGTGCCACATATAAACGTCTGTCGTCTGTTAACATAATCCGATTGTATTAAAGAATTTAATGTGCAAAGATAGTAAAAAATGTAAAAATGAAAAAATTATATCATATAAAAACGAATTAATTATGAATTATGAATTA
>JAFXNA010000045.1 GCA_017529865.1 Bacteroidaceae bacterium
TATTATATTATATATATACTTTAGAAGGTTCTTAGGCTGAGTTACGTTAAAGTAACAAGTAACAATGTAACAAAAATAACTATCTTGTATTCAACTCATTTTTCCTTTGAAAAATTTTGTGGAATGAAAGTTAATAATAACTTTGACTTCGTCGAAGATAAAATACGCCTCGGAAATAAAAATAATTAAAAAATTATTTTGTAGTTCGCTCGGCTTTTACTATCTTTGCAGTCGAAAGAAACCAATAACCAATATGAACGACTTACAGGTTATACAAAACAAAATATATGTGATTCGAGGTCAGCGTGTGATGTTGGACTTTGACTTGGCTGCTATGTATGGGGTAGAAACGAGGGTGTTGAACCAGGCAGTGAAGCGCAATAGTAAAAGATTTGAAGGCGATGATTTTATGTTCCGACTCACAAAGGATGAGGCCACTCAAGTATCTTCAAGATCACAAATTGTGACCTTGAATAACCTTAATGAGATAGGCCCTGTTGATTATTCTACTCGTTCAAGATCACAAATTGTGACCTTGAACACAGGTCGTGGTTCAAACATCAAATATCCTCCTTTTGCCTTTACCGAATTGGGGGTTGCAATGCTCAGTAGTGTGCTAAAGTCAGAAACAGCCATTAATGTAAATCGTGAAATCATGCGAGCCTTTGTCGAATTCCGCCACATGGCTACATCCCTGCCACAGACAGCTGCCGACGTCGCTCAGTTGCGTAAGGATTTCGAAGATTTGAAACTCGACATCGAGGACATCCTGCATGATCAGAACGACATCAATGGCATGGCGTTGTGTTTAGCCATGCTTGCGACGACGGAAGGTTTATCTTCCCAAAGGAGTGAAGGAAGTTTACGACCGTACTTACACTCGCGCTCAGATTGAAGCCATCAGCACCGCCCTGGCAGAGTTGCAACCTAAAGACCCCAAACCACGTCATAGGATTGGGTTTGTGCAAGAAGACAATAATCAAGAATAAAGATTAGAATTTCATTATAAGAACAAAAAGCAATTCCCTCGCCGGCTGTGAAGCTCGCGAGGTATTTTAATTTTTTCTTTATTTGTTTGGTGGATTGAAAAAAAGTGATTATCTTTGCAGCATCATTCAACTAAGACTTACATGAAGAAACCGTTTACATATCTAAAAAGTGCCCCACAGATACCCAAAGTTCCCATTTCAAAGGCACCTAAGCCTTTTTTGAAGTGGGCTGGTGGAAAGGGTCAGTTGTTGACACAGCTTGACCAATTTTTGCCAATTGAACTTGAGGGGAGAGAGTTCACCTACATCGAACCGTTTGTGGGTGGAGGTGCGATGCTGTTTCATATGCTCCAGAAGTTTTCTGGGATCAATAAGGTTGTTATCAATGACATCAATCCGTATCTGGTGACGGCTTATCGTGTCATTAAGGAAAAACCTGAGGAGTTGATAGATAGGCTTGAAATGCTCGAACGTCAGTATTTAGTGCTGGAGGACGAGGAGGCAAAAAAGGCTTTCTTCCTTGGTGCAAGAGAGATTTTTAATGAGGACACATTAGATGATATTGACCGTACAAAGTATTTGATTTTCTTGAATCGAACATGTTTCAACGGGTTGTATCGTGTGAATGCAAGAGGAAAGTTCAATGTGCCTTTTGGACGTTACCTGAATCCTACGATTTGTAACAAAAACACGATTATTGCTGATAGTAAGGCGTTGAATCGAGTTGATATCACAATATTGAACGGTGACTTTGAACATACTTTTGACCATATCGGCGATGGGTTTAATTTCTTCTATTTCGACCCTCCTTATCGTCCATTGAATGCGACATCAAGTTTTAATTCTTATTCGAAGGAAGATTTTAATGATGATGAACAGTTGAGATTGCGAGACTTTTGCACCATGTTGAATGAGCATCTTGGAATTCGATGGATGCAAAGTAATGCGGATTGCTCTGCGAAGAATCCTGATGATTTGTTCTTTGAAAATAATTATAGCCGCTTCTATATCAGTCGCGTTTATGCTTCTCGTGCTATCAATGCGAATCCTGCAAAGCGTGGGAAGTTGACAGAACTGCTCATCAGTAACTACATGCCTGAGGGTTATAGTTTGAATGCGGCAGAAGAGGTCGCTGATTATGTTTGAACAAAATATACCGAATTCGATACATTTAAATATGGCGATTTCGCCACAATAGAAGATTATGGTAAAAAATTTTAACTTGTTTATGTCGCAGCTTTATGAAACGAATGCGACACTTGACTTTTACTGCGATTTTGACAAAATTCAGCGAAACGTCGCAGATATCTCTATAAGCCTAAATACACTTAACTACCTTATTGGTAAAGAAGATTTAAAAACCGCTGTCAGCCAACTTTGGGAACGAGACAAAAAAGTCTTCGAAATACTTGATATTCTTATCGCTACACGCAGGAAAGATAAAAAGAAATATTTGCTCCAAGACAAAACAGCTCGTCGCATCAACGAATTATTCAAAACAAAGGAAGGTGTTGTAGAATTCTTAAATGGTACGGGATTAGCCAAACTCTTAAAAAATCGTGAAATAAAGAATCTTGTAGATTATGTTTTTGGTGTAGAAACTGGTCTTGACAGTAATGCTCGCAAGAATCGTAGTGGTCATGTTATGGAGAAGTGGGTTCATGAGTTTTTTACTCAAAATAGAATACCATGCGAAAAAGAAGTCCGATGTGAAAAGTTACCTGATGTGAAAAAGATATTGGGTAAAGATATTAAACGATTTGATTTTGTAATACGAACTAATAAACAAACGTATCTCATCGAAGTTAATTTCTATTCAGATGGTGGCGGTTCTAAACCGAGTGAAGTTGCCCGAGCATATTCTGAGCTGTCACCCAAAATTAATTCAATAGAGGGTTATAAGTTTGTTTGGATAACAGATGGTAAAGGATGGGATGGAGTTGGTTCATTCCGTGAAGCATACGAAGAAATACCAGATGTATATAATCTTACAAGTATTGCTCAGTTCATAGAACAACTAAAGAATGAGCTCTAATCAATGAAATCATACTATAAATCCCCCACCCACGACTTCAACCTGCTCTGTGGTGATACGTTTGAGTTGCTACCTCAGTTCAATTTCAAGTTCGACATGATATTTGCCGACCCTCCATATTTCCTATCGAGTGGTGGCATTAGTGTGCAGAGCGGAAAGGTGGTTTGTGTAGATAAAGGCGACTGGGATAAAAGTATGTCTCAGGAAGATATTAATGCTTTTAATCTGAAGTGGCTTTCGCTATGTAGGGAGAAGCTGAAGGACAATGGCACGATTTGGATATCTGGAACTTATCACAACATCTTTTCAGTCGCTAACTGTCTCACGCAACTGGGATACAAAATACTAAATGTGGTAACATGGGCTAAGACGAACCCGCCACCAAACATTTCATGCCGTTACTTTACCTATTCAACGGAGTTTATTCTCTGGGCAAGGAAGAGTGCGAAGGTGCCACATTATTATAATTATGACCTGATGAAGCATATCAACGGCGATACGCAAATGACTGATGTGTGGCGTTTGCCTGCGATTGCTCAATGGGAAAAATCGTGTGGAAAGCACCCTACGCAGAAACCGTTGGGTTTGCTGAGTCGCATCATCATGGCATCCACCAAACCTGGTGCTTGGGTTCTCGACCCCTTCGCTGGTAGCAGTACTACTGGTATTGCGGCGAACCTGTTAGGGCGTCGTTTTCTTGGCATTGAACGTGAATTGGAGTTCGCTAATATCAGTAAGAACCGCCGTGAAGAAATAGGGCATGTGGAGAATTATGCAGGATTCCGCAGAAAGATTCCTGACATCATGAAAGCGGAAGACACCCAGACAGATATCTTTGGATGCTCTGAACCCAATGCGTTTGACGAGCTGCCATTCCTGTCGGATTTTGAGGTGAAAAAGTCGCACCTCAAAACAGAGAAAAACAAGGTCTATATGTATGCCATAGGTGCAACATCACGCTCAAAGACTGAACCTGTCGGTAAACTGGCTATCGGCATCAAGGGGAGCGGTCTTGATAATATCCTTGTCAGCGAAATTGGTTACATCATGTTTCATTATTGGAACAACGATAAAGCAACTCCTTATAAGCTGGTAAATACGCCGCGAATCGTGGAAGAGCAAGACATCCCTGACGGCTATCTGCTTCGTATCACGAAGGATGCAAATCGTTTCCTGCTGATAGAATACGACCCATCAAAGCCAGCTAAGATAAAGAAATACGACATCCAGAAAGTCCAGCGAAAGGGCAAGGAGCGTTATCTGCCTTTTGTCACTTCGTTGGATAGTATAAAGAAGAAATAAATATTACTGATATGATACAGACACAGATTTTGCAATTAAACCCACCGTACACCATATTGGTATGTGGTGAGGACGTAGGCCGTCATATTGCTACGCTGATTGTGACAGAAGAAAAGCGGAAGGAGGATGGCAGCTATGGCATTGAGACACATAGTCATGCTATTGTAACATACCGCCCTATGGAAGATGGTGAGTATTGGAGCGCCAGCGAAGGTGTTGTGTGGGACAAAGCGGAACTCTATCAATGCCATGTTGTGGGAAGGGATGGGAAGAAGTCTATTCCGTTCCACCGCCTGCTTTATTTCGCGCGTATTTTCAGTAGTTGGCATGATTCAGAAGACTTCGAAATGTTTATTCAACGTTATCGTTTTCTGAAAGAACAGTTGCAGGCACGTATTAAACGCTATGGCATTACGGTCGACAATCCGCCAGAGGATGGAAAGATAGGTGTAAAGCTGTATTCCATTCCTGTACGCAACCTTCCAGGCGAAAGCATGATTTGCAATTTCTGGAACGAGGGGTTCTCTTTCAAGGCTCTTATCAGACCAAAGATGGAAGATACGGCAAACGAATTATTAGCAGAAGTGAGGGGGTATCAACAGCTTATCTTAGGCAGTACAAAAGTGCGTTTTGTATTCACGAGCGATCATCCGAATTTGCAGTATCTATGTGACACATTGAATAAAGAGCAGGGCATCAGTGAGTGACTGGAAGAATGATATAATGCACATAATTTTGCCTGTAGATGTAGTCTTATCATTAATTCGAACATCGAATAGTGCAGAATCTCGCACCGAATTACTTCGGATGGTGGGAAGCCATGCCTATAAGTGTGGTGATGGGAAATTGATGAGTATTTGCGATAAAATGCAGACAGAATATGGAATAAATGTATTCGGTGACAATTCGCTTGTTGCGACTTCACCACAAAACAGCATGGACGACATTCTTTCAGAGGGAGAATCTGTGTATAATGTGAGTCAGTGGGATATGATTTTTCATGATAGTATTGATGTAGCAAAAGTGAAATGTGTGCTTCCTTCAATAACGTCAAATAAAGTTCTGGATATTAAACGTTGGTACGTCATATATAAAGTATTGAAGGAAATCGACTGGCTCAAAGACTCACAATCGACCCACTTCATTGCATGGGTGAAAGATGTCTATGGTTGGGAGTGGGAGACAAAAGATTTCAAGAGAGTATTATCTGGCTTTAAAAATACTCCGACATATAAATGGGGAGAAGATACTATTAAAGATGCGTTAACTGGTATTGAATATAAAGTACTCGCTGATCAAGTAAGAAATAAATTTGTGACCATTACAAATGGTGTTATCAAGGATAATACTTACTTTTTCAAAAAAACAGACCTTTATATATCACACCCTAAAAAACTAATGTAGCGTATACCTCGTATACCTACTCCGTATACCTTTTTTACAAATTGCGTATACCTCGTATACCCCTTGTGGTATGCGGGGTATTTTTGTATATCCACCTAAATGAAAAGCCCTAACTTTGCACCGTCAATCGAGGTGCGCACCAAGTTGGCAAGTTAAATTATTGTTTAATTAAAACAAAGTAGCAAATGGAACAAATCATTGAAAATGCTAAATTGAAGCTGATATCATCGGGGGGTATCCGTCCGATGGTGCAGTATGCCGGTCTTGGGCGGCTCGCTACGGACGGGAAGGGGTTCCGGTTTGTAGAGAAGAAAGAAGGACCGCACACGCGTAATGTGCGTATTGCGGGGGTGAAAGGTGCTGGGCAGGACTCGATGTTCTATCAGGTGAATGACGGTCGTTTCCGCATGACGCTGTATCTGGACGCTGACCAGTGTACGCTGAAAGCGATTCAAGAGAAAGTGAAGCCTTTACTCGCTGAGGCGAAGAAAGGAGAGTACTTATGATTTTTGACTATTTCAAAAGTAAGAACAGCACGAGGGGGCAGGTGTGTACTTCCGAGCTTTTCCATCAGGTCGTCAACTCTGAGGAAGTGGTGGACCTCTGCAAGCGGATTGCTACCGAACAGATGTTCGGCCGTCCTTACAAGGAACTGAAGGAGTCGCTGCCTGTCATCACCCCGATGGCTTCGTTTGGTGGGAAGGGTCACAGCAAGAAGAATGCCCGACCTTCGGGCCTCTACATGCTGGACATCGACCACGTGAAAGACCCTGATGGGATGTGGAAGCACATCATCGAAAAACATTCGGTTGAAGAGCTTCAAGTGGTCCTCGCTCACAAAACTCCTTCCACCGAAGGTCTCCGCATCGTATGCAGGGGACGGAAGGAGTTTACGACCATTGCTCAGAACATAGAGTGGTTTATGTCGCTCTATCCTGATATCAAGTTCGATGAAGTTATCAAGGATGCCAGCCGCTGCTCGTTCCTCGTAGCCGGAAGCTACATCTATCATCTTGACGAATCGATGTTCGCCGCTGATGAGCCTTGCTTCATCGAAGAGGAAGGAGCCCCCTCCGGCTCCCCCTCAGGGGGGAGTGATGCGAATGCTATCGGTCAGGACTTGGGTACGTATTCGAAGTATGGGTTCCCGTTCTTCAAGGTGCAGAAGAACAGCGATCTGTTTGACGAGCCGGAGTTGTTTGACGAAAAAGATTTCGTTCAGGACAATCGTGACTTGAGGCGTATCGCTGTGGAGTGGTTGAACCAAAGGGGCGGAGTGCCTGCTATCGGGAAGAGGAACCAGACGGTGTATGAACTGAGCCTGGATATGCGGAAGATTTGCGGGTATGACGAGGCGTTGATGCTGGCTTGTACTCCTGCGTTACTGGAGCGTGCAGAGGTGTTGAAGGCGATACGGTCGGCGAAGGGAAAGGAAAAGACGAGAATGTCAAAGGAGTTCAAGCAGCTGATCAATAGCACACCTTTTTTTAACGAAAGCGAAGACGAAAACGAGGATGAAGAGACGATCTACAACTATCTTACGAGTGGGGATAAGCTGCTTTCAGCGGGTTCACTTCCTCCAGTGTTTAAGGAATTTGCCAGTATCGTCCCGCCAGACTTCAGGCGTGCTTGTGTGGTTGCTCTGCTGCCTATGCTTGGCACTCTTGGGAGTAGGTTGCGTGCTCGTTACCTTGACGGTGTGGTGCAGACACCGAGTTTCCAATGCGAAATTGAGGCCCCTATGGCGAGCGGTAAATCGTTCGTAAGCCGTATCTATGATTATGTGATGAAGGAGGTGATAGAAGAAGATGAAGAGAATCGTGCAAAGGAAGAGGCGTACGACGAGAAAATGAGGCGAGCCAAGAACGCAAAGGAACAGCCGGAGCAAGAGTCGTATATGGTGCGCCTGCTGGGTGCGAAGGTCAGCATCTCGAAGCTGATGGACCGACTGGCTGCTGCTCACGGTCTGCATGTATTCACATATACCGACGAGGTGGCGAACGTAATCGATGGTATTGCTGCAGGTAAGTATGGTGATATCCGCGCGTTGCTCAGGAATGCTTTCGACAATCAGCGGTATTCTCAGGAGTATAAGAGTGAAAACAGCTCGAAAAAGCAATGTCGAATCTTCTACAACACGCTACATTGTGGTACACCTGCCGAGTATAAGAAGCTGTATAAGAATGTCGAGGATGGTACGGTGACCCGAATCACTTTTGCCACTTTGCCTGATCAGGCATTCAAGAAGATGCCGAAGTTTAAGGAGTTGACACCTCAGCAGAAACGTATCATCGACACGGCGGTGAAGCGGATAAGCGGGGTAAGCTGTGTGAAGGGCATGGTGATGCCGGAACATGAAATGGAGGGGTTGATGTCGGCTGATCCAAAAACGAACTTCTTGAACAGCTGGGCAGACGGATGGTTGGAGAAGATGCGCAAACTGTCGGAACGATTCGACAATCGGAGTCTTGACACCTTCAGGCGCAGAAGTGCGGTTGTGGGGTTCCGAGCAGGGATGATTGCTTACTATCTGTACGGCAAGCACGATAAGGCCACAAAGGTTAAGACAGTAGCCTTTGCTGAACTGATAGCAGAGCAGATGGTGACAGCGTTGTTGCGGAGATATACCATCAGTGAGGTCAGCAATGTGATATTATATCAAAACATTTGGAACAGGCTCGATGATGAATTCACACAGGATGAAGTTGAAGCCGTTGCAGCATCATGTGGTGTTGACTCTCCTGCTCGTACCATCATATTCAGATGGAAGCAAAAAGGTCTGATAGAGAAAGATATCAAAACAAAGAAATTCGTAAAACGTATAATTAATTAAGCTTAGTAGGTTAATAGCTTAATAGGTTAATAGCTTAATAGATTAATAGCTTAATAGATTAAGATTAAATAGTTAAATGAAATTATGGAAGTAATAGCTAAAGTAAAAGAAGTCGTAGAAACACGTGAGTTTAACGACAAGCAGGGAAATCCCCGTAAAGTGACTACTATCCTTGCGGAAGAAATCACAACCGACCAGTATAAGGATAGCTTCGTAATCGAACTTTGGGATAAGTATTCGGATGCATTTCTGGATTCTCACAAAGTGGGTGATTCTGTTCGTGTTGGTGTTGCATTCAATGTGCGTAAACGTGAGTGGCAGGATAAGGATGGCAACAACCATGTAGCATATCAGCAGGTAATCAGCGGTTTTAATGTCAACAGCCTATGAGGTGCGAAGATTGTAAATACTATCATGAAGTGGCCTATAAGTGGGGGGAGTGCTTGCACTACCCCTGCATGGCCGAACCTTCCGACCCTGCTTGTAATGAATTCGAGGCAAAAGCAACTCCCGTGCGTGAAATTGATAGAACATTAGATGAGCTATTCAAAGAATTCATAGATACTGGCATAATGCCCGAAATCAAAGATGATTATAATTTTTACGTCGTTAGTCAATTGGAGTATATAATACAAGAATATCTTAAAGATGACCTACATTTTGAATGGCCTCAAATAGAGGCAGTCGTGTATAATAGAACGCATCGTATTGATATTAGTGAAAGGAAGATATATGAACTACCACCTTGTGCCTCTAAAAAATGACAAGCCCGTAAAGGGGTTGTGCATCACGAAACTGAAACGGAATGTGGAGGCAACCGTGTTCCTCCAGGCGTGTCGTGATATGGAGAGATATAAACGTCACAATGTAGATGTAGATAGCATCGAAATCTATAAAGGTGACACAGTAGATAACCTTCAATTAAAAGCAATAATATATGGCTAAACAGGAATTCAGCGCAATGAGAATATCGAAGAACTTCACCCTGAAGGAATTTGAGGTAAGTCAGACGGCTGAGAAGCAAAACATCGATAATCGGGTGCCTGCAAAGTTGGTTCCCAACGTGAAGGCTCTCGTCGATGAGGTGCTACAGCCTATAAGAAATAAAGTGGAAATCCCCATTCACATTTCATCGGGATATAGATGCAAGCAAGTGAACGCCATCAATCATGGGGCTGCATCATCGCAGCACATGAAAGGCGAAGCGGCTGACATCTACATCATTCCGATGGAGGCGAAGGGATGGACACTCTGGGATTTGGCGAAACTGATTGCTCAGTTTACGGACTTCGACCAGCTGATTTATGAAACACGACCCAACGGGTCAAAGTGGATTCATGTCAGCTACACGACAAAGCGAGCCAACCGACACAGCCTATTGAGGTGTAAGGATGGCAAGCACTACTATCCGTTAGAAATATAAGTGAAGACCCCCTCTAACTCCCCCTTTATGGGGAGGATTTAAAGTGGATGCTAACATTTTTGTTTCATAGTTTTTTGAGTACATGAGTAGCGGCAGTCTGTGAAGGTCGCCGCTATTTTAGTGAATTTGTTACTTTGTTACATTGTTACATCGTTACATCGCATATTTGCTATTCTTCCTTTGGAAACTTTCCCAGGTTCTTCATCTGCTTGAGTATTTGCCGCTGTCGCTTGTACATATACTTTGACGGATGGGCGCTGTTGCGCTTGATGGGATTGGGCAGTGAGGCGGCGATGAGGGCACTGCGGTTGGCATCGAGGTCGCGAGCATGGCAGCCGAAGTGTTCGAGCGAAACGGCTTCTGCTCCATAGATGCCGTCACCCATCTCGATGGTATTGAGATAGACTTCCATGATGCGGTGTTTCGACCAGAAAGTTTCGATGAGGATGGTGAAGTATGCTTCGAAGGCTTTGCGTGTCCACGATGATTCGGGCCATAGGAACACGTTCTTGGCGGTCTGTTGGCTGATAGTGCTGGCTCCACGTACCCTACCCTTCTCTTCGCGCTCCTGCCATGCCTTCTCGATGGCGTCGAGGTCGAATCCGCTGTGACGGAAGAAGTTCTGGTCTTCGCTTGCCCACACGGCTTGTGGTAGCGACGGATGGATGCTGTCCATCGGTACCCAACGATGGGCGAGCTTCAGCTGACGACCGTCAGCCATCTGCTGACCGAGCCGAATCAGCATGAGCGGCGAAACGGGTACGGGATAGAAGCGATAGACAATGGTGGTGCCTATCGACAGGACGAAGAACGCGATGATGATCCAGAGGAGGAACTTGAGGATTTTTTTCATAAAAACAGGTTGTAAGGTTGTAAGGTCGTAAGGTTATAAGGTTATAAGGTTATAAGGGTGTAAGGGTGTAAGACCTCATGACCTCATGACCTCAAATTAGGTTATAAGGTTATAAGGTTATAAGGTTATAAGGTTATAAGGGTGTAAGACCTCAAGACCTCATGACCTCAAAACCTCAAGACCTCAAATTAGGTTATAAGGTTGTAAGGTTATTAGGTTATAAGACCAAAAGACCTCATGACCTCATGACCTCATGACCTTAAATAAAAGGATGCGTAACATCACGCTACACATCCTCAAAATGTTTTTTACCAACTACTTAGAAAAACTAAGTATGAGTTGTTAACTAATCAAATATGTGATACTTATTGAGCTGCTTCTTTTTCAGCTGCCTCAATCATAGCCTTTGAAGCATAGAGGAATACTTCAACACGGCGGTTCTGCTGACGACCAGCTGTTGTGCTGTTGTCGGCTACTGGCTGAGTTGAACCTGCACCCTGAACCGAACGGATCTGGCTTGCACTTACGCCGCAAGACTTGAGATAGCTTTCAACTGACTGAGCACGCTTCTCAGAAAGAGGATTGTTGATGGCGTCGGTACCTGTGTTGTCGGTGTGACCAACGATAGCAACATCCATGTCTGGGTTAGCCTTGAGTACATCGGTAGCGAACTTCTGGAGTGAAGTCTTAGCTGCTGCCTTGAGGTCAGACTTGTTGGTGTCGAAGAGGATACCTGAGTCGAATGTAACCTGTACTGCCTGGAGGCCGTTTGCATCCTGGATAGACTTAACCTGAGCGTTCTTTACTGCCTCAGCAGCTGCCTTAGCCTTATCCATCTTCTTACCGATGATGACACCAGCGCCAGTACCTACTGCACCACCGACTGCTGCGCCGATTGCTGCACCCTTAGCGTCCTTACCAATCAAATAACCTGCGAGAGCTCCGAGAGCTGCACCGCCACCACCACCAATGAGTCCACCCTTGGTAGTATTGTTCATGTTACCACATCCTGAGAGGATGAGCATAGCACTGAGTGCTACTGCGAGAAATTTGAAATTCTTCATAACTTTAATCGATTAAAAAAAAATGTTGTACAATTTTGTCTAATTCCGATTGCAAATATCGGTATTTTTCTTGAAACAAAAATCATATTCATCAGTTTTTTTATAAAAAAATTGATTTTTTGCGCTTTTCACGCTGTTTTCTTTATGTAGATTATGAATTTATTCGTAAATTTGTACTCGATTTAGCAAATTGAGGAAAAGAAGTTAAAATGGAAGTAGAATTGGAAGTAAAGCCTGCAGCAGGCTGGGAGTTATGCGCTGAAGCGCAGGACGATAGATTGCGGATGATTACATCTGCGAAGTGCCGTCCATGAGTAACGCTCATTAACTTCCACAGGCAAAGCCTGTTAACTCCCTCTTTAACTCCCTTCTATAACTCCAGATAATTAAATGAATAGTAAAAATGTTTATAAGAACACACATTAATATATTATGGCAACAGAACTAAAAGAGTTGACGAAACGAAGCGTCAACTATTCGCAATGGTACAATGAATTGGTGGTAAAGGCCGAACTGGCTGAACAGTCGGACGTGCGCGGATGTATGGTCATCCGTCCGTACGGATATGCCATCTGGGAGAAGATTCAAAGTGAGCTTGACAAGAAATTCAAGGAGACGGGCGTGCAGAACGCTTATTTCCCATTACTCATCCCCAAGTCGTTCCTCAGCAAAGAGGCTGAACACGTGGAGGGATTTGCGAAAGAATGTGCCGTAGTAACCCACTACCGTCTGAAGACCAACGAGACGCACGACGGCGTGGTGGTTGACCCTGCAGCGAAACTGGAAGAAGAACTCATCATACGTCCTACCTCTGAAACCATCATCTGGAACACCTACAAGAACTGGGTGAAATCGTATCGCGACCTCCCAATCCTGTGTAACCAGTGGTGTAACGTGATGCGCTGGGAAATGCGTACACGTCTGTTCCTCCGCACTTCGGAATTCCTCTGGCAGGAAGGACACACAGCTCATGCCACACGTGAGGAGGCAGAAGATCGTGCAAAACTGATGCTGAAGGTGTATGCCGACTTTGCCGAGCAATACATGGCAGTTCCTGTGATTCAGGGCGTGAAGAGCGAAACCGAACGATTTGCCGGTGCTCTCGACACCTACACCATCGAAGCCATGATGCAGGACGGAAAGGCATTGCAGAGCGGCACAAGCCACTTCCTCGGACAGAACTTCGGAAAGGCGTTCGAAGTGACCTTCCTCAACAAGGAGAATCAGCAAGAGTATGCATGGGCTACCAGCTGGGGCGTATCGACCCGACTCATGGGTGCACTCATCATGACCCACTCTGACGACAACGGACTGGTACTTCCACCACACCTCGCTCCGATTCAGGTGGTTATCGTACCAATATGGAAGACCGACGAGCAGCTTGCATTAATAGATAATAAGGTGTCGGACATCATCGCCAACCTCAAGTCACTCGGCGTGAGCGTGAAATACGACAACGACGACAAGAAACGTCCTGGATTCAAGTTTGCCGATTATGAACTGAAAGGCGTACCTGTACGCCTTGTTATCGGTGCACGCGACTTGGAAAACGGAACCGTGGAAGTGATGCGACGCGACACACTCGAGAAGGAAACCGTCAGCATCGACGGCATCGAATCATACGTAAAGAACCTGCTCGAAGACATTCAGGCTAACATCTACAAGAAGGCGCTCGACTATCGCAACGCACATATCTACGAATGTGAGGACTACGAAGAGTTCAAGGAGAAAATCAAGGATGGCGGATTCTTCCTCTGCCATTGGGACGGAACTCCAGAGACCGAAGCTAAAATCAAGGAAGAGACGCAAGCCACCATACGCTGTGTGCCTTACATGTTTGAACAGACACCAGGCACCGACATGGTGAGCGGAAAACCTGCCAAGTATCGCGTACTCATCGCAAGAGCATATTAAAACAATGCATAATTCATAATGCATAATTCATAATTTATGAAACGACTCCTATTCATCACCCAATTGCTACTGCTGACCATCGTTATGGTGGCTCAGACAGAGACCGACTTCTCGAAACTGCTGAAATCGCTCGACGGTATCAGCGATGTACGGACACTTGAATCGCCTGTATTCAAAGAGAAGTATGTGATGAAGATACGTCAGAACGTAGATGGCGACAATGCCGACAAAGGCACTTTCGGCCAGCGCATCTTCGTATGTCTGCGCGACATCAATGCCCCGACTGTCATCGTGACAGAAGGCTACAGCGCCAGCTACGGCATGTTTCCACGCTACGACATTGAACTGGGACGGCTCTTCGGTGCTAACATCGTGCTGTGTGAATACCGCTACTTCGACCAGTCGGTTCCCGAGCCTTGCAACTGGGACTATATGACGGTAGCCAACTCCCTGCGCGACCTGCACCATGTTCGCCAGACTCTCGGACAGATATTCAAAGGCAAATGGATTAGTACGGGATCGAGCAAAGGCGGACAGACCACCATGTTTTATCGGGCTTACTATCCCGACGATGTGGATGCAAGCGTAAGCTACGTGGCACCTCTCAACCGTGCTGTAGAAGACGGTCGTCATGAGAAATTCCTTGCCAAGAAGGCAGGAACGGCTGAAGACCGCGCTATCGTACTGAAGGCACAACAGGAGATGCTGAAGCGTAGAGACACGATGATACCGCTGTTCAAGGCATATTGCACAAGCCACAACTATCAGTTCTATCTGCCCATCGAAGAAATCTACGACTATGTCGTTATGGAATATGCATTCGCACATTTCCAGTATGGCACGAAAGCCAGCGAGATTCCATCGCTCACAGGACCGGACGAACCGCTGTTCGACCACTTCATGCGCGTCTCAAGCCCCGATTATTTTGCCTACCCCAACAAATACCTGCCATTCGATGTGCAGGCCGTTCGCGAACTGGGCTACTATGGCTACTCGCTCAAGGGACTGAAGAAATGGACGAAGGTGAAGAACACGAAGGGCTATCTACGCAAAATCATGCTCACTCCCGAACTGCGCCACTATCAGTTCGACCCGACGCTCTACAAGCATACGGTGAAGTTCCTCAAGAAGGAAGACCCCACGATGATCTTCATCTACGGCGAGGCTGACCCTTGGAGCGCAAGCGGTGTGTGCACATGGCTCGACTGCCGCAAGAAAGCCAACATGCGTGTCTATGTACAGCCAGGAGGAGATCATGGGTCAGACATCACCAACATGCCTGAGCCTGACAAATCGGACATCATGGACCGCCTGAACAAATGGTTGAAATAAATTGGCACGATATTTGCAGATGACGTACATATAACAATCATAATGTACTGTTAAGATGAAACTATCACTACCCTATTCGGACAAACTGAAGCAAATACTTTCGTACAGCAGAGAAGAGGCGATGCGACTGCACAACATGAGCATCGAACCCGAACACCTCATGCTGGGCATTATTCGTGATGGTGAAAACCACGCCTTCCGCATTCTGCAGAACGAGTTGTTGCTCAATGTCCAAGAATACAAACACAATCTCGAAGATAATCTCAAACAATATGCGATGTCTGACGAAGCTGCTGATAACCTCGTGGTGGGCGAAGAGACATCGAACATTCTGCGACTTGGACTGCTCGAAGCCAAACTGCTGAAGAGCGACAGCATCAAGTCGGAACATGTGCTATTGGGACTTATGAAACACAAATCGATTCCTGCCATGCAGTTCCTCAACAAGAACGGCATCTCATATAACAGTGTGCTTGCGACACTCCAGCCAAAGCCTACTGCTCCCAAAGCAGAAATAGACTTCGACGACGAGGAAGAAGACGACGCTCCGCCATCAAGCCGTAAATCGAACTCGACCGCAAAAGCTACTGACAACAAACAGAAACTATCCGACACACCTGCTATCGACTCATTTGGAGTGGATATTACCCGTGCTGCCCTCGAAGGCAAACTCGACCCTGTAGTGGGACGTGAGAAAGAAATCGAACGTATCGCACAGATTCTCTCACGACGGAAGAAAAATAATCCAGTACTCATCGGAGAACCTGGAGTGGGAAAGAGTGCTATTGTCGAAGGGCTGGCTCTCCGTATCATCAACCGGAAGGTATCGCGTATCCTGTTCGACAAGCGTATCATCTCACTCGACATGTCGACCGTCGTAGCAGGAACAAAATATCGCGGACAGTTCGAGGAGCGCATGCGTGCCATCATCAACGAACTGAAAGAGAATCCCGACATCATCATCTTCATCGATGAGATTCACAACCTCGTAGGTGCCGGCAATCAGGCTGGACAGATGGATGCTGCCAACATGATGAAGCCCGCATTGGCAAGAGGCGAACTCCAATGTATCGGTGCAACAACCCTCGATGAGTATCGTAAGAGCATCGAGAAGGACGGAGCACTCGAACGCCGATTCCAGAAAATCATCGTAGAGCCTACCACGGTGGAGGAAACCAAAATCATTCTCCACAACATCAAGGACCGCTACGAAGCACATCATAATGTCACTTATACAGAGGAAGCCCTCGATGCATGTGTCAATCTGACAGAACGCTATGTGACCGACCGCTTCTTCCCCGACAAAGCCATCGATGCTCTCGACGAGGCTGGTTCGCGCGTACATATCAATAACATCAATGTACCGAAGGAGATTGAGCAGCAGGAGCAGCTCATCGATGAAGCTGTCCGTGACAAGGAGAAGGCTGTGAAAGGTCAGGACTACGAACGTGCTGCCGACTTCCGCGACAAGGAGAAGACCCTGCGTGAACAACTCAACAAGATGAAGGCTGCATGGGAAAGCACCTTGGTTGAGAATCGTGAAACCGTCGATGCCGACAAAGTGGCTGAAACGGTATCCATCATGACAGGCATCCCTGTATCAAAGATGGCACAGGACGAAGGTATCCGCCTCAAAGGTATGCGTCAGGAACTCAAGACGAAAGTCATTGCACAAGACGATGCTATTGACAAACTGGTCAGCGCCATCCAGCGTAGCCGCATCGGGCTGAAAGACCCGAACCGTCCGATCGGTACCTTCATGTTCCTCGGTCCTACAGGTGTGGGAAAGACTTATCTGGCCAAGAAACTCGCAGAACACATGTTCGGTTCAAGCGATGCCTTGGTACGTATCGACATGTCTGAATACATGGAGAAATTCACCGTCAGCCGTCTTGTAGGAGCGCCTCCAGGCTATGTAGGCTATGAAGAGGGAGGTATGCTGACCGAGAAAGTACGTCGCAAGCCCTACTCTATCGTGTTGCTCGACGAGATTGAGAAAGCACATCCCGATGTGTTCAACATCTTGCTGCAAGTGATGGATGACGGACGCCTCACCGACTCTAGCGGTCGTACGGTCGATTTCCGCAACACCGTCATCATCATGACATCCAACGTAGGAACACGTCAGCTGAAAGACTTCGGACGCGGCGTAGGATTCTCTGCAATGGCAGGTATGGACGACAAGCAAGTGAGCCGTAGCGTCATTCAGAAGGCACTCAACAAGCAGTTCTCGCCCGAGTTCCTCAACCGTATCGACGAAATCATCACCTTCGACCAGCTCGACCTTGAAGCCATTACACGCATCATCGACATCGAACTCGAGAGTGTGTTCCGTCGCATCGAGACACTCGGCTACCGACTCACCATCGAAGCCTCAGCGAAGAAGTTCATCGCAGAAAAAGGATACGACAAACAATTCGGTGCACGCCCGCTCCGTCGGGCCATTCAGCAACATCTTGAAGATGGAATCTCGGAAATGATCGTTGAATCGGATTTGCAACCCGGCAACACCATCAACGCCTATCTCGACGAGGAGCACATCAAGTTCAAGGTGCTGACCGATTAATCATACATTATTCAATTCACTTAAACAACCAACTATTTTATGGGAGGATTTTTCGGAACGGTATCAACCAAAGAATGTGTCAACGATTTGTTCTACGGGACAGACTACAACTCTCACCTCGGAACCATGAGAGGCGGTATGTCGACCTACAGCAAAGAGACAGGGTTCAACCGTTCTATCCACAATCTCGAGTGTACGTACTTCCGTTCCGCATTCGAGGACAGTCTTGACAAGTTCAAAGGCAATGCTGGTATCGGTATCATCAGCGACACAGACGCACAACCACTCTTGATGAACAGCCACCTCGGACGGTTTGCTATCGTCACCGTGGCGAAAGTCAACAACAAGGAAGAACTGGCCGAAAAGCTACTGAGCGAGAACATGCACCTCTCCGAGTTCAGCTCGGGCAAAATCAACCAGACCGAACTCATCGGACTCCTTATTATTAAAGGAAAGACGTTTGTCGAAGGTATCGAAAACGTGTTCCGCGAGGTCAAAGGTTCGTGCTCGTTGCTGCTGCTTACCGAAGACGGCATCATCGCTGCTCGTGACTCATGGGGACGCACCCCTATCGTCGTAGGCCGCAAAGAAGATGCTTACGCCGTTTCCAGCGAATCGACATCCTTCCCTAATCTCGGCTACGAAGTCGAACGCTATCTCGGACCAGGCGAAATCATTCGCATGCAAGCCAACTATATCGAGCAACTCCGCAAACCCAATAAGGGCATGCAGATATGCTCCTTCCTATGGGTGTACTACGGATTCCCCACCTCGTCCTACGAAGGTATCAACGTGGAAGACGTACGCTACCGCTGCGGTAGAACGATGGGCGAGACCGACCCCACACCTGTTGACTGCTCCTGTGGTATTCCCGATTCAGGAACAGGTATGGCTATTGGCTATGCTGCCGGACACGGCATTCCCTACCGTCGTGCCATTTCTAAATACACACCTACATGGCCACGCTCATTCACTCCAAGCAATCAGGAACGACGTAACCTTGTCGCTAAGATGAAACTCATCGCCAACCGCCAGATGCTGAAAGACCAGCGTATGCTGTTCTGCGACGATTCTATCGTGCGAGGCACACAGTTGCGTGACAATACCAAGGCACTTTACGAATGCGGTGCAAAAGAGGTGCACATGCGAATTTCCTGTCCTCCCCTCATCTTCGGATGCCCGTTCATCAACTTCTCACGCTCACAGGGCGATATGGAGCTGATTACACGCCGTGTCATCAAAGACTTCGAAGGAGCGGAGAACACCAATATCGACAAGTATGTCAAGACCGATTCGCCTGAATACAAGCGTATGGTCGAGGAGATACGCAAACGATTCAACCTCTCATCGCTTCAGTTCAGCAAACTCGAGACACTCGTCGACAGCATCGGACTGCCGAAATGCCAGATCTGTACCCATTGCTTCGACGGAAGTAGCCAATACACGCTCGACACTATCAACACCCAGTAATGAAGATTGCAGTAGCCACATCGCCCCAATTCTTCGTAGAAGAAAATGCCATCCTGCAAGCCCTGTTTGAGGAAGGGCTGGACATCCTGCACCTTAGCAAGCCGGATTCCGAACCCATCTTCTGCGAACGGCTGCTCACCCTCATGCCCCACAAGTGGTATTCGCGCATCATCACCAGCGATCACTTCTACCTGCAGGGCGAATACGGGCTGAAGGGCATTCACCTCACTCAGTGCAATCCTGTTGAACCACATGGCTACCGAGGCTATATTTCACGTACATGCACCATTGACGACTTGAGCCACGACATCGACCGCTACGACCACATCGTACTCGATGCCACCCTCTCGGATATCGAACAAGCTGCTCACGAGCGCAAGATTAATCATCGCATCTTCATGCGCGGCATTACCACCATCGACGGCATCCAGTTTGCACGCGACTGCGGGTTTGGCGGAATCGTACTCGAAGACATACTTTGGGAACGATTTGACTCCCATGAGTCGAATAATTTCAAAGATTTGATAGATTTATTCAAGATTTTTCGAAAAGCTACTGATTAATACAAAAAAAAAGTGTACCTTTGCATTCACAAAGCTACATCCGTATGGATTTGGGCATTCGGAATTGATTTGCACTCAAAATAGAATAGAATATATATTCTCATCTTACAATGGAAGATAACAAAGACTACAAAGTATTCGCCGGCACCAACTCCAAATATCTCGGCGAACAGATTTGTCAACAATTGGGTTGCACCTTAGGAAATCTGGTACGCACCAACTTCTCCGACGGAGAGTTCGTCGTATCGTTCGAAGAGTCGGTACGAGGCAAAGACGTGTTCCTCGTACAGTCCACATTCCCCAACACCGACAACCTCATGGAGCTACTACTTATGATCGATGCTGCCAAGCGCGCATCAGCACGTCAAATCATCGCCATGACTCCCTACTTCGGATGGGCACGTCAAGACCGTAAGGACAAGCCACGTGTACCAATAGGTGCCAAAGTGGTAGCCGACATGCTCTCATGTGTGGGTATCGACCGCCTCATCGTCATGGACCTCCATGCCGACCAGATTCAGGGATTCTTCAACGTACCGGTCGACCACCTCTATGCATCCCTCATCCTTCTTCCATATATCCGCCGTCAGCGACTCGACAACCTCATCATCGCAGCCCCAGATGTGGGTGCTTCGAAACGTGCTGCTAAGTTCTCCGACAAACTCGGAGTGCCACTCGTGCTCTGCAACAAAGTTCGCAAGAAGGCCAATATCGTTGACTCTATCCAGATTATCGGTGACGTAGCGGGTAAGAATGTCATACTCATCGACGATATGGTCGATACGGCAGGTACCATCACGATGGCAGCCGACGAGATGAAACGCGCCGGAGCACTTTCCGTTCGCGCCGTAGCCAGCCACTGCATCATGAGCGGTCCGGCATCCGATCGCGTCACCAATTCTGCCCTCGAGGAGATTGTCTTCACCGACTCTATCCCCTACAACGGCAACTGCAAGAAGGTGAAACAGCTCTCGTGCGCCAAGCTCTTCGCAAAGGCTATCGAAGGAATCGAACAAAACCGTTCACTCAGTTCGATGGTCGACTTCGACCTCGAATCCAATGGACGGCATCTATAATCCTTTTAAACAATCAAACAACTAAACCACATGGAAAAATACGTATGTGACGTCTGTGGGTACGAATACGACCCAGCAGCAGGAGATCCTGAAAACGGAGTACAACCAGGTACAGCATGGGAAGACCTCCCGGATGATTGGGTTTGCCCATTGTGCGGAGTCGGCAAGGATCAGTTCAGTGCCGCATAAGACAATTGCAAAATCTGATAATTGAAGATTAAGTATTTGAAGCAATTCATCCTCTCACTCATCATGCTGGTTTCGTGTCCGCTATGGGCGCAGACCAGCATTGAAGTTGTCAATATAGAGCATCCTGCTTTGCAGGCCTACATGGCCGACAGCACTTATTTCTATAATGACGACTGCGATGTCTCTGTCATTACCCAGTATGCCGATTCCGATGTCTACGGCCCTCATCTCGACTGGCCGCAGGGCAAGACGATAACCTGGCAGCGCATCGCTAATGTCGAACATATCACCGAAATCCGCATCACGCTCAGCAACAATCTGGATTTCACCGATTCGCTCACTTATTTCCCCGACCCATCAGCGACATCATACACCCTCTACAACTTCCTACCCAACCTCACATACTACTACAAGGCAGAGGAGCGCCATCTCGACGGCACTTCGTCGTTAGTGACCTCGGGTGTGTTCCGCACCGTAGGACAGGTACGCATGATGCGCATCGAAGGTGCCAGCAATGTGCGCGACATCGGTGGTTGGCCCACTCAGTTCGGTGTGCCCATCAAGTACGGCATCATGTATCGTAGCGGACATCTCGATGAGGTGTCGCCTGCCAGCAATCACGACTTTATCGACAACTGGCATCTGGGTGCAGAGTTGGATTTGCGTGGATTGTTTAAGAACGAACCTCACTTGAGCAAGTCGCAGTTGCGCGAAAAGTTCCCGTTCATCCGCATCGCTGTCGACAGCTACGGACTGGAATCGCAGCGCAAGGTCTATGTCCGTTCGTTGCGATGGATTATCAACCGTCTGCGCGAAGGTAAGGTGGTCGATTGGCATTGTGGTGTAGGCTGTGACCGTTGCGGAACACTCAGTTTCCTCATCGAGGGCGTGCTGGGTGTGAGCGAGGTCGACCTCTGCCGCGACTACGAACTGTCGTGCTTCAAGGGGCATAAGCGTCCACGCGGTCACGTAGGGTTCCGCAAGGTGCTGCCCTTCATCAAAAAACAAGGGCCGAAGGATGACCTGGCCCAGTGTTTCTATAATTATTGGTTGGATAGTGGCATGACCATCAAGGAACTGAACTTCCTCAGAGAAAAAATGCTGGACTATAAAGACCAATAACCAAAAAATTTCAATAACCTATAACCTATAACCAATAACCATTACAATTAAGCTATTAACCTATTAAGCTACTAAGCTACTAAGCTATCAGAACCCCAAATCACTAAAGTATTTCTGTTCCTCTTCGGGCGTAATCGAAAGCAACTGGCGCAAGTCGTTGAGCATCACCTTGTGCTTGTCGGCAAATCGTGCACGGAAATCCGCTATGTTTTTCTCCCATTGCTTGTAGCTCAGCTGTGGCCATCGCTCGCAGTTGCGCTCCATTTCGGGTCGGATGGTGTTGACCAGCGCGTCGAACACCTCCGTAGCATTCTTGGTCGAGAACGTCTTGTGCATGTGGTACGAGAGGCGTTCCATGAACAGCTGGCGGAACTCCTTATTCACTAACAGGCTGGCAATCATGCGGTTGTGCAGCCCACCCTGCTGCGCATCGCTACCACATCGCAGGTAGTACGAGGCAGTCGGCTTGTAGCCCACCCACGAGGCATCGATGTCGTAGAACACGAAATACCACTTGCCGTCGCAATTCGAATCAGATGAGCGCACCTGGCGCACATTACCCACATCGGTATTGCCCGAATAAATCTCGCCGAGTTTGAAGTCAATCAGTCCTTGCACATCCACGCGGTCACGCACATATTCGTACGCTTCCTGGTCGGCCATGTTGTGGCTGCGGATGTAGTTCATCAGGCTGTTGTATTCCGCCTTCGTGCCCGCCTCCAGATACTGGCTCGATGCGATAATGGTCACCGAATCCTCCGATGTGCCGAGCTTGCGAGCCACGAAATGATGGTCTATTTTCTCGCGGATGTAATACAGGCCGAAGTAGCCGCCGTTGATGTAAAGCGCCACAGGTCGGTAGGCTTGGACGAGAAGCGTTGGGCAATGAGGAGCCATGAGGCTGGTGAAGAATTCGTCGCGAACCATACAGCGGTTCCAGTCCTGCGAACCCGAGCGTAACACCATGTCGTTCAGTTCTACAGGCTCGCCCGTACCGAAGTAGTCGTACTCGAACTTGGAAGCCCCATAGCTGTTCATGAACTTCACGGTGAACGACTTCTTGGCCTCGTAGCGCGAATAGCCACCGAATATCTTAAAGCCGCAATCGGTATTGATATCTTCAAACTCCACATGCGCCCGTTTCGTCCACGACTTCCAGTAGTTCGCACCCTTGTGTGGCCATTGCGACGTGTAGCCAGGGCCGTCAGCATAGATGCCGCGGTTGTAGTCATACATATCAGCCGAGTCGATGGTGATGTTCACCACAGGCACCGTGTGCGGTTCGTTCATCAGGAACGTCCGAGTCGCCACATCGCTACGCATCGTCATCGAATCGCCCTCAGCGTATGCACGGATGGTCGTGTTCTCGCTGATCATCAACGAATCCTGCCATACAGGCGATGCACTCGTCGGACTTGAGCCGTCAAGGGTATAATGAACCGTCCTATGGCTGGAGTGACTGATGAAAACACTAACCGAATGGCTTTCTCCCCTTAGAGGGGGAGATGTCTGTAAGACAGAGGGGGTCTGCTCTATCTCTGGCTTCTCCGCGATAAACCGATAAGGATGGGCCGTGTTCTCCCCTCCCCTCGTAGCCGAGGCAAAATAGTAGAAGCCCTTCCCGTCGACGGTACGGCCCACGGAAGTCCCGAAGTAAGTTGGCTTGGCACACACGCCATCCACGAACTTCCCGTCCTTCGCCAGCACCACCGTCTCCGAACTGCTGATCTTGAAAGGCACCACCAACGACTTGCCAGGCATCAGCACCACCCCTTCGTCAGCCTTCGATGCCTTCTTCGGCTTCTTCGGCTTCGACGCTTTCAATAACTCATTCACCTCCACACTATTCTTCAGGTCCTTACCGAGGGCATACCCCTCGAGGTCAACCGTATCGTTCGACACATTCTTCAGCTCCACCCAGCAGTCCTTCCGCTTCTCCGCACGGCTGAACACCTCCCAGATGAGCAGCTGACTGTTTCGACTATCGTCCATCAGCCTGCAAAACGCCTCGTAGCCCTCAGCATTGTTCTCAAAACCCGGACTCTGCCAGCGTGTCTGCTCGTACGACCCGTCCTCACAGCGAGCGAAAGCCTCTCCAGACTCGAGCGCCGGATATGTCACCTCCGACATCACCTCGCCGTTCCTGTCCAGCAGTTGCACCTTGCCCTCCTTCGGCAGCTTCACGAACACCACCGCAAACCCCTCATCGTTCACCACTACTCCATCCAGCGGCACATTCGTCACCTTCCCCTTCTTCTTCACCACAGCAAGCGCAAAACCCTTCAAATCCTGTCCCTGTGAGCCGTTAGCTATTTGTTCCCTTCCCTTGAGGGAGGGGTTAGGGGTAGGCTTCCATCCACTCTTAATCTCCACCCAGTCGGCAGGCACACCGCTCTCATCGCACAGACCCGTCCGGTTGTTCGCCATCAGTTCGTTGATCACCAACCCACCGTCGAAGTCGTCCGACTCCCCACCCAGTGAAGAGCCAGGAGCAGTATTTCCCGCACAAGCCACCAGCAACGTCATCACCGGCAGCATCAGCATATATTTCAAGTCCTTGAGTTTCATACAAATGCAATTAGAGGTGCAAAGGTACGAAAATTTCATAATTCATAATGTATAATGTATAATTATTTGCAAATGGGCATAAAAAAAGGATGCCGTGCGCATCCTTTTTCATTTGAAGACTTGCTCTTCCCAGTTCTCCCCCTTGAGGGGCATCGCTGAATGGGGCGATGCTTGCGACGACCGAGCGTAATAGAAGCTCGGTTTGCGACGACGAGAGATTTATCTCTCCAAAGGAGGACCCAAAGAGTCTTTAGGTTTATCTCCCCAAAGGAGGCACAAAGTGCATGTGAGAGGGGCTATTAACTTATAACCAATAACCAATAACCTTTACCATTAAGCTTCCGTTATTAGCAGGCGGTCGATAATGAAGGTTCCATAGGTCAGTTATTCTTTTATTTTAGCAACCATTCCAATGCAGAAATGATATGTATTGTTTTACCGTCGATCTCAACATCGCGCGTTTGCGAGAATGCTATAAGCGTAAGACTATCACACGAGAGAGCACCTGATGCCTTTACGAGCGATGATGTCTCACGATCGTAAGCACGTTGGCTGTCAATCTCATAGGGCACCTGTATCAACTCCATTGCTCTATTCTTGTCGCATACCACGAAGTCAATCTCCTTTGCCCTGGGGTCTGACTTATAGTAATACACGTCGTAAAAATCGTATGCACAACGCCTCAGTAATTCTATATAAACTACGTTCTCCAATCGCCATCCCAGTTTTTCGGGAGCCAGCACATTATCTCTGTTTCCCTGCATACCCGTATCTACGATATATGCCTTAGGATTGCATATTCTCTCCTTGCTTTTGAAGGAATGACGTGTGAGCAACTGAACCAGGAATGCCTGACTGAGATAGTCAATGTATTTCTTAACCGTCTTGTCGCTCATACCCAATTCTTTGGTCAAATCCTCATAATTCACCTCTTGGCATGCATTATTGATAAGATGATGAGCCAGTTTACGCAAAGCATCTACGTCACGAATTCTGAAACGTTTCTGAATATCCTTTAGCAGAATGGCTTCTATCAAGCTCTGAACATAAGCCCGTTTATTGCGAAGTCCTTGCATCTCAGGAAAACCTCCGTCGTGTATATAATCCATAAAAGCCCGTTTGCGGTCGGCTTCTGCTTTAGTAGTAATGCTTTGAGTATCAACTTGATGATAGTTACAATACTCTGAGAACGAGAAGGGGTAAAGAAGAATCTCGTTGTAACATCCAGTTAGATGCGTAGCCAATTCGCCACTAAGCAGTTTGGCATTACTACCCGTTACAAATATATGCAGATCGGTGCGTAGCAGGCGGTTTACAAACAGGTACCACCCATCAACGTTCTGAATCTCATCAAGCACCAAATAAGGGACGTCTGTACCATAGAGTTGATAGACACAAGAAAGCACCATATTCAGATCCTCTGTTTTCATATCAGCCAGACGATCATCGTCAAAGTTCACATAACCATATCTGACACCTCGCTCCAACAGCACTTTGTGGCATAGTGTGGATTTTCCGCTTCGTCGCACACCTATCACTACTTGGGCCATTGTCGTGTCAAACTCGAAGAGTGACTCTTCTTTACGTGCCACCCACTTTTGCGGCTTGCAGCCCTTTACTTCCTCCTGTTGCTCAGCCAGTACCTGCAATATTATCTTCTCGTCTATCATAACTTTATCGTTTTCGCTGGCAAATATACAAAATATATTTCAGAACTCCGCTAAAATGCAATTATTAAGCCACCAAACTCCGCTAAAATGCAAAAACCGACACTCTAAACTCCGCTAAAATGCATACAAAATATTTCTTCTTTTCGTATGCAGATTCAAATCTTTTGCCTACCTTTGCAGTGCATCAATTATGATGCGCGAAAAACTGAAACTATATCCCCCTCCGCTATAAAGCATAATGAGTATGGCACAAAGCAGCCTAAAAGCAGGCTAGAGTATGGCATCTCCGAAGAAACAGTATGAATAGAGTCAATTTATCACTCCACAACCAAGCAATCCAGCCATTGTACTCCTTGAATACAACGGCAGAACATACCAAGCGCAGAAATTGTAATCAGTTAGCGTAGCGCGTTGAAAATAGACATTCACATGTTAGTATGTGTCTATGCAGCCATCATTTCTTTTCCTAACTTATGAATATGAGCAATAATTTCCTCCTCACGCTCTTTGGAAGGCTTTTTGAAGCCATTGATATAGTTTCGCAGCAAGGAAGGATTGATGCCAAGAGAACGAGCAAATTCGGCAACATTGATTTCTTTGTGAGTCAAGAAAAAACGCTGCATGGCACTTGGTTCTGTATCATCATACTCAAAACTCTCAAAGCTTATATCCTCGTCAAGATTACGCCAATGGATACCACCCATTCCAAATGCATACTCGGCACGTTCTGCAGCAGTAGCACCCTTTAAGTTGGGATACCAAAGCAAAGACTGCTTATACTGACGTCCTTGCTCATCTTTACCATAAATATAATCGGCATCAAACCAAATATCTACAATTTTCATTGTTCTGTCCTCCTTATTTATTAAAATGTTCGTTCCAACGTTTTATGATAATATCGGCATTCTCGTCAATAACTCCCTTGATTTTCTTGTAGTCATTTGCCTTGATTCCTTCTTTCTCAACCAAGGTAAACTCTGTCCCATTCCATTCAAACTTAGCCATACCTCCATTCCCCTCCACATGTACATGAAGAGGATCGTGTTCCCTGCTGTAGAAAAAGAACGAGAAACCATAAAATCTAAATACTTCAGGCATATTATTCCTTATTTCATTATTTATCACCGCAAAGATAGGTATTATTTTCGATACCCAATAGTTTTTTCACAACTTTTTTCGAAAAACGATGCAAAATCTGCATTTTCTGATGTGAAAAGACAGGTTTTCCTTACTTCTGGCATACATCTTCTCTGTAAGTTCGTTGTTCCAGTTCTGGTTCTCGAGCCATTCGAGAGAGATTGTCGAAGGACAAGACCGTGTCTCCGTCCTCACCTTCTTCCATCTTTGTCTTCGTGGCACTTATGTCAAATCTATTCTTTTGCTAGGTGTGAGATCAAAAGAAAATCCTAACCATCTTTTGCGTCGTAGGATACTACAGCCTTGTACTTATCTCTACGGCTACAGAGCTGATAAATGAGCGAGCGGATAATAAGAAACCCTTGGAATATAGTAAATGTTTTGTCAACCAGATTAATTGGGATGATTAAGCATGTTGTCATCCCCCAAATATCATTACCTCGCTGTATATCCTCCATCTACAACAAGATTCTGCCCAGTCACCCAACGCGAGGCATCACTAAGCAGATAGATACAGGCATTTGAAATGTCTGTCGTTTTACCAAGACCAAGTAGATGCTTCGACTCCAAAGCGGCACGAGCTTCTGGATTCTTCATGTGGGGCAAATCCTGATTGATTGGAGTGAGGATTGCACCTGGAGAAACTGCATTAAAACGAATATTTCGACGAGCAAATTCACAGGCAAGAGAGCGAACTGCAGAAAGAAGCGCTCCTTTTGTCATAGAGTAGAGTGATTTCCCGTTTTCACCTGCCAATGCCATAATAGATGAAAGAAACACAATACTTGCTCCGCTTTTGTTTACTTTCCCCATCTGACAGAAGTGTCGTGTCAATTCAATGGATGAGAAAACGTTGGAATGAAAAAACTCGTCCATCTTTTCCGCATTCATCAACTTCAATGGCAACGTGGTAGATATTCCGGCGCAATTTACAAGCCCGTCTATCGGACCTGCCTTCTCGACAATGCTCTTGACGCATCCCTTCAAATCATCGAAGTTTGTTAGATCGAAGGTAACAGATAAATGTCCCTCGCCTTCCAATGAGGATAGCGTTTCTGAAAGCCGTTGTTCATTTCGGCCAATCAACACGACCTTTGCGCCCATCTTACTACAATCAATGACACACTGCTGGCCTATGCCTGATGAAGCGCCAGTCACTACGATGGTCTTTCCTTCAAGTGAAAACGGATTGAAACTCATACTTCTACTATTTCACTAATCTTACAGTCCACAAATGGAACAATGCCCGTAGCCCACGACATTCCAACGCCAAAAGCACTCATCAGCAAAGTCTTTTCTCCCTGCAACTTATCTTTCAACTCGCTGACGATAGTAAGTGGAACGGAAACAGATGACGTATTACCATACTTTGCTATCGTGGAAGGAATCTTCTCTGTGTCGAGCTTCATTTTCTTCGCGATATACGAGTTGATGAAGTTGTTGGCCTGATGGAATACAATGTAGTTGAAGTCGTCCTTTGTCTTGCCTGCGACCTCCAATGTATTTTTGATGTCACGGGGAATCTCACGTATGACGAAGTTAAACACATCGCCACCTCTCATGTAGCCCTGTTCGTCACTACGAATATTTCCGTATTCATCAACGACTTTCTCTATCAGCGTTTCTTTACTACTGGGATAGCGATAGCCGCCACCTTTAATCATGATAAAGTCGCCACGAGAACCGTCGCAGTTCAGAGAGAACCAGCTGCGTCCAAACTTTTCATCGCGTTCTATAAGGGCTGCTACACCAGCATCGCCAAAGATGAATGCGCTTCGACGGTCTTTTGGCGAATATACTTTTGAACGAGTCTCTCCGTCAAGCAACAATGCCTTACGAATGTTTCTACTCTGCATCATTCCATAAACCACAGATAGCCCATAGCAGAAAGCAGCACAGCCAAGATTGATGTCGAAGGCAACGCACGACTGGGGAAGTCCGAGACGATGCTGCAACAATATCGACGTAGCAGGCATCCTATAGTCTGGTGTCTGCGAGATAAACACTACCAGATCTATCTCGCTCTTATCAATGTTGTTGTCTGCCAACAGCTTTTCTGCTGCGGCATAGCACAAGTCCGACGAGCATGTGTCTGCATCGGCAAAACGCCGTTCGTAAATACCCACTTTGTCCACCACTTCCTTTACCTGGTCTGCAGGAAAGAATTCAGTGTACTCATAGTTCTTGATGACGGTGTGAGGCACTGCGGCAGCCATTGCCGTTATACCCACACCATCGTACTGTAGCATTGCCATACGTCTTTATTCGGTTGCTAAGTTGTAAAGGTCGCCAATTGTCTTACACTTTGAAATTTCAGTATCACCAATCTGTTTATCAAACTCATCATCGTAAAGAGCAATAAGTTCCATCACAGATAGTGAACTCCATCCTTCCAGTTCACGGAAAATAGTATCACTATTCAGAGAATCTGCATTCTCGATTTCCAACTGTTCAACAATCTTGTTGATAAAAACATTCATTTCCATTTTTTCCTCTTTTATGTTAGATTTAACCTTTTATTCGTTTTGCAGGAATACCAACAACAGTTGTTTCGCATTTAACATTTGTCATTGCTACTGAGCCTGCACCAATTATAGCTCCCATTCCCATTTTCTTATGAGGTATCAGCGTACCTCTAGTATGAATTATCGCCATATCTCCCATACTACTATATCCTCCCATAAAGGCATAGGTATTCAAATGACAGTAATTGCCAACAACCGAATCATGACCAATAACTGCGAAAGGTTGGATATAAGTATAGTCGCCAATATTTACATCACATGAAATCATTGCATAATCACGAATAATACATCCATTACCAATTTTTGCGTTTCTGCCTATTCTTGCAGTTTTATCTATTAACGTAATGAATTTACCACTTTTGTTTAGAATAATATCAGCATAATGCTTACGCCATTTGGGATCACCAAGCGCACAAACGAATACATCATCTTCTTCTACTTGGTAACTCTCTACAGAAGAAAGTATGGGTGGATAGCCAGGAAGTCCATCAAGTGCATCTGTCTTTCCGTCAAGAAATCCTTTTATATCAAATTCATGACCATAACCAAAGGATTTTGTAGCAGTTAGGAACGTTTCCCTTCCAGCTCCTCTTGCTCCGATAATTATCAGATGTTTCATCTGAATTTGTCAATATGCGTCCGTCATATGCCCAAATATCGGACTTGTTTATTGTTTCGTTAACTACATAAAGAAAGCGGGGCATCTCACCTCTGCTCGCTCTCCTTTTAGGTCGTAGGAAACCTTTGAAACAAAACAAACAGACTTTGACACCCACGCCGTTGGTATATATTCTGCTCCCAAAAGGTGTGCATAGACGGCATGGTTAGCCGTCGGCACACCGCCGGGAGAGCATATCTATACCTACCCGTAGTATCTACCTCTGCCATGTCTTTGTATTCCAAGTTTGAGTTTCCTACGTTCAAAAGGACAAAGCCAAAGCGTTAGCAAACACTTCACAATATGTAGTGCTCCCTCCCTGTAGCCGCTCCAACATTCCGAGGAAGTCGGCTCGGCGTGAGTTAGCAGTTACAAAGATAGCCACTTTCTCTGAAACAACCAAATTAAAAGTGAAAAAAGTATAAAAGAATCACTCTTTTGAGAAGAAAAAGAAAAAATATGGGAAAATATTTGGTGGATATAGAAAAAAGATATAAATTTGCACCCAGATGAGAGTTGCATATAGGCGCGATTACATCAAGCTCCGCAACCATCGAATTAAAAAAGCCGTGGGTCGGGTGGGATCTACGGCTTTAATTCGTTTATTATGGCTTCTATTTCTCTACGTGTTTGATTATTAGCATTGACTACGACTGCCTCACCATTGAAGTTACATGATTCTGAACTGTCTACCAAAGAAAAAGTGAAAAAAGTGTGGATTTTAAAGTTTATAGTTGATAGTTTATAGTTGAAAGTCAGTATATTGGGTTTAAAGTTGACAGCTTGTTTAACGATAATGTCAACGTGAACGATAACTCGTTTACGGTTTACAGTTTATGTACTTCGCTGATTTAGGGGGTAAAAAATTTGAATCGATTCATTTAATCGATCGAATCGATTCAATTGATGAGTTGAATCGATTCAAAAAAATAGCACCCTAAAAAGGCTCGTTAAACACGTAGCGTCAGCGTCTAACGATAACGTCAACGTGAACGTCAACTAAAATGAAACTAGAAACTAAAGTCTAAATGCGGAACGATTGAGCGTAGAATACAAGGGGAAAAAGGACCTATCGCTTTTTCTTGGCTTCTTTTTCGAGGCGTTTTTGCTCTCTACGAGCTTCTTTCTCGCGACGCTTCTGCTCCTTGCGAGCTTCCTTTTCACGACGCTTCTGTTCTTTTTTCAGTTGTTGCTCCAGATTCTTTGCCTCTTTTTCTGCTTCCTTGGCTGCCTTGCGCTCGTCTTTCATCTCCTGCTTTTCTTTCGCAGAGGTTTCGAGCGCATCGCGTAACATCTCCTTGTCGAAGGTAAACACATGACCCAGTATGCCCAGCGACAATATCTTGTTTTCACCATCGAGTTCCACGTGAGTCATATTGAAAAGAAGATAGTTATCTACCTCGAGCTTTGAGTTCAGCGCTACTTCAACGGTTTTGTTGACAATGCCCTTGCCGAGATTTGACAGCACATCATCACCGAGTCCAAGATTTGCGGCTTCTTCATCTACATACTCTTTTACGGCCTCCATCATGACTTTCTTGTGGACCTTCTTGTCGGGAACCGTCTTAACCATTACTATTACTGCGATGAGCACGAGGGCTCCAATCAAATACTTTTTCATTTTGTTTTTTAATTTAGATCGTTGTCTTGTTATGATGTATATTCTTTTTTTCTTACTCAACTTGTTGGCGGGCCATCTGTCAAAAAGGGGATGAGGCAGTGATTAATACCAACGGATGGAACTATTGTAGCTGCTCTTCTTGTCGTACTTGAGGGCATCGGTCAGGGTGCTGGCATTGGCACGGAGGGTGATGTGGTAGGAGGTGAAGGGACCGAAGACGAAACCGGCACTGATGTTGAAGCAGTGCATGTCGCGCGAGATGTTGGCGGTGGTCATCGAAATGGCATGGCTGGTGAAGTCGTAGCCTGATGAGAAGCTGGCGTTCCATGCATCGGAGAGTTTGATGGTTCCCGAGAAGTTGAGGTTCTGGGTAAACTTATACGGGTAGCGCATGGACTTCACATTGATCTTGGCAGAACGGTCTTCGGCCATCGTGATACCGTATGAGATGCTGAACGACCAAGGTATCTTGAACTTCATGTAGCCGTCTTCATCCAGGTCATCCTTCCCTTTGGTGGGCTTTTTGTTTTCGTTTTCGTCGTCGTCATCGTTTTCGTTATTGTTATCGTTTCCGTTTTCTTCATCATCTCCCCCACCCTTTCCGAGTAGTTTGTTGAAGAACTTCTTGATTTTTTGCCATGACTGATTGTTGAATGAATAGGAGAGGTTCTTACTCATGCCCTGGAAGCGACCGAAGCGGCCGTAGGACCACTCTGTGCGGTTGCCGACTATTACATTGCCTCGGCTGTCGAACTCGTAGGCATAGGTCTGGAACACGGCATTCATGTTGAACGTGGTCTTACCGAACTTGAGTCGCAGACGGGTGGAGAGGTTGCTCCACGGTTGGGTCTTGGCGGCAAGATTATAGGACAGGCTGGCACCGAGTTCGTCGATGATAGGCATCTTCTTGAGTGAGTCGCGCGAATCATAGTATTTCATCTCGATGTTGTTGGACATATCGAAGGTGATGGATCCTGTCTTTCCTCGCGACACGGTACCATAGAGCGAGTTAGAATACGGAGAGTAGTCGACCACGGTAACATTGCCGTCGAGGTCGGTCTTGGTGTAGCTCTTCCAGAATCCGTAGTGGCTGGCTCCGAAGTCGGGCGCATAGCTGAAGCTGACGGTCGGAGTGAACACGTGTCGTATTTTATGGATTTTCTTACCCCATATCTTTTCATTGGGGGTGTACATACCGTAGATCTTGGTGTTGAACGAAAGACTGAGGTTGTAGTTGTACACGCGGTTGAAGCCCCAAATGGTATCGCGCTCAACGACTTGTTGAACGGGATTCCAACTCTGCTCGATGCGGTTGGTGTACCAGCGTTCGGTGTAGTTGAACGACGGGGTGACATTGATGTAGCCCAGGATGTTGAACGAGGCGGATACAGGGATGGTGTGACGCATACCGTTGCGCCAATCCTTGATGAGGTTGGAGTGGAACAGCTTATCTTCCTTGGTGGAGATACTGTTTGAGAAGGTTCCGGTGTAGGACATGGCGATTTTCTCGTACCACCGCTCTTTACCTGCCTGCAGTTTGCGCTTAAAGGGATAGAAGCGGCTCAGGGAGAGACTGAGGTTGGGGAGTGTGAGCGAGATGGTGGAGTCGCGCATATTCTGTGCGATGTTGAAACTGGACGAGAGGGTAAGTCCTATCTTGTCGAACGTACGTGAATAGCTGACGCTCGAAGTACGTGTGCTCTGTGAATAAGATGTCGGATTGTAGAGACTGGAAAGGTTGTTGCGCTCATAGCTCTGAGTAGCGAAGTTGACGCTGGCCGAGAACGAACTGTTGGGGCTGGCCTTGCTGTCCTGACGGTGTGACCATTGGAGTTTGAAGTTCTTCACCACATTGTAGTCGGGCATATTCTTCTCACCGTCTTTGGTGACCTGATAGTTGAAATAGAAGTTACCAGAGTACTTGTAGCGGGTGCGATAGGTGGTCTGAAGGGCTACCGACCAAGAACCCTTGGTAAAAATTTCGCCTGTGAGCTTGGCATCTATATGGTCGTTGATAGCGAAATAATAACCTCCATCGCGCAGATAGAAACCTCGTGAGGACTCATCACCATAGCTCGGCATGATGAAACCTGACGAATACTTCGTGGTGAGAGGGAAGAACGCAAAAGGTACAATGATAGGAAGAGGCACATCCTCAACGACCAACCAAGCGGGACCAGAGAACACGCTCTTGCCTGTGTGTACCTTGGCTCGCGACATGCGGATGTAGAAGTGGGGATGCTCTTCGTCGCAAGTGGTATACGTACCATGGCGCAGATAGACCTCGTCGCCATCACCTTTCTTCGATTCATCACTGCGGATGAAGCCTTCCTCCTGCTCAGTCGTTACATTGGTGATGAACCCCTTGCGGGTCTTGAAGTTATAGTCCATCTTCTCGGACACATACTCGTCATTGCCCTGCTTGAAGACAGGCTTTCCTTTCATGGTAGGCTCCTTGCCTTGTGATACACCCAAGGTGTCGAGCACATAGGTGGCATGCACGATGGAGCTGTCCATATTCATCATGATGCGTTCAGCCTTGAGGTTCATGTTCTGGTACTTCACATCGCTCTCGCCATAGAGGTAGGCATCCTTGGTCTTCATGAAGAACACAACGGAGTCGGACGCCTCGTAAGACACAGGGGCATCGAGCACATCGGGTTTCCTCATGCGACGGATGGAATCTTCGGCTGCAGCAACAGAATCGTTCCACTGAATGGCACGAGGGTTCCCTTCGGACTCGATACCGTGTTCTTCGTCGAACCGACTTTTAATGGAATCGAGTTGCTGGAGCTGGGCTTGTGTAGCCGAATCGAGTTGATGAACAGCTGCGGTATCGATGGTCAATGGAGGCAAGGAATCGGAGGGGGTGATGATGGAGTCGTTAACAATCACGCCACGAACATCACCAAAGCCTTGCGCCATGGAAATCATCACGCAAAGAAAGAGCAGCAATATGTAGATTTTTCTATTCAAATCGTTGTCGGCCTACATTCAAAATGCAAAGGTACGACAAAATAACGAAACTCTTGTTTCGTTCTGTCATAAATAATCTTAAAGTGGGGAAAAAGTAGTGTGTTAAAGGAACAAATGACACCAACGAAGGAATTTTTCTGCACATTCGTCACCAAATTTTGCAACACTCTTCAATGCAGCATCGACGGATTTCTCCTGATCGGGACGAGTCTTCGAGAAGAACTTGTCGGCAAAACAGATCAGTTGCTCTTCGAGGGTGACGGGCACTAAATCGTGGTGAGGAAGGGGCAGACGGTTCGCAAGGATGTAGTCGAGCGTCAGACCCGTTCCTGTGTGGCGCTCGCATACCAACGCATGAAGTGGATAGCCTTCAGCACGTAGTATCTCTGCTCCGATGATACCATGACAGAGGTAGGGTTTGGTGCCAAAACAATAAATGCTTGGAGCATCGCACTCACGGATACCGATATCGTGCAACATCGCAGCTTCCTCGATGAAAGGCATATCGAGCATCATCTCGGGGTGCTGACGAGCCATCGCAAGTGCCTTATCGGTCACCAAACGACTATGAGTCAGCAGGATGTGACGCTGCTCGTTATCCTCAGGATAGTACTTATCGAAGATTGATTGATAATTCATAACGCTCAACTCTTCTTCACGACATTCATATACGGATACGGAATCTCGATACCCACCTCATCGAAGTGGTCTTTCACAGCTTTCAGCAAATCGCATTTCAACACAAAAGCATCGGCCGGATTAGTAGCCCAAACGTATGCACGAAGTGTGACGGAATACTCACCCAATTCCAACACACGGATGATGACCTTCTCAACCCCATCGGCTTTCTCCTTATCAGTTCGCTTATCGAGCACACGAGCATCAAGTTCTATCACCTTACGCATCTCTGCAATACAATGGTCGAGATTCTCAGAATAGGCCACACCTACCTCAACAAACACACAGGTGCGAGTGTCTTTGATGGTGGAGTTGGTAATGATGGCCGAATTGATTTTGGAGTTAGGCACGATGACCTGACGGTTTTCTGCCGTCGTGATGATGGTATGACGAATGGCAATCTCTGTCACCTTACCTGTCTGACCACTATCGAGCGATACCATATCACCGATGCGGAAAGGTTTGGCAAGAATGATGAAGATACCACTAACGAAATTCGAGAGGGCTTCCTGAGATGCCAGACCAATCGCCATTGCCATGATACCTGCACTAGCAAGGATGGAAGTAGCAAATGTACGCAAAGGTGGTATCAAATAGAGCACACATGCGATACCCAATATATACACCACCGTAACCAGCAACTTGCGGAAAAACACCATGCTGGTTTCATCTAACTTTCGACTCTTACGTTTGGCTCGCTCTGGATTCAACAGAAAGCGAATTACCCAAACAGCCACCTGTACCAGCAGAAAGATGACAAGCGCCTTCAGGCAAAACATGATGGGATCGAGCAACGTGATTCCAAACACTTTCTTATCTAAAAATTGCTCTATTGCTTCTGTATTCATATTTTTCCTCCTCTAAATAGTTTTCCTTTCTTCAAGTCCGACCCGAAATAGCATCCCAACTCGGAAGGTTGATTATAGGCGACGTTCTGGGTGACGACACTGAGGCGGTAAGGGATGTCCTGCATCAGTGTATAGAACCGATAAGGGGTCGTACAGTCTGTGATATAGATGCGCAATTCATCGCTTCGTCGAGTCCTGACAATGACTTCTTCACGCCAATCGCCCAGAAGGTCGACCTCCAGACATGGATTACTCTTCGTGCCATTATTGAAGACACACTCGCGCGACATATCGAGGATGACATCTGCACGTTGTGTGGCTGGATTATACTTTGAAATGCGTGCTCCATCGAGCAGTTCACGATTCAAGTCGCCAGTCCACCATACTGCAAAATTCGTGGACACGAAAGCAGGAGCAATGACTTCACCTTTCACGTTCAGGATACCTCCTGAGGCGGATGACCACATCTCAACTCCGTAGTTCGTGGGGTCGATATCAGCAGCCATTCCGCGTCCCACATCAGCATTCGAACGGATTTGGAAAACGACTTCTCCTGTTGCTGCCTGAACCAATGTAGACCCGTCACGACGATTCTCATGCACATCCCACACTTGTAACAAATCGGAATCAGGGAAGAAACCCATCAGATGCATCGCATCGCCATGTCCCATATGGGTGTTCCACAGACCCTTTCCGTCATCATCGACGCACATCGCACCATAGACGATTTCATCTTTACCGTCAGCATCCACATCTGCAACACGCAAGTTGTGATTGCCTTGTCCGCCCCACCCTCGCATACTGGGATTCTGACTATCGAACGCCCATCGTTGGGTAAGTTGTTTGCCATCCCAATCCCATGCAGTTAAAGTAGTACGCTCATAATAGCCTCGACACATCACCACACTGGGATGACGGCCATCGAGATAGGCCACACAAGCCAGATAACGCTCACTGCGGTTGCCATAATCATCACCCCAATTGCTAGTCTGCAAACCAGGTACATAATCGACCGTACAAAGGTTCTCGCCTGTCTGTCCACTGAACACGGTGAGATATTCGTTGCCTGAAAGGATGCGACCAAGCCGACCCGTGTGGGTGCGATAATCAGCTTCGGCATTACCTATCACTTTACCTTTTCCGTCGATGGTTCCATCGCTGGTTTTCATCACAACCTCGGACTTTCCATCACCATCGAGGTCGTAGACCATAAACTGAGTGTAATGTGCTCCGGCACGAATATTCCGACCTAAATCGATACGCCACAAACGGGTACCATCGAGCCGATAGCAGTCGAACAACACATTGCCCGTATATCCATCATGCGCATTATCATGAGAATTAGAGGGGTCCCACTTCAAGATGATTTCGTATTCACCGTCACCATCCACATCACCTACCGATGCATCATTCGCGCTATAGCCATATCGTCGTCCATCGGGGGTTGTTCCCCCTTCGGGTATCTCCATAGGAATACTCAAATAGCCCTTTGGAGCATCGTCACGCAAGACAAACCGTCCGTCTTTCCGATGGGATTCCTTACCTTTATCAACCGTCCTCACTTCATAGGTAGCCCCTCCTTCATAAGGCAGCTTCATATAGGTAGTCGTTGTGATAGGCGTCTTGTTCACTCGCTTCCCATCACGATAGATATTGAAACCGGTCGACACATCATCTTCCTCCAGATAGCGCCAACTGATGCTCACGCTGTCGCCTTCAGCAGTACGACAGACCACCACCCCTCTTCCCAAATGCTCGCGTTGCATTCTTTTCAGGTCATAGCGCGGTTGAGCCATCACAGAATGACTCAACAAGAGCAACAATATAAAGAGGTTGTGTTTCATGGTTGGTGAGTGTTTAATAATCCTTGTGGGTCGTACCAACTTTCACATCCTGCATGTCAATAAAACTATACAAGCTGTAATAAATGGTATAATAGCCTAATGATGAGAAGTCAATCGTGTCGTTCTGTTCTTTCATGGTCGAAAGCAACACCTTGGAAGACACATTGTTCACCATCGTTTCATATGTCTTCAGAGCCTTCTGATTACAGTTGAAGATTGCATTTTGCATATATTCGTCCTGAGTGGTGAAACTCTCTGTAAACATAGAGTTATTACCAACCAATGGAATGGCCTTTGAAGCAATCGTATTACGGATATATTTCTCGAACACACTGTCTTGAGCGTGTACAAATACCACACTGTCACAGTTTCCCACATACTGAAGCGTGACACTCGCTTCACTATCCGTGTCTACAGAACAAGCCACAAAGCCTGTCAAACCCAGACACAATATCATCGCATAAAATAATTTCTTCATAGCTATCCTTTTTTTTCTATATTCTTTAGGAATTGTTCTGCTCTTTCTAAATCTTCAGGCGTATCGATTCCTATCGTCTCGATGTCGGACACTCCTACCTTAATTTTATATCCATTCTCCAACCAACGCAACTGCTCTAACGATTCTGTCAGTTCGAGAGACGATTGAGGTAGTTGGGTAATCTCACTTAGCACCTTCGTGCGATAGGCATAGATACCGATATGCTTGTAATAGGTATGACCTGCTAACCAATCTTTTTTTTCTTTTCCACGCGTAAACGGGATGATGGAACGTGAGAAATACAACGCTTCCATTCGGCAGTTAACCACCACCTTTGGTGAGTTGACATTCTCTAACATTGTAAAACCGTCAGTTGGTGTGAAGGGTTTTACAAGTGTGGCAATCCCTACCGATGCATCATCAAAGCACGCTTTGATGGCAGCTATCTGCTGAGGTTGGATGAAGGGTTCATCTCCCTGAATGTTCACCACCACATCGTTAGCCGTCAGTTGCATCTGACTTGCAGCTTCCCAACAACGATCGGTACCGCTGCGACATTCTGTACTAGTCATCACCACCTTGCCTCCGAACGCCTTCACGGCCTGTTCTATACGCTCATCGTCGGTGGCTACATACACGTCGTCAAGTTGGTCAAGCACCTGATTGTACACACGTTCAATCACTCGTTTTCCACCCAACATCGCCAGCGGTTTGGCAGGAAAACGGGTGGACGCATAACGTGCCGGTATGATTCCTACGTATTTCATTGGAATGCCTCGTCTATCTGGTTCTCGTTTTCGTCTACTACACCCTGTCCACCATACTCCAGACTACGGAGTTCATCAAGTGCATCGTAACAAGGGTCAAAGTCCTCTGGCTGTACAAATGTCTGGTCTTGGTCAATGCCAAATCGACCATCTCTGTACACCTTATCCATAAATTTATGGTAGATAGGCAAAGCAGCACGTGCACCTTGACCATAACTCATAGAATCGAAGTGGATGTCGCGATCGTCGCCACCTACCCATGCACCAACTACAAGACGCGGTGTGAAGCCCATAAACCAACCATCAGCTTGTGAGTTGGTTGTACCGGTCTTACCTCCCATATCAGCACGAATAGAAGAACGCAGGGAACGACCTGTACCACTATTGATAACACCACGAAGCATTGTTACCATCTGATAAGCGGCTTCAGGTGAGAGTACTTCGTTTGTGCGAGGCATAAATGTGGCTACAACATTGCCATCAGCATCCTCGATTCGCGTAACACAAAGTGGAGCCGTACGTAGACCTTGGTTAGCAAAAGCGGTATAACCACTGACCATCTCACCTATACTGATGTCGCAAGTGCCAAGACACAGCGTCAGGTTCGGCTCTATATTCACCGTACGAATACCAAACTGACGTAACAAATTGATGAAGTTCTCGGGACGCAACATATCTATCAGACGTACACTCGCCTGGTTGCTTGATGCGGCAAGTGCAGCGGCAAGTGAACGATAACCACCTACACCTCCTTTTGGAGCCCAACCACCTATATTTACTTGCGCAGTATTAATTTCATCACACGGTGTCCAACCGTTCATCATGGCCAAACTATAGAGATAAGGCTTGATGGTTGAACCCACCTGACGACGACCTCCATGATATCCCATCACATTGTCATATTGGAAATGTTTGAAGTCAAGTCCGGGAACGTATGCCCGAACATATCCTGTCAAAGGATCCATCGCCATCATGGCACCACGCAAGAACTTTTTGTAATAAAGGATTGAGTCACGAGGTGTCATCTCTGTCTCATATTCTGAACAGGTTCCGTCTTTCTCGTATTTCAGCAGTGTCATCGTTACTTTCGTATTGAACGCTGTTTGAATCTCCTGTTCTGAATAGCCTGCCTCTTTCAAAACGCGATAGCGTTCCGACTGCTTCATGGCACGATTAATGATTCGCTCTACCCTGGCTTTATCCACACCGATATATGGGAAAGTAGAATAACGATTCTTCAGATTGTCGAACGCTGGCTGCAAGTACTTTGCCACATGTTCACGCACAGCCTCTTCAGCATATTTCTGCATACGTGTATCAAGCGTAGTATAAACTTTCAATCCATCGGTATAGATATTATAGTTGTCACCGTTCTTCTTCTTGTTCTTATTACACCATCCGAACAAGGGGTCAGTTTCCCATGCCAATGAATCATCATAGTAGAACTGATATTGCCATGAGGCATAATCATCACGGTTTGGCTTCTTGGCCATCATAATCTGACGAAGATATTCTCGCAAATAAGGGGCAATGCCTTCGTTATGATTTGCAATCTTGAACAAAGACACATCAATCGGCATCTTTGATGTTTCATTAAACTGTTGTTGTGTGATATATCCCGCTTTCAACATCTGCTGCAACACAACATTACGACGCTCCATACACACTGCATTATCACGAACAGGATTATATAATGATGGGTTCTTACACATTCCCACCAGCACAGCACATTCATTCAGATTAAGGTCGAAAGGAGCCTTACCGAAGTATGTGTTAGCAGCACTCTTAATACCAACTGCGTTGTAGAGGAAGTCAAACTGATTGAGATACATCGCAATGATTTCTTCCTTTGTGTAGTACTTCTCCAGCTCTACAGCGATATACCATTCTATCGGCTTCTGCATGATACGTCCTTTCAGGTCATGAGCCACATCTGTGTACAACTGCTTTGCTAACTGCTGTGTCAATGTACTACCTCCACCAGCCGATCGGTCGCCCATAATCAGTGTCTTCACAATGGCACGTCCCAACGCCTTGAAGTCAATACCCGAATGTTCGAAGAATCGTTCGTCCTCAGTAGCCACCAGTGCGTTCACAAGATTCTGTGGAATTGAGTCATAAGGTACCATCACACGGTTCTGACTCGCATAACTCCATGTGCCAATCAGCACACCGTCGTCAGAATACACACGCGAGGCATACTTGTTGATAGGGTTCTGCAACTCCTCAATCTCAGGAATTTCGCCCAACCAACCTTGCGAAATAGAATAGACTAATCCCACACAACTAATCAACACCACAAAGACACAAATCCATATCAGTGCTACACCTTTCGCAACACTCTGCTTCTTTTCTTTTTCCTTATTCATAGTTTACGTATCGTCCTAATAATCATAATTCGAGTGCAAAGTTATCAAATTATTATGAATATTACGGTTAAGAGAGCGCAAAAAAACTTGTTTTTTATGCCGAACATTAAAAAATAATGCGTTTTAGCAAAAAAAAGCGCTCACTTAATCGCTATTTTGAGACATAGATTTAAGATCAATTGTATTATAAAATACAAATTCCTTATCGCAGCCAAACTTTCTGTCCTCCGACGATATTGATACCTTTTGCAGGCTCTGAAAGACGTTGACCTTGCAGGTTGTATACATTTCCATCATCATCCTTCTTCCATCCCACCTCTTCGATACCTGTTTCATCTGCAAGGAAATCGAAACTGGCAAGTCCATTGGTGACAGAGATGTTGGTGATCGGTTTGGACATGAAATAGGAGCCATCTACATTCTTGTTGTTGGTTTTGGCCACAGGAAGCGTATGATTGGTAAGCGCATTGTTGATATTATCGCCATCTATGTAAGGGTAGCCCCACGACTTCACGTAATAGGTCGATGTCTTATTATTGGCAGGAATAATACGGTAGTGTGGTTGCTTCGTATCGCCATTGGGAACACCAACCAACCAGACGTACTCATCATAGTCAACATGGAAAATAATCAGTCCGCTACCTGGCAAATAAGCATCCCACCCTTCTTGCTGGCGGTTTTCAAGCACATAGTATTCATCTTCCCATCCATCATTGCGAACGAGATAGGCTTCTGCCGCCTGACTAAGTGGATACAAATTGTTGACAGAGGTTTTGCTCAAGAGTTCGGTAGGAGTGAGCCATCCCATAAACATACGCTCGTGAGCAGAATAGTTGCAAGGACAGAAACTCTTTCCGTTATAACAACCATAATCCATCAAATCCCATTCGCGGACAACGGTAGTATTACTATTGTAGAAATCAGGCAGTCCAAAACAATGACTGTATTCATGGCAAAGGGTACCAAATGCGGTCATAACGGTCGAATTGTTGGCTGTTTCCATAACAACGCAGTAGGTATCGATGAGGTAGGATTTACCATCGCTACTAACGGAACGAGGCTGACAACCTTTGTGTTCACTGAGCCACCACTGATGTGGCCAGATGCTATTTTTGTCACCATCAATATTCATTCCCTTTCCTGCAAAGACAACGAGTAACTGGTCGATTTCACCATCATCGTTCCAATCATAAGGACTCCAATCTATATCGTACGTGAGGAGCACATCAACAATATCATTAATGAGATATTTGGAATTCTCATCGTCTTGCTCGGTACTGCGATACTTCACTCTGCTTTCTGACAACTCAACATACAGAAGGTCGAATGTAAGGTCGAACTGCTGATAACTCTGATCGTAGAAGTAGTCATGAACCGAACCTACATAACTGTCTTCATGATAGCCAACCTCGTTGAAGATACGGTTCCACACAGGCAGAGGATCTGCCTCAAGAAACTTCAAATCGGCAAAAGAAACCAACACTACCAACTGATGACGTTTGCCCTTAAAAGCATCAAGGTTGCGAGTTGCCCCAGGAACACGACGCGCCTTTGCCATCATCGCTCCACGTTTTTGCAACATCAAGTCACGACGACAACCACGCGGCAGTCCTTCTGTCGCTTCATGTGGTATGGATTGCCCCATCGATGACAAAGCAATCCATACCACCATTATGAAAACTCCTAATCTTTTCATCTACTGAAACTATTTCATTTCATCTTATACCGGTTTCCTGTCTCCTTCACGATTCGCTTACCAAATTCGGTAGGATATCCAGGACGCACGGTCGGAGCAGCATAACCATCAGGGGTACGTTCGAACTGACCGTCCTTCTCACGCTTCACTACCATATCATTGTGTTTCACCACAAGATAGCGGAAAAGCGATTCCCAACGCTCCATCATTTGGTTGGCTGCACGATTGCTGTAATTAGCCAAATAACGGCCTACAGCATTTGGCTGACTCTCACATAGTTTCTTACCCTCATTGTCTATATCAGCTATTTCCTTCGCATAAGCTGTCTCGAGTTCATCGATTGCCTTACGCAAGTCGGGATAAATCTTGCTATAATAAGGGTAAACCATGTTGCTCACAGTGTTCTGCATCCAGAACGCTGACTTCCACGAGAACACCAATTCGTCCTGTTCGCCTGCGATGCGTACATAGCATTCTGGTATTTCGTTCACGCCACAATACACAGGAGTGTAAGGTACCATATTGGCATCATCGTTACCCCACCACACAATACCTCCAACAGCATCTGGCAGCCAACTACGCATCTGACCCACAAATGTAAAACCTGTCTGCTGAGTGCTGGTCGGACGCTCATTGAAATACTCCTGCTCATCCACCTTGAAACTCAGCGGACTTGGACGGTAAGGCATTGAATATGCACCTGCTCCGAGGTCCTTTGTGATATCGAGTGCAGTACCCTCATAGTGGTCACGCATACCATTCTTCACATCGGCTACAGAGAGCAAATGGTCGGGTTTCATATAGAGGGGCATCTCTCCCTTCATATCCTCACCATTAAGGTAAGGCAGATATTTATCCATTCCACTGACGTGATGATTGAAGAAGCTCCAGGCACGAGCATCGCAATATCGGATACCGCTGAAGTCGAGAGGATTAAACGCATCACGGAAACTGAAGTCTGCATCCTTACCGGTGAAGTAACCTTTCTCCCTTGCGAACTTTACATTATCCTTATTATAAAGGACATCCTGCTTGGGGAAAAGTTGGAAATAGCGAGTGATGCGGCTCTGATTGGCATGTGCACAGATGCAGTCGTCAGGAACACGTACAGCTACCCATGCTGCATTGTTTGAGCCAGGTCCCATACCGACCATCTCCATCACCCACACCTCGTTCTTGTCGGCAATGGTGAAGGTCTCCCCCTCACTGCAATAGCCATACTTAGCCACGAGATCTGTCATCACTTGGATGGCCTCCCGAGCTGTGCGCGAACGCTCCAATCCAATGTAGATAAGGCTTCCGTAGTCGATGATGCCCTTTGGGTCAACCACCTCTTCACGTCCGCCAAACGTGGTTTCGCAGATGCTTACTTGGTTTTCGTTCATCTGTCCCACTACATTGTAAGTACGGGCTGCTTGCGGAATCTCACCCAGATACTTGTTGGTATCCCACTCATAAATCTTACGCATCTCACCTGCCTGATGAGTACCTCCTACATGACGGTACATATTACCGTACATGCCGTAGGAGTCGGCATTGTAGCTTACGATCACACTTCCATCCGTTGATGCCTTCTTACCAACGATAAGGTTTGTACAAGCTACAGAATGGAGCATTGGCAACTGCATACCAACAATTGCCAATGCTGTCAGAAGAATGTTTCTTTTCATTATTATTAATTAATTAAAAAATGCATTAGAATCCTCCTCCGAATCCGCCACCTTGTCCCATGTTGCGCATCATTGGAATCATCATAATCATCATGAGGTTATCAACTGTCAGGTCGGCAGCCTCAACATACGACAGAGAATTCTGCTGACCGGTTGAGAAGAAGATTACTTCATTGAACTTATTATCAGTTACCTTAGCGTATGCCTGCATCGAACCACCCTGCTGCTGGAACATATTAGGGAGTTGCAGACGACGAACACCGTCAGCACCTACTTTTGGTTCTGGCATTGCAAAGCCACCCATACCACCACCGCCATCGGTCTGTACGAATTCGATGAGGCTCTTATAGTCCTTCATTGCTTCGATATCGGCCTTGATAGCTGCTACCTTGTCGGCATTTGGTGTGAGCACCGTATAGCTTTTGATGCTCTTGAGTGATTTTGCCATTTCACCCATATCAGGCATACCTGGAGCACCGCCACCACCCTGTGCTGGCATCTGGGCAAACATATCAACCATACGTTTCACATCGGCCATCATGTCTTCCGACTTCACGCCCTGACCTTTGTACTTAGCTACCAATTCACTTGCAGTCTGTGCATTTGCTGTCACTGCGAACAATGCGATGAGCACTGTCAATAATGATTTCATTACTTTCATAATTTGTTAGGTTTTAAAAATGGATAAATAAATTAATTAGGTATAAATTATATCTTCAATTTACTTGAATCTACTGCCTTGAAACTCATGTCGAGTCCCTTAACAGAATGTGTCAATGCACCCACGCTGATAAAGTCCACACCACACTCTGCATAGTCACGAATGGTATCATAAGTAATACCGCCCGACGATTCCGTCTCGTACTTCCCTCCAATCAGTTCTACTGCTTTACGGGTCTGCTCGGGAGTGAAGTTGTCAAGCATGATACGGTCTACCCCACCCACTCTCAGTACTTCGTTCAACTCATCGAATCCTCGTACCTCAATCTCTATCTTTAGGTCCTTGCCTTTTTCCTTGAGGTATTGGTGACAACGCGTGATGGCATTCTCTATACCACCAGCAAAGTCAATGTGGTTATCCTTTAGCAGAATCATATCGAACAATCCGATGCGATGGTTCACTCCCCCACCTATCTTCACAGCCTCTTTCTCCAGCATACGCATACCAGGAGTGGTCTTGCGAGTGTCGAGAATACGGGTCTTGGTACCCTCCAGTCGCTTTACATACTTGTTCGTCATCGTAGCGATGCCACTCATCCGCTGCAAGATGTTAAGCATCAAGCGCTCCGTCTGCAACAAACTCTGAATCCGACCTTTCACACTCATCACAATATCACCAGGCTTCACGTGTGCACCATCATGGATATACACTTCTACCTCCATCGTGGGGTCGAAACGGTGGAACACCTGCTTGGCAATCTGCTCACCGGCAAAGATACCTTCCTCCTTGATGAGGAGTTTCGACTCGCTCACTGCGTCCGCAGGAATGCAGCAAAGCGTGGTATGGTCGCCATCACCGATATCTTCTGCAAATGCAAGGTCAATCAATCGGTCGTTGAGTTCTTCTACTGATAACATAATGATTCGTTATTTATTTTCATGCTGCAAATATACATATTATTTACTATTTGACAATTTCCTATTGACTTTTTTTGTCATTTTCGTCATTTTTTAATTTTTAAATTCTTTAATTTTTAAATTTTTCCTACCTTTGCAGGCTGAAAAGAGAATGATAGTAAAACATGAAAGGATTATACACAATACTGCTGTTGATTTGCTCAAACACATTCATGACTTTTGCATGGTATGGAAACCTATTACTCAAGCAGCGCCACATATCTGACGGATGGTCAATGCCCAAAGTGATTCTTCTGTCGTGGCTCGTGGCAGGAATAGAATACTGCTTCCTCATCCCTGCCAACACCATCGGGTCCGACATTGCAGGAGGCCCCTTCAACCTCATGCAGCTCAAAGTCATTCAGGAAGTCATCTCCATCAGCGTGTTCACCGTCATTGCCATGATGTGCTTTCAGGGTCAGCAACTCCAATGGAACCATGTCGCAGCATTCATCTGCCTCATCGCAGCAGTATGTTTTGTTTTTTATAAATAGATTATGGATAATCAACGTTATATGATGCGCGGCGTGAGTGCCGCTAAAGAAGATGTGCACAACGCCATCAAGAACATCGACAAGGGTATCTTTCCCCAGGCATTCTGTAAGATCATCCCCGACATCCTCGGTGGCGACCCTGAGTACTGTAACATCATGCATGCCGACGGGGCAGGCACCAAGTCTAGCCTTGCCTATATATATTGGCGAGAGACAGGCGACCTCTCCGTATGGAAAGGCATCGCACAAGATGCACTCATCATGAACACCGACGATCTGCTCTGTGTCGGTGCAGTGGATAATATCCTTGTCTCAAGCACCATCGGACGCAACAAGATGCTCATCCCTGGCGAAATCATCTCAGCCATCATCAATGGAACAGATGAACTCATGGCCGAACTACGCGACATGGGAATCGGCATCTACGGCACAGGAGGCGAAACTGCCGATGTGGGTGACCTTGTACGCACCATCATTGTCGATTCCACCGTCACCTGCCGCATGCGTCGCGCAGATGTCATCAACAACGCCAACATCCGTCCTGGAGATGTCATTGTAGGACTTTCTTCCACTGGTCAGGCCACCTACGAACACCACTACAACGGCGGTATGGGCAGTAACGGACTCACCTCAGCACGTCACGATGTGTTTGCCAAATACCTTGCAGAAAAGTATCCCGAAAGCTACGACAAAGCCGTTCCAGAGGACCTCGTCTATAGCGGTCATTACAAACTTAATGATGCAGTTGACGGAACACCTGTCAATGCAGGGCAACTTGTCTTATCACCAACAAGAACTTATGCACCGGTAGTGAAGAAACTCTTGGACGAACTGCGTCCAAAGATTCACGGAATGGTACACTGCACCGGAGGAGCACAAACAAAGGTGCTGCATTTTGTGGGAGAAAATTGCCGTGTCATCAAAGACAACATGTTCCCTGTTCCCCCACTCTTCCGCATCATTCACGAAGAAAGCCAGACCGACTGGGCAGAGATGTACAAAGTATTCAACATGGGACACCGCCTCGAAGTATATCTTTCTCCCGAGGATGCACAGCAGGTCATTGACATCTCACGCTCATTCAATATTGATGCTCAAGTTGTGGGCCACATCGAAGAAGGTCCACGCAGTCTCACCATCCAGAGTGAGTACGGCACATTCAATTATTGATGTCCCTTTTTCCTTATATATATAAAAGCAAGGTACCCGACACAAAATCGAGTACCTTGCTTTTTTGTAATACTGTAGTCAAGAGTTATTTTTATTTATGTTCCCAAATATTCTTCAACGGCCTTCATGATGTCGGGACCACGTAGCCAGCGGCGAAGGATGGTACCATCGGGACCGAAGAGGATAATATGGGGTATGGATGTAATGCCATAGACATCGGAGGCTTCTCCCTGATTATTCATAATCTGCGGATAAGGGATGTTGAGCTGCTTGATGGATGCCTTGGTGTCTTCGGGCTTGTCGTTGGTTGCGATACCGATAGCCACGAAGTTACGGTCCTTGTAGCGGTTCCATACCTCGATGATATTAGGGATTTCCTTCTTGCAGGGACCACACCACGAAGCCCAAAAGTCGACAAGAACATACTTGCCCTTACCTACATAATCCGACAGGCGTTGAATCTTACCTTCGTAGGGTACTTCGAAGTCCTTGAACATCATACCTTCCTCAGTCTTGGCGGTCAACTCATAGTAGTTGCGCTTGCGCTTCAGGTCGGGTATCTTCTTGATTTGGTCGCTTCCTCGGTCGTAAAGGTCCTTGAACGTGAACTTCTCTACATAATAGTTGAAGAAGAAGAAAGTTCGGGCACCAAGAGCATCTTGAAGGTGTCTTTTTACCAAAGGCACCACCTTTTCTGCATATTTCCTGTCTTTCTCTTCTTCGCTGATTTCACCATTGGCATATTGTTTGTCGAATACAGCCACTTCTCTGGTAAGGGCTGTCAGTGAGTCGTTCATCGGTGCACCTGAAGCATAAAAATTGTTGTTGCCGAACAGCTTAATATCGCCTGGTTCGAGGATAAACTGCCCCATGAAGTCGCCACTATCTGTGTGGACCTCGGCAAACAAAGGTTTTGCTATGCGCCCTTTGAAAGTAAAGCTACCGTTGACCACAAAAGCCGAGTCGATACGGTCATTTTCACCTACCTCGTTAATATATACCTTCTTGGCGTTGTTATAGTCTTTTCCTGTCACTGTGTAGTCGCCTTGAGCCAACATTGCGACACTGCTCATCAGTGATAATACGATTGTTAATACTCTATTCATAGCTAATGTTTATATTATATTAATTTAGGTGTATTATAACTTCTTCTGCTCCTTCAACTGGCCGAGGATGAACTTAGAGAGCATCTGGATGGCTTGCTCGTTGTTGCCGCTGTTGGGGATGATAATGTCGGCATATTGCTTGGTGGGTTCGATGAACTCATCGTGCATGGGTTTAAGTACATTTCGGTACTTACTGATGAGCATTTCGAGCGGATGTCCTCGCTCGGCCATATCGCGTACAATGACGCGGAGGAGGCGCTCGTCTGCTCCGGCATCTACGAAGATCTTGAGGTCCATTTGGTCGCGCAAAGTCTTATCGTAGAGGCTCATGATACCTTCGACAATGATGACATCCTTTGGCTCGACATGCACGGTCTCACTGAGGCGGGTGCAGGTGATATAGGAATAGGTAGGTTGCTCGATGGCTCGCCCTGCTTTCAGCTCTTCTATCTGGTGAGAGAAGAGCGGCCAATCGAAGGCATTCGGGTGGTCAAAGTTAGTCTGTTTACGGACTTCGAGCGGTAGGTCGCTCTGGTCGTTATAGTACGAATCTTGCGGGATGACGGCCACCGAACCTTCGGGCAGGGCCTCTACGATTTTGTTGACAACGGTGGTCTTCCCACTACCTGTACCACCTGCGATTCCGATGATAATCATATACTTATTTATTTAAGTTTCGCAAGCTCAACTTTAGAAGTTATCGCTACGCTAGAAGTTATCGCGGTCTGTGACCGCTCAGGAGTTATCGCTACGCTGGAAGTTATCGCTTGAGCTTTGCTCTTCGCTAGACGATAGTCTGCTGATGTGTACATCCTGAGCTTGCCGAAGTGTTAACTTCTTTAACTCCTCTAACTTCTTTAACTCCTCTAACTTCTTTAACTCCTTCAACTTGCGAAAGTTGAGTTATTTACTATTAGACAATTGACTATTTACTATTGGATGAATGGGACTGTATTTGTCTATTCTAACCCAAGTATCGTTTTGGCGAGGGGTACGACGGCTGTACGGAGGGCTTTCTCGTTGAGATGGTGCTCACCATCGAACCGCTGTGCTTTCGTATAATACTTCTTAAAGAGGTCGTAGCAGTTGACTGTCGTGTCGTGGATGCCGAACAGCCCATAGGTATTCTCACGGTCGAAAGGGGTGATGCCCTTGAACTGCTGTCGCTCCATCATGTTCTGCTTCTGGATGATTTCCTTTGTGATTTTGAAGGTCTTCTGGCTGTCCTTACGGCCATTGAGGAACTTATGCTCACCTGTGCGGAACACCTTCGACAGGGTGGACATGTTGAATGCGGGGTTCACACAAATCTTCTTATAGCCGAACATCTGCTGGGCATACATGGCACCCATGGATGTGCCGATAATCAAGTCGGGCTTCTCCTGCTCACACAACGCTCTCAGATAGGGTAACGCCTCTGATGGGTCAACGGGAATATCGGGTGAGATGACCTCGACTTCCGGTAACATGCGGCGCAGACTCTCTGCTGTGCCTGTTGCACCTGACGATGCAAAACCATGGAAATACAGTATTTTCATCTTAGTTGTTCCTCCATTACTTCATTGCCTGGATAGCCGATATACTTATTCTTCACATTACCCTCCCTATCAACGATAACGTAGGTGGGGATGCCATTGCTTTCGAACTGCTTGAGAAGTTCGGAATACTGTGATTCTGTCACATAGTAGTGGTCGCCGTGAATGTCGGGAATGGTCATTTCCCACGTCTTCTTAGGGCTGGAAGGACCTGTGACGTAGATGAAGTTGACTTTGCCGGCAAGGGCTTCCTTCACGGGCAGGATGGTCTGCATAGCAGCCTTACAAGGACCGCACCATGTTGCCCAGAAATCGACGAGCAACGGCTTGCCTTTATAGGGTGCTATCAGGGCTTTGAAGATGTCGGCTCCTTTGAGGTCTTCATCAATGTTTACGACCTTATATCCCGTACTCTTCTTGACTTCCTCGATACGCTGAAGCAACAGGTCGTTCTGCTGGAGAATGGCTTCGCTCAAACCCGGACAATCCTGACGGACTACAGCAATATCGTCGGCAGACAACTCGTTGAACTCAGCGATAGATTGCAGATACTTGTTAGCCGCCTGCAACTGACGTGTGGAAGGATGATAGCGCAAATCTGTCTGACTGGAAAAGTTCTTCACGAGATTGGATGTCTGCATAGCTGCAAGCGTGCTCTGGGTATAGAAGAACGCTACGTTCTCAAACGGCTGCATGGTCTGCAAATAGTCATAATAATCGGCAGGACGTTCGTAGGTTATCTCGGTCTCATTGGCCACGTTGAGCGTGGTGTTATAGAGCAAAGTCTTAATGATGGTCTGGTACTGATAGGTAGCATCGACATACTCCTTGAAGGCGCCACACAGACGCTTGTCGGCCATGAGTTTCTTCTTGGAATCCTCATAAAGTCGGAGTACAAAGTCGCGGTATTCAGATACCGAAAGCCCACGCAGTTTGTCCAGACCTTCTCGGGTTTGTATGGGTTCAAGAATCTTGATGCTCTCATACTCTGCGCCGTATTGATAGAGGTCATTATTAAAGTCAGCGAGGTACCCACTGAAGACCACTGCAGGCTTCTTTGGGTTGGGGTTTTCGAGGAGTTTCATCTCGATTTTCATCTCCACTTCCTGGCCTGGTTCGAGCAGGATGATATAGGTGTTGTCGCGGAACTTCATCGACACACGGTCGGTATATTTTATCGGTATCTCAATCTCGAAAGTCCCGTCGGACGGCTCACTGGGAAACATCGTGGAAATCACGGAATTGGCTGTAGTACTTTCGTTGGAACCGAAAGCCACATAGGTACACAACATAACCTCCTTGTGCTTCGTCGTGTAGTCCTTGATAACGCCTTTGATGCGTGCAGGAGCGGAACTATACTTTATTTCGGGCAAATGCTCCAACCTACCTTTTGCACTGGCAGTTACTCCTGCAAGTAATGCCAGAATAAATAGGACTTTTCTCATCATAATAATCTAATTCTGTACCCCGTCAGTCACCCTCCCACTCATGGGGAGGGATGGGGAGAGGGGCTGTTATTTCAGTTCGTTTAATATCACTTCATTACCTGGATAGCCGATATGCTTTGTCACCACTTCATTATCAGCACCGACAACTACATAGGCAGGGATGCCCTGTACGCCAAACTGCTTCAACAATGTTTCCCATTGCGCTGCAGTCACGTAATAGTGGTCACCATGAATGTCGGGAGCCATCTTGTTCCACAAAGCCTTAGGACTTGTCTCGCCCGTCACATATACGAACGCAACCTTACCCCAGAGTTCCTCCTTGACAGGCAAGATAGTCTGCATGGCCTGACGACAAGGACCGCACCATGTTGCCCAGAAATCGACGAGCACCTTCTTGCCCTTGTAATCCTTCACAATAGCCTTGAAGACATCTTCACCAGTTAACGACTCTGGTATGGACTTGATGTTGAACAGGTTGTTCTTCTCGTTCTCGGCAATACGCGCCTTGGTAGCCTCGTTCTGAGCGAGGAGCATCTTCTCGAAAGCAGGACACTGTGCCTTAATGCCACGCAGCTGGTCGTCAGAGAGAGGCTTGAGTGTTTCAAGCCCAGTCATGTATTTCCTTGCAGCAATGACCTGACGGGCAGAAGCTGGATAGGTAAGCATCGCACCTGTCTCACGACCGACCTGACCCGATGTTCCCTCTACCGAACCACCACTTTGATACAAGAAGCCATTTTGGTTGGTGAAGTTCCAACCCTTCACAGGATCGTAGTAATCGGCCGTCTTCTTATACTCACCCTGACCACCGTTAGCATACTTCAGCAAACGCTCGTAGCCAGTCAGGAGAGCGATGGTGAGGAACTGATAGTGAGGCATCATGTACTCACGGAACTCAGGAGAAAGGCGGTCGTCGTCGTTGAGTTTCTTCACACCTTTATTATATAGTTCCATCAGTTTGTCGCGATATTGAGCTACCGTGAATCCACGCAGCTTCGAGATACCCTGCCCGTTGATTTCGGCATTAAGGTTCTGCTCGCGGAACTCATCGTAATAGTTAGCCATCGAGTTGTTCAATGCAGCCAAAGGACCTTCACATGTCACGTTATTATTCGACATATCAACAGTCACTTTCACCTCTTGTCCTGGGGTGATATAGAAACGTTTGACGTTACGGTCGCCAAGACGAATCATCGCCATCGAAGTGACACAAGCGTCGAACTTCGTCTCGAATTTACCATTGGAATCAAGAGCAACTGTCTGGCCTATCTCATCGGATGTCCACGAAGGCGTCATCACGATGTTGATCGACTCCATTGATGCCGGGATGCCGATGATTTGTCCCTTTACTACAGCCGGTTCTTGGCTATATACCAAGTTGGGCAATAACTGATTCTGTGCAAAAGCTGCTATTGTCAGCAGCATGGTTGAAATAGATAATGCTATTCTTTTCATAGGGTCTTTATGAGTTTTTTAGTTTGTTGTATGCATTTGGGAAATTCCTCTTGATAATGTGTTACCATCACAAGAGTCTTGTTGCGACGTTGACAGAATGTTTCGATGACATCCTTCACCAATCGGCGGTTCATTAAGTCGAGCCCATGTAGGGGTTCGTCGAGAATGAGCAGCGAGGGATCTTTCACGAAAGCACGTGCCAAAAGCACCAGACGCTGTTCGCCACTTGAGAGTTTCAGCATCGACACATCGCGATATTGGCCCACACCGAAGATGTCCATCCAGAACTCGCAGATGCCTGTTTGCTCGGGACGAGGACGTTTGTACAATCCTACCGCATCATGTAATCCGCTTGCCACCACATCGATGGCTGGATAGTCGCGAAGAAAAGCACGGTGCATCTCGGGCGACACATAGCCGATGTGATGTTTGATGTCCCATATAGATTCGCCTGTTCCTCGTTGACGACCAAAGAGGACGATATCGTTGGCGTAGGCTTGTGGATTATCTGCACAGACAAGGCTGAGCAACGTGCTCTTGCCCGAACCATTCGGACCTGTAAGTGCCCAGCGTTCACCATTCATCATGGTCCAGTCGAGGGCATCGAGGATGACACGCTCCCCATACTGAATGGTCACTTTGCGGAAATCCACAACCTGCTGCGTACCTGGCTCGATACTGGCTGTTGCTTCGTCTTCGTAAGGCAGATTGAGGATGGATTGTATCTTGTCTTCTTTCAAAACCACTGGGGGGACGGACGGATGTGTCCATGCTTCTTTCGAGAGCTTTGGTCCCACTCGGCGGTCTTTCACTTCTACCACGTGGGTCACGACATCAGGCATATCGTCAGTTTTCGAGAGGACGATGATGAGTTGCAAATCTGTCGTGCTCGTCAGTTCTTTCAGCGTTTCAGCCAAATAACGACGTGCGTCAACATCCAATCCGATGAATGGATTGTCGAGAATGAGTACACGTGGATTGCTCTCCAAAGCTTTCTTCAACTGATACTTGCGCAACTCTCCACTTGAAAGGAGAAACAGTTGCTGACTGTCGTCAAACTCTGTGTGGTTATATCTGATTTGGTAATAATAGTAACCTTCTGTTCCGTCGTAAGCATCTTGAAAAGTGATGTACTTGATGTTCTCGTACGCCAATGATGACTCGCGAGGTGAGAAATCATAATGGATATAGCTGCCACGTCCGTCATTCAAAATAGGATGAGCACCTGTGATGATGTCAACCAACATACTCTTCCCTGCCCCATTGTCGCCTACAATAGCCAGTTGTTCTCCCGCCAAAAGTTGGAAGTTCACAGGCTCAGCCATCCTGTAAATCGGGTTGCGAGCCACAGCATCGTGTATGTCGATTACAGCCATAATCAGCCCCTCTCTGTCCTTCAGACATCTCCCCCGAGGGGGAGAGAAATCCTGAATTTTATATTATTGAAGGGTATAATTTTTTCTTTTTTTAATTTATCATCAGTCACCCTCGCCCTCGGGAGAGGGATGGGGAGAGGGGCTACCATCATCCTATCTCTCCACTTCCGTAGCACAGATGATGATCCTTGTCGTACACCACACAGAACTGCCCCGGTGCAACACCGTGTATTTTCTCATCTGCCTGAATGAACCACGAACCGTCGTCTTCCTGACGGATGGTTCCCTTGAGATATTCGGGTGTATGTCGTATCTTGAACGTGATGGGAACATCTGTAGCAAGGGTTCCCTCCCACGGATTCTCCGTAATGAAATGAAAGTCATCCATGCGGATGTGGTCCTTGTACACTTTCTCCGGATCATAACCGTGCGAGACAAAGAGAATGTTACGTTTTACGTTTTTCTTGACAACGAACCAAGGTCCGCCACCAAATCCCAATCCCTTTCGCTGCCCGATTGTGTAGAACCACAAACCTCGATGCTCGCCTATCTTATGCCCAGTCTCCAGCTCGCGCACATCGCCAGGATTCTCTCCCAGATGGGCCTTGATGTAGTCGCGGAAGTCGATATCACCAAGAAAACAAATGCCTTGGCTGTCCTTTCGCTGAGCATTAAGTAACTGCTCCCGCTCTGCAATGGCCCGCACCTCGTGCTTCCACATGTGTCCGATGGGGAACATCAGTTTCGACACTTGGAGCGAATCTATCTGGCAAAGGAAATCGGTTTGGTCCTTCACTGGATCAGGACTTGTAGCCAACCACGTTTTTCCATCGACCACAGCGGTTTGGGCATAATGACCTGTCGCCGTGAAATCGAAGTCCTTTCCTGCCTCCTGCTCGAAACAGCCGAACTTGATGAGTTTGTTGCACATCACGTCAGGATTAGGCGTAAGTCCCACACGCGCTTTCTCCATCGTGTAACCCACCACCTGTTCCCAGTACTGCTTGTGTAAGTCGATGATGTCGAACTCGCATCCAAAGCGCTTGGCCAACCAGCGACAGATCTCCACATCTTCCTCCGACGTGCAGTTCCATTCCGTATCGCGATCAGGGCCGATCTTGATGTAGAACAAATGTGGGTCGTATCCCTGCTCCTTCAGCATATAAACGCTGACAGCCGAGTCAACACCTCCTGACACTAATGCAGCAACAGACTTCATGGGTAACTATTTCGACAGTTCCAACATCTTGTTGATGGGTAATACCGCCTTCGCAGCCAACTCGGCATCCACCTGTATTTCCGGCTTCTCATCCTTCAACGCCTTATAGAGTTTCTCCAAGGTGTTCAGACGCATGTAGCTACACTCATTACAGCTGCACCCTACCCCTTCCGTCACTTCTGGCGGAGCAGGATAGAACTGCTTATCTGGGCACGTTTGCTGCATCTTGTGCAGGATGCCACTCTCAGTAGCTACGATAAACTCCTGCGCCTCATCCTTGATGGCAAAGTTCAACAATCCTGCCGTCGAACCAATCTCATCAGCGACAGCTTGGATAGCCGCAGGGCACTCAGGATGAACCAGCACCTTTGCCTCAGGATGCTCCTTCTTCAGCTGAAGAATCGCCTCCAACGAGAAGCGTCCGTGCACATGACAGCCGCCGTTCCACAGCAGCATGTTGCGACCTGTAATGCTATTGATGTACGCCCCAAGATTCTTGTCAGGGCCGAATATCAGCTTCGCATTCTTTGGGTAGCTGTCTACCACCTTACGGGCATTCGAACTCGTCACCACCACATCACTCAGCGCCTTCACTGCCGCCGTTGTGTTGACATAGCTCACCACCTTGTAGCCTGGATGTTCGTCGATGTAAGCCTTCAGGTCTTCTGCTTTGCAGCTATCTGCCAACGAACAACCAGCGTTCATATCGGGGATGATGACCTTCTTGTCCGGGCACAGAATCTTGCAAGTCTCGCCCATGAAGTGCACACCACACATCACAATCATGTCTGCCTCTGTCTTGGCAGCCGACTGCGCAAGTGCCAGCGAGTCACCCACGAAATCCGCGATGTCCTGCACCTCACCCTCTGTGTAGTAGTGCGCCAAAATCACCGCATTCTTCTCGCGGCACATCCGGCGTATCTCCTGCTTTATCTCTTCTTTCTTCATATGCATGAATATATCTTTAGACCGCAAAGTTACGAATAAATATCAAATCAACAATACGAAAGCATAGAGATTAACATTTTTTCCATTAATTAGCTATGATATTCGGAATAATTAAGTATCTAACATGCGATTAGTATGATGTGTACTGAATAATTATAGCCCGTTAGCAGAATTAAACCGTTTAAATATATCCAAATCGGCAGATTATTAATTCTGTATATTTACAATTTGCAAGAGGTTTGCATCTATTTTTTTGTGTACGCACACAATTTTTAAGCTTTCGAAACATGACATACAATTTGTATAAAAAAAACGCAAAAACATTGCATAATTATCATTTTTATGTGTAAAATGGTAAAAAAAATACAAAAATATTTGGTCAATTCAAATAAACACCTTACCTTTGCAGCGAGTTAATAACAAGGACAAGCCGAAAACCTTAAAAAGAGTAGGCCAAATTAAAACAATGTAAAGTGAAGTTGTGCGCTAGTCGCACACACGCGTAAACATTTATTTAATTAAAAGTAAGAATTATGAAGAAAATTATTCTTTCAGCTATCGTAGCTGTATGTGCAATTTCTGCAAACGCTCAGATTTGGGCAGGTGGTGCAGTTGGTTTTGACGTAACAGACTACAAGGGCGCTCCTGAGTCACAGATGACTCTTAATATCGCTCCTGAAGTTGGTTATTCCCTCAACGAAAAGTGGGATGTAGCTGCTGCTTTACGTTTCGGTTTGGTTAACAACCGCAACGGTATTAAGGATGCTAACGTTACTACTTTCGAAATTGAGCCATACGCTCGTTACACTTTTGCTGAAGCAGGTATTGCTAAGTTCTTCGTAGATGGTTATGTAGGTTTCGGTAGCTACAAGCCAAAAGGTGTTGATGCAACTACTTCATTCTCTGTAGGCGTTCGCCCAGGTGTTAAGGTAGCTCTTTCTGACGACATCAGCCTCGTTTCAACATTCGGTAACCTCGGTTATGAGACCGTTAAGGACACTTATGACAAGTTCGGTTTCAATGTTGATGCTACTACTATCAACTTCGGTATCTACTTCAACTTCTAATTGATAGCTGAAATAGAAGATAAAGAAAAAAGGAAGCTCACACGAGCTTCCTTTTTTTATGCCTAATGGTAAACGGACGGGACATCGACCACACCTTATTTTATATATAAAGGATTTGCGAGTGCTACTTGATATCGTAGAGCTTACCCCATTGAGTTTCTTTATAGAAATCGAAATAGTAATCGTTCTTGTACTTATCGAGCGGGATAAACATACTCACTCCACCACACTGTTCAGCATCGACAGGAACATACGCGTGTACGTATGCAGTATACCATTGTTGTCCGAGATTGTTATATGGCACCAGTTTGTTGAACGCAGCCTCCCACTTCGCATAATCTGATGGGTCTGTGACACATCGCTGCATAATGCCCTTGATGTCGTAAGCATCTGGAGCAATGAAAGCCACTGCTACTAACTGATTCCAAGCATAGTCGTAATAGTTCTGGCAGTCTGCATACTTAGTATTCGCAGAATCCAGGAAGCTGTACTTGTCGAACATCACCGCCATCACATCCACAAATCCATCAAGCTCATCGGTCTTGAGAGCTGATAACACTACACCGCCCGTATAATATCCTCCATTATAATAATTACCGTATGTATTCACGATGCCCTGTGCCAAATTATCAGCAGAAGTCTTGCGGAACATGACAGGCAACAGTAAATCATAAGGCGCTCCACGGCCAGGAATTTCAGCTGGCGAAGCAATGAGATACTTAGCCGTAGCCCTCAATTCGTAAGCCACCTCAACCGTCTGCATGAAACAGGCATCGAACAGGATATATTCAAACTGTGGATACTTGCGCATCACCACACCCATATCAGTGATATTCATACGGGTGGTAGTCCCTTGGTCGGTATTGACTGCAAACGAACGTCGGGGCGAACTGCTATTGATGCTACTCGCGTTAATCCACCCAGAGCCGTGAGACCACATCACCAATCCGTAGGTCTCAGCTTTGTAGTTCTGGAAGAAATAGTTCAGCACACGATCGAAATCCTCGGGTGTAGCTGAATTCAGATTGTTCTCGTACTGATAAACAGGTGTCAAGTTGGAAAGCGAACGTCCGACAGTCTTCCGTGTGATTTCATAGAAACGAGAGTAGTTATTGTCGTCCAAGAACAATACTAAACGATCGTTATCATCCATATTAGATGCCCCAGACAACATCTCGATGATGTCGTTATCAACATTGCCAGCCAAAGTGTTCTGAGCAGATATATACACCAACACACTACGGGAAAGTTGTGGTGTATCAGGCTCTTCATTCTTGGAACAAGCAGCCACCAATGCAACCAGAGCAATGACAGCAAGGATCCTCGCTCCCTGTAGCAATCTATAGAAGCAAATCTTCATGGATTTCATATATTAGTCGACTTGGATGGCAGTAAACTGGAATTTGTCATCCGTTACCAACATCAGGTGCATTCCCCGATCACGTTCATAGAGTTTTAGAATCTTATTGAAACGCTTCAACGCTTTCTTTCTATTCTTATCGAACACAACGCTCGTTACCTGATTAGCTTTAAAATACGAATCTGTAACATATTTATTGAACTGATGGCTATAATTCGAGCGGAAAGCCAGATAATCGTATTTGCGGGTGAGCTGTGCACCATCTACCTTCTGAATATTAGTAACATACACCACAGAATCACCAAACTGAGCAGAAACTGCAAACATATACACCGGTACAGTATAGGTTTCAGCACGTTGGGTATCAATTTTCTCCTTCTTCTCCAGTTTCTTTTTCTCTTTTTCTAATTGCTTCTCCCTCCTTGCCTGGCGGCGGTCCATCAGTTCTTGCTGTTTCTGTAGTGCCGCATCGTTGATAGCCGACTCAATATCTTGGGCATAACCCATGGTCGTCATCAACGACAAAAGACTAATTGCCAGTCCTATCTTCACTCCCCTATTCATATCATCCTAAATAAGATTTCAACAAACGGCTTCTTGAATTCTGACGCAAACGACGTATGGCCTTCTCCTTAATCTGACGTACACGTTCGCGTGTCAAGCCGAAGGTCTGACCGATTTCTTCTAATGTCATCTCATGTGTACCGATACCGAAGAACATGCGAATGATATCTTTTTCGCGAGGAGTCAAGGTGTCGAGGGCACGATCAATCTCTTTTGAAAGCGACTCGTTCACCAATGAACGGTCGGCCATAGGACTATCGTCATTTACCAACACATCCAACAAACTGTTGTCTTCACCTTCCACAAACGGAGCGTCCACACTGATATGACGACCTTGCACCTTCAGGGTGTCACCAATCTTATCGACAGGTAAACCGATGATGTTTGCCAACTCCTCTGAGGATGGGCGACGTTCGTTCTCCTGTTCGAACTTAGCCAATGCTTTGGTGATTTTGTTGAGCGATCCCACCTGGTTGAGTGGCAATCGTACGATACGAGCCTGCTCTGCGAGTGCTTGCAGAATGCTCTGACGAATCCACCATACGGCATACGAGATGAACTTAAAACCACGGGTCTCATCGAACTTCTCGGCAGCTTTAATCAATCCAAGATTACCCTCGTTTATCAAGTCAGGCAGACTCAGACCCTGATTCTGATATTGTTTAGCCACAGACACAACAAATCGCAAGTTTGCTTTTGTCAATGTCTCTAGTGCACGGCGGTCACCTTTTCGGATTCGCGCTGCCAGTTCCACTTCCTGTTCAACTGTAATCAGTTCCTCACGTCCAATCTCCTGAAGGTACTTGTCGAGCGAAGCACTCTCACGATTGGTAATACTCTTCGTAATTTTTAACTGTCTCATATATTTTAATCTATCTTTATACCCCTCTATTCGCCCCATAGGGGCAAATAGTTTGCAAAATTAGCAAAAAAAAACGATATAATATAGTGCTATCTCAAAAAAAATTGCTTACTTTGTAAAAAATTTAACAAAACATGCGAAAAACAGAACGATATAAATACATTACTGCCTATTTTCAGCAGGCTATGCCAAATGCGCAGACAGAGCTTCATTATGATTCACCTTTTCAGTTGTTAGTGGCAGTTATGCTCAGCGCACAGTGTACTGACAAACGTGTCAACATGACCACTCCAGCCTTGTTTGAAGCCTTCCCCAACCCGGCTTCTTTGGCTGCTGCAACTTTCGAAGAGGTCTATGACCTAATCCACAGCATCAGCTATCCAAACAGCAAGGCACGCCACCTTATCAGTATGGCCCAAAAACTCGAATCTGACTTCGGTGGAGAAGTACCCACCACACTCGAACAACTGACCAGTTTGCCTGGTGTAGGGCGCAAGACTGCGAATGTAGTAATGAGTGTAGCTTTTGGCAAAACAACTATTGCTGTTGACACACATGTGTTTCGTGTTAGCCACAGGATAGGATTAGTTTCTGCACAATGCACCACCCCACTCAGCGTAGAACGCGAACTGACAAAAAACATACCTCCCCACCTTCGTCACGACTTCCATCATTGGCTCATTCTTCACGGAAGATATGTTTGCAAAGCCATCCATCCCCTTTGTGGCGAGTGTGGCATCCGTCAATGGTGTCAGTCGAACAAAGACAAGTTATAATCATTGGTCAAACACCTACATTTCCATCGATTTTTCAAGAGGAATATGAGAAAATCATGAAATGATTTGTTCATATCAATTTAATTTCATAACTTTGCGCCCTAAAATCATTTTTTAAGGCATGAAGTATTTTATCGCACACATACAGCAGATAATATTAGTAGAGCTCATCTTTATGGCTCTTCCATTATGGTGTATGGCTCAGGAATGGAGCGGTATGGAGCGTGGTGGATGTATGCCAGATCTCACAGAGGCAGATATCGCACGCCGTGCTCAACTCCTAAAAGACAACCGCCGCTTACCTTCTATCAAGGACCTATCAGGGCAGACAGAATATAGGCAGTTAGTTGTTTTGGTGGAATTTGCAGATTGCCAGTTCTCACAGGACAATCCTTTGGACTATTATGATCGCATGTTCAATGAATCGGGGTTTACTGAGAGTCAAGAGGTGAACATCGGCAGCATGACCGACTACTTGATGACCCAATCGAACGGCCTGTTTCATGTAACCTTCGATGTGGTAGGACCGTTCCGTGTATCGAGTAAAGCGAAACCCAATCCGAATGCAGATTTAAATACCCGCTATTATGGGAAAGATGTGTTTAAAGAAGCAACAGAAATGCTAGTAGCAGAGTACCCGGACCTGAATTACGCTCAGTATGACTGGGACGGCGACGGAAAGGTGAATCAGGTCATCTTCATTCATGCAGGTATCGCAGGCAACCAAGGTGTTCTAACGCAAAGAAGAACAGACCCAGATACAGGCGAATATATCACAGATGAGAACGGAACAGTTATCAGAGATACGTTGGTGAACAGTATGGGACATATATGGCCAAACACATCTTCCATATCCGCTGTACGGACGCCTAACAATGGTCCGACGATTCAAAACTTCTCTTGCAGCGGCGAACGATGGATAACGGGGGATATACCGTCAATGGGTATCGGTACCATCTGCCACGAATATATGCATAGTTTAGGTTTGCCTGACATCTACCCAACTGGAGGTGCATATTCACCTTACTCGGTTCTTGATGCATGGGACTTGATGGACGGAGGAAATATCACCAACTACGGATGGTGTCCGCCAAACCTCACAGCCTTGGAGAAGATGTTGTTAGGATGGGCCACACCAACGGAACTGACAGAACCGGTGAGCATCACAGGAATGAAACCAGGCGAAATCTACCAAATCAAACATACAGACACGGAGTATTTCCTGTTAGAAAACCGCCAGTGGATTGGTTGGGATGCAGGTTTGCCGGGACGAGGATTGGTAGTGTACTATGTTGATTATAGTGCAGGAAAGTGGTCTGGTAATACCGTCAATAATTTGTATTCCGCGACAGATCACCCACATTTCACGATAGTGTATGCCGACCAACGTGATTATGCTTCTTGGAAAGCCGAATTGTCTGTATATCCGACCAATCAACGTTACAAGAATCCGCATCGCATGAATTGTCTATTCTTATCCAATGCTGCATACCCATACATTAGTGAAACAGCTGTGAATTGTGAGTTGACGGACACTTCATCCCCTGCAGCAACTGTATACAGCAAAAACGCAGAAGGTCAGACTATGCTCAACAAAGCCATCACTAACATTCAGATGGCAGACGACGGAACAATTTCATTCGACTTTATGGGGGGAACCACAGGAGTTGAGGAAGTTATCGAGAAGAACACAGTTGACGCAGAAAACTGGTACGACCTTCAAGGCCGCAAGGTTGAGAGTCCGACTTACGGATTATATATCAAAGGTGGAAAAAAGATATTCAAAAATTAAGAAAAGATAAAAGAAAATGTACAGAACACACACTTGTGGAGAGCTTCGTCTCTCCAATGCAGGACAGACCGTCACACTTGCAGGATGGGTGCAGCGCACTCGCAAGATGGGCGGCATGACTTTTGTTGACCTTCGTGACCGTTATGGCATCACGCAGCTTGTTTTTAATGAAGAAGTGAACGCTCCCCTCTGTGAGGAAGCCAACAAGTTAGGGCGTGAATACGTCATTCAGGTCACTGGTAAGGTAAACGAACGTTACAGCAAAAACAGTAATATTCCGACTGGAGACATCGAGATTATCGTTGATGAGCTGACAGTACTCAACGCGAGCGACACACCTCCTTTCACAATAGAAGAAAATACTGATGGAGGCGACGACCTCCGTATGAAGTACCGCTATCTGGATCTTCGTCGTCCTAACGTACGTAAGAATCTGGAGTTGCGTCATAAGATGTGTATCGAGGTGAGAAACTACCTGTCCAACCTTGGATTCATTGAGGTAGAAACCCCTGTACTCATCGGTAGCACACCTGAAGGTGCTCGCGACTTCGTTGTGCCTTCACGTATGAACAAAGGTCAGTTCTACGCTCTTCCACAGAGTCCACAAACCCTGAAGCAGTTGCTGATGGTCAGTGGTTTCGACCGCTATTTCCAGATTGCAAAGTGTTTTCGTGACGAGGACTTGCGTGCCGACCGTCAGCCAGAATTCACCCAGATTGACTGTGAGATGTCGTTTGTCACACAGGAAGATATCATTCAGACCTTCGAAGGAATGGCCAAACACCTCTTCAAGGTATTACGCGGTGTGGAACTTAATGAGCCGTTCCTTCGTATGCCTTGGGCAGAAGCCATGAAGCGCTTTGGTAGCGATAAGCCAGACATGCGTTTCGGCATGGAGTTTGTAGAACTGATGGACACTCTAAAACTTGGAACATTCCCTGTATTTGACGGTGCAGCATATATTGGTGGTATCTGTGCCCCAGGATGTGCAGTCTATACCCGTAAGCAACTTGACCAGTTGACAGACTTCGTGAAACGTCCTCAGATTGGGGCAAAAGGATTGGTTTATGCTCGAGTTCAAGAAGATGGCAGCGTAAAGTCAAGTGTCGACAAGTTCTATACTCCAGAGCAGCTCGATGTTCTGAAGGAAAAGATGGAAGCCAAGCCTGGCGACCTCATCCTTATCCTCTGTGGTGACGATGCAATGAAGACCCGCAAACAACTCTGTGAGTTACGTTTGGAGATGGGTAACCGACTGGGATTGAGAGACAAGAACAAGTTTGCCCTTTTGTGGGTAACCGAGTTCCCGATGTTTGAATGGAGCGAGGAAGAAGGCCGTCTCATGGCTATGCACCACCCATTCACTCACCCTATGGATGAAGATATAGCCCTGCTCGACACGAAACCAGAAGACGTACGTGCAGATGCCTATGATATGGTATGCAATGGTATCGAAGTAGGTGGAGGTTCCATCCGTATCCACGATCCAAAATTACAAGCCAAGATGTTCGAGATACTCGGGTTTACCCCAGAGAAAGCACAGGAGCAGTTTGGTTTCTTAATGAACGCCTTCAAGTATGGTGCGCCACCTCATGGTGGATTGGCCTATGGTTTGGACCGTTGGGTAAGCATCTTTGCTGGTCTTGACTCTATCCGCGACTGTATCGCTTTCCCAAAGAACAATAGCGGACGCGATGTGATGCTGGATGCTCCTGCCGCTCTGGATCAGAAGCAGTTAGATGAATTGAGTATTGAAGTGAATGAAGCAGAGTAAACAAATTGCAATTAATTAAGAAGTGAAAATAGATAAAAATACCCTTATCGGCTTTATCCTGATGGCCGCCGTATTCTTCGGATTCATGTTCTACGAAGGTAAGGTACAGAAGGAAAGAGCCGCACAGATGCAAAAAGAGCAAGCCATTGAAGCAATTGCCCAGCAGAAATCCGATAGCATCAAAAACATTGAAGAAGAGAAGAAGGCAGTCAAGGAAATGGAGCAGAAGACAGACTCCTCCAACAGTCTCTTTGCTGCCCATCAAGCGAACGAAGGCACAACTGTCATTGAGAACGAATTACTGATACTTACCATCCAGAATCGTGGTGGTCAGTTGGCTCGCGCAGAGTTGAAAGACCCTACGTACAAAAATCAGCAAGGAGGACCCGTGGTGTTATTCGATGCCGGCGATTCGGAGATGCAATTCAACTTCGATGGCAAAGACACCAATATCGAAACAGGCGAACTATACTTTGCGCCTAAAGATGCAAAAAAGAACGCTGTGACAATGAGTATGCCTGTAGCAGATGGCAGCATCGACATCAGCTATGAACTCCTACCCAATTCTTATATCCTTAACATGAATGTCAAGGCAAGTGGTTTGGATGGATTTTTCTCAACCAAGACCAAGACTTTCGATGTGGTATGGAACGAGAACATGCGCCAGCAAGAGAAGGGTTTTGAGTTTGAGAACCGCTACAGCACCATTACCTATCGTACGACAGAGAACGATACAGAAGAACTAAGCTCAGTAGGAGCCAACGAAGAAGAGACCGACTTTGATGGAGAACGTCTGGAATGGGTAGCCTTCAAAACCCAGTTCTTTAGTCAGATTCTCATTGCAGACAAAGACTTCAAGCCAGAGTTGTTCAGTCAGACACAATACAAGAAGGAACAATCGAACGGCTACCTGAAGACCTACAAGTCGCAGGTAACAACAGAATTCGACCCGTCAGGCAAGCAGCCTACACAGTTGAAGATGTACATCGGTCCTAACAAGTTCGCCACTTTGCGTGAGAATGAAAAGTTGTGTAATTCGAGCAACGACCTTGACCTTCAGAGTATCGTCTATTTAGGATGGCCGCTCATCAAGTACATCAACCGTTTCTTCATGCTCTATCTTTTCGATTTCATGACAGGATGGGGTATCAACATGGGCATCGTACTGTTGATTCTTACGTTGGTCATCAAGTTCGCCATATTCCCACTCAACCGTAAGAGCTACCTTTCATCAGCCCGTATGCGAGTGCTGAAACCAAAGATTGAGGAGATTTCGAAGAAGTATCCGAATAAGGAAGATGCTATGCAGCGCCAGCAAGAGACCATGAAGCTCTACTCCGAGTATGGAGTAAGCCCTATGGGAGGATGTTTGCCGATGCTGATTCAGATGCCTATCTGGATTGCCCTCTTCAACTTCATCCCTAACGCTATCGAATTGCGCGGCCAGTCATTCCTTTGGGCGAAAGACCTCAGCACATACGATGACGTTATCAACTGGGGTACTCACATTTGGGGTATTGGCGACCACCTGAGTCTCTTCTGCGTACTCTGGTGTTTGTCAACTGTTGCCAACACTTGGATTATGATGCGTCAGCAGCGCGATTCTATGAGTCCAGACCAGGCACAGCAGATGAAGATGATGCAATGGATGCAATACCTCATGCCAGTGGTATTCTTCTTCTCGTTCAACGACTATTCATCCGGCCTCAACTACTACTACTTCGTGTCAGGTCTCATCTCCATTCTGATGATGTGGTTCTTGCGTAAGACGACCGACGACCAGAAATTGTTGGAGCAACTTGAACGTCGTTACAAGGAGCGCAAAGCCAACAATAGCGGTGTGCAGAAGACATCGTCAATGATGGGACGTCTTCAGGCAATGGCTGAAAAGCAGCAGGAAATGATGCGTAAGCAGCAAGAAGAACAAAACAAGCGACGTAAACCATAAAACCTATAAATCATGAACAAAGGATTAATCGCCACAAGTCTGATGGCTATACTAATGATGGAAGCATGTAACAACGAACCTGCTGCAACAATGATAGGCAGGCAAACGCCAGAAGTGAAGAACGGACAATTCACACCCGAATTGCTTTGGGCAATGGGACGTGTAGGAAGCTATGATGCAAGTAAAGATGGAAAGACCGTTGCTTACAACGTCAGTTATTATAGTGTGGAGGAAAATAAGAGCCATACCGTCATCTACACCATCAATACCGATGGAACGAATGAGAAACAGCTGACGACTGCTGTCACAAGCGAATCTGCTCCTAAATATTTGAATGAGGGTAAGCAGATTACATTCCTCGCTCCCGACAAGAACGATGTGAGCCAGATATGGGTGATGAATGCAGACGGAAGCGGACGCAAGCAACTCACTTCATGCGAAAAAGATGTTGACGACTACCTCTTCTCGCCTGACGGAAAGAAAGCGATTGTCATTCATCAGGTTCCTTTCCACAACATCATTCACGAACGTCCTGACGATCTGCCCAAGAGTACAGGACTAGTCATCGATGGTTCTATGTTCCGTCATTGGGATCATTATGTGGAAAGCATTCCACATCCATTCGTGCTCAACATCGAAAGCGGTGAAGAGTTCGACATGCTCGAAGGAGAAAACTTCGAGTGTCCGATGGAACCATTTGGAGGTATCGAGCAGCTGGCTTGGAGTCCTGACAACAAATTCATCGCATTCACTTGCCGTTGCAAGATGGGATTGGCTTATGCTATTAGTACAGATTCAGATATCTTCCTATATGACGTAGAGAGCGGCTCGCTGGATACCGCTAAGAACCTTTGCAAGGGCGGCTGCGAGTTTGGCGTTGTTCCTGATGGTGGCATACCTTTCGCACCTGATAACATCTGCGACCCATCAAAATCGCTCCAAGACCAATATATCAACACACACGAGGATGTCAAGGATAGTAACGTCGGTTACGACATCAATCCTCAGTTCTCGCCCGACGGCAAGTATGTTGCTTGGCAAAGTATGGAACGCGATGGATATGAGAGCGACCGCAACCGTCTGTGTGTATGCGAGTTGGCTACAGGCAACAAGACCTATGTCACAGAAGAGTTCGACAGCAACGTAGATGCTTTCTGCTGGGACAACGATAGCAAGACTCTTTATTTCGTAGGTGTTTGGCAAGGAGAGACTCATGTGTATCGCACCAATCTTGAAGGTGAGGTAAAGCAGTTGACTGAAGGTCAGTACGACTATACAGGTGTAGCACTCTGTAGCGAACAGCTGCTTTGCTCACGCCAGTCAATGAAAGAGGCAACAGAACTCTATCTGGTTAACAAGCAGACAGGAAAGGCTACTCAGGTGACCGATGAAAACAAATACTTCAGAGAGAATGTAGCATGGGGTGATGTGATTCCTCATTGGTCGAAGGCTACAGACGGAGCAGATTTGCTCTCTTGGATTATCCTTCCTCCAAACTTCGACGAGAACAAGAAGTACCCTACCCTCCTATTCTGCGAAGGTGGACCTCAGAGTCCTGTAAGCCAGTTCTGGAGTTTCCGTTGGAATATGATGATTATGGCAGCAAACGGCTATGTAGTCGTAGCACCTAACCGTCGTGGTCTTCCTGGATTCGGTTCGAAATGGAACGAGGATATCAGCACCAACTACGGAGGTCAATGTATGCAGGATCTCTTGTCTGCTATCGATGATGCAGTAGCTACCCTGCCTTATATCGACAAAGACCGCCTGGGTTGTGTAGGAGCCAGTTTCGGAGGTTTCAGCGTCTATTGGTTGGCAGGCAATCACAACAAACGCTTCAAGTGCTTCATTGCTCACGACGGTATCTTCAACCTCGAACAGCAGTACTTGGAGACCGAAGAAGCATGGTTCACCAACTGGGACCTCGGAGGTGCATTCTGGCATAAAGACAACCCAGCTGTAGCACGCTCATTTGCCAACTCACCACATAAGTTTGTCGACAAGTGGGATACACCTATCTTATGTATACATGGCGATAAGGACTACCGTATCGTATCGTCACAGGCCATTGCAGCCTTCAATGCAGCAAAATATATGGGTCTCGAAGCCCAACTGTTGCTCTTCCCTGATGAGAACCACTGGGTACTCAAACCTCAGAATGGTGTTCTCTGGCAGCGCACCTATTTCAACTGGCTCGACCGTTGGTTGAAATAAAAAAAGAAGCCCCCCCGAGGGGGAGAATGAACAAATAAACAAATAAGAACAATAGTAAATAGTTAAATCGTCAAATAGTAAATAAGATTATGACACAAGCTATTCAAAAGAAACTAAGCGAATCAAAGGCAGCTCGTTGGAGCGCACTCATCATAGTGTCGTTCACCATGATGTTCGCATACTTTTTCACAGACGTGATGTCACCATTGGAGCCAATGCTTACAGCTGCAAAGGGTGCAGACGGTGTTGGTCTTGGTTGGAATGCCGATGACTACGGATTCTTCTCAGGTTCCTATGGTTACTTCAACGTATTCCTTCTGATGCTTTTCTTCGGCGGAATCATCCTCGACAAGTTCGGCATCCGCTTCACAGGTATCATGTCAACCGCTCTGATGTTTGGCGGAGCACTCATCAAATGGTATGCTGTAGGTAACGAATTCGAAGGCAGCATGTCAGTTTTCGGCACAGAATACCCCATGCAGGTCATCATTGCCTGCCTTGGTTTCGCCATCTACGGCGTAGGTTGTGAAATTGCAGGTATCACAGTGTCGAAAGTCATTGTGAAGTGGTTCACAGGTCACGAACTTGCCCTTGCAATGGGTCTTCAGGTAGCCTTGGCACGTATCGGTACTGCAGGTGCCCTTGCGCTCGCTTTGCCATTTGCACAGAAGTTCGGAGGAGTTCCTGCCTCTGTAGGTTTAGGAGCAGCCATGTTGTGCGCAGGTCTCATCAGCTACCTCGTTTACTGCGTGATGGATAAGAAGTTCGATAAGGAGAAAGCAAGTGCTGCTGCAGCCGAACCGGAAGAAGGTTTCAAGTTTGCCGACCTGAAGCTTATCTTCGCCAACAAAGGTTTCTGGCTCATCACCCTCCTTTGTCTGATGTTCTATGCAGGCGTATTCCCATTCCTGAAGTTCGCCACAAAACTGATGGTCACCAAGTATGGTATCGATCCCGAGCTGGCAGGTCTCATCCCAGCCATGTTGCCATTCGGAACCATCTTCCTCACACCGCTCTTCGGTTCTATCTATGATAAATATGGTAAGGGTGCAACTCTCATGGTGATTGGTTCTATCCTGTTGACCATCGTACATGGCATTTTCGCTATTCCTGCGCTTACATCAGTAGTTATCGCCATTGCAGCCATGATTCTGCTGGGAATCGCTTTCGGACTCGTTCCTTCAGCCATGTGGCCTTCCGTACCGAAGATTATCCCGATGCAATTGCTGGGTACCGCCTATGCAGTCATCTTCTACATCCAGAATATCGGTCTGGCATTAGTGCCCGTCATGATTGGTAAGGTAAACCAGGCCAATACCGATGCCAACGATGTGACTGACTACACCACCTCAATGACCATCTTTGCCATCTGCGGTGTCATCTCCATCGTCATTGCTCTCATGCTCAAGTTTGAAGACAAGAAGAAAGGCTACGGTCTGGAACAGGCAAACATTAAGAAGAATTGAAGAATGCAATAATTAATAAATAGTAAATCGTTAAATAGTAAATTAGACTATGTTTCAAGGACAACCCAAAGGTCTGTTTGCCTTAGCATTGGCAAACACAGGTGAACGATTCGGCTACTACACCATGTTGGCCATCTTCACCCTCTTCATGCAAGCAAAATTCGGATGGGACGAATCTGTAGCAGGTAACGTCTATGCCATCTTCCTTGCTGTCGTTTATTTCTCTCCACTGTTCGGCGGTATGATTGCCGACAAGATTGGTTACGGAAAGTGTGTATCCATCGGTATGTGTGTCATGTTCCTCGGCTATCTGGGACTGGCTATACCAACAGCAGCCGACGACTTCGGTATGTACACCATGTTCGGAGGTCTTGCACTCGTATCAGTCGGTACAGGTCTGTTCAAGGGCAACCTGCAAGTGCTGGTGGGTAACCTCTTCGATGATCCGAAGTATTCATCCAAGCGCGATGCTGCATTCAGCCTCTTCTACATGGCCATCAATATCGGTGCGATGTTTGCTCCGGCTATGGCAAGCTACATCACCAACCAATATCTGGCACAATACAATATGGTTTACGATGCTGCCAACCAAGACCCAGAATACCTGAAAGTGCTGTATGGAGCATACGGACTCTGCTTTGGCGTAGCATGTGCATCACTCATCCTTTCGGCAGTCATCTATTTTGCCTTCCGTGGATGGTTCAAGCATGCAGATATCACCGCCAAGCAAGCCAAGGCTACTGCTGCCCCTGTTGAGGAACTGACACCGAAGCAGACCAAGGACCGCATTATCGCCCTCCTGCTCGTCTTCGCAGTTGTTATCTTCTTCTGGATGGCATTCCACCAGAACGGTTCGGCACTCACCTTCTTTGCAAAGAAATACACCAACCTCAGCGTTAGCGGAGGCATGCGTATCGGCTTCAGCATCTTCAGTCTGGCACTCCTTGCTGTAGCAGTATATACAGGTTTCGGCACCTTCCAGTCAAAGACGATGAAGAACCGCGTCATCTGCGGTATAGCCACCCTTGCATGTATCGGTGGAGCGATTGCCCTGTTCCTCGGAATGAGCGACCCATATAACGCACAGCCATCCGACTTCCAGCAGTTCAACCCATTCTTTGTTGTAGCACTCACCCCGTTCAGCATGGCATTCTTCGGAGCCTTGGCAAACAAGGGTAAGGAAGTCAGCGCCCCTGCACGTATTGCCTGGGGTATGTTGGTTGCAGCCCTCGGATTCGGAGTCATCACCTTGGCATCCACCGACCTCATCTCACCGATGGATTTGGGCGACAGCACTCAGAGCATCCTTTCACCAGGTTGGCTCATCTCCACCTACTTCACCCTCACCCTTGCCGAGTTGCTCCTTTCACCAATGGGAATCTCCTTCGTATCGAAGGTAGCACCTCCAAAATACAAGGGTATGATGATGGGAGGATGGTTCGTAGCAACAGCCATCGGTAACTACCTCAGCTCTATTCCATCGATGCTGTGGAACAAGATTCCTTTGATGGCCAACTGGGGTATCCTCATCGGCCTTTGCGTCATCAGTGCCATTGTGATGTTTGCACTGCTGAAACAGCTTAAGAAAATGACAGCATAATGAATTCACATCCCAAAGGTTTATACCTTCTGTTTGTAACAGAGATGTCAGAGCGTTTCTCATACTATGGTATGAGAGCGCTCTTGACGCTTTATATGGTGGCAGCCCTGTTCACCATGACCCACGCCGCAGAAGTCTACGGCACATTCACCAGCCTGGTGTACCTCACCCCCCTTATCGGAGGCTATATTGCAGACCGCTTCTGGGGCAATCGTCGCAGCATCCTGGCAGGAGGCATCTGTATGGCAATCGGCCAGTTCCTTATGTTCCTCAGCGCCTGCTTCATCCAGCCAAGCATTCATGCAGAAGGCGGAGCCATCGACCCCACAGTCGACAACACACTTGCCCTGTGGCTCATGGTCTGCGGATTAGGCATGCTGGTCATCGGAAACGGACTGTTCAAGCCCAATATCGCCACGATGGTAGGCGACCTATATCCACAGGACGACCGTCGCAAGGATGCGGCATTCACCATCTTCTATATGGGCGTGAATATCGGAGCACTGCTCGCACCACTCGTATGCGGCATTTTCGAAGGCAGTTTCCAAGACCCGGGACGATTCCGGTGGGGATTCCTCATTGCCTGCATCGTCATCACCCTGTCGATGGTCATCTTCTCGCTGTTCAAAAGCCAGTTCCTCGTCACCCCCGACGGGCGGCAAATCGGACTTGCGCCCAGTCGGCGAGCCGACATCAAACAGCAGGCCGTAGCCCCGCTCACACGTACGGATTACGTCCACATGCTGGTCATCGTGATTCTCGCAGTCTTCGTCATCTTCTTCTGGGCAGCCTACGAGCAGGCAGGCAGTTCGCTCACATACTTTGCCGACCAGCAGACCGATAAGACCTTCTTCGGATGGGAGATGCCCACCTCATGGTTCCAGACCTTCCCAGCCTTCTTCTGTGTGGTCCTGGCCCCAGTAATGAACTGGATGTGGCAGAAGATGGGACGCTTCGAGCCCCATTCCATCCAGAAGCTCGCCATCGGACTCGCCCTCCTCTCGTTAGCCTATCTCGTCATCGCCTTTGGCGTGAAAGACGTAACCCCAGGCATCAAGGTCAGCATCCTATGGATCATCAGCCTCTATTTCATTCAGGTGCTCGGCGAGCTGTCGCTCTCCCCTATCGGGTTGAGTCTCGTCAGCCGCCTGTCACCCAAACGCTTTGCCGCGCTCATGATGGGCATCTGGTACCTGTCCACCTCAGTCAGCAATTTCGCCGCAGGCAAACTTGCCACACTCTATCCAGAAGCCGGACAGACCAAATACCTGTTAGGATTTCCCATCACCGACCTACACGACTTCTTCCTCATCTTCGTCGTCATGTCGGCAGTAGCCTCCATCCTGCTCTTCTGCCTCTGCCCATTGCTGAAGCGGATGATGAAATAACAGGAAGACCAATAAAGCAATACAACCCATCATGACGGTCCCGATGACGTGACACAATGAATAGCAGTGCATAGTTGATGCCATGCCAGCAAGGACGCTTTAGCAGGTCTTCATCAGCCAATGACTGGTTCTCGCGAGCATCAGCCATACGATGTGCTGTCCACATCCAAAGATATAGACATCTTATTGAAGTCAAACTTCTTTTTCCGATTTCATATACAAAAGGTATAGTAAGCTATTCGTTTCTGGTGGTAAAGATAGAGTGAATTCTTGATTTGGTGAAATAAAACAACAGAAAGGAGGACTGTTTTACAGTTAACTGTTAACAATTGATTTTATTCTTATCCTTTATTTTTCAATCTTTGTTGATGGAGTGTGGAACAAAAATAGGAGGCAAGCTTCATAGCCTGCCTCCCTGGAAATGATTAAATGTCCACTTTCCTACTTACAGTTCAGAAACAAGTTTTTTGTACTTGCCGCGCATGGTACATTTGATGGCCTTATCTTCTTCCAGACGTTGTAGCGTTTTCTGTCCAGCCCTGTTGTTTGCATACCCGAAAACTTGTGCAAACTTTTCGGTACTGAATTCGTCTGGCAATTGACAACTTATAATATCTCTCTTCCGCCTTCTCGACTGAAATCGCACCGCAATATGACAAATGTCCGCTTTCCTACTTTCCTACTATCTCGATTTTCAGCTGTCATATTGCGAACGACAATTGCCGTTGATACCCCTTCCTTAATCGCCTACAACCCGTCAGTATCGGGCAATAATGGCAAGGTATTGTCTGCGAAAAATAATTGCAAAAAAGTTGCAAAATAATTGCTGAAATTCTCGACAGAATTTTTCGATATTTTTGCAAAATAATTGCTAAAATATTTTCATAATTGAAATATTTTTCGTAACTTTGTGGTGTGAAAATCAAGTGGGGATGATGGACGGCTGGCGAGCCTCCGAAGGGTGCTACACGATGGGAAACTTGCTGCTACGCGAGGCGCCGCGTGCAGTCACGCGAGGGAACAA
>JAFXNA010000046.1 GCA_017529865.1 Bacteroidaceae bacterium
CTCTAAATGGTAAATGGTAAATGATTAAATGGTAAATGAAAGATGGACGAAGGAAAGAAAAAGGTGATTGCAGAAGTGATACGCTTCATCATCACAGTACTTGGTGCCCTCCTCGGCACATCGGCACTACAGTCATGAGCCTCCTCCTACTCCCCCTCAGGGGGGAGGGTTTTATAGCCTTACCCTGAGGCAGTGCTACAGCCCCCTCTCTTGAGGAGAGGGATGGGGAGAGGCTAAAATCAGGAGAGCTCCGGCTCTCCTTTTTTGTGATTTGTGAATTGTGATTTTTAAAAACAAGCCCTCCATGAAAGGGCCTTTTCGCCCCCTCCCTTTCATGGCCTTCACACCCCCTCCCTGTTTCAAAAAAACAAGGCCGGACACTTGCGCATCCAGCCCTGCATTTATCACAACTTCCCTACCCTACTTCACTGTGACTTTCTTTGATGTTCCGTTCGTGTAACGGACTACGTATGTGCCACGACGATTGAGGGCATTCTGCGGTACCTCCACTCCATTCAGGTTGTATACTGCCTTGACGGTCGGCTCCTGTCCACCCTTCTCACGGAGTTCTACGTCCTTGATGGCTACTGAAATCGGGTCAACAAGCATAATCGATCGGAACTCCTCGACATCAGCTGCCGTGATACCAATCTTGCCAATCCAGAAGTTCTCGAACTTATCACGCAGGGTTGCACCACTCTCCTTCTGAATTACGGCGATGCGCTCCTGGATGGCACTCTTATTGCGGTTGCCAGCTGGTGCTGCAAACGAAGTGAACTCATAGTCGTGGTAGAGCGAGTTGAGGTCGAAGCCTAACAATCCTTCGAGCAATACTGCGAGCAAACCGGTACGGTCGGCACCGAATACGCAATGGAAGTGAACACCACGATTTACACGGATATGCTTCATGAGGAAGTAGAACTCTTCCTTGAAACGATTCAACGTAGCAGCCTCGCTGAGGTTAGCGGCTGTGTAGTCGTTCGCTCCTGCAAAATAGTACGTATCAGGCTTCGTGAATCCGTAACCCGACTTGTTGGTCTCGCGGTCTTGGTCGTAATCGTCGCGCCAGCGGAGGTCGATCTCTGCACCGATATTGATTTCATTTGACATCAGAGTCTTGAGGTCATCGAATACTGGAGCGTGATAACCATTCACCTCACCACCACGATACAGCAATCCATAGCGAACCTTTCGTCCGTCCTGAACAGTCCAGCCACCGAGGTCGCGCAGATTGTACACACTCGGTGCATAAATCATACGTACAGGACCTTCAACGTTAAATTCTCCTTGAGCGACAACTTGACCATTAGAAACAACCGAGAAAACATAAACATTATCGGGATACAGATTAGGAAGGTAACACATCGATGCACCATTCTGGACATTGACAACGTATGGAACAAAACCACGATGAAGTTCTTCTTTAATCTGATATTCCACGGTAGCACCATTGGACTTGCTTGCCGGAACAGGAATGCCGACAGCATGAGGAAGGTCACGACGAGCCGGAACGATGGCGTTGTACTCGCTTACGACTGACGAACTGGACTGCGTGTACTTCTGATTCATGAACATACGAACCTGATAGTTCTCGATGTTTGCCGTGAAGTTCAAGTTGTCGAGGTCCTGAACCTCTACCGTCGTGAAGAAGGATGCAGGACGTGTTGCCTTCTTGAACTCGGTCATACGCCAGTTGAACAAACCTAAATAGTACGGATAGACGACTCCGCCATCCCAATTGAGCTGATAGGTGTCGGCCTTCTCGGGTTTCAGCACCGTCTTGCCTACAAACAGGGTGTCGGTCTCTTCGGCAAACTCTACGTAGCAAGGGATGCCGGCACGGACATTCTCTACAGGGAAGATCGTAGCCTTGCGAGCGGTCGATGCATCGAGCGAACCGATTTCGTAAACGGCCTTGAACTTGCTGCCTGGGATGTCGCAAGGAGCAGAGAACGGAACGAGTGTGTTAGCTGCGAACGGATTGTTGGGCACAATCTTCACCTCAGCAGGTGTGTCGTCGGTCACAGGTACACTTGTCTTCACCACGATTGGCTTGCGCTCGCCGTAGTAGAGGCGGAAATTGTCGAGGATGACCCAGTTGTTCGGCAAGGTTGTCGATTCGAGGTCGACACCGATATAGAGTTCACTATTGTCGGTCACATCTGCATCCAGGTAGTTCCAATAGCCGCCTGGCGAGAGAGCTTCGGACACCTTATCTATTAATAATGGGAAACCGCGACCATCGACCATCGAACCCACATCCTCCACACGGCTCTGACATGCCGAAGCAAGGGTGTTGCGGGCATCGTCGAAGATGCTCTTGATAGGCTTCGTTTCGTATGCAGTCACTACAGCGGCTTCCGAATTAGACGGATTGCCCCAAAGTACCAGCTTCAGCTTGCTCTCTGCCTTGCCGTGCTCGTAGTTGTACAATGCCTGCTTCCAAGCCTGATCCTGATAGAATCCCTGTACCTTCAGTGTGTACTTACCGGCTGGCATTCCCTTCAGCACCTGGGTCATCTGAGCGCCATCGGTGATGTTCTGTCCCTGCAGCACACCGATGCCGTTCTGCTTGAACGCCTTATTGGTTATTGTCCAGCCGTCAGCATTCTTGTCGAAGGTCGGATTCACGATGAGCGCCGTGAGGTCGAACTGACCTGTCTCGGTCTCACCGGTCTTCAGCAATGTACGGAATGCTTCCAGCAGTGTCTCTCTTGCTGCTGCAATCGCCTCTTCGCTTGAAGCAGCATCCTTATAGACTGCCATTGTAGCGGTATAGGCTTCGTCGAAAGCGGCATGTTCCTTTGCCTGAGCAGCAATCGACTTGCATGCATCGGCCTGTGCGATGAAGTCTTCGATGGTCTCAACATCTTCAGTCTCTGTCTTTTCCTTCACCTCTGTGCTGACGTAAGTCAGACGGAAGTTGTCGAATCCTGCGTAGGTGATTCCCTGAGAGCCTGTTGCGGTCTCGTTGCGGATGCCGACGACGAGCTTACCCTCTGCTCCGACCGATACCTCCAACTCGTTGTCGTACATGCCACGCTTGAACGCATCGGAAAATGCACTCGAGTTGTCGGGCAGATAGACGCTCTTGCCATTGATGGTGTGATTACGCCATGTACCCGAACCGGCTGACGTGAGCCACTGACTTGAAAGCTGTACTGGCTGAATCTCCTCATCGTTGGCATAGATGTAGCAGAAGTTCTCGAGTTCCTTACCCGACTGCAGCAACGCATCGATTTCGTCGTTCACACATGGACGGAAGAATGCCTGAACCTGCAACTTGTAGGTACCAGGTGTCAGACCCGTCAGCGTCTGATAGATGTTGAATACGCCGTTGTAGCAAGTATAGACAGGGTTGCCTGTATCGGCAGCCTTCACACCCACACTACCGCCTTCCGACTTCTCAACAGTCCATCCGTTCAGTCCGTCGTTGAGGTTCGGATTCTGCAGTTTGTCGGTCAAGTCGCAACTACCCACATACGTGAGGCGGAAATTGTCGAAACCTGCATATGATGTGCTGTTGCTTGTATCTTCATTCTTGATACCCAGTGTCAGTTTGCCGTCTTCCTTTACGATGGTATAGATTTCGTTTTCGTAGAGACCAGCGGTGAACGCAATGGAGAATGCATCAGAGTTGTTCGGAACAAAGACAGCCGTACCATTGAGACTGAATTCGCTCCATGTGCCGCTACTTGGCTTCGGTGACATATAGTCGTCGACGATGAGTTTCACAGCCTTCTCCGTCCCGTTGGCGTAGAGATAAGTCTTGTTGACCACCTCTTGACCACCCTGTACTGCGCTCCAAGTCGAAGCATTGTCGGTAGGACGTGTAAATGCCTGAGCCTGAACAAGATAGACGCCTGGCTCCAGTCCCTCGATGGTCTGATAGACGTCGAATCCGCCACCATAGCTGGTGATGACATAGTTGCTTGCAGCACCCTTCTTCGCTCCGTTACCGAAGTCGCCTTGCCATCCGTCCTTACCGTCGTTGAACTGCGGATTCTTAATCAGCGCCGTCTTGTCGTTCGTGCTGGCCAGATCGTCAGCAACAGCCTTTGCAAGCGCAGCCTTGATTGCCTCCACCTCCTTTGTGCCATCGCTCTTGAGGGTTTTGTTTTGATAGGCAGTCAAGATGTCTGCAATCGCTGCCTGATAAGCAGCACGTGCGGCATCGCTCATCTCAGTCTTCTCAGCTTCGTTAAGAGCTTCGGTGATGGCTTCATAGGCTGCTACACTCTCGCTTGCATCGACGATTGCATCAAGCAAAGCCATGAACGTGTCGGCAGACTTCGATGCCTTGTAGGCAGACAAAGCCGTTGCTTGTGCAGCCTCCAAATCCTTGTTCATCCTCCCTTCCTGAACCACATTCAACAGGTCGGCTTCCATCTTGTCAGTCACACTGGTAAGCGCACCTTCGTAGTAGAGACGGAAGTTGTCGAAACCTGAATAGGTATCGCCAATCGAACTGGATGCCGCTTGGTTTGTAACACCGAAGGTCAACTCTCTACGGCTACCAACCACAACCGTCAGTTCATTGTCATACATACCGCGCTTGAATGCCTCTGCAAACGCACCCGATGCATTTGGCAGATAGATAGTCTGTCCACCTACCTCATGCGATGACCAGTCGTCCGAGAGTTTCTCTGTCAGCCATTGCGATGTAAGTGCTACAGGATGCTGCATCACATAGTTGGCCATGATCAGACAGTTGTTCTCCTGCTCCTCCACAGGGATGCTGACGGCATCAGCATTGGCTGTCGGACGTGAGAAAGCCTGCACCTTCAGGGTGTATACACCGGGCTGCAAGTCCTTAATTGTTTGACGGATGTCGAACACACCTTTGAAACACGTGTACACGGGATTACCCGAGCTGGTTGCTTTCACACCCAGACTCTGTCCGGAAGCTTCGAGGACGGTCCATCCGTTCAGTCCGTCGTCGAGATTCGGATTGGTGATTTTACTCGTGAGGTCCGTGCCCTCATCCTGTTGCAGGAACACACTCGTCGTAGCCCAGCTGGCAAGCAGCACAGCCACAAACGCCAAGATTGCTAAATAGATTTTTCTCATTTTCTGTAAGTATTTATGTCATTAGTTAATTGTTCGATGTGCAAATATACGAACTATTTCGGATACGGCAAAACAAAAACGCAAAAAAAATTAACATCCTATAACAAAAAAGCTCCTCGTTCGTGAGGAGCTTTGTTTGTAGAGTAATTTATTTCTTTTTCTTCGTCTCGGCTGGAGCAGATTTCTCAGCTTTCTCGTAGCGTTTGTTGAGCGCTTTCACCACTTCGTCGGTCACGTCGTACTGCGGAGCGCCGTAGAGTACGTTGTCGATATCGCTACTGGTACAGAGCACGAAGTCATAACCCTTTTCTTTTGCATAGGTGGCAGCGAAGACCTTGATGGTGTCGATGAGGGCCTTGCGCTCTTTCTGGTAGTCTTCCTGCAGCGAGTTTGAAAGTCGTGCCTGAAGGCCGTCGATGTCTTGCTGGAGTTTAGCCAGACGTGCCTGTTCGTTCTCGTATTGCTGCTGCGTGATGGAGTTCGACTGCACCTTGCGCTGGAATTCCTGTACCTGAGCTGAGAAGTTACGTCCCTTCTCATTGATGGTAGCTTCGGCATTAGCCTGCTTCTTCTGGAAGATGCTGTCCAAGTCCTGGAAGTACTTATACTGGTTTGTCAGCGAGTCTAACAACACGTATGCGATTCTGAGTGATGGCTGAGCTTCCTCTGCCGGTGTTTCCGTCTCTGTTGTTTTAGGTGCCTGCTGTTGGCATGAAGTCATCAATGCAGCCATTGCTACGATGGCCAGACTTCCGATCATCAGTTTTTTCATTGTTTTATTCACTTTTTTACTATTAATCTACTAACCTATAATAAGCTATTAAGCTACTAAGCTATTAAGCTTACCTCTCTTTTATTGCTAATCTGTTCTTCCTTCTCGCCATTCTGTCCTGACTTTGCACGCATCCGATGCCCCGCTCTCTCATCGCCTTGTTTGCTGACACATGAGTCTTCGGAAACTCCCCTTTACGTTTAAATATGATGTTTACGCATAAAAAAACGATGCAAATCGCAAGAATTATGACCGAAAACAGGAATACTTTCATTATTATTTACTAATTTTGTGTGCAAATATACGAATTAATCATGAATTAGTCCGTCGTTTTGCGGCTAAATTGAGCCGAATCGTCAAAAAATAACGTTTATTCACATACAAATCATCCTTAATACACAAAAATATGGAACTGAAACCAAAAGCAGTATTTGATTACTTTGCTGAAATCAACAAGGTGCCTCGACCTTCGAAACACGAGGAGAAAATGATTGCGTATCTCAAAGACTTCGCCGAGAAGAACAATCTGGCATTCAAGACCGACGAAGCCGGCAACGTGCTGATTGCCAAACCAGCTACTCCAGGCATGGAAGGCCGCCCCACCGTTGTGCTGCAGGGACACATGGACATGGTGTGCGAGAAGCGTAGCGACCGTGTTATCGACTTCGAGAACGACCCCATAGAGACCTTCATCGACGGAGAATGGATGCGTGCCAAGGGCACTACTCTCGGAGCCGATGACGGTATCGGTATAGCCCTCGCAATGGCCATTCTTACCGACGATAGCATCAAGCACGGACCTATCGAGTGCCTATTCACACGCGACGAAGAGACAGGACTGACAGGCGCCTTTGCCATCGAGCCAGGATTCATGACCGGCAAATACCTTATTAATCTTGATAGCGAAGACGAAGGCGAAATCTTCATCGGCTGTGCAGGTGGCGTGAATACCGACATCGAGTTCGAATACTATGCTGAGAGTATACCTGAAGGCTATGTGGCTATGCGTGTCGTAGTTGATAAACTGACAGGCGGACACTCGGGTGACGATATCAACAAGAACCGCGCGAATGCCAACAAGGTGCTGGCTCGCTTCCTCTACGACATCAGTGGACGCTACGACATGAAACTCTGTAGCATCGATGGTGGAAACCTCCACAATGCCATCCCACGTCATGCAGAGGCTGTTATTGCTGTGCCCGAAGAACAGAAGCACGAAATACGTAGCGACTTCAACATCTTCGCAGCTGCCATTCAGGACGAGTATCACACTACCGAACCGACTGCCGAGTTCCTCATGGAGAGCGTCGAACTGCCTGAGACAGCCATCGATGACATCACAGCCAACAACCTCATCGCAGCACTCAATGCTGTACATAACGGCGTGTACGAATGGAGTCAGGATATCCCACACTTCGTCGAAACCTCATCCAACCTTGCCAGCATCAAGATGCCTGAGGAAGGAAAAATCAAGATCGTAGCCAGCCAGCGAAGCAGCACACACAGCCAGCTCGATGCAGTCTGCAACGTAGTGGCATCAGCATTCAACCTCGCAGGTGCAGACGTACTCATCAACGAAGGCTACCCAGGTTGGAAACCCAATCCCGACAGCGAACTTCTGAAGATCACTGTCGAGAAATACAAGGAACTCTTTGGCAAGGAACCGAAGGTACGTGCCATCCATGCTGGACTGGAGTGCGGTCTCTTCTCCGAGAAATATCCAGGCCTCGATATGGTCAGCTTCGGCCCTACCCTTCGCGGCGTCCACTCGCCCGACGAAAAACTGCTCATCCCTACCGTCGAAATGGTATGGCGTCATCTCGTAGCGATTATTGAAAGTTTGTGATGGGAAACCCCTCTCTAATTCAATGGTCTTTGCACCCCCTTCGGTTCCCCCGTTTACGGGGGACAGAAACCCCCAAGGGGAGAAGATCGAACCTAACATACCTTACTCCCCTCCTTGGGAGGGGGCGGGGGAGGTTTATAGTTATGGTTGCTCTCATGTTGTTCAGCATGGGAGCAACTGCTCAGACCCTGCGCCGACAGACCAACATCAGCCACATGGGCATTCCGCCAGGCAACTACAGCGGCATCACGTGGCTGGGCGACGATCGCTTCGCCGTAGTGAGCGACAAGGATTCGACCGATGGATTCTATCTCTTCCATGTCGATATCAACCTCGATAAAGGAAAAATACGCCACGTCAGCTACAGCCGAGTCAGCAGTGGCTCCCGTTCTGTTCTCAAGCTCGACATCGAGGGCATCTGCTATGTGCCAGGTAATAACGGCGGTACCCTGTTTATGTCGAACGAGGCCGATCAGCGCATCCGTGAGTTCAGCTTGGATGGACAGCCCACAGGACGCGAACTCCAAGTGCCCGACCTCTTCTCGACCGAAAGCATTGCGCGCAACAAAGGCTTCGAGGCCCTAACCTACAACCACACGACCCGCCATTTCTGGACTGCCAACGAAACTGCCCTGAAGCGCGACATCGACACCGACCCGCTCCTGGTTCATCTGCAAAGTTTCGGCGACGATCTCCAGCCCGATGGTCACTACCTTTACCGCCTCGACCCACCACGCAAGGCCCGCAAGCCCAGCACCAAGTTCTATGCAAACGGCCTGCCAGCCATCATCGCTATGGATGACGGTAGTCTCATCATCATGGAGCGCTATCTCTACAGCCCGAAAAACGTACTCGGCAGCATCGTCGAGAACAAACTCTATCGAGTGACCCACGAAGCCCTCCTTGCAGCAGAAAAGGATGCGAACCAACCCGTCGCTAAGCAACTCATCACCAGCTTCAAGACCCACATCCGCATCGGCCAGATCAACTATGCCAACTACGAAGGCATGTGTCTCGGTCCCAAGCTCCGCGACGGCCGTCAAACCATCCTCCTCATCAACGACTCCCAGAACCGAATGGGCAACCGCCTATTCCGCCTCAAAGACTATCTCAAGCTGATTATACTCGACAAATAAAAACGTAGCAGGGTTTGACAATAACCCAGCCTTATTCAGAAATAACCCAGCCTTATCGTCTAATAAGGTTGGGTTATTATTCAGTTGTTGGCATTAATGCCGCATTACACGTACTCCTGCCAGCTCTTGATCTGGAGGTCTTCGAGGCTCTTCTCGGTGAAGGCTTCGATGAAGGCTTTGGCAAGGCGTGCGTTAGTCATCAACGGGATGTTGTGGTCGATGGCTGCACGACGTATCTTATAGCCGTTGGTGAGCTCGCGCTTGGTTTGGTTCTTCGGCACGTTGACGATGAGGTCGAACTTGTGCTGAGCAATGAGGTCGAGCACGTTAGCGCCTTCTTCGTCGGGCCATGCAACGGCGGTGGTGGGCACTCCGTTCTCGTTGAGATACTTGGCGGTGCCGTGTGTGCCATAGATGTCGTAGCCCTTAGCGTGGAGCATCTTGCAGGCATCGAGGAGGTCCATCTTGCCGCGTGCGCCTCCTGATGAGATGAGGATGGACTTCTTGGGCAGACGGTAGCCGGTAGCGATGAGGGCATTGAGCAGGGCCTCGTTCATGTCGTCGCCCAGACAGCCTACTTCACCTGTACTGCTCATATCGACGCCCAGTACGGGGTCGGCATTCTGCAGACGTGCGAATGAGAACTGTGAAGCCTTGACGCCGATGCGGTCGATATCGAATTCCGACTTATCGGGACGTGTATAAGGTGCATCGAGCATGATGCGTGTAGCTGTCTCGATGAGGTTGTGCTTGAGTATCTTGCTGACAAATGGGAATGAACGCGAAGCTCTCAAGTTACACTCGATAACCTTGACGGTCTGTCCCTTAGCCAGATACTGGATGTTGAACGGTCCAGAGATGTTGAGTTCCTTAGCAATCTGACGGCTTATCTTCTTCAGCTGACGGATGGTCGAGTAGTAGATCTGCTGTGCTGGGAACACGAGGGTTGCGTCGCCTGAGTGAACTCCTGCGAACTCGATGTGCTCAGAGATGGCATACTCTACAATTTCGCCCTGCTGGGCAACAGCGTCAAACTCAATCTCCTTCGTATCCTGCATGAACTGAGAAACGACAACCGGATAGTCCTTGCTGACCTCGGTGGCCATATTGAGGAAGCGGTCGAGTTCCTCGTCGCTGTAGCAGACGTTCATAGCGGCTCCTGAGAGGACGTATGAAGGACGTACGAGCACCGGATAGCCAACTTCGCTGATGAATTCCTTGATATCCTCGTGGCTGGTGAGTGCACGCCATGCAGGCTGGTCGATGCCGAGCTTGTCGAGCATAGCCGAGAACTTGTCGCGGTTTTCTGCACGGTCGATGTTGACTGGCGAGGTTCCGAGGATTGGCACATCCTGACGATAGAGCTTCATGGCGAGGTTGTTTGGAATCTGTCCACCCACGCTGACGATGACACCACGAGGCTGTTCGAGGTCGATAACATCGAGCACACGCTCGAACGACAGTTCGTCGAAGTAGAGGCGGTCGCACATGTCGTAGTCGGTCGATACGGTCTCGGGGTTGTAGTTGATCATGATGCTCTTATAGCCGAGCTTGCGTGCTGTGTTGATGGCATTGACCGAACACCAGTCGAACTCTACTGACGAACCGATGCGGTAGGCACCAGAACCGAGCACGACAACTGACTTCTCGTTGTGGTAGTAGTTCACGTCGTAGCCCTGGGTGCAGTAGGTCATATAGAGGTAGTTGGTCAGTTCGGGATGTTCGCCGCCAACGGTCTCGATGCGCTTCACAGCGGGCACCACGCCCATTGCCTTGCGGAACTTGCGGACTTCGAGGTTGGCCTGCTCCATGTTGCCCTTTGGCTTGAGCACGAAGCGTGCAATCTGGAAATCGCTGAAGCCGCACGACTTCACCTCGCGCATCTTCTCGGCACTGATTTCGTCGAGTGAGTTCAGTTTCAGCAACTCATGCTTCAGGTCAACAATATGCTTGAGTCGGGAGATGAACCAAGCATCAATCTTTGTCAGGTTTTCAATCTTCTCCACGCTATAGCCTTCTTCCAAAGCCTGAGCGATGGCAAAGATGCGGAGGTCGGTTGGGTTGGCAAGCTCTTCGTCAAGATTCTCGAACTTCACATGGTCGTTGCCCACAAATCCGTGCATGCCCTGCCCTATCATACGCAGACCCTTCTGTATCATCTCTTCGAACGTACGGCCGATCGACATGATTTCGCCTACCGACTTCATCGACGAACCGATCTGACGGCTCACGCCAGTGAACTTGGTGAGGTCCCAGCGAGGTATCTTACAAATCATATAGTCGAGCGACGGAGCCACGTATGCGGAGTTGGGTGTACCCATCTCGCCAATCTGGTCGAGTGTGTAGCCAAGCGCAATCTTTGCAGCAACGAACGCAAGCGGATAGCCTGTCGCCTTCGAAGCAAGGGCAGATGAGCGACTCAGACGTGCATTGATTTCGATGACGCGGTAGTCGTTGGTCTCGGCATTGAATGCGAACTGGATGTTACACTCGCCGACGATGTTCAAGTGACGAACGGTCTTGATGGTCAAATCCTGAAGCAACTTCACCTGCTCATCAGTCAACGAACAAGTAGGTGCCACAACGATTGACTCACCTGTATGGATACCAAGTGGGTCGAAGTTCTCCATCGAAGCCACGGTGAAGCAATGGTCGTTCTTGTCGCGGATGGTTTCGAACTCGATTTCCTTCCAGCCTTTCAGCGACTCCTCGACGAGAATCTGAGGAGCAAATGTGAAGGCACTCTCAGCAATCTGCTTGAAAGTCTCTTCGTCGGGACAGATGCCGCTACCCAGACCGCCAAGTGCGTAGGCCGAACGAATCATGATCGGGAAACCTATCTCGTGGGCAGCCTTCAAGGCGTCTTCCATATTCTCAACAGCATGGCTCACGGGAGTCTTGATGGCAATCTTGTCGAGCTCCTTCACGAAGCGGTCACGGTCTTCCGTATTCATAATGGCCTCGACCGAAGTGCCAAGCACCTGCACGCCATACTCTTCCAGCGTTCCGTTGGTATAGAGTTCAGTTCCACAATTCAATGCTGTCTGTCCACCGAATGCCAACAAGATGCCGTCGGGGCGTTCCTTCTTGATAATTTCAGTTACAAAAAAAGGTGTCACTGGGAGGAAATAAACCTTATCAGCAATACCTTCACTTGTCTGGATAGTAGCGATGTTTGGGTTAACCAAAACAGAACTGATGCCCTCTTCCCGTAAAGCCTTAAGAGCTTGAGAGCCTGAGTAATCGAATTCTCCCGCCTGACCAATCTTCAACGCGCCAGAGCCGAGAACCAGAACTTTCTTGAGTTGCTTGTCCATAAGAATAATGTAATTTATCTGTGTTATGTTCCTTCGTGATGAATGGCCGACGAGCATAAAAAAAACCCGAAAACCAAATCACCATCTTTTAGTTTTCGGGTTGCAAAGTTAAGCATTTTCCTGCAGTCTCACAAATTTTATACGCATAAATTTGAAATATGCAGAAAATATTCAGAAAAACAAAGCATTTTGACTTTTCTCAAATTCCTTGGATGCTATTTTTTCACGACGATGACAAATCCGCCGCGAGGCTGACACTTCTGTACGGTTTCGACCGTATTGCCACGAGTGATGTCCCAAGGTTTGTTCTTGTCGCCGCTGTCTTGGAACTGTGTAACATACTTGCCCAATCCCTTCAGGCGCTTGGTACTGAAGGTGAGGGTCTGCTCCTGATCGGTTCCGTTGATTCCGGCAATATACCAAGTAGTACCGCTACGACGAGCGATGATGGCACTCTCGGCTGGATAGCCTCCAAGGAAGACGGTCTCATCCCATGCAGCAGGCAATTCGCCCAAATAGTTCTTCACCTCTTGAGGCTGAGCCAAGAAACTCTCGGGACGGTCGGCTAGATGCTGCAAACCACTTTCATAGAGTGCAGTCAAAGCAAGTTCGTGAGCATGAGAGGTGATATGCGGATGCTGGGAATCGCTGAAGGCACAAGGGGTATAGTCCATCGAGCCAATCACGTTACGGGTGTAAGGCAATGTAGCGTTATGCGCAGCAGCACGGTTGGTGAAGGTCGGCACATTGTTGTACCACTCGGCACCATATACACCTTCCGTACTCATGAGGTTCGGATAGGTACGCATCCATCCACGAGGAATGGTAGCTCCGTGGAAGTTACAAAGCAAGTGATGCTTGGCGCAGCTCTCCATCAGGTCGATGCAGTATGCCATATTCATGTTGTTGTCGCCGCTGAAGAAGTCAATCTTCACACCAGCCACACCGATGCTCTCACACCATGCGAACTCCTTCTCGCGGTCTTCCTCCTTATTCAGACGGTACTTAGGGCCTGGGGCACCATTCACCCACCCTACTGACGAGTTGTACCAAATCATCGGCTTCACGCCCTTCTCTTTCGCATAGTTCACGGCATCCACAACACTCTTGCCGTCCTTCATCTCGTCCCACTCGGCGTCAATCAGCACGTAAGGCAGACCTATCGTAGCTGCAAAATCAACATACTTCTTGATGATGTTATAGTCGTTGGAACCGTGGTTGTATGCCCAATAAACCCATGATACGACACCTGGCTCAATCCAGCTGGTGTCCTTCAGTTTGCAAGGCTCGCTCACGTCGGTCACCAAAGTCGATTCGACGACATCGGCCAGACTACCAATCATCATCACCTTCCACGAACTCTGATGTGCCTCCTGCTCGTTCTGGTCGTGTTTGATGTTGAAAGTATTCTTTCCATCTACGCTGTAGAACGATGAAGCTGCCTGGTCATGACGGATGTCGGCCTCAGTAAGGAGTGCAAACACATTATTCGGGAACTCAAACAGCGCAGGGAACGACAGACGGTCGCCTTGCTTCATCTGACGGTTCTTTGGGTAAAAACCCTCAGCACCATCACTCCAGTTCATGATCCAACTATTAATATAATAAGGTATGTTGATAGCAACAGGAGTCTCGGCCTTATCATTCATACTTGCGCGTCCAACCTTACGGAACGCTACACCGTCGTTGTACACACGGACATACAGCACACCGCCGCTATGAAGGGAGTAGACTGATTCCTTACCCTTGTTGACACAATGCGAACGCTTGCCCGTTAACATGTGATAGTCTTCTTTGATACTGCGAGTGTCACCTCCGCTGATACCTTCGAATTCTGCTGTATAGATTTCCTGCCACTTGCCGTTCTGCTTGTAGCTAACGGTGATGTGGTCGTTGAACTTCTCGGCCTTAATGCGTCCGTTGGGAGATGTCTGAGCAGACATGCTGATGCCATAGATGGCACAAATCATTGCTAATACGATTCGTTTCATGAGCTGTATGTTTAATAGTTTTATCGTTTTCGACGACAAAGATACGAAGATAATCGGAGCGGACAAAGAAAATGCAGGAAAACTTTTGTTTATTCCTGCATTCTCTATCGTTTTATATTAGAAGTTAACCTTTACGCCTCCCAAAAAGGTAGCACGTGGCATTGGATAACCGAGGTTGATTTCGTATTCCTGTGCCAACAGGTTCTCGCCTCGTGCCCACAGGTTGAGGTTGTCTGTGAGTTGATAGCTGAGCGAGAGATTCAGCAGGCAGAAGTTCTCCTTCGTCTCTGTTGCACCTACCGATGTGTACAGTCCTGCCACGTATTGCAGACCAGCATTAGCAGTCCACTTATCGAGGTTGTAGTTTGCACCAAGGAATCCTTTGTACTCAGGAGCTGCTACAAGCGGATTGTTCATGTGGAGGTAGCTGTGGTTGGTGTTGAAGGCAAGATGATCGGATACGATGTACGACAGTTCGAGTTCGACACCACGGTTGACAAACTCGCCCGAGTTGACATTCTTCATGTTAATGGTCTGGATGATGTTCTTACCATCATTGAGGAAGAAGTTGATGCCATAGTGCAGACGGCCGTCCATAAGACGTTGCTTCCAAGAGAGTTCATAGTTGACCATACTTTCTGCCTCGAGCTCATCATTAGCTGGCTTGTAGAGGAACATATCCTTCGGTGTGGGGTTGCGGAAACCTTTGCTGACAGCAAATTTGGCTTCACCCGTGCTAATTGGACGAACCACAATACCTGCGGCAGGAACCCACTGGCCTCCAGCCTTTGAGTGATGGTCGTAACGAATACCTGCATCGAGGGTAAGAATGTCAGCAATGTCTTGACGGATATCGATGTAGCCTGCCACCTCGTTCTCATGAGCATGACAACTCTGCATCAGTCGCTGAGCAGTCGTCACACGCTGATTAGTTACGCGGTCAGTGTAGTAAGCACGTCCGTAGATATGCTGATAATCGAATCCTACGGTCGTGGTATTACCCTCGAACGGAGAGATGTTCTGATAAATGGACACACCGGCAACGGCATCATTAGAGCGGAAGAAGTCGGTCTGTGGTGTGCCGCCTACGTTGTAGCCATCGTTGATTTTATGACGGCCGAAGTTGTCGTAGACGTGAATAGCACCCGATGTTCCGTCGAAATGGTTGCTGAGCACAAGGCTGGCTGCACCACGGGTAATCCACTGATCGTTCTCCAGTTTGGGCTGAGTTACGCTTCCAGGGTTGCTGGCATTAAAGTGGGTAACGTTGATGTCGGCGTAGATGTCGAAGTTGTCGTTGATATCATAGCCAAGCTTCACATATCCGCCGTATTGCTCAAAGCCCATGTTGCGGCGATGGTTGTCGCTGCGTCCGTACTGAGCTGCCACGGTGCTGTTGAACTTGCCGCTACGTACCTGATTCGATGCTTCGGCCTGAACGGTTCCCCAGCTTCCTGCACCGACGTTGACTTCGGTGCTGACACCGTCAACATAGTTCTTACGTGTGATGAGGTTCACAACACCGCCCATCGCATTCGAACCATAAAGAAGCGAAGCCGGACTGCGTACCACCTCGACACGTTCGACGGCCATCGTCTGATAGCTGTCGGCAATACTGTGGCCGAAGATGCCCTGATACTGAGGATGTCCGTCAATGAGTACCATGACCTGTCCCGTTCCCGATGACAATCCACGCATCATCATGCCTCCAGCAGCACCAGTGCTGACACCGTAACCCATCATACCACGGCTGGTAATCATCAAGCCTGGCACTTGTTCCATAAGCGTTGGCAGAACCGACAGGCGGTTTTCCTTCGTCAGCATGCCGCGCGAGAGAGTAGTTACCGTCATAGGAAGATGCCGTGCATCAACCGACCCACGGGTTCCTGTGACTACGATTTCGTTTAAGTTTCCTCCATAGATTGAGTCCGTGGGCCCGGCATGGAGATCCGCCACCCACATGGTCGCAGCCAAAAGACCTGCAACCAGAGTTACATTTCTGTTCATAACAAAAATAAAAAAGAAGTTATTAAATAAAAGAGCTGGGGACACTTTCCCCAGCCCTGAGGTTTAGATTTATTTACTTCTTGAAATACTTGTTGAAGAGTCCCTGGAATCCTGCTCCATGACGTGCTTCGTCTTTCGCCATCTCATGAACGGTGTCGTGAATGGCATCGAGATTGAGTTTCTTTGCCACTTTGGCAATTTCGAGTTTTGCTTCGCAAGCACCTCCTTCAGCCTGCATACGCTTCTCGAGGTTGGTCTTTGTGTCCCAGCAGAGCTCGCCGAGCAATTCACAGAACTTTGCTGCATGCTCTGCTTCCTCGAACGCATAGCGCCTGAATGCCTCTGCTACATCGGGATAGCCTTCGCGGTCGGCCTGACGGCTCATTGCGAGATACATACCTACTTCTGAACATTCGCCTGCGAAGTGGTCCTTCAGTCCTTGGAGCACAAACTTACCTTCGTCGGTATCAGGAATAGCCTTTGCTACGCCTAACTCGTGCTGGCAAGCAAACTGAATGCCTTCGGTCTCTGCCATTTCCTTGAACTTATCTCCGGGTACTTTACATTGTGGACATCTCTCAGGTGGAGTGTCGCCTTCGTGTACATAGCCACATACTGGGCAAATCCATTTTTTAGCCATAATCGTTTTAGTTTTAGTTAATTTGTTAATACTTACTTTTATTTTAAAGGTTTTCGCTGCAAAGATACGACAAAAAATAACAACTACCAAATAAAAACGGAATTATTTTTCGTCATCGTATAAAATATAGTTATCGAGCACCCGTGCCGACCAATCTTTGTAGAGATCGATGAGGTGCTGTGGTTGGGTGCCGAACCAACTGTAACCAGTGCGACGCTCATACTCGATGTCCTCGATGTGCTTGCGTGGAATACCGTCGCGTCCGCAAAACAGCGGCTCAGCGTTAATGAGGTCGTAGAAACGTGCCCAGAGGGCCGGAGCACCGGGACGGTCTACCAAACGGATATCAGGCTGACCTTCAGCATTGGTGAATCGTTCGATGGCCTTATCTTCTATCTTATGGTTCTCGAGCCAGCGGATGGCACCGTCGATGGCAAGGTTGATGCGCTCATCGGGATTAGGTAGGGAAAGCAGGAGGTCGATGATGGTGACCGTCTCGCCAGCACCACAGAAAGAGGGGAGTTCGTAGGCACGGGCTTGAGCAGGCTGGAGCGTATGCTCGTCGTGCTGCTGACACCACACCGTGGGTTGTCCGTCCACCATAATCTGGCAGTTGAGGATACACTCCACTCCCCTATCGTATGCCTTCTTGCATATTTCGCGTTGCTCGGGTTTAAGCCACAGCATATCGTATGGCTCAACATTACGTGAGATGTCGAGAAGGAACTTCATGACATTGACCATCGCATCGTCATTGAAGGTGATGTGACTGGAATAATGGTCCTTGCCTCGAGCAGGATAGAATTGTGGCCAGCCACCATTCGGGTACTGCATCGTCAGCAGATACTCGAGGCCGTTGAGAAAGGCAATACGATATTCGATGAGATTCGTGTAATAGTACATTTTGGCAAGGAACTCCATCTCATGATACGTAGCACCGTTATCGATGGTGCCGCCGATGCCCGTCTCCATACACTGGCTGATGTAGACGCTGTCGGGATTGAGTCCCCAGTCTTGGTTCTTCACCCAGCCACCAGTGGGCAACTGATACTTTACGATACTATCGGCCACAGCTTTCGCCTGTTTCGAGATGAACCACTCGTACTTGGTTTGTCGACGGGCTTGGTTCCACGACATAGGAACGAAAGCGACCGTGTCGACTGGTATTTGAGCCGACAAGGTCGTGCATATCACGAAAAGGAGAAGAACTATTGATTTTCTCATCTTTCGTTATGTCGTTATTACGGGATTTCGCCTAAAGGATGGTCTTGACTGCTTCCAGCATTCCGAGTTGCTGAATCTTATCGAGGTCGGCCTTAACAAGGGCTGTAAGGCCAGGGATAGCATTGAGGTTCTCGTGCCAGATATTCTCGGCTGCGAGCACTCCTTCTGCCACTTTCTGTGTATCGCCTGTAGCCCAGAGGTCTTTCAATAGTTGCATAATCTCGGGGGCATCATTCGGAATGATTTCGGCGCCATCGGCTCGTTTACCTCCTTTGTAATATGTGATAATGGCGGCAAGTCCGAATACCAGTCCCTGCGGCAGTTCTCCCTTGCGTTCGAGATAGGTCTTAAGACCGGGCAGGTCGCGCGTTTCGTACTTGGGGAACGAGTTGAGCATGATGCTTGTCACCTGATGGTCGACATACGGATTGTTGAAGCGCTCGAGTACGTCGGCAGCGAATTGCTGCAGTTCGTCCATCGGCAGGTTGAGGGTCTGCATCAACTCTTCGAATTGTACTTTGTGGATATACTTTCCTACTACTGGGTCGTTGCAGGCATCGCGAACGATATTGATGCCGCTAAGGAATGCCACCGGACTGAGCACGGTATGCGGACCATTGAGCAAGGTTACTTTGCGCTCGTGGTATGGTTTCTCGCTCTCGGCAATGAGTACGTGCAGACCGGCTTTCTCGGCAGGGAATTCTGCTTTCAATGCTTCGATGCTCATATTCTCCGGTTTCTCGATGACCCAGAGGTGGAATGCTTCGCCCTGTACGACAAGGTTGTCCTCGTAGGATATCTTCTCCTGAATTTCCTTGATGTCCTTCTTCGGGAAACCTGGTACAATACGGTCGACGAGGGTGGCACATACATAGCAATCATCGGTGAACCATGCTTTGAAACCTTCGTAATCAGTTCCGAAATCCTGTTTCCAAAGTTCGATGTACTGATAGATACACTCTTTCAAGTGGTGGCCATTGAGGAAAATAAGTTCGCAGGGCATGATGATGAGCCCCTTGTCCTTTGCACCATTGAAAGTCTTATAGCGACGATAGAGTAACTGGGTTAGTTTGCCGGGATAGGAGGATGCCGGAGCATCGGTAAGCTTACAACTTGGGTCGAAGGCAATACCTGCCTCAGTGGTATTGGAGATGACGAAACGTATCTCGGGTTGGTCGGCCAATGCCAAGAATGCAGGATTCTGGGTATAGGGATTGAGTGCACGGCTGATGCAGTCGATACGCGTCAACTTATTTACTACCTCACCGCCGAGACGTCCTTGCAGGTTAACGTGATACAGGCAGTCCTGTCCGTTCAGCCAGTCTACCATACCGCGCTCAATGGGTTGCACTACTACTACGCTAGAATTAAAATCTGTCTTGCGGTTCATCTTGTAGATAATCCAGTCGACGAAACAGCGAAGGAAGTTTCCTTCACCAAACTGGATGATTCGCTCGGGCGCTACGCTCTTCGGCGCCGTACGTTTGTTCAATGCTTTCATAAATAAAATGTTTTTAATCGACGTGCAAAGGTAAGAAATAATTACCATTTAACCATTTACCATTTACTATTTTTTTGCAATTTACAGCTAAATTCTGCAAGGTACACAATAAAACGGGGAAGTTTGCGTTATATAATTAAATATAAGGAGAAGAATGCAATTACGATATATACTTACGACGGCGGTGATGCTGATGGGCCTTGCTCTGTATGGACAGCGGAAGGTGACGATCCGTGGCACGGTGGTCGACGATAACCGGCAGCCGATTGAGCTGGCTACTGTGGGCATCGAGGGAATGAGTTTGGTGGGAACGCGCACTGACCTGAAGGGTCGGTACGTGCTTTCTTGCAATGCGGCGGATTCGCTTACTGTGGTGTTCTCGATGATGGGCTACCAGACTCGTAAGCGTACACTGAAGGAACCGAAGGATACGGTGGAGCTGAACGTGATGCTACCGAATCTTAACTTCGATATCGATGTGGTGGAGATCAAGGAGGTACGGACGCAGACGAATGCGATGACCGACGTAAATCTGAATGACATCAAACACATGGGTAACGCTTCGGGGCAAGGCATCGAGCAGATTATTGCAACGCAGGCGGGAGTGAGTACGCACAATGAGCTGTCGAACCAGTATAACGTTCGCGGCGGTTCGTTCGACGAGAACTCGGTCTACATCAACGGCATCGAGGTGTACCGTCCGCTGCTTGTGCGCTCTGGTCAGCAAGAGGGACTTTCGGTCATCAATCCCGACATGGTGGAGAAGGTTCAGTTCTCTGCAGGTGGTTTCGACGCGAACTACGGGGACAAGATGTCGAGCGTGTTGGACATCACTTACAAGCGTCCATCACAACTCGAGGCTTCTGCTTCGGCTTCGCTGCTGGGCGCGGCAGCATACGTGGGTTACGGCCGTAAGGGTTTTTCGATGAGTCATGCCGTTCGCTACAAGACGACGAAGAACTTGCTGGGAACGACGGATACGCACGGCGAGTATGACCCGAAAGACTTTGACTACCAGACATATATTAGCTGGAGCCCGTCGAAGCGTTGGACACTCGACCTAATAGGCAACATCGCCCGCAACGATTATAACTTTACGCCGGCTGACCGTACTACGAAATTCGGTACGGCAGAGCAGGCGCACGAGTTCAAGGTGTACTTCGATGGTAAGGAGCAAGATAAGTTCCACACATATTTCGGTGCAGCTTCGCTGACGCATAAGTTCAACGACCAACATCAGATTACACTGACTTATTCGGCTTTCCAGACGAAGGAGGCGGAGACGTACGACATTCAGGGCGAGTATTGGCTCGACGGCTCTGATTATCAAATAGGAACTTACAAGGAACACGCCAGGAACCGGTTGACGGCGACGGTGAAATCAATCGGAATTTCCGGACGGAGCCGACTGACGGCCCACGACATCCGCTACGGCTTCCTGTTGAAAAACGAACATATCGATGAGTCGGTACGCGAGTGGGAGTTGCGCGACTCGGCGGGCTATTCACTGCCTCACAGCGACAACCGTCTTGACCTGATCTACAGTCTGCGTTCGAAGCAGAGCATAAAGTCAGACCGTATCGAGGCTTACGTACAGGACACATGGAGGAAAGAGTACAAGGAGGGCGAGCTTGTGATACACTACGGCGTTCGTCTTGCTAATTGGTCGTACAACCGTGAGACTATCATCTCACCGCGCGCCACGGTGGCTTTCATTCCTGCCGAGCATCCCGAATGGACGTTCCGGTTCTCTACGGGCGTCTACTATCAGGCTCCTTTCTACAAGGAACTGAAGGACACAACGAACACGAGCGGTATCGGCAGCGTGACGCTCAACAAGGATATCAAGTCGCAGAAGTCCATCCACTTCCTTCTGGGTACGGAATACAAGTTCCGGGTGAACAACCGGCCGTTCAAGGCGACGGGCGAAGCCTACTACAAGATCCTGTCGGACCTGAACCCGTATAACGTCGACAACGTGCGCTTGTCGTACTACGGCGAGAACTGTGCTACGGGCTATGCACTCGGACTGGACCTGAAAGTCTACGGCGAGTTCGTACCGAAAACCGACTCGTGGGTCAGCGTCGGCATCATGTCGACACGCGAAAAGATTCACGGGCGTACGGTGCCGCGACCGACCGACCAGTTGATGAACGTCAACTTGCTGTTCTCCGACTACTTCCCCAATACCGACAAATGGAAGGTCACTGTGAAGGGTCACTACGCCGACGGACTACCCTTCGGACCGCCTCACACCGGACGTGAGAAGCAGGTGTTCCGCATGCGGGCCTATCGCCGTGTAGACTTAGGAATCTCCTACCGTTTGCTCAAGGAAGGCGAACGGCGCACCGCCCGATGGGGCGTACGTAACATCTGGGTAGGTCTCGACGCATTCAACATCCTCGACGTGAAGAATGTCAACTCATACTATTGGGTAACCGACATCACGAACAACCAGTACGCCGTGCCGAACTACCTCACCGGCCGCCAAATCAATGCACGAATATTAATTGAAATATAAATAAAAGCCTATGGAATCAAACATTATTACCCCCGGCATCAAGTACATCGGCGCCGACGACACAGACCTCGACCTCTTTGAAGGCCAATATGTCGTCCCCGAAGGCATTACCTACAACTCGTATCTCATCGACGACGAGAAAGTCGCAGTACTCGACACCATCGACGAGCGTATGACGCAAGCATGGCTGGAGAACCTCGAGCGCGAACTCGGCGAACGCACGCCCGACTATCTCATCGTACACCACATGGAGCCCGACCACGCAGCCAACATCCGCATGCTGATGGAGAACTTCCCTAACCTGATAGCCGTATGCTCACAAAAGGCCGTCGCGATGATGCAGCGCTTCTTCGGCACCGACTTCGCACCACGCGTTCAGGTTGTCAAGGAAGGCGACACACTCTCGCTGGGCCGTCACACGCTCAAGTTCTTCATGACCCCGATGATTCATTGGCCCGAGGTCATGATGTCGTACGAGTGTACCGACAAGATACTCTTCTCGGCCGACGCCTTCGGAAAGTTCGGAGCATACTCGAAGACATCCGACGGACAGAAAGAACTCGGCTCAATGTGGGGCGACACCCATGAATGGGCATGCGAAGCACGACGCTACTACTTCAACATCGTCGGCAAATATGGCGCCATGGTCCAGACAGCACTCAAGAAACTCTCGGCCCTCGACATCCAGTACATCTGCCCGTTGCACGGCCCCGTACTTCATGACGATCTCCCCTATTTCCTGAACCTTTACGACACATGGTCAAGCTACCGGCCCGAGAATGAGGGCATCTTCATCGCCTACTGCTCACTGCACGGCAACACCGAGAAAGCCGCCATCGCACTCGCCGGCATCATCGGAAACATCTCGCCCGACACGAAAGTCACCGTCACCGATCTGCGCCGCGACGACATGGCCGAAGCCATCGAAGACGCGTTCCGTTACGACCGCCTCGTCTGTGCAGCCCCAACCTACGACGGAGGCGTAATGCCCGTCATGGCAGACTTCATACACCATCTCGCCATCAAGGCCTATCAGAACCGCCGCGTAGCACTCATCGAAAACGGCTCGTGGGCACCCATGGCCGGCAAGAAGATGCGCGAAGCCTTCGAGGCAATGAAAGACATAACCCTCGTCGATCCACTCGTCACCATCGAGTCAGTCGTCAAGGACAAAACCATCGTAGACCTTGAAACCCTGGCCAACGAACTGATCAAATAGAACGAACAGAACAGGAACCGAAGGCCAACAGGTCGAACCGGATGAAACAACGGAAAGAAATCAGGCAGGGAAGTGTTTTTTCCTGCCTTTTTCTTTGTTATTTAATAAATAATGTGTAAATTTGCAGCGTAAACCGCGAAACTGCTGGCGCTCGGCCATCGATGCAAGCATCATGCCACTCACTGAATCGCAGTTTTGTCAGTCGAAAACCGCGAAACAATATAGACAAGAATAATATGACAGCAATTACTCTTAACGTACCTAACCAAGAGGTCAGCTTCTTCAAGAGTCTGGCCAGGAAGATGGGCTGGGGATACAGCGAGGCAGATGTGGTTCGTACGAAGGCCACGTCAAAGGAAAAGGCTCTTGCCAAGGTGGATCACGCTTTCGGCCAATTGCGCCTGATGAAGGATGGCCAGCTCGAAGGCATCAATGCGGAGGATTTGCTCAATGAACTGTAAGATAAGTAACATTTGAACTCCTTATGACCACACACACACCAAGCGACGCCATCTATCGAAAGGCGCCGCTTGTTTGTTTTTGGGGAGGAAGTGAATCCTAATTGATTACAATAAATAGAAACCAATATCCAATATACCAATATAGCTTTTGGCTATGAATTCAGTTTCTTGTACTTGCCCTTATCTGGCCCCGACTTGATTTTCTTGGCCATGCCGTCATCCTGCAGGGATTTCAATCGCCAGCAGGTGCTTCCCATGTTGTCGTAATTATATTCACGCATTACGTCATCGCTGCTGAAGATTTCAGGCAGGCGTGCATAGGCTAATTTGGTCTTCTGCTGGTGAGGGTGTTTATACGATTCTTTAGCAGCTAAGTCATCGTAGTACTGCTCACCTACGCTAAGGAAAAAGTATTGCTGGAAAGCGAACTGAGCGTTCTCAATGAGCAGTGCCAGCTGACGGTCGTACTTGTCGGTCTTGAAGTTCGGTCCGCACTTGTACTTGCCACCATCCTCTACCATCTCGTCCCAGTGACGACTGACGATAAAGGGCAGCGAGTAGTTCATTCCGTGCCAATAAGGACGTTTGATGAGATCTTCCAACGCAAAGTTCTTCTCCTCACCCGCATCTTTCATCCGTCGTTTCGTCCAGTTATCCAGAGCAATATCGATGTCCTCACAAGGGATTTCGCCCTTGCAGTCGTTGAACCTATAAGCCCATTCCCGAAGTTGCTGGTCTCGTGCAGCATCTTCTTCAGTGTACATTCTTCTTTCGCGAGCTTCAAAGTTAGAATCCCCAAGAGGCACCACCGTGAGTCTGAACAAAAGACCTCCAGCAAAATTTTCGGTTGTCGTTTGCTTATCCAAGGCCGTCTGTGTACCGCTGTATACACCATTGAAATGGACGTCGTACTCACCAACGGGTGCATTCGAAGTCTTCAGATAGCTGCCATCTGGCTCGTTGTGGAAGCCTTTATAGAACAGCTTTTCGATGTTCATATAATCCCTACGCATTTGGCGCTGCATATCTTGCAGTTCACTGTTGAAATGGGATACGTGCAGTGGCCAATCTTCGCCGTCAATCATCTCCTTGGCGTTGAACTCAGCCTCGCGGATGGCTGCTGCCGATGTCTCTGACGGCATACAGCGGAAGATACCTTTCGGACGTGGCGTCTTGTTTTTCTCACCGCCGCCCTTCATGTCCTTTTCCTGGTTCCAGTTGTTCAGTGCGTCAATCTGCACCTTGTCGGATTTCTTGACGGGTTCCATCAGCAGGCGGTAGAAGTCTACAGCAATGTGCTTGCCACTGCCCGAACGGCCTATCAGTTCCAGAATGCTATTGAGCCTGCAGATGCGCCCTGGTTCCACACCCGAAATATACCAGCAACGCGTCATCAGCGTCATGAAGAAGGCACCACCCACCAGCAATGCTGCTATATAATGCCGACGCTTCAACCGATAGCAGAGCAGGCGTATCAGCGGATAATGTGGGAAGAGTTTCTCAATCTCACGTCCGATGCGCTCCAGCATTTCGATGACCTGATCCTTCCGCTCTCCATGCCCCACCATGGCGTTATAGGCATCTGCCACCAACTGACTGTACTTACGCCCTGTCACTTGTTCGATGGCACGACGCATGTCGCGCGATGGCAGCAACTCGTTCAGGTTCTCACTCTCACGTTTGTGTTTCAGTTTTTTGGCAGCCTCCAAGATGTCGTCCAGTTCCTTCTGCCCTCGTTCCGTCACAATGTCGTTCACCCACTGCAGGTGCATCAGTAGGCTGCGAACCTTCTCAACGTCACCGTCACAAAGAATCAGCAGGTCGTAGGCCAGTTTGATAGCTGTCTTATGACGCGAACCTACGGGTGCACCTTGGGGTAGCAGAACGCTGATATAGTCCATGACGGGGTTATTAAACAACTGGATACTACCAGCCGGAGGCGACGTCACTTTCTTGGCCATCACCTGTGCATCGGTCATGCTTGTGGCCTGCTGTGTGGCTGGGGTTAACGACTCGACAGAGGCCTGTGCCTTGTCAAAACTGTTCTCTGGGTTCGTGGGTTGTGATTTCTCCTCACGATAGGCCTGACAATACTTTTTGTCAAACTCGTTTGTAAAAAGATCTTCCATACTATTCGTTATTTTGATAGTTAAACAATCCGTTTTCGTCCATATAGTAGATATCTTGACGGCGTGGGGCATACGAGATGCGGCAGGCATCGATGCACGAGTCGTCCAGGCAGGGCTTGCCCGTCGTGCCAACCACACCCATCAGTCCGAGGTCACGAGCCAGGCAGATTTGGTTGTCGGCAATGTTGCCAAGCTCCGCACGAGCCTCGCAGACCAGCCTCAAACCGCATCCAGAAGAGGTGGCATGAGCCAAACGAACTATCCAAGGGAAGCCAGGTACTTGCGTGCGTTCAAATAGTTCACGAGGATGCATCGGCAGCTTATCGCCATCGAACATGAACAACGCACTCAGTTCCTTGATTTCCGCCTGCCGACGGCGCACACCGTCGAACCTCCGTACTCCGTAGATGAAACACGGCAGCCCCATCTTCAATGCGTTCGCCCATTGTATCAGCTTCTGCTGAGGAGTGAGCAGATGGAAGTTGGCACCGGCACGAGGCTTCTGCTCGTTCATTGCACAGAACTTTCGAAACTCTGCGTCGCCGAGCCACTTGTCCAACGGTTGTCCTTGGGCAATGGCTGCCTCTATCTCCTGACGCATTCCTATCGTCCGAGCTACTACGGCGCTGTCGATGGTTGTGTTGAAAACTGCGGGCGTGCATGGTTCGCACTTGCCCCAAAACTGATTCTGTTGAAAAGTAAAACGAAACTGTTCCATACCTTATTTATTATTAGCGTTAATGATTTCCGTTCTGTGTCTGCCGATGCAGACGTTCATCTGAGCCTGAGCCGCCAACAGCTGGCGCTCAATTTGCGGATTGCATTGAAGCCGAGTCATGATGCTCACCTCGTGACGCTCGTTATCGAGCCAAATCTGCAACCCTTTGTTGTCATCGAAAAGCATACGGCCCTCGCTGCCTTCAGGCAGTTGAGGCATCTGCTTGCGTTCACCATCAGTCAGAAGGAGGAATTGCTCCAGCATTTCTGCCACAGGATCCTCCGTCCTCGCATCCACATTCAAGTGGAGAGAGTAGCTGCTGTCCTTCTCGCCCTCGCTCTTATAAAAAGAGGAGTTGCCGAGTTGTTTCAGCATCGTTCTGTTACTTGGCTTCTGGCCCTGCGGAATGAATTCCTTGTAGCCGTTAGCCCATTCATTCATTTTGCCCTTGGTCGTCGCATCTGGTTTCGTGCGTGGACGGGCGAGATAAGTTTCTTTGTTTGTTGCCATAGCGTTGTCTTTTAATTGTTTGACGCTGCAAAGATACGGAGTTATTCTGAAATGGAAGAAGGATAAAAAGGAAAGACACCCCCGTCACAAATATGCTCAAGGGTGTCTTTTTGAATTAAGAAGGGTGTCCTCGTTTTTCGAATTAGGTGTCCAATTGTTTTATAATGGGTGTCTTGGCAATTATCGTTCTTTGTTACCTTATATTCTTAATATGGTTTGCAAATTGTGAATCGAACTCTTCAAACAAAAGTGCGACAGTATTGGCATCTTCTTTATCAAAACTATACATTTTGTTTTTCATCGAGGATTCACCCCATCCAAAAATTTTGGATGCCAAAGGGCCTAAGTCTTCTTTTTTGTTAGAATAATTAAATTTTAAATATGTTGCCAAGGCATATGTAAAGAGAGCCGATTGTTCGGGTGTCAATCCCTTCCCCTTTTCTTTTAAAGCTTCTAATTCTTCTTTTAGAGCAGAAATAATATTATCCTTTTCTGCTAATCTCTTTTCTAATTCCTCAACCTCGTTAATTTCTTCGTCTTCTGTGGGTGGGGTCGGCTCAAGACCTAATTCCTGAGATAATTCTTGAAGACGTTTTGATGACTTCAAACGACCTTTGCCGCCCCAACCATCAAGGTCTTTTATAGCAATACTTATGCATTCTCGCTGTTGTTCTTGGTTTGAAAGCTTACGTATCTCTTGTATAATATATTCTATACCAAGTTCTAAAAGAATTGGGTTGTCATTGCCGATCTCCTCTATGGCTTCAAAAATGTCACGCGGAGAAAATTCTGTGTCGGAAAGAGATGAAATAGGACTATATCTCCCCGACATTATATTATGGAAAATAGTGGTTGCCTCTGAATGATACCACTGATAGTGTGTACATCTGTAGTTGATTTTTTTCCAGATATCGCTGTCCGTACCATACTTTTGTGGGGCGTACTTTGTGAGCAGGAGGCATGCCATTGCCATCGAAGCCAGACAGACTTCATCGATATGTTTATAATCTTTTTCTGTCTCTAGGAGTTTATTTACATAATCGGAGATTCGAAGTTCGGGAAAATCATCTGCCTCAAGAAGAATCAGGGTACAAACATAATAGGCGTTGTTGTAGCACTTCAATGCCACTTCTCTTGCTCCCGGAACGCCCAAAAGTGCTTGCTGTTTCAACTGAATGAAGAGCAGATAATTCATTGTTCCAGGTACATGCACACCAAAATCTTTTAAATCTTTGCGGTCTTTGTATATAAGTTCACGTGGTATTTGTGTATAGTCCATTTTTTCTTTTTTCGTTAGTTCTTGATACATCTTAAATAACTCTGCCACACACTGGCTTTCGGTGAATGTTGATTCTTAGGTATTTCGGAAGTCTATATCATTTTTCTCTTTCATCAATCACGACTTCTGCATTCTTGTACAAGGTAGGAATATCACTATAGCGAATGCGGAACTTCGTGCCATGATTATGACCTGTACGAGCATCAAAGTCTATATAAATCTTACCTTCGCGGATCGCATCAATAAACTTAACTTGGTCGAAGTCAGAGAGTTTAAGAACATAGTTGTAAAGAAAATACTCTTTACTTCTGCTACCTCTACCTTCTCGTTTGACATCTGCGCGAACGTAGAAGCAGTTCTTGAGCTTGATACCCGCCTTGTGGAAGAGGTCATCAAACCCCCAATATGGTACAATATCGAAGTTATTAAGATGCCCTGCACGTTCTTCAACACTCTTAACCCATTCTGCGTGTCTTTGTTCGGTGTGCTTATTATCGAAGACTATTTCTACTTTTCGCTCGTTATCATTGACGTTGACTTTAAGGCCGCGATCCGTAAATGAGCTGGCATTGAGAGTCGCCCGAAAAGATTTCTCATCGGCAGGATATTTCTTTCCTGCTTCAGCGTGAGGCCACCCATATTTTGGTAAAAGTATGTTAGGAACAATAGACAATGCTGTAGGAGATGGTTCTGTGTGAAACATCGTCAGTAAAGAACTTGTCGTAGCACGTTGAGCTTTCAATTCCCATTCAGCAGCATTAGGAATAGGAAGGTTGTTCTCTGGTATTTCAAGTAAATCCTCCAAAATATTGCCTACTGCTCCGTCATTCCTGCCTCGAGTATTTCTGATCCATCCTTTTGCGTAAATAACCTTGAATTTCTCTATCAGCTCTTCTTTAGAAAAGGCTTTTAAAATAGTACTCATCTTCGTTATGTTTTTTTGTTTTAGGTATTGCTACCTCTAAATCTGGGAATAAAATCGGTTGATGGTATTTAGCTACTTCAGGATTTACTTTGTTTTTTTCAAGGCGTTCAAGAGCCGCCTTACAATACTTTGCAGATTTCTCAATGCCTATAAAGTCCCTGCCAAGCCCTGCTGCGACCACAGCAGTTGTGCCCGAACCCATAAAGGGATCAAGTACTATCTGACCATTTGTTGACGAAATAATGCGGTCAATTAATTCTACAGGAAAAGGTGCCGGATGGTCATTCCGCTGCTCTTGCATGATTTCCCATACATCACCATGTCTATTCGCATGGGGTGCAAGTTTGAAGTCTTTCTTTGCAATGAGATAAATTACTTCATATGTTGGCAAAAAATAACCTGCATTAAAGTTGATACCACCCTTTCGTTTCCAGATAATGATCTGACGTAGAGGAACATCATAAACTATGTCACGGCGGTCTTGCATGAGACCTGCCTGAACACGCCATTTGTGATTATAGAATATAGCACCATCGTCTTTTATAACGCGGACAAGTTCTAACAAGACCTCATGCTGCCATCTAGCATATTCTTCGTTAGGCATACAGTCATCATAATTTTCATAGCCATCAATAAGTGCAGCGTTCGCCCATTTACCTCCACGTCCATCCTTCATGCCATTGCCTGTGGAGTTTTTCAAATTGTACGGTGGAGAAGTTACTACCAAATCAATAGAATTACTAGGTAGCTTCTTCAGTACCTCCATGCAATCGGCATTGATTATTCTATTTAGATATTCTTCTAACATAGGTCTAATTAATTTCGCCTGCAAAGTTACAAAATTCTTTTGAAACCACCAAACGTTTTCAAGTTATATTGGTATATTGGATATTGGATTCATTTTTTTTCCAGTAGAAAAGGAAATGTAAGAAAATAAGATGTAAATAATATATAACTAATTAATATACAATAACTTATAATAAAATTACTCTCTATTTTATTACATACAACCGCTCTTTCAAGAAAAAACGTTTCCAATAACCAATATGCCAATATTGCCGCGCCGCCCCTCGCCCTTATCGCCCGATAACCCTGCGTTATCGGTCGGTAAGGGTTGGTTATTGTCGTATAATATGCCATTATTCTGTAATAAATAGGTATATAGAAATAAATAACAATAATTAACATAAAAAGAGGGAAAAATATTTGGTTATTTCAGGAATTTTTCGTAACTTTGTAGCGTGAAAATCAAGTGGGGATGATGGACGGCTGGCGAGCCTCCGAAGGGTGCTACACGATGGGAAACTTGCTGCTACGCGAGGCGCCGCGTGCAGTCACGCGAGGGAACAAGTGCAGCTACGCGAGGGTGCAAACCGACCTAC
>JAFXNA010000047.1 GCA_017529865.1 Bacteroidaceae bacterium
TATATATATTATATTATTATATATATTATTAATATTATTATTAAAAAAAAGAAATTAAACATAACAGTAATCCATATCTGTTTCCTATCTGCTAATTGCTGTTTTGCGGAATATAAATGTCGCGATGAATAATGAATAAATGAATACAAATCCCCCCCTCAGAACAAAACTGAATTCTGAATTTCCGAATCCTGAATCCTCACACAATCAATAACTACCCTTAAGGCTAACACTTGTAACCCTTAAGGGTAACAAATAAAAAGGCCCTACTCCAGATAATTCAGTTCTCGGTTGATGGCTTGGAGTTCGTCGCGAACAAACTTGAGGCGATCGATCAGTTCGGCTTTTTTGTTGGGATTGCCTTTCTCGCGCTTCATGGCTTCACGTGCCCCACTGAGGGTCATGCCTCGTTCTTTGACGAAATGGTAGACAACACGGATGGCATCAATATCCTCCTGGGTATATTGACGGATGCCTCGCCCCACCTTCTTGGGGTGGATGGAAGAGAATTCCTTCTCCCAATAGCGGAGCAGAGATTCTGAAACATCCAGCATCTCTGCTACCTCGCGTATTGAGTAATAGAGTTTTAAGTTTTTCTTTGCCACTTGATTTGGTTATTGCTTGACAGGTATATTCTTCAGCATTTCAGCAACAAAGTCGTAGAACTTACCTACACTTGGGATGTAGCAGCGCTCACTTGGTGTGTGAGGCGAAAGGAGCGTAGGTCCGAACGATGCCATATCCATCTCTGGATACTTAGGTCCAATGATGCCACATTCGAGCCCTGCATGACATACGAGTATCTCTGGGCGCTTGCCATACATCTTCTCATACACATCCGACATGGCTGCCACAAGTGGGCTCTTGGTATTTGGCAACCAACCGCTGTAGCCACCTTGGAAGGCCACATTCATGCCTGCCATTGAGAAGCAAGCCTTCAGGCCGTTGCAAAGATAGAGCTTCATGCTGTCCTGACTACTACGTGCCAAGAGGTCGATTTCTGCCTTGCCTTCTGCGATGTTGATAATCGCCAAGTTGCTCGAGGTCTCTACGATTTCAGGAATCGTCGGGATGTTGCGCATCACGCCATTCTGAGCTGCAAGAACTGCATTGATAAGGTTTGTCTGCACCTCATCAGGAATTGCCTTAGCTGGTATATCACAAGGAGTAGCAGTCAACTTGATGCCTTCTTTCTCTATGTCGCCAAACTCACGGCAGAAGGTTTCTGCACACTTCGCAATCATCTCTTCGAACTCTGCCACCTTTGCCTTTGGAACGACTACAACAGCCTCACCATCACGAGGGATAGCATTGCGCATATTGCCTCCGTGCCAACTGCAGAGATGAGCCATACCTGTGTTGACCGTAGCGAACAGCACGCGAGCCATCAGCTTGTTGGCATTCGCACGGCCCTGATTGATTTCAAGACCTGAGTGTCCTCCCAGCAAACCCTTGATGGCGATGTCGTAAGCTACCATACCTTCAGGATTGATGTCCATCTCCTGATATTCCATCGTACAGATCACATCAAGACCTCCTGCACAACCAATGGTGATTTCGCCTTCTGTCTCACTGTCGAGATTCAACAGATACTTACCCTTGAGGGTATCTGGAGCCAACTCAAAGGCACCATACATACCTGTTTCCTCATCGCGAGTGATGAGTACCTCCAATGGGCCGTGCTCCAACGTCTTGTCCTCAACGATAGCCATTGCAGCAGCCACACCCATACCATCATCAGCACCAAGCGTGGTATCTTTGGCACGAAGCCAGTCACCATCAATCCAAGTTTCGATGGGATCAGTCTCGAAATTGTGGTTGCTCTCCTTTGTCTTCTGAGGCACCATGTCCATGTGAGCCTGTAGGATTGCGATTTCGCGATTCTCATAGCCTGGGGTAGCTGCCACTCTCATCACCACATTGCCTGCGTTATCGATGAAAGCCTCTGCACCATTCTTCTTGCCAAAATCTACCAAGAAATCTGCAACTTGTTTTGTGTGTCCTGACGGACGAGGAATCTGTGTCAATGCATGGAAACAACGCCATACATTCTTTGGTTTTAAATCTAAGATTGTCATAACGATTTGATTTTATTGAGGTTGATTAATATTAAACGGGAACGGTCTGTTCTGCCCATTAGGCCAATTTGACTTATTAGGCCCATAAGCCCCATAAGGCCTATTTGGCTTATAACTCTCGAATGGTTTCTGTATCATCAGACAGACAGCAGAATACATACCCAGCATCGGCAGCAAGCCGGTTTGGATGGCATGTACGATGAGCACAAATGTCTCAGCATCGGCTGCCACCTGCACACCTGCCAACAGCAATACGGTCTTCACAGCAAAATGCCACGAACCCATACCGTTAGGAGTCGGCACAATCACAGCAAATCCGCCCACGACGAAAGCCAGCAAGGCAGTCATGATGCCCAAAGAGGCTGTGAAGGGGAAGCAGAAGAAGGTGATGTAGAAATGCAGGAAGTAACTGCCCCAGATGGCAAGGGTATAGAACACAAACAGCCACTTGTTTCTTACCTTACTCAAGGAGAAGATACCATCCTTGATGTCGTTGATGATTTTCTTCAGTTTGGCAAATATGGTAGCCTTACGGATGAAATACCACAAGAACGCGATTGTCACCAGCGCACAAGCTGCTGTAACGATATAGCCTGTCGTCGTGAAGGTCTGCAACCACCCCGTGAGGCTGGTTCCTGTCTCGTCGAAGAAGCGGATGAAGGTCTTGATTTGCAAGAGGAACACGATGAGTGTCATTACAATGAGCAACAGGGAGTCGATGACACGCTCAGTCACTACCGTGCCGATTGCCTTGGGGAACGAAGTGCCGTCATAGCGATTCAAGACCCCACAACGAACGACCTCACCTGAACGAGGTACCACCAGACTGGTCGTATAGGAAATGAAGACCGCATGGATGCAGTTCATCGTCTTGGGATATTCGCCTAATGGTTCGAGGGTTTGCTTCCATCGCAGACCTCTGAACACCTGAGCTGTCACACCAAAGACAAGCGAAAAAGCCATCCACCACCAATTGACCTCGTTGAGCAAGGCATCCTGCACTCGCTCGAAGTCAAATCCACGATACATCCAATACAAGATTGCACCACCTAGTAGCAATGGCAGCACAACATTCAGTATGTTTTTTAAATATTTTCGCACGTTTCGTCTAATTCATGAGGATTCTTGACGTATGTGTCACGAATAATCCTTATCTTTGTACTGCAAATTTAGAAATAAAAACTGAAATAGTGGCTATGATGATGGAAGAAAATACGAAAGTGAAGCCAAAAAAGTTTCTTGGGCAGCATTTCTTGACCGATTTGTTAGTCGCAAGTCGTATTGCTGACACTGTTGACTTGTGTCCCGACCTGCCAATTCTCGAAGTCGGGCCAGGCATGGGAGTCTTGACTCAATATCTGCTGAAGAAAGAGCGACCGCTGAAAGTCGTAGAGATTGATCGGGAGTCTGTCCCCTACTTGCAGGCCCACTTCCCTGAACTGGGCGACAACATCATCGAAGCCGATTTCCTGAAGATGGACCTCAAGACGGTATTCGACGGCAAGCCTTTCGTGCTGACTGGCAACTATCCCTACAACATCTCCAGTCAGATTTTCTTTAAGATGCTCGACGAGAAAGCGCTGATTCCTTGCTGCACAGGCATGATTCAGAAAGAAGTGGCCGAACGTATGGCAGCCACACCTGGAGGGAAGACCTACGGGGTGCTGACGGTGCTGATGCAAGCGTGGTACGATGTGGAATACTTGTTTACCGTCCACGAGAACGTGTTCAACCCACCACCCAAGGTGAAGAGTGCGGTGATTTGCCTGAAGCGCAATAGCCGTGAGACGTTAGGATGCGATGAAAACCTCTTCCGCAGAATTGTCAAGACGGTGTTCACCATGCGGCGCAAGATGATGCGGAATGGCATGAAACAGATTGTGGGGAAGGATGCGCCTTTGCTCGACGACCCTATCTTTAACAAACGTCCCGAACAGCTTTCTGTTCAGGACTATATCGATTTAACCAACCAAGTGAGCGACTATCTGGCGAGCCGCACGTTGTGATGCCCCAGGGCCACCCAACTTCTCCCGCATCTCGGCATAGTCGGCCAGCATCTGTGCCCTGTTAGAACCTCCATCGATGATTTGATTCAATTCTGCCTCCAACCTCTTCACATTCATCTGCTCACCGATGAGTTCTGTCACGATGGACCTGGCGACAATGAGGTTGACCAGCGAGATGTATTTCACTTTCAGAATCAACTTACGCAACACATTCATCATCCGTCCACATGCGATATAGTAGCACACCACTTGGGGCACATCAAACAAGGCAGTCTCTAATGTTGCAGTGCCCGAGGTTACCAAGGCAGCCTCAGCATGGTGCAACAGCCGATAAGTACTGTTGAACACAATCTTCACATCCATTCCTTCAGGTATATATTTCCTGTAATACGCCTCCTCAATCGTAGGCACACCAGCAATCACGAACTGATGATTCGGGAATCTCTGGGCAGTCTTCATCATCACCCGCAGATTGTCCTTGATTTCCTGACACCGACTGCCTGCAAGTATAGCAATGAGTGGTTTGGCAGTCAAGCCGAAAGCCTGTCGGAATGCCTCATTTGTTTCCTTCCCTTCCTTGCTTGCCTTAAAGTTCTCTACAGCATCCACACAGGGATTTCCCACATAGTGGATAGGATACTGATGACGCTGATAAAAGTCCACCTCAAAGGGCAGGATGGAGAACAATTCATCGATATCCCGACGGATGTTCTTGATACGATGCTCCTTCCACGCCCAAATTTTGGGAGATATATAATAATAAATAGGTATGTCGGTATGTTGCTTCACATACTTCGCGATGTCGAGGTTGAAGCCAGGATAATCCACCAGAATCAACACATCGGGCCTCCACGTAAGGATGTCCTGTTTGCATTGCTTCATATTGGCTAAAATAGTCCTAAGATGAAGCATCACAGGCACAAAACCCATGTAAGCCATCTCCTTGTAGTGCTTTACGAGTGTGCCTCCCACGCTCTGCATTAGGTCGCCGCCGTAGTAGCGGAAGTCAGCTTCGCTGTCCTCCACCTTCAGCGCCTTCATCAGGTTCGATGCATGCAAGTCGCCTGAGGCCTCTCCTACAATCAGATAGTACTTCATCCGTCAACCATCAATTGTCAATTATCAATTATTAATTATCAATTCACCCAGCTCCTCCATCACCTCGTATGCTGTGATATCGATTTTGGTTGGAGTGACCGTCACATAGCCCTGATGCAGTCCGTTCCAATCGGAATTGGTCTCTGGTGCATCATCACTGCGGAACTCACCCACCATCCAATAGTACTTAAAACCTCGTGGGCTGACTCTCGCATCCAGTTCCTTTGTCCACACCCCTTGTCCCATCTGGCATACCTTCATGCCTCGATAGGTCGGAGTATCTGGTGCATTAACATTCAGACAAACCCCTTTCTGCAGTCCGTTCTTCAGCACATAATCAATCACTCGGCGCATATAGGGAATCATCGGCGCGAAGTCGGTATCCATGTTGTGCGAACAATGAGAGAAACCAATCGATGGAATACCCTTCAGGCAACCTTCAATCACTACACCCATCGTACCCGAATAGTGTACATTGACAGCCGAGTTGTCCCCATGATTGATGCCACCCAGCAGCAAGTCGGGCTTACGATCACAATACTGCGCCAGTCCTAACTTTACACAATCGCAAGGCGTACCATTACAAGCATAGACCTTCAGTCCTAACTCCTCCTTGATGAGGCGCGAGGTCAGCACATGCTGGAACGTCACAGACAAAGCAGCACCCGAGCGACCACCATCAGGAGCCACTACCACCACATCGCCATACTCACGAGCCAACTCCGTCAACACATGCAACCCCTTGGCTTCATACCCATCATCATTCGAAATCAATATCAAAGGCCTATACATAATTCATAATGCATAATTAATAATTCATAATGAAAAAAAAATCCTCTCTATTTCTCCCCATAGAGGGGGAGTTAGAGGGGGTCTTCTTTCTTCTTCTGTTGGGATATCGGGACTCGAACCCAAAATAACAGGACCAGAATCTGTTGTGTTGCCAATTACACCATATCCCAATCATCGTTTGCCAACGAAAAAGATGCCATCTTTCTCATTTGCGGGTGCAAAGGTACAAAAGTTTTTTGATATACAAGCAAGGAATTGCTTTTTTTTTCAAAAAAACTATGAAAATACCTATTTATTCTTCTTATAATACTCGTAAGCAGCTTTCAAATTCGCCTTCACCGCATTACTACTCATCGTAGCACCAGTCAGCGCATCCACCTTATCCGTCTCATCGAACTTCATACCTGCAAACTTGGGAATAAGTTCTTCGTTGATACGGCGGAAATACTTAGGAGTTTCCTGATTTGGCAGCGCCTCCACCGATTCAATCTTGTCTTTCTTCACAGTCACCTTCAATGGTGTTGGACTCTTATAACCCTTTGTATCACAGAGTGTTGTTGTGTTGATTACATACACACCACCCTTCTCCTTTGTCATTACAGGCTCTTCCTGCTTCTTTTCCTGTGCCATAGCTGCTACTGACACAGCCAACATGCACAAAACCAATAGTTTCTTCATATCGATTTATTTGTTTTTAGTATGATGTTACGCTTTAAATTTCTTTTCACGCTGCAAAGTTACAACTATTTTCAAGGACACAATGCAGGGAAATCCCTATTTCCTTATAGGAATATCCTCTTTCTGCCCAAACTATAAAATATTTGTATTTCCTTTGGCTACTTCGTGAAAATGCACCTTCAAACAGGCAGTTTAGTTCTTGAGGGTTGCAAGAGTTTGGGGCACCATATTGCAATATTCAGAAAAGAGAAAAAGGGCATATCACAATTTATGACATGCCCTTATGTAGATAAATGAAGGAGGTATTAATAGAACCACTTCACGTAGCAGAAGTCCTGACGATGAGGCAGATCGGCGTTTTTTGGGAACATACGATAACCTATCTTGATGTCGCCTGCAGACTCAAGGATGTGGGTCGTCTCGAAGGTGAAAATATTACCTTCACGCTTGATAACTGTGAATGGGTCAATTTGTGCCACATGGGTCTTGCCTTCAATGTCGGCACGCAGAACTACGAGTTCTACACCTACAACATCATCAAGTCCCTGCTCGTCGACCATCACACGAATCTTGTACTCCTTACCTGTCTGAACGTTTCCTGTGATAAGTTCCTGATCTTTCTCTGTTCCTACCACATTAATCTTATCCCAACGCTCTGCTACAAGTTCCTTCCACTGTGCAATCTCGCGTGCCTTTGCGTAATTGTTGGCAAAGAGGACGCTTCGACGCTCAGCCAATTTGTTGTAGAACTTATCGAAGTAGTCATCAAGTTGACGCTTCATCGTATAGTGTGGGGCAATCTTTGCGATAGAGTTCTTCACGGTCTGAATCCATCCTTCGCTGTAACCCTTTTCGTTCTTATCGTAGTAGAGTGGCAGGATTTCGTTCTCGAGCAATCCATAGATAGTTGCGGCATCGAGTTGGTCTTGCTGGTCTTGGTTTTGATAGGTACGCTTTTCTGTCAATGCCCATCCTGCACCTTCACGATAGCCTTCAAGCCACCATCCATCGAGTACAGAGAGGTTGACAACACCATTCATCAGTGCTTTCTCTCCAGATGTACCCGATGCCTCAAGTGGACGTGTCGGAGTATTCATCCAAATGTCAACACCTGTAACAAGTCGGCGTGCGAGCTTCATGTCATAGTTCTCAAGGAAGATAATCTTGCCAAGGAACTCAGGACGACGGCTGATTTCATAGATCTTCTTGATAAGTCCCTGACCACCTCCATCAGCTGGGTGTGCCTTTCCTGCGAAGAGGAACTGGATGGGACGGTCGGGATTGTTGACAATCTTTGCCAAACGATCGAGATCGGAGAAAAGCAGGTGTGCACGCTTGTAAGTAGCGAAACGACGAGCAAATCCGATGGTCAATGCATTCGGATTGATTTTCTCGAGGATTGACACGATACGTGAAGGGTCGCCCTGATGCTTCAACCAGTCAGCACGGAACTGTTCCTTGATATAATCGAAGAGTTTCAGTTTGAGAGCCTGACGCGTTGCCCAAATCTTCTCATCAGGCACATCGTAGATAGATTCCCATAACGATGCGTTGCTCTGGTCGTTGTAGTAGGTCTTTGGGAAATACTTGCCATAAAGACTCTTCCACTCTGTAGCACACCATGTTGGGAAGTGTACACCGTTGGTGACATAACCCACATTATCGAGTTCCTCTGGGAAGTAACCCTTCCAAATACCTGAGAACATCTCCTTCGATACCTTTCCGTGCAGCCAGCTAACGCCATTAACCCATGAGCAGGTGTTGCAAGCGAAAGTTGACATACAGAAACGTTCGGAGTGGTCTTCAGGATTGACACGACCCATACCTACGAACTCATCCCATGTGATACCTAACTTCTGTGGATAGTCGGACAGATACTTGCCGAAGAGACCTTCATCGAAGTAGTCGTGACCTGCAGGAACAGGGGTGTGAACAGTGTAGAGCGATGAAGTACGCACGATTTCAAGGGCTTCGTTGAAACGGAATCCTTCCTTCACGTAATCAGCCAGACGCTGTGCGTTACAGAGAGCTGCATGACCTTCGTTACAATGATAGATGTCGGGATTGATACCAAGTTTCTTCAGGGTAAGCACACCTCCAATACCTAACAGTATTTCCTGCTTGATACGGTTCTCCCAGTCACCACCATAGAGTGAGTGGGTGATAGAGCGGTCGTACTCGCTGTTCATCTCGTTATCAGTATCGAGCAAATAGAGACTGACACGTCCTACGTTGACTCTCCATACGAATGCATGAACAGTGTAGTTGTTGTAAGGCACGTCGACTACCATTGGCTCACCGTTGGCATCCATCTGACGTACGATTGGCAGCTGTGCGAAGTTCTGAGCCTCATAGTTTGCCACCTGCTGACCATCCATTGAGAGGGTCTGAGTGAAGTAACCGAAACGATAGAGGAAACCAACTGCCGTCATGCGGACATTTGAGTCAGATGCTTCCTTGATATAGTCTCCTGCCAAGATACCGAGACCTCCTGAGTAGATTTTCAGTACATGGCTCAAACCATATTCCATACAAAGATATGCCACTGATGGACGCTTCATATCGGGTTCCACATCCATATAGGCACGGAACTCCTTATATACAGACTTCATCTTAGTCATGAAGTCCTTATCTTCTGCCAGTTTTTCAAGCTTCTTATAGCTGATGCGCGAAAGCATCAAAACAGGATTCTTATTAACATCGAACCACAACTGCTCGTCCATGGCCTTGTAAAGCTCTCTGGCTTCATGGTTCCATGACCACCACATGTTGTGTGCAATTTCGTCAAGTGGCTGAAGAGCCTCTGGTAATGTAGTGTGAACTGTGATGTCTCTCCAATTCGGAGTGTTTGCATTACTTGCTTTAAGTCTCATAATTTCAATCTTTTAGTTCTATTATTTAGAGCAATATCGTATGCTTTGTAGTAATTCTCAATGAAGTGTGACCAAAGGGCCTTCTCTGCAATGGCGCCGGCGTTCTTGCGTATCTTCGTCACTAACTTGGTGTCCATCTGGGTGAACTGCAGAATGGTTGACTTGATGTTTTCTGCAGCCTCAATAAAGTTACCATCCGTACGATGGATGGTCTTCACACCATCGAGCAATTCGCTGTAGCCACCCTTCAGACTATTAGCCCAAAGGCCGAAGCCTGCGAGGTCAGTGGTGATGCAAGGAACATGGAATGCCACACTCTCAGTAGGTGTGTAGCCCCAAGGTTCGTAATAAGACGGATAGACACAAAGGTCGTTTCCGATGAGGAGGTCGTAGTAGTGCATGTTGAAGATGCCGTCCTTGCCATCAAGATAGCAAGGAACAAAGATGACCTTCACATGCTCATGCTCACGATTATGCATATCAAGCCAGTTCATCTGGTTGAGCACCATATCCTGTTCCTGATTGTGCAGTTCATGGGTGATACGTGAATCACCGCAAGGCATCGTATGTTTCTGCTTTCCTTCCAAGCGCTTCTGAAGGTCGATACGTGGACCTTTCACCCATGCTGGCACATTGATGAAGACCAGCACGTCACGTTTGAGTGTTTCATCGAAACGCAGACGATTGAGGGCATCGACAAACATATCGATTCCTTTATTCTTGAACTCATAGCGTCCACCTGTGCTGATAATCACCGTATCATCTGTAAGGTTGGTTCCCAAAAGGTTGTTTGCCACATTGAGCATTACCTTACGGGCTTTCTTACGTGCATCTTTGAAAGGCTTTCCCTGTGCTGGAACGAAGTCGTTTTCGAAGCCGTTCGTCAGTACCACGTCTACCTTCTTCTCAAGCAGTGCCTTGCATTCAGTGGCTGTAATGTCGCTCACGGTGGTGAAACAATCAACATTGTGTGCTGTCTGCTTCTCGATGGAATGCTTGGACTGCATGTTCAGTTCCTCTGCCATTTGGTCACCATTATATGCCCACAGATAGTCGTAGAGAGGTTTGTTATTGCCTGCGATACTACGTCCGATGCTAGTAGCATGAGTAGTGAAGATGGTGGCTATCTCAGGGACGTTCTTCTGTAAATAAAGTGCTCCGAGACAAGTCATCCATTCATGAGCCTGATAGACCACATTGTCTTTAGCTGTCAGGCCAAAGAAGCGATAATAGCTCTCTACCACCTTAGCGGCACCGTATGAAAACATAGAAGCCTCATCATAATCACCGTATGCGTGGAGCGAGTCTACCTGATAATTGTTCCATGCCCAACCGTAAATTTCGTCTTTCTGGTCAAAGAAAGGTGTGAAGTCAAGCAACACTGCGATAGGTTCACCTGGTATCTGCCAGCGTCCCACACGGATATCTAATCCTTCAGCCTTTGCGGTCTTGCGCCACTTGGCCAATAGTTGCTTGTTTTCCTTGAAGAGCGGATTATCTTTACCAATCCAGAAATCAGGACCAATGAACACCACTTTGTCCTTCAACTGGTTTTGCAAAGTCTTGGCGCGTGTGCTGAGAACGGTGTAGATACCTCCCACCTTATTGCATACCTCCCAAGAGGATTCAAAGATATAACTTGGTTGTACCATATTATTATAATAAGGAGTATCGTCTGGGGATACCAGACGACACTCTCATGTTTATTTCAGTTTTGCAATACTTTCCTTGAGCGCAGCAATCTTCGTCTCTGCGTCCGATTGCTTCTTCCGTTCGAGTTCCACCACCTGTGCAGGGGCGTTAGCTACGAAACGTTCGTTCGAGAGCTTCTTCTGCACACCGATGAGGAATCCTTCAAGATGCTTCAGTTCTGCCTCCATCTTCTGGATTTCCGCCTCTGTATCAATGAGATTGCCCAGCTGTACGGCATATTCAGTGGTACCTATCAGGAATGCAGACGTACCATCACTCTTGGTCTGTACGTATTGGATATCCGACAATGTAGCCATCTTCTCGATGATGGCTCCCATATCGGGACACTTGGTGATATTGTCGTCAGCTACTACCTCCAAGGTCAGAGGCTCGCGTGGTGAGATGTTCTTGCTATTGCGAACAGCACGCACACCTGAGATGATTTGCTTGGCTTCCTCATACTGAGCGATAAGGTCAGCATCGGCTTTGCTTGGTGCATCGAGAATCAAGGTATCCACCATGATGCTCTCACCATCCTTGCGCTCTGAAATGTTCTGATAGAGTTCTTCGGTGATGAACGGCATGAACGGATGGATGAGTTTCATCAGCTGCTCAAAGATATTCAATGTTGCTGTTAGTGTAGCCTTGTCGATTGGAGCTTGATATGCAGGCTTAATCATTTCGAGATACCAACCTGAGAACTCATCAGTAAAGAGCTTGAAGACGGCCATCAGCGCTTCATTGAGACGATACTTGCTATAGAGGTCGTTGATTTCTGCCGAAGCCGTACGGATGGTAGCTTCCATCCATGCGATAGTCTTTCTATTCTCCTGTGGTTGTGCAAGACTTTCGCTTACCTCCCACCCTTTCACCAAACGGAAGGCATTCCATATCTTATTACAAAAATTACGACCTTGTTCGCAGAGGCTCTCTGAGAAGAGGATGTCATTGCCGGCAGGTGCAGCCAAGAGCATTCCCATGCGAACACCGTCGGCACCATACTTATCAATGAGACCGATTGGGTCTGGGCTATTGCCGAGACTCTTCGACATCTTGCGGCCCAATTCGTCACGAACCACTCCCGTGAAATAAACATTGCGGAATGGTACATCTTTCATATATTCCTCACCTGCCATAATCATGCGTGCCACCCAAAAGAAGATGATATCCGGAGCAGTCACAAGGTCGCAGGTTGGATAATAATAGCTGATTTCCTCGTTGCCTGGATTATTGATACCATCGAACAGGGAGATAGGCCAAAGCCATGAAGAGAACCATGTGTCGAGCGCATCTTCATCATGACGAAGGATAAAGCCCCTCTCCGACTCCCCCGAGGGGGAGAGTGTCTTAAGCACAGGATATTTCTCAACAGCCAGTTTGTAAGCCTCTTCCTCGCTCAATGCCACCACAAACGCCTCGTCGGGGAATGTCTCCCCCTCGGGGGAGGTTGGAAGGGGGCTTGTGGTTTCGATGAAGTAAGCTGGAATGCGGTGTCCCCACCAAAGCTGGCGGCTGATACACCAGTCTTGAATGTTCTCCATCCAGTTGCGGTAGGTATTGACGTATTTTGTTGGATAGAACTTAATCTTTCCTTCGAGTACTGGAGGAAGAGCGATGTCGGCAAAATGCTTCATCGAGAGGAACCATTGCTTACAGAGACGTGGCTCTACAGCAGTATCCTGATTACGCTCGCTATAGCCTACTTTGTTTTCATAATCCTCCACCTTCTCCATCAGTCCTGCTTCCTTCAGATCAATGGTAATCTGCTTGCGGACATCCATACGGTCCATACCTACGTAGAGTGGACTTTGGTCTGAGATCGTTCCGTCAGGGTTGAAGATATCGATGGTCTCGAGATTGTGAGTCTTACCTAATGCATAGTCGTTCACATCGTGAGCAGGCGTAACTTTCAGACAGCCTGTTCCGAACTCAATATCCACGTAGCGGTCTTCGATAACAGGGATGACACGATTCACCAATGGCACGATGACCTTCTTGCCACGCAACCACTGGTTCTTTGGGTCTTTGGGGTTGATACACATAGCGGTATCACCCATAATCGTCTCAGGACGTGTAGTAGCGACAACAGCATAATAGCCCTTCGCATCCTTGTGGATGACATTCTCTGCGCCCTCTGTTATCTCTGCGCCCTCTGCCACATAATACTTCAGATAATACAGTTTGCTCTTTTCGTCCTTGTAGATGACTTCCTCGCCCGAGAGCACGGTCTGTGCCTTGGGATCCCAGTTCACCATACGGAGGCCACGATAGATAAGACCTTTATTGTAGAGATCCACGAACACCTTCAAAACACTCTCGCTGCGTGTTTCGTCCATTGTGAAGGCGGTGCGGTTCCAATCGCATGAGGCACCGAGACGGCGCAACTGCTTCAAGATAATGCCACCATGCTCGTTAGTCCAGTCCCATGCATGTTCCAAGAACTGCTCACGAGTCAGGTCGCGCTTCTTGATTCCCTGCTGAGCCAGTTTATTCACCACCTTAGCCTCAGTAGCGATACTTGCATGGTCAGTACCAGGAACCCAGCATGCGTTCTTACCGTCAATACGAGCCTTACGAATCAGGATGTCTTGAATCGTATTATTGAGCATGTGTCCCATATGGAGCACACCCGTCACGTTTGGTGGCGGAATCACAATTGTATAGGGTTCTCTGTCATCGGGTTTGCTTGAAAACAATTCGTGGTCAAGCCAATATTGATACCACTTTCCTTCCACTTCCGAAGGATTATATTTTGTAGCTAATTCCATCGTTTCTTTTATGATTAATCTTTTCTCTCTCAATCAGCTTTCACTAAAAACAAATGACAAAGACAATGCAAAACCTTATGCAGAGAGCTTACTCTATGCTGAAGTTCAGCCTGCCTTCTTAAAAATTTTTGCAAAGGTACGAAAAAAAAAGCACATGAAAGGATAAAGACAGAATATTTTTGCAAAAAAGAGCCAAAAAAGGATGCAAACCACAGCGGTTCGCAACTCAAACCATATCATCACTCTCCAGCATGTAAAAAAAGGAGCGAATGCAGATGAAAAGGAAATAGTTCCTTAAAGAAATACGTTCTATTTTTACGAATATCAAGGTTGTTGGGAATGATGAGGATAATTCGGGTATGATAGCGCAAATCGTTGATACTGCGTTGGTTTGCGGTTATTTGCGCTTTTGAGATTCTTTCGGATTGGAAAGAATGTTGAGTCTGTTCCGTTACCTAAGTGTTACCTCGTTTACTGCGTTTGGTAACTGGGACTCGAGCTCTGCTCGCTTCGCTCGTCGAAGAACACTTAGTAAAAACATGGAAATCTGTACGAAATTTCCAACGACTCGGAAAAACATACATATTCAGGCATATTTTGCACATCAGGGGACGCTCTGAGAATGTATAACTTTGCACCCAAAAACTCAGAAGCGTATGAAAAATGTGATTAAGAGAGAGCAATGCAAGCTTGCTTGCGGATTGCCGA
>JAFXNA010000006.1 GCA_017529865.1 Bacteroidaceae bacterium
GAATGTATCAAAATCCTGCTCTCGCAGGCATCAAAAGACATGTACGAACCCCTTGTTCCGATGTTTTTCCCTGTACTTGGCGCACATGTCAGCGCTTCTGAATTTCAATACCCAGACCTCACTTGGAAGGAATTATGTGGCTTAATGGCCAATTTGGTGGGCGATTCTGGCTGTAATAAGGGTCAATTTCCACTACTTGTAGAAGCAATTAATCGTGATTTCCGTAAGCACGACAAGGCTGAGTTGGACAAACTCGTAGAGTGGCAGAGATTGCGCCAAACTAAGGGCGACAACAAGGACAAGCCTGCCCGTCCAGATGTGGCCTTCTGGTTTCCGCCGACGGACACCACCCGTCCAGCTTTCCTGCAGAACGCGATGGGTTGCGAGGCTTTGGGCGGTCGCACGCAATATTTCAACCTGCCTGAGGTGGAGATGGCCGACGGACTTTGCGGTGGTCACAAGCAAGTGTCACACATGCTCCGTAACATCTACGACCGACAGCGCGTTGGTGCGCTCCGTGCCACGGCCGACGGCATCACGGGTAATCCGCTGCTGCGTGCCAATCTGACCTTCTCAGCTACGCCTGTCACCGCACGGGCATTCTACAAGCACGAACTGTTCAACGGTACCTTCGGTCGTATGGTCTTCTCCTACAAGCCACGCACCAGCCGTAATGGCAGAATACCCCGTCAGGGCCGCTATCCCGATGAGTTCTATCAGAAGCTGGACGAGTATCTGGCACGACTCGACGCGTGCAAGGGCCGTTTCATCATCCGCCCGCTCAACAAGCTGGCAGATAAGTTGGCCGAGGATATGGCTTCGATGGCCGACCTGGCAGATGACGACATCCTTTGGGACATCAGTAAGCGCGCCTTGCATTCAGCATGGAAAGCGGGTTGCATCCTCTGGATTCTTAATAACCAGACATGGACCAAGTCGATGGGTGAACTCGTAGAATGGCTGGTCTATCACGACATCTGGTCGAAGATGCAGGTCTTTGCCGACATGCTGGGCAAGGATGCCGACACCACGAGTGAGGCTCAGCGCAGAGGTCCTAAGAACATGCTCGACAGTCTGCCCGATACATTTAACGAGTCACAACTGGAGGCTCTCCGTGTGGAAATTGGAAAAAGTAAGGAGGGCACCAAAGGACAACTGAGTCTATGGGTGTTCCGCAAGTTCATTACCTACTCGGCTGAGACAGGACTGTACACGAAAACCAACGAATACCTAAAGGGGAATTCATAATGTATAATTCATAATTCATAATTATGGAAAAGTACGAACTTCAAAAGCTCCGCGACCTTCCCATTGAGGGGGTCGCAGAGCGACTTGGACTGCGGGTGGTGCGCCACAAATGTCTCTGTCCGTTCCATGACGATCATCATGCATCGATGTCGTTCAAGGTGAGTAAGAATATGTTCCGATGTTTCGTGTGCGGAGCCTCGGGAAATAACATCAGTCTAGTAGAAAAAGTACTCGGCAAAAAATTCCTTGATGCCTGTCATTGGCTGGCAAACGAATATAACATCATCCTCGAATGGAAACCGCAAGAGGTAACCCCTCCCCTCCTTCACAGGGAGGGGTCGGGGGTGGGTCTGTTTGATGCCAGCCGCTACTCTCGCTTCTTTGAGCGCCCTTGGCTTTCGCCAGAAGCACGGAAGTTTCTCTTTGAGGAGCGTCGGCTTGACCCAAGGGTGGTGCGCTGGTGCCGTTTGACTTCGTGGCGCGACAAGCAAGGCGTGCCTTGGCTGCAGATACCTTATTATAATCGTGAAGGGCAGCTCATCGGCATCCAAAACCGCAACCTCGGCAAGTCCCCCTCGGGGGATTTAGGGGGGCTGCCCCGATTCCGCTTCCCTCAAGGCTCCCAATGCAACATCTACAACCTGCCTGTGCTGAACCTGCTTCGTCCGGGCGATGAGCTCTACATTACGGAAGGTTGCTCCGACTGCTGGGCGATGCTCTCCGCCGGTCACAAAGCTATCGCCATTCCCTCGGCTACTCTTCTCTCTAAAAAAGATGTTGAGTTGCTTTCAACCCTCCCCTCCTCGGAGGGGTCGGGGATGGGCTATTCTTTCCACATGTACCCCGACAACGACACCCCAGGCGAACGTCTCTTCCTCCAGCTAAAGGAGGTCCTGCCCTTGTTGGTGCATCATCAGCTGCCACAGGGCTGCAAGGATTTCAGCGAGTACTATGTAAAAAGAATTGAACCCTGAAAGGGTGGCATAATAAAGGCGGGGGTGTAACCCCCCGTAATGTAGCCCCCCGATTTCCCCAGCCCTGTAAGGGCGATATAGTATTATAATACTATGCCGCACCTTCGGCGCTATGGTGAAATAAATGCCATGATGTGATAGGGTTGACACCCTATCCTGAACTATGTCACCCCGTTGGGGTTATCTTCAGCATAGAAACGTCTGGAACTTGTACTCCTCCCCAATAACCTGCCCTTATTCGTCGATAATCCGTGGTTATTTGGCAATAAGGGTGGTTTCTTATGAAATACAAAAATATTTGCAAAATAATTGCTAAAATTCTCGACAGAATTTTTCGATATTTTTGCAAAATAATTGCTAAAATATTTGCATAATTGAAATATTTTTCGTAACTTTGTACCCGAAAAGAAAGGGAAGAGTGAAGCGAAAAATGCGCGCTAACCGCTAACCTCTGACCGCTTAACAATTAACTAAATGTTTAACTATTAACCAGTTTACGATTATGATTGAACTTTATCTATCGAAGGTGACCGAGAATTCGGAATCCGAACAGGCGGGCAAGCTCTACGCTCGCGTGAGTTACAAACAGACGATGGGCGTCACCGACATGGCTCGCCACATGGCTGAGCACAACACGGCCTTCTCGGAGGGTCTGATCACGGGTATCCTCATCGACTTCGTGCGCTGCGTGCGCGAACAGGTGCTCAATGGCAACACGGTGAAGATTGACAACCTCGCCATCTTCAAGGCAACTGTCGAGGCCAACGCCCTCGAAACGCTCTACGACGCACAGCAGGACAAGGTGGCACAGGCCGCCATCGGCCAACTGGCAGAGGGTGCGAAGACCGGTCCAGCCGTGAAGACCATCAAGCTCCTGGCCCAGAGCACCGGTGACTTCACTCGCGACGAGCTGAAGAAGGACGTGAAGCTCGCATGGACCGACAAGACCAAGGCTGAGATCGCGGCAGCCAAGGGAGAAGACAGCAGCGGAAATACTGGAGGTTCTGGAGATTCCGGAAATTCTGGGGATAGCGGCAACACAGGTGGCAACGGCGGAGGCACTACTCCTCCAGGTGGTGGAGGTGGAGTTGACCAAAATTAAAGCCCCTCTCCCCAAGCCCTCCCCCGCCTTCGACGTGAGCTCAGGCCGAACGTAGGGGGAGGGTGGCGGGTGGGAGGAGAAAGGCTTACAAATGAAAAAGGGATGCGTGAGCATCCTTTTTTTGTGTGCATTTGCAAATAATTATGAATTATGAATGATGAATTATGAAAAATGCGTTTAAGCCGAGCAAAAAACAAATGTATTTGATTATTTCGAGGCGTAGCATTTTGCGCAAAGCGAATTATTTCGTACCTTTGCAGGAAATTTGGAAAATAACAGACAGAATGGAAAACAGAAGCATCGTATCAATTGCGGATTATGGGAAGGAGAAGATTCAGTATCTGCTGGATATGGCGGCTGAATTTGAGCGCCAACCAAACCGCACGATTCTGCAGGGAAAGGTGGTGGCTACGCTGTTCTTCGAACCGTCGACGCGTACGCGCCTGTCGTTCGAAACGGCTGCAAACCGCTTGGGAGCAAGGGTCATCGGATTTACTGACCCGAAGGTGACGAGTTCGTCGAAGGGTGAAACTCTGAAGGATACTATCAAGATGGTGAGCAACTACGCTGACGTGATCGTGATGCGCCACCGACTGGAGGGTGCTGCACTCTATGCGAGCGAGGTGACTCACGTGCCTATCATCAATGCTGGCGACGGCTCGAACTTGCATCCTTCGCAGACGATGCTCGACCTCTACAGCATCTACAAGACGCAGGGTACGCTGGAGAACCTGAACATCTATATGGTGGGTGACCTGAAGTACGGACGGACGGTACACTCGCTGCTGATGTCGATGCGCCCCTACAACCCGACGTTCCACTTCATCGCGCCGAAGGAGCTGGAGATGCCTGAGGAATATAAGATGTACTGCAAGAAGGAGGGCATCAAGTATGTGGAGCAGACTGACTTCACGGAGGACACGATTGCCGATGCCGACATCCTCTATATGACACGTGTGCAGCGTGAGCGTTTCACCGACCTGATGGAGTATGAGCGTGTAAAGGATGCTTATATCCTGCGTGCCGATATGCTGGGCAAGTGTCGCGAGAACATGAAGATTCTGCATCCGCTGCCTCGCGTGAACGAGATTGAGCAGGATGTGGATGACTCGCCTCATGCCTACTATTTCCAACAGGCGCAGAACGGTCTGTATGCACGTGAGGCGCTGATATGTAGTGTATTGGGGATAGAACCGTAAGACAGACCCCCTCCCCGCTCCCCCTTTATGGGGAGAGTGGTTACTATGCTAATAAAAAAAGAAATGGAAAAAGACATCATGAAATCAGAAGAAAAAGTGACTACTCCCCGCCCTACAGGGAGGGGCAAGGGGGAGGGTCCGCAAGCTCTGCTGGTGGCAGCCATTGAGAACGGAACTGTCATCGACCACATACCAACAAACAAGGTGTTCACCATTGCTTCGCTTTTGGAGCTGGACAAATGTAGCGATCAGGTGACAATCGGTAACAACTTCGAGAGCGGAAAGATGGGTAAGAAGGGCATCATCAAGATTGCCAACCGTTTCTTCTCCGACTCGGAAATCAGCCGCATCGCCGTGGTGTGTCCGAACATCCGCTTCTGCCTCATCAAGGACTACGACGTGGTGGAGAAGAAGATTGCATCCCTGCCCGACATGCTTACCAACGTGGTGCATTGTGCCAATCCGGTATGCATCACCAACAACGAACCGATGAAGACGGTGTTTTATGTGACCGACAAGGAAAAAGGAATTGTGAAATGCCGCTACTGCGGAAAAGAACAACAGATTGAACATATCAAATTAGTATAATGAAGAAGTTTCAGGAACGCTCAAAGCTGAATTTGAGCGAGGTTAACAACGAAGTATTAGCACAATGGAACGCAGAGGATGTGTTCCACAAGAGTATAAGTGAACGTGAAGGTTTCCCTGAGTTTATTTTCTTCGAAGGTCCTCCTTCGGCTAACGGCCATCCAGGTATTCACCATGTGATGGGTCGTACCATCAAGGACACATTCCTCCGCTATAAGACAATGCAGGGGTTCCAGGTAAAGCGTAAGGCCGGATGGGACACCCACGGACTGCCTGTGGAGCTGAGTGTGGAGAAGAGTCTGGGCATCACGAAAGAGGATATCGGCAAGAAAATCAGCGTGGACGACTACAACCGTGCGTGCCGCGAGAACGTGATGATGTATACCAACGAGTGGACTGAACTCACCGACAAGATGGGCTACTGGGTTGACCTCGAGCACCCTTACATCACCTACGACAACAAGTATATCGAGACCCTGTGGTATCTGCTGAAGCAGCTCTACAACAAAGGTCTGCTCTATAAGGGCTATACCATACAGCCCTACTCACCGGCAGCCGGTACAGGACTGTCGAGCCACGAACTGAATCAGCCTGGCTGCTATCGTGATGTGAAAGACACGACGGTAACGGCACAGTTTAGGGTACTGGATAATCCAGAAAGTCTGGAGAATCCGGAAAAACTCCCTGTTTACATCCTCGCTTGGACCACTACCCCATGGACACTTCCTTCAAATACGGCTCTCTGCGTTGGCCCGAAGATTGACTATGTGGCCGTGAAGGGCAAGAACCCATATAGCGGCGAGGAAGCCATCTATATCATTGCCGAGGCACGAATGGGTGCTTACTTCCAAAACCTCACCCCATCCCTCTCCCAAGGAGAGGGGGATTCCGATCATCTCCCCTTGGGGGAGACAGGAGAGGGGTTCCAGATTCTGTGGCGCGGCAAAGGTTCCGACCTGTTAGGCATCGAGTACGAACAACTGTTCCCTTGGGTGAAACCTTGTGCATTGGAAAACGATAAGGTGGTCGACAAGAGTGCCGATGCGTTCCGTGTCATCCCTGGCGACTATGTCACCACAGAGGACGGTACAGGTATCGTGCATATCGCTCCGACCTTTGGTGCCGACGATGCCAAGGTGGCGAAGGATGCCGGCATCCCATCGCTCTTCATCATCGACAAGGCAGGCGACACACGTCCGATGGTGGACTTCACAGGTAAGTACTTCGTGAAGGACGACATGAACGAGGAGTTTGTCAGCACCTGTGTGAACGAAAGCTATTGGAAACATTCGGGCGACTACGTGAAGAACGCCTACGATCCTAAATATAATATAGGTGGAAAGTACGACGAGAAAGCAGCATCGAAGGACATGGACCTCAACGTCATCATGTGTCTGGAGATGAAGGAAGAAGGCACAGCATTCAAGATTGAGAAGCATGTGCACAACTATCCCCACTGCTGGCGTACCGACAAACCTGTGCTCTACTACCCTCTCGACTCATGGTTCATCCGTTCGACGGCCAAGAAAGACCGTATGTTCGAACTCAACCAGACCATCAAGTGGAAACCCGAGTCGACAGGTACAGGCCGATTCGGCAAGTGGCTCGAGAACCTCAACGACTGGAACCTCTCACGCTCACGCTACTGGGGCACTCCGCTCCCAATATGGCGCAATCGTGACACCCGCGAGGAAATCTGCATCGGCTCTGTGGAAGAACTCTACAACGAAATCGAGAAAGCCGTAGCAGCCGGTGTGATGGCAAGCAATCCGCTGAAGGAGAAAGGATTCGTGCCTGGCGACATGTCGCAGGAGAACTACGACAAGATTGACCTCCATCGTCCATATGTGGATGACATCAAACTGGTGAGCGAGAGCGGCAATGTGCTCACACGCGAACTCGACCTCATCGACGTGTGGTTCGATTCAGGTGCGATGCCATACGCTCAGGTACACTACCCATTCGAGAATCGTGACCTCATCGACAAGGGCAAGGCCTTCCCTGCCGACTTCATCGCCGAAGGAGTTGACCAGACTCGCGGATGGTTCTTCACCCTCCACGCCATTGCCACGATGGCATTCGACTCAGTAGCCTTCAAGACCGTCATCTCGAACGGACTTGTGCTTGACAAGAACGGCATCAAGATGTCGAAGCGTCTGGGCAATGTCATCAACCCATTCGAGTGTATCGGTACGTATGGCGCCGATGCCGTACGCTGGTACATGATTACCAACTCATCGCCTTGGGACAACCTTTCGTTCGACCCCGAGGGCGTGAAGGAAGTGACCAGTTCGTTCTTCATCAAACTGCAGCAGGCCTACGCCTTCTTCACCATGTATGCCAATGTCGACGGTTTCGAATACAAGGAAGCCGACATCGCATACGCAGACCGTCCTGACTTCGACCGCTGGTTGCTCAGCGAGTTGAACGACCTCGTGAAGAACGTACAGACCTACCTCGACGACTTCGACCCGACACCAGCCGGACGACTCATCCAGCGATTCGTCATCGACTTCCTGTCGAACTGGTACATCCGTCTGAACAAACCTCGTTTCTGGGCAGGCGAAATGACAGCCGACAAACTGAGCGCCTATCAGACACTCTACACCTGTCTCGATACCCTCAGCCGACTCATCGCACCTATCTCACCATTCTATGCCGATCAGCTGTTCCGTGACCTGAACGCAGTAACAAGAAAGGATACATCCACGAGCGTACACCTTGCCAAGTTCCCAACCTACACAGAGGCATATATCGACAGCGAACTCAACGAAGCCATGCAGGCAGCAATGGATGTCACTTCGATGGGACTGTCCATCCGCAAGAAGGTGAAGATTCCTGTAATCCAGGCACTCCAGGCCATCGCCATCCCCGATACCGACCCATTGTTCAGCAGTCGCATCGAGCGCATGAAGGACATCATCACCAAGGAGGTGAACGTGAAGGAGTTGCAACTCATGGACGGCGCCAAACTGGTGAAGAGCGTGAAATGTAACTTCCGCGTCATGGGTAAGAAATTCGGTAAGATGATGAAAGCCGTAGCCGACGCAGTAAACGGCATGAGTCAGGCACAGATAGCCGAACTCGAGTCACAGGGACAGATTACCCTCAGCGCAGCAGGCGAACCAGCCGTTGTCGAACTCGCCGATGTCGACATTATGTCGCAAGACATCCCTGGATGGAGCGTAGCTAACGAAGGAACCGTGACTGTAGCCCTCGACATCACCGTAACACCAGAACTGAAGGTGGAAGGTAATGCCCGCAAGATCATTAAGCAGATACAGAACATCCGCAAGTCATCGGGCTTCGAAATCACAGACCGCATCACCGTCCAGATTTCCGACTGCCCCGAAGTGCAAGACGTCCTTGCAGGCTTCAAGCAGAACATCGCTGCTCAGGTACTTGCCAACAGCATCGACATCGCCGACAACGACGGAGAGCTCATCAGTTTCGACGACTTCAAGGCAAAGATAAAAGTAGTGAAAGCGTGAACAAGAAGCAAGTTATCATCAGCATCGCCATCATCGTGTTGGTACTCATCATCGACCAGATTATCAAGGTTGAGGTGAAAACCAACATGACGTTGGGGCAGCACATCCCCATTACCAGCTGGTTTCAGATTGCCTTTGTCGAAAACAACGGCATGGCATTCGGTATGTCGATAGGTAGCAAACTGCTACTCACCACGTTCCGCATCATCACCGTCGGATTCCTCATGTGGTACATCCTGCGGCTCACCCGACGACAGTTCCAAACGGGCTTCATCGTGTGCCTATCGATGATTATAGCAGGTGCCATCGGTAACATCATCGACTGTATCTTCTACGGGGAAATCTTCACCCAGTCAACCCACGTCGACATCGCACAACTTGTTCCTTGGGGCGAAGGCTACGGAAGTGTGCTCGAAGGCCGAGTGGTCGATATGTTCTACTTCCCGCTCATCGAGTCGGACATGCCCGGCTGGACATGGTTGAACGACATTCCCCTCATCCCCAACGCCTATGAACATTGCATCTTCTTCAGCCCTGTGTTCAACTTTGCCGATGCCAACATCAGCGTGGGTGTCGTCATCCTCATCCTCTTCTATCGGAAGACCTTGAGTAGATGTCTGAATGGGAAGACTACCCCAACCCTCCCTGAAGAGAAGGAGGAGTCAACAGAAACCATAGAGCAAAGCGATAACTTAGTATCTTCAGAATGCGAATAAAGAATAGGACACATCAGCGATTCCATCTATGTTCTCCCCTTAGAGTGGGAGTTAGAGGGGGTCTTTTTGCCTTCCTCTTCATGTTGCTTTCCTGCGAAGACAAGCCCGACGGCCTATTGTCAAAGGGCAAGATGGAAGATGTGCTCTACGACTACCACATTGCACAATACATGGCATCCAGTCTGCCGTTCGAGGAACGTTATCAGTCGTACCTCTATGTCGACGCTGTATTCGAGAAACACGGCATCACCGAGGCACAATTCGACTCCTCGCTCGTCTACTATAACCGCCATACCGACGAAATACGTGACATCTATGAACACGTGCAGCGCAAACTCGAAGACTTTGATGCCGAACTCCAACTCCAAAGCGGAAGTAACGAAATCCGTGCCTCCTTCACCCTCGGAGGTGACACCGCTGACATCTGGTCGGGACGTCGCATGATGGTGCTGCGCAACAATCCATATCTCAACAAAGAGACCTTCGTCATCCATGCCGACACATCGTTCCATCTGAACGACCGCTTCCTTCTGGCACTCGATGTCGACTTCATCCGTGAAGACCAGAACAACCGCGACAACAACGTCACAGCATGTCTCGCAGTCCATTTTAAAGACGGAAAGGTCATCAGCAATGTCCGCTCGTCGAACTTCCCAGTCCGCATAGACTTGGAATTGAACCCATCCGACATGAAAGAAGTGGACTACCTCTCTGGCTATTTCCTCTTCCAAGGCGACTACAACAACCTTCGTGCTCTTGGCATCGTACGTGACATCATGCTCTATCGATACCACACCACCAGCATCGCTAACTCAGCAGCCGATGGTGACTCTCTCAATATTGCAGGCGAAGACTCCATCCGCCTTGACTCCATCTCTATCGACACTACAGGTGGCATTCCACGGCCTAAAGTTCATAGCAAGCGACTCTCACCAGACGACCTGCGTGAACTGAGCATCGACGAAAAGCCAAGCACACAAATACGTACAGCACCAGCCGTACGTACACCAAACTCTATCGGTCCAAGCCGAAGAAAAAAGAAGTGAAAAAATGCGTTTAGCCGCAAGTAAAGTAATCATCGATGGAGAGCGATTCACCAATCATGTGGTGGAAATCGTAGATGATGTCCTTGAGAACCATTATCCCCTCACTCAAGAACTACCCCACACGCAGTGGCTCCGTACACTTGTGATAGAAAAAGGGCGACTCGTCCATGCTGAGCAGCTATAGTCGATTGCCCTTCACGATCCGTTAATACCATCCACCCCGTCCCTTTTTCTTGTGCCCATAACCATATGCCCTACTGGAAGGGTTGAACGGCATGTAGGCAATATCGGGCATGAAGTTGATGGTGTAGTCCTGTTCGGAATGATAGACTACGCCGATAGCATCGATATGCATATCCATGTCGAGGTGGTAAATATTCTGATAACGATAGATAGCTCGCACAATATTGCGGAGCTTGGCATCGTTGATGGCTTGCTCGGGACGACCATAGACGTCGCTGACTCGACTGCGAGTCTTCACCTCGATAAAGTGGAGCTGGTTGTCCTTAGTTGCCACAATGTCCAACTCACACCCCTTGTGAAGGTTCCAGTTGCGATGGAGGATGCGATAGCCCTGCTTCATAAGATAGTCGGCTGCGAGTTCCTCACCATTCTGTCCTAAATCCCAAGTTGTGCTCATACAATCGATTCGTTTTTTCTTATTTACTATGCAAAGATAGTAAATAAAAGTAAAAGTGAAGAGTGAAGAGTGAAAAAAAGTTGTTTTTTACAAAAAACTAACAACTAACCGCTAAATTCTAAACTATTTTTACTAACTTTGTAACCCGTATTCATAACGCATAATTAGGAAAGGAAAACAAAGATGAAATACGGATTTGATAACGAGAAATACGTTAAAATTCAATCGGAACATATCAAGGAGCGCATTGCTCAGTTTGGTAACAAACTGTACTTGGAATTGGGTGGTAAGTTGTTCGACGACCACCATGCGAGCCGCGTGCTGCCTGGATTCCAACCGGACAGTAAACTGAAGATGTTGCAGCAGCTGAGTGACAGCGCTGAAATCGTGATTGTCATTAGTGCGGTAGACATCGAGAAACAGAAGGTGCGTGGCGACTTGGGTATCACATACGACATGGATGTGCTGCGCCTGCGCGAGGAGTTCCAGAAGCGTGGATTCCTGGTGAGTAGTGTGGTCATCACTCACTATAACGGCCAGGGATCGGCTGATGCGTTCAGCCACAAACTGACGAGAATGGGCATCCGTTCGTACTTCCACTACACGATCGAGGGCTACCCATCGAATGTGTCGCTGATTGACTCTGACGAAGGTTTCGGCCGTAACGACTATGTGGAGACAACGCGTCCGTTGGTCATCGTGACGGCTCCAGGTCCTGGTAGCGGTAAGATGGCTGTATGTCTGAGTCAGTTGTATCAGGAGCACCAACGTGGCATCGAAGCGGGTTATGCGAAATTTGAAACATTCCCTGTGTGGAACCTGCCGCTGAAGCATCCTGTGAACATCGCGTACGAAGCTGCTACCGCTGACCTGAACGACGTGAACATGATCGACCCGTTCCACTACGAGGCATACGGCAAGATTGCCATCAATTATAACCGCGATATTGAGATATTCCCAGTATTGGATGCCTTGTTCGAAGGCATCTACGGACAGAATCCTTACAAGTCGCCAACGGATATGGGTGTGAATATGGTAGGATTCTGCATCTCAGACGATGAGGTTTGTCAGGATGCCTCGAAGAATGAAATCATCCGTCGCTACTACACGGCCTTGAACCACTTGGCAAACGGCGAAGGTAATGACAGCGAGGTAAGCAAGATTGCCCTCCTCTTCAAGCAGGCGAACATCAACAGCGCCTACCGTAAGACCACCGTAGCGGCAAAGGAGCGTAAGGAGCAATCGTTAGGCAAAGCATGTGCTGCCATCGAACTGGCCGACGGTACCATCATCACAGCAGAAGAGAGTCCGCTGTTAGGTCCGAGTGCGGCCTTGATTCTCAATGCCACGAAACATCTGGCTGGCATCGACCATACCCTAAAGCTGATTCCGCAAGACCTGATTGAGCCGATTCAGAAGACAAAGACAGAGTATCTCGGGGGAAACAACCCACGTCTGCATACCGATGAGGTGCTCGTAGCCCTGTCGGTACTCAGTCCCCACGACGAGAACTGCCGCATGGCCCTCGAGAGTCTGCCACAACTGCGTGGCTGTCAGGCTCATTGCACCGTGATGCTTTCGGAGGTAGACCGCAAGATATTCAAGAAGCTAGGTGTCGGACTGACTTGTGATCCAGTGAAGAAAAGATGATGAAGACCCCCTCCCCGCTCCCCCTCTATGGGGAGAGTAGAATGAGACATAAACATGAAGCTATACCGAATACTTATCATATTGCTGACGCTTTGCATTGCCTCCCCCACTTTCGCCATCAAGAAAAAGAAGGTGAAGAAGGGTGAGGTGACGTTAGTTGGTGCACCTGAACCAGATGCGCCTGCAAGCACGTTCAAGGCAATCCCCGACTTGGAGCCGCATAAACGGAAGCAACCGGTAATTGGATTGCTTGGCGGGGAAGGCGACCATCTGCATGGTATCGATGTGAGCCACTATCAGGGACGCATTGATTGGCGCGCGGTAGCGAAGAGCAAGGAGGTGGGATATGTATACATCAAGGCGACGGAATCGAACTACATGGTGGACGACACATACGAGTACAACCTCGCGGAGGCTCGCCGGAACGGTATCAAAGCCGGTAGCTATCACTTCTTCCGCCCGGGTGTATCGGCTGCAGGACAGTTCGCACTCTTCAAGCGGGTCATCGATAAACGCAAACAGGATTTGTTGCCTCTTATCGATGTAGAAGTGACAGGCGGTGTATCAATAGCAACCCTCCATAGTCGCCTGCAGGAGTTTCTGAAACTGGTGACAGAAGAATACGGAAGGCGTCCCGTCATCTATACAGGTCGCAACTTCTACAACAAATACTTCGCCGAATATGACTTCTACAAACCCTATCTGTTCATGATTGCGATGTACAACACGGATGAACAGCCGGAACTAATCAATGGCGAAGATTATGTGATTTGGCAGTATTCGAGCAAGGGACGCATCAATGGCATTCGTGGTGATGTGGACCAAAGTAGGTTTGTAGGAAGACATACATTGAGTGAGATATTGTATAAATAAAGACCCCCTCTGCCCTTTGGGCATCTCCCCCTCTAAGGGGAGAATTTAATGATATATGAAACTTATCAATTGTTTATTAATATGGTGCTGGGCGCTGATTGGAATCGCCCAATCGGTAGAGTACACAGCTGCCGACAGTATTCGTATCGAACAGTTATTAAAGCAGGCTCAAAGGGAGAAACCGGAGAATGTAATGATGTATTTCGGCAAGCAGTTCCTGGGTGTGCCATATGTGGGACACACATTGGAAGAAGGCGACAAAGAACACCTTATTATTAATACACGCGGATTAGATTGTACCACTTTCGTGGAGAACGTGTTGGCACTATACTTATGTTATCACGCAAAGGCATCCAGCTTTCAAGCATTCTGTGACCAACTGCGCACGATACGCTATCGAGGAGGAAAACTGACCGACTACACTTCACGTTTGCATTATTTCACCTGGTGGGGCGAGGACAATGAAAAGATGGGGCTGGTGAAGGCTGTAGATACCGGGAATTTTCCCTTCACGGCGACCCAGCGGCTCAACATCAACTACATGACGACCCACCCTACCGCCTACAAACACCTCAAAGCCAATCCACAGTTCGTAAAGGTGATTGCGGCACAGGAGAAGGCGAGCAACGGAAAAACATACCGATATATCCCCAAAGCATTGCTAAACCGCTCAGAGCAGGAGCTGTCATGCATCCATACCGGCGACATCGTATCGCTGATTACAAAGAAGGCTGGTCTTGACACCAGCCATGTAGGAATTGCAGTTTGGCAGAAAGGGAAACTCCACCTCATGCACGCCTCATCCCTCAATATGAAGGTGATTCTTGACCCAACAACCTTCTACGACTATGGGCAACGCCAAACCTCGATGCTGGGCATCAGGGTATACCGCCCTATTGGAGGTCAACAACCGTAATACCGGCGCCACCGAACTGGGGATTCTCGTCGCGGTAGGAGGTAACATCGGGAATGGTGTTGAGATACTGACGGATGAGCTGGCGAAGGATGCCATTTCCTGTACCATGAAGAATACGAACACGTGAGGCATTAGCCACGAGGGCATCATCGATGAAAAGGCCGATGGTCTGGAGACATTCATCACCCCGCAATCCACGCACATCGATTTCTCCTGTGAAACGGAGGGTGGTTTCACGTATCTGGTCCTGGGTGGTCGAACGTACGATGTTCACCGTCCGGTTCTCGGCCTTCGGAGCCTCAGCAGGTTCGAGGCGGTTAAGTTTCACATTGGTCTGAATCGTACCGAAAGCCACAAGCGCCTCACGTCCATTGAGTTTGAGGATGCGTCCCGTGGTGGACTGACCTTTCATCTTGACAAAAAGACCTACCTCCAACCCCTCCCTGCGAGGGAGGGGAGTAGAATGTTTGCTGTTTTTAGGAGAACCATCTGCGGTGCGACCTCTCCCCTCCCTCGCAGGGAGGGGCACAGGGGGCGGGTCCTCTTGTAGCTTTTCTTTAAACTTCGTCAGTTTCTCACGTACCTGCTTTGTACGTTCGCGTTCAGCCTGTGCCTCCTTGATGTCGCGGATGGTACGTTCGATCGTGGCGTTCGAACTGTCGAGCAACTGCTGTGCCTCAGCTTTTGCCTTTGCAATGATTTCGTGTTTCTGAGCATGAATGCGATCAAACTCGTCTTCGTAGCGTTGAATGGTAGATTCCAGTTTCTTCTCCTTATGATGTATTTCCTGGCGTTTGTTTTCCCAGTATCGTTTGTCACGCGATATATCCTGCAAATACTTATCAGCAGAGATATAGTTCTGACCCACCAACTCTGATGCCTCAGCGATGACATCTTCGGGAATACCTATCTTGCGTGCAATCTCGACTGCAAACGAACTGCCGGGATTGCCGATACGCAGTTGGAAAAGAGGTTGCATCTGCTGACGGTCGTAAAGCATTGCTCCATTAACGATGCCAGCTGTGTCCTGGGCAAACTCCTTAAGATTCTGATAATGTGTGGTAATAACACCAAACGCCTTCTTGTCGTTGAAACGTTTCAACACCGCCTGCGCAATAGCTCCACCAATCTGCGGCTCAGTCCCTCCACCAAACTCATCGATAAGAATGAGGGTTGCATAGTTGGCTTGTTTCATCATCATCTTCATATTGAGCAGATGAGACGAATAGGTTGAGAGGTCGTTCTCCAAACTCTGTTCATCACCAATATCGATAAAGATGTTCTGGAAAATGCCAACATTGGAACTCTCTGCGGCAGGAAGGAGCAAACCACACTGAAGCATATACTGTAGCAGCCCGACGGTCTTAAGGCAAACAGACTTTCCCCCAGCATTAGGTCCAGAGATGAGCAGGATGCGCTGTTTGCTGTCCAGACGGATATTGAGCGGTACAACCTTACGACCGTGTTTTGCTAACGACATCTGCAACAAGGGATGAATGGCCATTTCCAAATCGAGTTGCTGACGTGGTTCTATAGTAGGAAGAACGGAATTGGTATTGATGGCAAACTTAGCTTTCGCACGAATGAAATCGATATCGCCTAGGAATTCGTAAGACTGAATCATATCAAGCACATAAGGACGAACGGAATCGGAAAAGACCATAAGGATGCGTACAATCTCGCGCCGCTCCTCACTCTCCAACTCACGAATACGGTTGTTTGCCTCTACCACTTCGGTTGGCTCGATATAGACTGTACGGCCGGAATCAGACTCATCGTGGACAATTCCGTTGATTTTGCGTTTCATCGCAGGTGCTACAGGGATGACCAATCGTCCGTCACGCATCGTAGGAGCCGCATCACGCTCAACAACTCCCTCCCCTTTCGCCTCACGAAGAATACGATGAAGCATTCCTGAGATGCTGTTGGATGTATGCTGCTTCTCCTGACGGATACGCATCAGTTCGACGGTAGCCGAGTCTTTTACTTCTCCATACTTATCCAAAATCTGACTGATACGTCTGACAAGATTCGGATAAGTCTTGATGTTTTGAGTCAAGGCTGAAAGTTCAGGATAAACGGGCTGTTCATCGCCCTCCATACGGCGAGCAAAGAACCTCACAATCTGGTCAATGGAATCCAGCGAACGCTGAAGGTCGAACATCTCTTCAACCAGCAAATACGTATTGGGAATCTTGATTCGACGAAGAGCTGGACGTACATCGAAGAAATGCTGATCAGGAAATTCCTCCTCACGCAACACTTTCACAAACTCAGCCGTCTGCAGCAACGCTGTCTGGATCTGCTCGTATTGTGAAGAGAAAGCCATCGCATCAACACGTTCCTCTCCTTGGGGACACAGACATGCCTCCTTCAACATCTTTCGAATCACATCGAACCCTATCTTCGCCTCAAAATTCTCTGGATATATCACTTTAACCTTCTTTTTGCTTTTACTTATTCAACTTTTCCTTTCCACAAAGCATCCATCCGCTCCTTAAGTTTTGCTTCTTGCGGATTCTCCTGCGGATGCCAGAATTGATGCCCCTGAGCTTCGTCGGGCAGAAACTGCTGACGGACGAAATGGCCTTCGTAATCATGGGCATACTTATAATCCTTACCATAGCCCAACTGTTCCATCAGTTTAGTGGGTGCATTTCTCAAATGCAACGGTACAGGCAGATTACCCGACTGCTCCACATATCGCAAAGCATCATTGATCGCCATATAGGCCGAATTGCTCTTCGGGCTTGTAGCCAGATACACAGTCGCCTCTGCTAACGGAATACGACCTTCTGGCCAACCCAATTTATGTACGGCATCAAAAGCAGCATTGGCCAAAAGAAGGGCATTTGGATTGGCAAGCCCTATGTCCTCACTGGCAGAAATGACTAGACGGCGGGCAATAAACTCAGGTTGCTCTCCTCCTTCTATCATTCGTGCAAGATAATAGATAGCCGCATCTGGGTTACTACCTCGAATACTCTTGATGAAGGCGGATATGAGGTCGTAATGCATCTCACCGTCTTTATCGTAGGCAAGCGGATTCTGCTGCAGGCAATTTGTCACCAACTCATCAGTGATGACATCCGACTCCTGAGTAGTCAACTCCAGGATATTCAACAGTTTGCGAGCATCACCGCCAGAATAACGCAGCAACGCATCCGTCTCCTTAACTTCAATCTTGCGCTCTCGCAACAAGACGTCTTTCTGCAAGGTCACGTCCACCAGACGTAGCAAATCGTCCTTGTCGAGCGGATTCAGGACATATACCTGACAGCGGCTCAATAATGGGCGAATGACCTCGAACGAAGGATTCTCGGTCGTAGCACCAATCAGCGTCACCACTCCCTGTTCGACAGCTCCCAAGAGAGAGTCTTGCTGACTCTTCGAGAAACGGTGGATTTCGTCGATGAAGAGAATGGGATTGCCAATACCAAAGAAACGCGACGACTTAGCACGCTCGATAACCTCTCGCACATCCTTCACACCACTGGTGACAGCACTCAGGGTGAAGAAAGGAACCTCGAGCGTCTTGGCAATGATATTGGCCAACGTGGTTTTACCCACTCCAGGAGGTCCCCACAGGATGAACGACGCAACACGCTTCTGTTCAATCATACGGCGTATCACGGCACCCTCACCCACCAGGTGATTCTGACCAATATAATCATCGAGCGTCTGAGGACGCATTCGTTCTGCCAGCGGCTGTTGCATATTCTTAATTCTTTTACACACAAAAACCTACCTTGTTCAACATATGCGTCAGAACAACAGTAGGTTATTATTGGGGCTCCAAAGAAATCTTATTTCTTTGCCTTCAGTTCTGCCTTATATTCTTCCTCCAACATCTTGAAGAAGTTCTTGTTTAACACGAGACTTATCTTCATCAACATGTCAGTCTTTATTGCAGGCTTGTGGAAAATCTGATAGATTTTAGTACGGTCGCAATCCAAACGGCGAGAAAGCCAAGAAACGGTACGCTCTTGTTCTCTAAGTTCGGCTTCAATTGCTTGTCCAATGTGAATCATTTCTTTAATTTGTTTTAAGGGTTAAAAAACGTTTTAATTACCTAACACTCTCCTAATACTTATTGAGTTCGATGCAAAGTTAATATATTTATTTTATGCAACAAACTTTTTTTGTGTTTTTTCACACTTTTCTTCTCTACTTTTCAAAAAAAGTAGTAACTTCGTAGCCGTAACATATAATTTTAGTAAAAAAGATACGCGATGTTGTCAATTTTGATTCCGACTTTTGAATATGATTGTAGTGACTTGCTTACTGCTTTGCACCTACAATGTGAGACACTTGCGCAAAAAGAGCAATTGGATTATGAAATCATTGTAGCCGACGATGGGTCGAATCATCCTGTGTGGCAAACAGTCCAATCGACCGCTCTGTCGCTCAGCCATTGTACCTTTGTCCGACAGGAACACAACATCGGAAGGAGTCGAATCAGGAACTACTTGGCCCAAATTGCCAAAGGTGAGCGTCTGATATTTATCGACAGTCACATGAGTATCATCTCACCAAACTATATTCAAAACTATCTGGCTACAGATGCCGACATCTGTCAAGGTGGATATGTGACAGAAGCGAACGATAAATGGAACGGCAATCTACGTTATCAGTATGAACGTCGGGCACGCCAATTGAACAGGAAACACGAAAATAATGCAGAAACGAATCGTGACTTTCATACGTCGAACTTCATGGTGAAGCGTCAACTCTTTCTTGCTCATCCATTAGATGAAAGCATCCGTCGATATGGTTATGAAGATGTTTTGTATGGGAAACAACTATACGAAAACGGCATCAAAGTCAAAAACATTGACAATCCTGTGGCATTTGCCTATTTCGAATCAAATAGCGCTTTTGTTCAAAAAACAGAGGAAGGTATCACTACCTTACATGAGTTGAGAGACAGAATCGGTGGGTTCTCACGATTGCTTATTCACGAGCAACGTCTTAGGAAATGGCATCTCACCACACCGCTTTTTGGTGTTTTCTCTCTGTTCAGACAATCGATGCGAGACAATCTGTGTGGTTCACATCCCAATCTCCACATCTTCGATTGCTACAAATTACTATTTCTTTTAAGCCTCGACCGTCATGACTAACATCGGAAAACTGAAAGTAGGGCGTGCATCGGCTGGTAGTGGAAAGACTTTCACGTTGACTGTTGAGTATATCAGTCTTTTAATCCAGAATCCAGAGAACTATCGACATATTCTGGCTGTGACGTTCACGAACAAAGCTACCAACGAAATGAAAAGCCGTATCGTTGAGACGCTGAATGGTATCGCTACCAACAATCATGATGCAGACAACTACCTACGTGTACTGATGGAGCGTTTCAACCATACGAAAACAGAGAAAACGATTCGAGAGACCTGTCAGGTAGCCCTGTCACTGATTCTCCACGATTACAGCCATTTCCGCATTGAGACCATCGATTCGTTCTTCCAAAGTATTATTCGTGACTTAGCACGCGAACTTAATCTAACAGCCAACCTACGTATCGATATCGATCAAGACGAAGCGCTTGCTGATGCCGTCCATCAAATGATAGAACGGATGCATATCGGAGATCAAGTCTATAATGCTGTGCTAGCATATATCCAAGACAAACTCAACACGAACGAGAAGAATTGGAAGATTGATGCAGAGGTAGCTGATTTCAGCCGAAACATCTTCAACGAAAAATACTTGCAGCACGAGAAGGCCATCAACGAAAAAACCGCCACAAAAGGGTTCTACACCAAATACAAAAACGACCTGCAGCAAGCCCTCAATTCGATTCAAACCGAGCACCTTCAGAATGCACAGTCATTTATCGACTATTGCGAACAATATGCACTTGATGCCTCATATTTTATAAAAGGAGGAACTGGTATTTATACTTTTTTCCCGAAAATTGCGAAATGCCAAACGCCCCGTATTCCAGCTGCTTGGATAGCCAATCCCGATACCGACTGGTTGAAGGATGAGGAGTTGAACCGCATTCACAAGCCGGTGTTCCAGCAAATGATGAATCGTGAGCTCGACCTCCGCAAACAAGAAAACACCATCAATGCAATCAAGAAGCACATCAACCAAATGAGCCTGTTAGGTATGGTTGATGCGACCTTACGCAAAATCAACAGCGACACCAACCGCTTCATCCTTGCTGATACAGCCTATAAACTCAACGAAATCATTAATGGAAACGACATTCCGTTCATCTACGAGAAAGCGGCTGCATCATTTAAGTTTATCATGATTGATGAATTCCAGGATACCAGTGAGTTGCAATGGAAAAACTTCATACCACTCATCAAAGAGTGTATTGACAGAGGATGTATGTGTCTCATCGTAGGCGATGTTAAGCAAAGTATCTATCGATGGCGAAACAGCGACTGGAGTATTCTAAACAACATCCATAAAAACATCATCTTCAAGGATGTTATCGACGAAGACGAACTGCAGAAGGCGTTGGGAACAAACCACCGAAGCGACGAAAAGATTGTGACGTTCAACAATACTTTTTTCACCAACGCAGCCGAACAAGTAGCAGATCATTACCAGCAACTGTTTCCCGATTCGTTGGACACTCAAGACATTAAAACTGCCTATCATGAGGTAGTGCAGCAATTAGATCCACGACATGCTGACTCGGGATATGTTAATGTGATTGACTTGAGTGAAATACCCCAAGACTCAGAAACAGAAAACGAGTTCCAATCGTTTGATGAAGCGATGTTGCAACAGGTGGCCGACACCATTCAGGATTTGATTGACCGCCAGCATGTCCAACCTAACGACATCGCCATTCTAGCACGAACGAACGAAATCCTCAAGCAAATATCCAATCATCTGAAAGCCACCCTTCCAGAAATAAATATCATAAGTAGCGAGGCCTATCAACTCGATGCCTCCCCTGCTCTCAACATCATCATGCTGGCCATGCAAGTCATCGCCAGCTACAATCAGCAGGAGTATCAGAGCGACAAGAAACCATTCAACATGTTCCTATGTACCACCTTAGCGTGGCAATATCAATCCATAATGGGTAACACAATCGCTCCCAACCAATTCTTACAGGCTACAAACGAACAATTGGAAGCACTTCTTCCGCAGAACTTCCTTCACCGTATCGATGAGTTACAGGTCCTCTCGCTCTATGAGTTATGCGTAGATATCCACTCGATGTTCAAACTCAATCAGTTGTCAGGGCAAGCTCCTTATATTCATTGTTTCATGGATGAAGTTACCGCATTTATCGATGATAAGGGTACTGACCTCAATGCGTTCATCGAGTATTGGAACGATTCACTTTACAAGAAGACCGTTCCTGCGTCAAGCATCAATGGCATTCAATTGATGTCAATCCATAAATCCAAAGGACTGGAGTTCCATACGGTTATCATTCCTTATTGCAATTGGGATATGGGTGGCAAAACTTCTGTCTTGTGGTGCGAATCCGATGACACCCAGCAGTTGCCTGTTATTCCTGTTCAGTTCAACAAAGACCTCCACAATTCTGCCTTCAGCACACAATACGAAAAGGAAGAAATGCGCAATTATGTCGACAATCTCAACCTGTTATATGTTGCTTTCACGCGTGCCTCTCACAACCTCTTCATCCTCACAGGCAAGGGGCAAGGAAACTTCAACGCCCATGATGTCATCCTCAGCGCAACAAAGGGGATGGAACTGCCGACTGGTACCATTGTACCACATATAGAAAGAGGATCTGAACAGCAGAAAAGCATCCCACTCGAATACAAATACACCAACCTGCAGCTTTCGTTCCGTCAGTCCAATCGCTCGAAGGATTTCGTAGCCGATACGTCAGATACACACGAGCTCTCGTATATAAGTAAGGGGCTGATAGTACATAAGGTGTTCGAGATGATTCACGACATGAACGACATCCCCAAAATTATGCGCCAAATGCAACAGGAAGGAGTATTGAAAGACCGTGCTTTTACGAATGAAATAAACGATATGATTGACCGCTTGATGACCAATCCAACGGTTCGCGCATGGTTCGATCCATCATGGCATGTGATGAACGAATGTAACATCATCACACGTGAAAAGGGAATAGCGGTTTCTAAACGCCCCGACAGAGTGATTTGCAATGGTACTGAGACCATCGTCATCGACTACAAAACAGGACAGGAAATAGAAGAGCATAAGGGTCAGGTACGCCAATATGTCACTCTCCTGCGAGAGATGGGTATGCCAAACGTACAAGGTTTCTTGTGGTATTTAAAAGATAATAAGGTCAAACCGGTATAAGCGAGCATGATGAATTCTTTTCTAAATCGAGTAGCACAGCATCTGGTCGACAGAGTCGAGCGTCAACCTGAGACACCCCTCCATGAACATACAGTGGTGTTTCCCAATAAGCGTGCCAGTTTGTTTTTCAATCAGCAACTAACCGACTACCTTACCCCACCCTTTTGGGCACCTCACTACACCACCATCGACGAAATCTATCAAGCAGTCAGCACGCTTGTAGTAGCAGACAAGGCTCTCTTGGTATTCTACCTCTACAAAGCCTATCATGAAGTCACCCACACCAGCGAATCATTCGACCAATTTTATTCATGGGGCGAGGTACTGCTGAATGATTTCGACGATATCGACAACAACATGGTGGATGCAGCCAAGCTCTTCATCAACATCACAGACATCGAGCAACTCACTTCGTTCGACTTTATTGACAAAGAGCAAGAAGAAGTCATTCGTAAGCTATTTGCCAACTTCAGCACAGAAGCCATCACAGAACTCCACAAACGCTACCTTTATATGTGGCAAGCAATGCCTGACATCTATCAGCGCTTCCGCACCCTATTACAAGAAGCGGGTCTGGCCTACTCAGGGATGATGAAACGTTTGGTGGTTGAACAACTGAAGCTAGGACATGCCGACGAGGCCACACATCAGTACATCGTCACCCATTATCACCATCTCTCCATTGTGGGTTTCAATGTATTAAATGCTACCGACAGGTTTCTTTTCCTTTACCTACGCAACCACTGCGAGGTTTGCTTCTATTGGGACTATGATGAGGCCTACAAGGATAACCCTGCATTCGAGGCAGGACAATTCATCAGCGATGACATCAAACTCTTCGGCAATAGTCTTTCCGACTGCCACGAACTCTATCGAGGACTACAACAGCCCAAAGATATCCATTTTATTGCAGCGGTCACAGATAGTGCACAAAGTCAGTATGTGGGCGAATGGCTGCAGCAGACGCTCAAGGACGACCAACAGCTCAACAAGACAGCTGTCGTATTGTGTGACGAACACCTGCTTATGCCAACCCTCTACGCCATTCCTCCCACTTATGGTGACAAATCCCTACCAACCATCCTCAACATTACGATGGGCTATCCCATGCAAGGCACTCCTGTAGCCAGTTTCATGATGGCGTTGCTCGATCTGTATTTCCGCGGATGGATGGGCGCCACAGAGAAATCGCCTGAGGGCAAATGGCGTTATATCTATGCAGAAAAGGTTTTGCAACACCCATACACGCTCCTAATGAACAAACAAGGGGCACTCACACTCCTCACCCAATTCCGTCACAACAACACCACCTACCCCCGTGTCAGCGATTTCATAGGCGACTTCATCACTAACATCTTTGCCGCACCACCTACCGACCACCTCTCAGTCCTACGACTCATTGCTTCTATTCTTCAGTCAGTAGCCATCCGTCTGTCGAACGAAGAAACCTCAGCGGGTTCATCTTCAGCAGCCCTCTATGCGGAATCTATTTATACCGCCTGGACGATGCTCAACAACTACTGCGACCTTATGGAGCATCATGGATTTGAGTTCACCTCTTCCGATACACTCATTCGACTACTACGTCAGGCCATCAACAGCAGAACAATTGCCTTTCATGGCGAACCTGCTGTCGGTGTGCAGGTTATGGGCATCCTTGAGACACGAAATCTCGATTTCGACAACGTCATCCTTCTCTCCGTCAATGAAGGTACACTGCCGAAGAACACACCCAACACTTCATTCATCCTTCATTTCCTTCGTGAGGCAAACGGCATGAGCACCGCTAAACGTCAGTTAGGTCTCTATGCCTACTACTTCTATCGGCTGCTCCAACGTGCTCAGCATATTACCCTCGTCTACAACAACTCGACAGATGGCCTCCATCGAGGCGAAATGAGTCGGTTTATGATGCAACTCCAATACGAGAAGGGCAATATCCTCTCGCCAGAGACAACGATTACCCACGAAGCTATTGATGCACCGCTCCTCACTCTTCACTCTTCACTTCCTTCCCCCTTGGGGGATTTGGAGGAGGCTTTAGACTTCACAATCGACAAGACCAATTCCTTCGTACGTGAGGCCCTCGATGCCATCACATCGCTTTCACCAACGGCCCTCAACACCTATCTTGGTTGTCAGTTCCGCTTCTATCTGCAGTATGTATGCGGATTCCGTCAGGAAGAAACCGTCAGCGAAGATGTGGGTGACAATGTCTTCGGCAGTATCTTCCATAATGCAATGGAACGGTTCTATAAAGACCATATCGGACAATTGCTCGACAGTCAGTTCTATCAAAGACATATCAGCAAGAACGAAGAAAAACTCTCCATCACCAAAGAGGGACATCGCATGATCCGCCGCTATGTTGACAAGGCTTTCGCACGCGAAATGTTTCACTTCAGTGAAGCACAGATAGAGGCCGATCTATTCACCCTCGAACTCAACGGCACCCAATTGCTCAACCATGAGGTCATCGCTCGTTATATGGAGAAGCAAATCAAGAACGACTACCTACTCGCTCCACTAACCATCATCGCTACAGAGCAGACTTACTGGCACGACTTCCAATTCTCCTCAGCTGGCACTCCACGAAAGATTCGGATAGGAGGAATTATCGATAGAGAAGACCGTGTCACGATTGACGGGCAACCTCAATATCGTATTGTCGACTACAAAACCTCGACGTATCCTCAGACCGCTAAGAACATTGACGAACTCTTCCTGCCAGCCAAGAATCGCGCAAGCTACATCTTTCAGGCGTTCTACTACAGCGAAGTACGTTTCGCAGAAGCTCAGAAGAAGGGAGACACACTACCTGCCATCATGCCTACACTGGCATATATCAAGCGATCCATGAATACAGAGATGCCAGGTATCATGCTCGACAAAGAGCCAATTACAGATTTTCAACATCAGTGCCACACGATGTTTAACGAGAAACTACAGGCACTTCTGGCCGAGATATTCGACCCAGGAATCCCCTTCTGTCAAACTGCCGAGAAGTCTGCATGTAAGTATTGTCCTTTTAGTCAGCTATGCAATCGCATATAAAAAAGGTGCTGCACATCAATTGTACAACACCATTTCATGTTTTGCTATGCCTTACTATTCTGCTGGCCGGCCACCCCATTTATTGTCGTCTTCCTGTGATTCCTGAATCAAGAAGATGATTCTCATAATTGGACAAAAGATCCACCATCCTGAGTGACCTGCGTCATGGAGACGGCGAATCCCTGCAAAAAGTAAAGGAATGGTGCCAAAAAATAACCAGCCCATTGTAAAAACGCATGATAGGGCAAACCACCAAAACTCAGAACGAGAGGCACGGCCACTCGCAGTGACGAATTTGTTGAAACAAGTTTTTACTGACTGAACAAATGTCATGATTAATGTTTTTTAAAATGGTGCTGCACATCAATCTGTGCAACACCATTTCATGTTTTGCTTGTTAAACTTATTCTGGCTGAGGTCCCCACTTGTTCTCTCCTTCCTGAGATTTCAGGAAAACGAAGATGATAGGAACGATTGGGCATAAAATCCACCATCCTGAGTGACCTGTGTCATGGAGACGACGAAGTGTGACAAAGAATGAAGGGATTGAACCAATACCTAAACATCCACATGTAATCAAGTTAAACAGTGCGAACCACCAATATTCAGAGCGAGATGCACGTCCCTGAAAAGTAACAAACTTGTTAAAACAAGTCTTAACTGACTGACCAAATGTCATGATAACTAAACTATTTAAAATGTTAATAAAAAAAGAATAAACTATAATTTGTTGGCAAAGTTATAACAAATTGTTAACAACACCAAATATTTTCAACAAAAAATTGGCGTTTTCGTCTTTTTTGCTTACATTTGTGCTCCAATTACAGCAAATTGATAACAACAAACATCATTCAGCCCGTATGAAGTGGTTCAAGACCGATAACGACATCCTGCAATTTCTCATCAACTTTTTCTTGATTGAGACCATCGGACAGTTGGCACTCTTCTTCGTGTGCTTCATTTTCCGATTCTTCGGCATGCCACAGGTCTATTTCTTCGTGCGCTCCAATCCGCTCATCCACCACATCGTCTTCACGGTCCTTCTCCTCATCGCTATCGGCATCAGCGTCATCAGCATCCTACGCAAACGAAAAGAACAAAGCCAGAGCAACTCGACCGACACTCCTTAAATCCTGATACCGTATTCGTTTTTCACTTCCGACATCACAAAGGTACTCTCCCATGAGGCAAGGCACTCAATCGTGCCAAGGGTGTTGAATACAAAATCCTGATAACTTTTCATGTCATGTACCTGTATCTTCAACAGATAGTCGAAGCTGCCTGAGATGTTGTAACACTCGGTGACTTGTGGGATGGCATCGATTTGGGCGATGAAGTCATTGACAATGTCACGATTAATACGTTTCAGCTTCACGTTGCAATAAACGATGAAGCCTTGATTCAATTTGTCGACATCGAGCACTGCGGTATATTTCTTGATATAACCTTCACGTTCCAAGCGCTTCATGCGCTCGTACACGGGCGAAGAAGAAAGATGTACTTCGTTGGCCAGTTCCTTGATGGTCAGCCTGGCATTCTCTTGCAACACGCGCATAATCTGCAAATCGGTTTCGTCTATTCCTGTCATATTGTTCGTTCTGTTTTATGGGTTATTTTTGAGGTTTGGTAGGAAATCCTTCTGCAATTCGGGCGCAAAATTAGTAATATTTTCTGAACTTCCAAAATGTTTTGGAAAATATCTTCAAATAATCGTAACTTTGCAGCCGAAAATCATGAATAAGCGAGCACAGAGCCAAGTTTAATTGAGCTATGTCGAGCGAAAATGATTTGGACGAAGTCAAAACAAGAAATAACGCAAATAATTAACAAAAAAAAGAAAGGAGAAACAAATTATGGCAACAAACAAATTACATCTCGAGACCATCGCACTTCATGCGGGACAAGAACAGGCTGACCCTACAACCGATTCACGCGCAGTACCTATTTATCAGACTGCGTCGTACCTATTCCACAACTCTCAGCATGCAGCCGACCGTTTCGGTTTGCGCGATGCCGGTAACATCTACGGTCGTCTGACCAATTCCACTCAGGATGTGTTCGAACAGCGTATCGCAGCCCTCGAAGGAGGTGTAGCTGCACTGGCCGTTGCTTCAGGCGCAGCAGCCATCACTTATGCATTACAGAATGTGTTGCAGAATGGCGACCATCTTATCGCTGCCGACAATCTCTACGGCGGTTCTTACAACCTGATTACCCACACATTGTCTACTCAGGGCATCAGCAATACCATCTTGGACGTTAACGACGCTCAGGCTTTGGAAGCTGCAATCCGTCCTAATACCAAGGTGATATATGCCGAGACATTTGGCAATCCAAACTCCGACGTGGCCGACTTCGACACGATTGCCGAGATTGCCCATCGTCACAACATCCTCTTCATCGTCGATAACACCTTCGCTCCACTGCTGATTCGTCCTATCGAACACGGAGCCGATATTGTGGTACACTCTGCAACAAAGTTCATCGGTGGACACGGAAGCAGTCTGGGCGGTGTCATCGTTGATGCCGGTAAGTTCGACTTCAAGGCCAATGCTGATAAGTTCCCTACCCTGGCAAAACCCGACCCATCGTATCATGGTGCCGTATTTGCTGATGTAGCCGGCGCAGCAGCCTTCGTCACCCGCATCCGTGCCGTCATCCTCAGAGACACTGGTGCTACCATCTCACCCTTCAACGCATGGATCTTGCTGCAGGGCGTGGAGTCACTTCCACTACGTATCGAACGTCATGTAGACAATGCGCTGAAAGTCATCGACTATCTGACGCTCCATCCAAAGGTAAAGAGCGTCAGCCACCCAACACTCATCACGCACCGCTCACACGAACTGTACCAGAAGTACTTCCCACAGGGTGGCGGTTCCATCTTCACTTTCGAAATCGACGGTACTCAGGAGGATGCATGGCGATTTATCGATTCACTCAAAATCTTCTCTTTGCTGGCCAACGTAGCCGATGTGAAGAGTCTGGTCATACATCCTTACACCACCACTCACTCACAGCTCAGCGAGGAGGAACTGGCCGAGCAACATATCACCCCTTCTACGGTGCGTCTGTCCATCGGAGTGGAGCATATCGACGACATCATTGCCGACCTCGATCAGGCACTGCAAAAGGTGTAATATCGTTCCGACAAACTTAAACCATTCAAACAATCAAACATCAAATAATAAATACTGTGTATCATGGGAAAAATTCATAAAAGTCTGGCCGAACTGATCGGCAACACACCTCTGCTCGAGGTATCAAACATAGAGAAAGAAGAAGGCCTGAAGGCACACTTAGTCGTAAAACCCGAGCTGTTTAATCCAGGCGGCAGCGTAAAAGACCGCATTGCCTTGTCAATGATTACGGTGGCCGAGAAGGAGGGAAAACTCACCCCTGGTGCTACCATCATCGAACCCACCAGCGGCAACACAGGCGTAGGTCTGGCTTGGGTCAGCGCCATCAAGGGCTACCACCTCATCCTCACCATGCCCGAAACCATGAGTATCGAGCGCAGAAAGCTGCTGAAAGCCTATGGTGCAGAATTGGTACTTACCCCTGGAACTGAAGGCATGAAGGGTGCGATTGCAAAAGCCAACGAACTCAATGCCAGCATCCCTGGATCAATCATTCTGCAGCAGTTCGACAACCCAGCCAATCCAGCCATTCATCTTTTCTCAACCGCTCAGGAAATTTGGGAAAGCACCGACGGAAGAGTCGACATCTTCGTTGCCGGTGTTGGTACAGGAGGTACTGTTAGCGGAACAGGACAGGGACTGAAAGAACATAACCCAGAAGTTCAGATTGTAGCCGTCGAACCCGACTCGTCTCCAGTGCTCTCTGGCGGCAATCCAGGTCCTCATAAGATTCAGGGCATCGGAGCAGGCTTCGTTCCACAGAACTTCCGCAAGGAATACGTCGATGACATCGTTCGTGTCACCAATGAGGACGCATTCGCAGCTTCACGTCTGTTGGCACAGAAGGAGGGTCTGCTGGTGGGCATCTCATCAGGTGCATCGTTCCACGCAGCATTAGAGCTGGCTCGTAAGCCCGAAAATGCTGGCAAGACCATCGTAGCATTGTTGCCCGACACAGGCGAACGCTACCTCTCAACGCCTCTTTTTGAATAATTCCATATAGCAATTCTTGCTCATTGTACCGACAATGCTGCTTACGGCTCTTCTCCTGTGACAGGTGAAGGGCCGTTTTGTGTAAAAGCATAAAAAAACTTGGCAAATTCGAACCTTCGTTTTTGCCAAGTTTTCCGTACTTCTACGTTAAGAATTTAACACTTCCGTACTTTGTTAAAAATTGTTTAAATTGAGTTAATAATCCTCGTACGCATCACGCGCACACCTTCTTTTCTTTTTGGCATTTCATTCAATTCACAATTGACTACGTCGAACTGACGTTTCACACATCTTAATTACTTCTTGATTGAAATTCAGCTTTTAATTGCACATCTTAATTCCTTCTTGGAGAATTATGGTTTTGGCTTCGGTGTACTGAAAGCCTCGTATGTTCCGTCATCAAAGAATATCCTCACCTCTGTGATCTGACGTTTTTGCTGACTCATTACAGCTGTCATCGACTCCTTGATGGCATCGCGCAAATCCAATCCGAGCGCTCTGGGAGAAACGTGATTCTGACGATTGTTTCCACCTGCCGGACTGTCATCCGCTGGCAAGTTCGAGAAGAGATCCAGAGTATCCGAACCTTGAGCTGCCGACTCGCCACTTTCTCCGTTCACCTTATTATTATTCTTATACATCGGACCGGTTCCCAGGAAAACCCATTCGGAATTCAAATCCGGGAAACCATTCAATATTCCCTTGAAGACCTGAAGGGTAGGTTTGCTTCGCCCACTTGTGATATGCGATATCGTTGCAGGCGCAATTCCTGTTATCGCTGAGAACTCAACGTTACTCAGTCCTTTATCGTGTATCAGATAAATAATTCTATCTTTATCGTCCATCATCTCACTTTCACTTATCAATTCTTACTATTTTTTACGATTTTACAAATGTGGGACTAAAAACTCCATTTTGAAATCGTTTACAAAAGTAGACAAAATTTTTGATACCACCAAATTTTTTTAAAATAAAATTATAAAATTCAATTAATTTTTGTATTTTTGGTCAATTTACAACCATCATCGAGGACAATCAAACAAAATAACATAGTAAATACATCGTTCCCATATTCATTTATGTTACATTATAAAACAAAAAGGCTAAATAGCTGAAAAACAAGTGATTTACATTCGTTCAACTTAGGCATTTTACAATTGTTCGCATTTTTATGCACATAATCGTACATTTATTTATTTTACACTTTAACAAAGTTTGTATATGTTATTAATTTATAGGCAGTTAGGTAATTTGATTTGTATAAGCATAATCATTTGTATACATTCGTATTTAGTTGAATTTACCAATATTTTTGTGATGTGTCCGTTTTGAAATTCTCCCCTGTTTCTATAAAATAATATATATAAAATGCACTGATTTTACAAAATACGCATGATTTGACGATGTAAATATTTTTACGATTTGATTTAAAAATGTATGGAGTTCTCGAAAATACGCGAAAAATCTTGTCAAGACCCCTCATTTCGTACATTTACCGGTTGAAAAGCATCTGGAACCACCCTATTTAGGGGAAAATATGTATTGTGGGTTACTGCAATAAAGATTTTTTGCTAAAAATTTTGTATGGGAAAATAAAGCTAAAAAATCATTTTGGTGTTCATTTACCCGTATTTTTCCATACAAAAAGGGTAATTTGATGGTATTTTACCGCTCAAACTACCCTTTCCGGATGGATTTTACATTTTTTAGCCGCTTTTTACTGTACAAAAATTGGATATGTTTCGACCTGAAATCAGTGAAGAATGAAGAAAATCAGCTCTCGCATGATCTCTCCATCGGTTGCACTCCCCTTCTCAATCCCTTTCAGTTTTGCGTCAGTTTCTCTGAGTTTTGCGATGATATCCATCGTTTTTCTGGCCGAATAAACTCTCATCGCAGCCATGATATCTCTTGCTTGGAACGGAGCGATTCCCAGATGTTGTGCCAGTCCGAACTCCGATTTTTCGGGTGCATAATAAGCTTGCATCATCGCAGCAAACAGATTGAATATGACGGATAAAGTCGGGATGGCAGGATTGGCTTTCGGATTCGATTCGAAGTAAGCTAATATTCGATTTGCCTTGAACACATCTTTCGTCAGGATGGCACTTCTCAGTTCCCAGTTGTTGAACTCCTTACTGATACCTATATTCTCCTCCACCAGGTCGGCCGTGATTTTGCTCTCCCCTTTCGGCAGCGCAATGATCAGTTTATCAAGTTCGCTGGCCATGCGGTTGAGGTCGGCACCGATATGGTCAGCCATCATCATGCTGGCATTCGTATCGATGGTCAGTTGTTTCGACTTCAGATAGTCACTGATGAAAGTCGGCAGCGATGTGTCTTTCAGCTTCTGACTCTCATACACTACCCCATTTTTTTGGACAGCAGCGACCAATTTCTTGCGTTTATCGACACTTCCATTTTTGTGACATATCACCAAAATTGTGGAACGTAAAGGATTCAACACATAATCTGTCAGCTCGTCAATTTTTAACAAATTCTGCGCTTCTTTAACAATTACGACTTGAAATTCTGCCATCATTGGGTAGCGTTTCGCAGCCGTGATGATATTTGTCACATCTGTTTCGCGTGTACAATACATCACCATCTGATTGAATCCCTGTTCCTCCTCCGTCAGTACGGTCGCAGCGATAGCATCCGAAATCTTATCGATATAATACGACTCCTCGCCCATCAACAGGTACACAGGAGCAAACTGCCGCTGCTCCACCCTCTTGATGACTTCCTGGTATGATGGTCCCGTTGTTTTTGCCATAATCAATACTGTTGGCCGTTGAATTCTGAATTCGCAATCGGTTTTAAAACCAAGTGCAAAGTTACGCATTATTTATGATACCACCAAATAAAAAAATGCCAAAATAGACTTTCGACCTTCGACTTCTTTATCTTTTTTCTTAACTCTTCACTCTTAATTCTTAAATTCTTTGTATATTTGCAGCGACTAACAATTAAATCCTCTTGCGTATGAAAATTCTGGGTAATATCATTTGGGTCGTTTTCGGCGGTTTAGAAATTGCTATTGAATATTTCCTGTTGGGACTGGTATTGTTGATTACCATTATCGGCATTCCGTTTGGTTTACAGTGCTTCAAGTTAGGCGTGTTGGCCTTGTGGCCTTTTGGCTCTGAGGTGAGGAAACAATCAGAGGACATAGGATGTCTGAATACAGGAATGAATATACTGTGGTTCATCTTGGGTGGTTTCCTGATATGGCTGACACATCTGTTTTTCGGCATCATCTTCTTCATCACGATTATCGGAATTCCATTCGGCAAACAACACTTCAAGTTGGCTAAAATCGCGCTGACACCGTTCGGACGAGAAATTGATTAATGAATCTCATCACCATCAAACGATGATGACTCCACTGAATTTGCCTCCGATGGAGGTGCGAACGAAACTGGAAGGCGGGCGTACGAAGATCTGGGACACGCTGCGTCGCCGGTATGTGGTGCTGACACCCGAAGAGTGGGTGCGACAGCATTTCGTGGCGTACCTCATCGGCGAGAAAGGCTATAGTCCTGCCCTGATGGCGAACGAGGTGCGGATTTCGCTGAACGGAATGAGCCGGCGATGCGACACCGTCATCTATCGTCGCGACCTCACGCCTCGAGTCATCGTAGAGTACAAGCGCCCGGATGTGAAGATTACCCAACAAGTGTTTGCGCAGATCTGCCGCTATAACTTGGTGATGCAGGTCGATTACCTCATTGTGAGCAACGGACTGGAGCATTATTGCTGTCGCATGAACTATGCTCAGCAGACGTATGAGTTTCTGGACGAGATTCCTGATTTTGGGGAGTTATAGCTTTTTTTTCCTATTTTTTAGTTCTATTTCAAAAAATCTTTGTAATTTTGCACCGCAATTCCGACGAGGGGTTGCCCGCGAAGGTTCGCTTAGCCGCGATTAATTGGGAACGTGAGTGAGAATCTCCGACTGTCCCGCAGCAGTGAACTCCGTTTTTACAGTCAAACCAATACCATTGTCCCTGCAGGGGGATGAGAAGGGGTTTGGGATGTGGAGTCAAGTCTGAAGACCAGCCTTAGTGCGGATCATGCCATCGCCTCACGATGTATGGGGTAGACTGTGGCTCACACGACGTTTTTATGGATTTTACAAGTTTTTAAAATAGGTTTATTATGTTCAAAAAGTTTACTGGGTACAACCTCATTGAGTCATACCATCGTATGCGCCATGTGAAGAAGTACCAACCCAACAGGGTAACAAAAAAGTTGATTGAGGCCATTGTGGTGCTCATCGTGACTCTTGTATTATGGAATCTGCCAAGCAGCGCATTCGGCATGGAAGGGCTGACCGCGATTCAGCAGCGCATCATCGCCATCTTTGCGTTTGCCACGCTGATGTGGATTATGGAAGTCGTGCCCTCGTGGGCCACGTCGGTAGGCATCATCGGTCTGATGTTGCTGTTCTGCAGCGACTCAGGTGTCAAACCGCTATGCAACCCCGACGAAGTAGGCACACTGCTGTCTTACAAGGGTGTGATGGCATGTTTTGCCGACCCTGTGATTATGCTGTTCATCGGTGGTTTTATCCTAGCTATTGCAGCAACGAAGACCGGCTTGGATGCACAGTTAGCAAAGATATTGCTGATACCGTTCGGCAAGAAGAGCAACATGGTTTTGCTCGGCTTCCTGCTCATTACAGGTCTGTTCTCCATGTTCGTATCCAACACCGCCACCGCAGCCATGATGCTGACGTTCCTCACCCCTGTGTTCCGTCAGTTGCCAGCCAACGGTAAGGGTCGCATCGCGCTCGCCCTCTCCATCCCTATCGCAGCCAATCTGGGCGGTATGGGTACCCCTATCGGCACCCCACCAAACACCATTGCGCTGAAGTATCTGAACGACCCTGAAGGGCTCAATCTGGGCATCGGTTTTGGTCAGTGGATGCTCATCATGGTACCATTGGTTCTGGTACTCCTGTTCATTGCATGGCTGTTGCTGCAGAAGATATTCCCATTCACTCAGAAGACCATCGAGCTCACCATCGAAGGTGGTATGAAGAAGGGTGTTCAGTCGAAGATCGTCATCGCGACCTTCATCGTGACCGTACTCCTGTGGTTGCTTGACTCCGTGACAGGTATCAACAGCTACACCGTAGCCCTCATCCCGTTCCTGGTATTCTCAATGACAGGCGTGATTGGTCGTCAGGATTTGGAAGAAATCAACTGGAGTGTCATCTGGATGGTTGCAGGTGGATTCGCACTCGGCTACGGACTGAATCAGTCAGGATTGGCAGCATTGGCCGTTGAGAGCATTCCGTTCGGTGAGTTCTCACCGATACTGGTACTGATTCTCTCAGGTCTCATCTGCTACACCCTCTCCAACTTCATCTCCAACTCAGCGACCGCAGCATTGCTCATGCCAATCCTCGTCGTGGTTTGCGCAGCAATGGGTGACAAGCTCGATGCCATCGGCGGCACATCGACCATCCTCATCGGAGTAGCCGTAGCAGCAAGTAGTGCAATGGTACTCCCCATCTCTACCCCACCGAATGCATTGGCCTACGCCACCAACCTCGTCGAGCAGCGCGACATGGCTCGTATCGGCCTCATTGTCGGCATCATCTCCATGGTACTGGGCTATGCAGTGCTCTATATGTTAGGAAACTTCATCGGAGCATAAACGATAACAACTCATCAGCAAAACAGGTGCACATCATTACGATGTGCACCTATTTTTTTGTCAATAACCTATATCTATTAAGCTACTAAGCTACTAACCTATTAAGCTAATTTACCCCCAAAGCTTTCCGATTCTCTGTAAGGCTGCATCGGGCATAGGGGCGCTGAAGACCATGTCGAATATGTAAGGCACTTTGGTTGCATAATATGGCAGAAGACGCTTGGTTGCCTCGTCGATGACTTGTGGGTCGCGTGTGCCGAGATAGGCAGGGAAGAAGAAGTCCCAGTGGGCTTTCATCTGTTCGTGTGTAATATGGAATATGTGCTGCACCCGATTATCAGGCATATTGTGACACATCGTCCACAACAGCGCCAGGTCCCACTCAGGAACGCCGTAAGCGAACTCACCCACGTCGATCCACAGGTCGCGCTTGCCGTCAGTGATGATGTTGCCGATGTGCAGGTCGCCGTGTACGCAGCGAGGCGTGTCGGGCACCGTCTCCAAGAACTTCAAGGCGTGCTGCTTGTAGTCCTCCGGCACGAGGTCCTTCTCCCGATAGAAACGCTCGATGCCCTGCTTGTAGGAGCGCAGCCGTGAGGTGTCAGCTTCGACCCGATGCAGTTCTCTGGCCATACGTGCGAATTTGAGCGATATCTCCTCCAGTCGCTCAGGTTCCTGCGAGATGATGCGCGTAAAGGAACGCTTGCCCTTGATCAGTTCGTACTCAGCACCGCTACGTTCGCCATCGGTAATCAGCCGGTAAGGTTCAGGCGAAGGGATGCCCAGCTCGTACACCGTGCGGGCGGTGAGGAACTCAGCCTTCGCACGGTCAGCCTCGAAGCCCGGATTGTATAGTTTAGCCAGCGAGCGACCATCCTTGTGAGTATAGGTGAGAGCCGTTCCACCCTCCCCCGTCTGGATGTAGTCATCCAAATTGATTCTTTCAACTTCGTTGTTCATATCGCTTGAGAATTGTTCCGTTACTTTATCTTCGAAGAAAGCATACTGTTCTCTTTGTCAAACTTTCGCAATATGGACTTCTTTTCCTTCATGACTTGTTCCCATATTGTTTTACGAATATCTTCAATCCAATGATCCTCAATGGCTTCCTTCATTATATTATCAAAAAAAATCTTGTTTTGTAGCTGTTCGGCTTTTTCCTTTTCTTCAATAGTAGATTTTTCATCATTTAGTATTTCCAAAAGTTCATATGGAACATCTCCGATGTCACATAAAAAAGAATTGTTCAAATTGTCCCTATAGAAAGAACTAAACGTGATTATTTTTTCCTCTTGTTTGTTCCAGTATTCGTGAAACTTATATCCATACCAAATACCTTTCTCTTCTTTTGTGAGTTTTTCTTTGGTGATACAAAGCTTGGTTCCTATCGATTCTAATAAATGCTTTACATACGAAATACCTTCTCCCCACTCTTTTTCCTCGAATATTTCATACCATCTTTCTTGAAGAAGAAATTCTTGCGGAGCAATCATTTTTCCTCCTTCTTGTACATTATATCCTTTTCCGCTTTTTGTAGTAGAATCGTAGTAATTTATCCATTTCCTCTCTGCTTCATCAAGTAGCTTTGATAACTTTAAATTCTCATGGTCATCAACCTCAATCGTCTCTATTGTCTCATAAGAAGGCTCACCATATTTTGCAATTGCTACTTCACAAAGAGTCCGCCTGTCAGGGTCTTTAGAAGCACTCATGTGCTGGTAATGCCTCTCCCTAACAGAGACTCTTGTTTGCCCAATATACACCTTGCCATTGGGAAATGTATACTTATATATATAACCTCTCTTTATCATCTAAAGATAATGTTTTTCGAATCACTAACTATTATATTGTAATAATTTTATATCCTCAGTTTCACTACCAATAGGAATCAAATATCAGATAGTTGTCTAAACGCATCAAATTACATTATTTCTTTTTTAAATATAAGCTAATCGTCTTCTGTGTAGATGTATTAATTAGTAGGCAAAGTGTTTTAGCTTTCGAATCAAACACAAAGTCCATCGTGTCACCTGACGAATCTGTGATAGAAAGAATATCACCCTTTATGGTGTAACTCTCCAAGCCTTCTACCCATTGTGATTGCCCATTCTTGCCCTTTGCCCAATATGAGAACACAAGTGTGCCATTATCCTTGATATCCATTTCGATATAATAAGAGGACAACGATCCATTTTTTGTAACCTCATAAGAATCACCTTCGCCCAAAAAATCGTAATACTCTACTACTTTATAACTCTTCCATGCTCCAATGATATAATTGTTAATCTCTACTTCATCATCATCACTACTACATGACAGCATCAAAGGCAACATCAAACTACCTATCAAAAGCATACTTAGTATTTTCTTCATTACTTATTACCCTAATTCGTGTCGGGCACAACTGTTATTTGGTTTTGATTAGTTTGGTTTCGCTTGCAAAGATAGCAACAACCAAGAGAACTACAAAATAAATCGCATTTATTTTTAGTTCAGAGGTGCATTTTATCTTCGACGAAGTCATAATTACACCTTATTTCTTATTCTACCAAATCTATCAATAACCTATAATCATTATCTACTAAGCTACTAACCTACTAAGCTATTAAGCTAATTACTCCACCACCAGCCAACAGAAATCGACGGCTTTCAACAACATGATGAAGAGGGATGTGAGGCTGTCCTCGATGAATTTTTCTACTTTTGCCATAATTCGTTCGTTTTTTGAGTTAAACATCAAATTGACGGTGCAAAGGTAGGTGTGCGTTGTTTCAAATTATGAAACAACCTTGAACTTTTTTCACTTTTTCTGCAAATAATGTGTGTTTTTTATGTTTTTCCGAAAAAAAAGGCAAAAACTGCGGTTTTCTGCCCTTTCTATATCACCACTATCTATTAAGCTATTAAGCTAAACTTCAATAACCTATAACCAATAACCATTACAACGCTAATAAGCTGCTTCCCGATGCATCTGGCTGATTTCGTCGGCCAGCCACTGGGGCTGGAGGATGCGGATGCGAGCTCCGAGGCTGAGGAGGTGGGTCTTGAAGTCGGGCGTGGGGCGCAGGCTGAACTCGAAGTCGGTGTAATCGTCGCCCTTGGCTACGACGTGCTGGCTGTGGTGCAGGGGCAGGTCATCCATGTAGTATTGCTCTTGTCCGAGGGCACGGATGATGATGCGCTCCAACGGTATCTTCTCGTCGGCCCACACGCCGAAATACTCGCTGAAGAACTGTTCGGCATCGAAGTCGGGATTGATGCTGAACTTCGCGTTGGTGAGCGTGAGGGAGAGGATGCGGTCGAACGAAAACACGGTCATGTAGTCCACTGTTGCCTCGCCTGGCACCTCGCGACGGAAGTGGCCAAGCACATACCAGCGCTGTTTAGACAGCTTGATGCAGTAGGGTTCGAACTCGAACTGACGAGGTTCCTGACTGCCATACCGTTGGTAGGTGATGCTGATGCGCACACTGCGTTTCATGGCTTCGATGATGCATTGCAGGTAGCCGCCTTCGAAGGGTGCCGACTCCAGCAGAATGCGGTTCTGTAGCGACAGGCCTTCGCTGACGATGTTGCTCACACTCAGCGTCGAGAGTATCCAACTCTGCACACGGTCTTCGCGCAGCACCTCCTCGTTGGCGATGTAGTAGCGGTACTCGTCGTTGCGATTGCACTCGATGACGATGCCAAACATCTCCTCGATGGCCATCTTGTGGCGGTAGAACGTAGTGCGACTGAACGGCACACCACCGCTCATCTCCGTCCGTGTCCATTGCTCATTGATTTCGTCGAGCGTGATGCGGCGTCTCTTGTGGATGGTATTCACCAGCCAGATGTATTCCTTGAACAGCGCAGGTGTATTCATAAGCATATATTTTCTTGGGCGCAAAGATACAACATTATTTTCATTCCACAAAATTTTTACAAGACAAGAACACAGGAACACTGTCAACGATGTCAGGAAGACTGTCAACTTATTCAGTAAAACTCCTGTCAACCACATCAGGAAATAAGCAAAAGACTGTCAACCGAAATTAGGAAAAGACAAAATGAACGTTGTCATCACTGTCATTGTCATGACTGTCATTAAGGATTTCGGATTGGGTTTTCATGCCATATAATATATATTATTAAAATAATATATATTATATGAGCATTTTTTCGTGTTCAAAACTCTTAATGACAATTGACAGTCGTGACAGTCGTGACAGCGCTTCGTAAAAAAATCCATTTTATGTAAAAAGTTAATGTTTTATTCGTAGACCGCAATGTCAATGTTGTAACTTTGCCGTCGAATTCAGAATTCAACGGCGAAGTCTGGCGGCGCCTCGGCAAAGAACAAGCTCTCTGCGCTCGACTTGCACAGACTTTGTCATCGTGAAAATCAAGCGTGGTTTCACTTCGTGCAAAATGCTACGCCTCAATAATGTCAAGTAAACTTGAAATTATGTTCGGCTTAAACGCATTTTTTTGCAGCCCCTAAGGGTTACAAAATTTCCCATTAGGGGGAACAAAAAAGATAACCTCCCCCGCCCCCTCCCAAGGAGGGGAGTAACAAAATCCTCTCCCCTTGGGGGTTTCTGTCCCCCGATAACGGGGGAACCGAAAGGGGTGCAAAGACCATTGAATAAGAGAGGGGTTACAACTTAATGAAACGTTAACTTAGCCATGAACGGATAAAGGAAAGGGGATAAAGGCATCAACAAAAAAAACAGGTGCAACAATGATGCTGCACCTGCTATGTTAGACCTTCACCAGTCGGATACATCGGTCGAGTTCGTGTGTGATGGCTTTCGTGTCGAGATGTTGCCCAATGAACACGATTTTCTGCATACGGTCGCCGTAGGTTTCGTCCCAGTCCTTACGGATACCAGGTTCGGCTTCCATGAGTCGCTGGAGTTCATCGTCGGGCATCGTGGCGTACCACTGACCGGCTTTGCTGACCGACATCTGACGACCTGCCTGCTCGAAGACATAACACATCTCGGGTTCGTCGCAGAAGTAGCAGATACCCTTTGCACGAATGACGTTCTTGGGCCAGTGCCGAGCTACGAACTCGTCGAAGAGCATGAGGTCGAACGGCTGACGGCGGTAGTAGACAAACGTACCGATGCCGTATTCCTCAGCTTCTCCTTCATCGTCGTGGTGGTGGTGATGATGGTGGTGGTGGGAGCCTTCCTCGTGGTGATGATGCTCATGCTCATCATGATCATCGTCATCTTCATCGTGATGGTGGTGTTCTTCCTCGTCGTCATCGTCGTCGTCGTCATGATGGCCTTCGATTTCCTCAATCCATGCAGCGGAGGTGGCCACTTTGTTGAAGTCGAAGAGATGGGTGTCGAGCAACCGGTCGAGGTCAACGTCGCCGTAGTTGCAGTCGATGATTTCGGCTTTGGGCTGGAGTGCACGCACAATCTGACGGATTCGTTCCAGCTCGTGTGGTTCGACTTCGGCGGCTTTGTTGAGTAGCACGATGTTACAAAACTCTATCTGCTGAATCACCAGGTTCTCGATGTCTTCCTCGTCGATCTGCTCGCGCATGAGGTCGTTTCCGCTACCGAATTCATCACGCATACGGAGGGCATCGACAACGGTGACGATGCAGTCGAGCACGGGATAGCCGTCCTTGCGGTAACGCTCTTCCATGTAGGGGATGGAACAGATGGTCTGGGCGATGGGTGCCGGCTCGCAGATGCCGCTGGCCTCGATGACGATGTAGTCGAAGGTGTGCATCTTCACCAGGTCGTGCAACTGCTCCACGAGGTCCATCTTGAGTGTGCAGCAGATACAGCCGTTCTGCAGGGCTACGAGGTTCTCGTCCTTCTGCCCCACTACCCCACCTTTCTCGATGAGTGTGGCATCGATATTCACTTCGCCGATGTCGTTGACGATGACGGCGAACTTGATGCCTCGGCGATTGGTGAGGATACGGTTTAATAAGGTAGTCTTGCCACTACCGAGGTATCCGGTGAGCAGCAAGACTGGAAGTGTGAGTTTTTCCATAGCGGATTATACTTCGATGTCGTCAAGAATATCATCAACAGAAACCGGTTCGATCTCAACAGGCTTTTCGACAGCCTCGGCAGCAGCCTTGCGTGCACGGCGTGTACGACGCTTCGGTTCTTCTGCTGGCTTCTCGATCTTCACTCCTGCCAACTCTGGGTCGATGAGAATGCGGCCACAGTATTCGCAAACGATGATTTTCTTGTGGATGCGCACGTCGAGCTGACGCTGAGGAGGAATCTGTGCGAAGCAACCGCCACATGAGTCGCGCTGCACATACACGATACCCAGACCGTTACGGCTGCTCTTGCGGATGCGCTTGAACGAACGCAGGAGGTTCGGCTCGATGGCCAGTTCGAGGTTCTTAGCCTTCTCACGCAACTTCTCTTCGTCGGCTTTGGTTTCTGCCACGATTTCGTCGAGTTCGTTCTTCTTCACTTCGAGGTCCTGCATACGCTCGTCGAGCAGGTTCTGGCTTGCTACGAGCAGTTCTTCCTTCTGACGCTCGGCATTGATAGCCTCACGAATCTTCTTGTTGCACAGTTCGACTTCGAGGGTTTGGAACTCGATTTCCTTGTTCAGTGTGTCGTACTCACGGTTGTTGCGTACATTGTCCAACTGCTCCTTGTAAGTATTGATCTTACCATTAGCAATCTCGATGTCGCCCTTGAGCGCATTCACGGTCGAGCGGAGTTCGGCAATCTCCTTGTGGGTACGTTCCATACGGGTGTTGAGACCAGCGACTTCGTCTTCCAGGTCTTCTACTTCGAGTGGCAACTCACCACGGAGGGTACGGATGCGGTCGATTTCCGACAGCACGGTCTGCAACTGGTAAAGGAGTTTCAACTTGTCCTCTACTGATAATTCTGCGGGTGATAATTTACGTTTCATTGTCCTATTTACTATTTGACGATTTATTTTTTAATTTTTACATTTTATCATTTTTAAATTTTTACATTTCCCGAATGGGGTTGGTCTTGACTGCCGTATAGCGGATGGGGAGTTCGGGAGCGGCTTTGGCTACAATGTCGTGCAGCAACTCCAGCGTGTATTGCTCGCTCTCGTAGTGTCCGAGTTCCATCAGCAGGATGCTGTCTTCGTAGCCGAAGAAACGATGGTAGCCGATTTCGCCTGTGATGAACGCATCGGCACCCTTCCCGATGGCTTTCGGGATGAGGAACGCGCCTGCACCTCCACAGAGAGCTACTCGCTGCACCTGCTGTCCACTCCATTCATTGTAGCGGATGCTGTCGACACGGAAGGTATCCTTCACCAACCGGATGAATGCCTGCTGCGACATTGTGGTCGGCAACTCGCCCACAAGTCCACTGCCGCCTTCCATTCCCTGCTTGGGTTCCAGCCACTCGAGTGCAGTCAGCTGCAACTTCTCGGCCATCTTGTAGTTCACTCCACCCAGAGCATTGTCGAGATTGGTGTGAGCGGCATAGAGGGTAATGCCCTGCTGAATGGCCTTGATGACCACACGCTCCACATAGTCCTTACCCGAAATGGACTTCAACGGATGGAACAGCAACGGATGGTGGCTCACCACCATGTTGCAACCCCGACTGACGGCCTCATCGATGACAGCCTCAGTCACGTCTAAACACAACAATACCCCTGTAGCATCTACGTCCTGAGGTAGTCCAATCTGCAATCCAGCATTGTCGAATCCGTCTTGCAGGGCCAAAGGCGCAAAGTCTTCAAGGGCATCAATTATCTGCCTGATCTTCATAAGTGGTGCAAAGTTAGTAAATAATTCATAATTCACAATGCATAATTCATAATTATTTGCAAAAAAAAGAGCAAAATACACTTTTATTAAATAAAATAAGGAGTAAAGTCACGAAAAATCATCATTCATAATGCATAATTCATAATTAAGTCGTAATTTTGCAAGTAGCTTACAGCTTACCGCTTATGGTTTACGGCTTACAGCTTACCACTTACTAAAGAAAAGTAAAATAACAATAAGACAATGAAACAAATCTTTACAACCTTAGCCATCATGCTGATGAGCATGGCGCTACATGCGCAAAACACATCCAGTGTTCCCGTCTATCTTGATGAGAAACAACCCATTGAAGCACGAGTGAACGACGCACTGAGCCGTATGACGCTCGAAGAGAAAGTGAAACTCTGTCATGCACAGGGTAAGTTCTATTCGAACGGAGTTCCCCGTCTGGGTATTCCCGGACTGTGGTCGAGCGACGGTCCTCATGGTGTTCGATTCGAGATGAACTGGGCCGACTGGGGACATTCGGGTTGGGAAATCGACTCATGTACTGCTTTCCCAACGCTCACCTGTCTGGCTGCCACTTGGAACGAAGAACTGGCATACGCCTACGGAAAGGGAGTGGGTGAAGAGGCTCGCTATCGCAATAAGAACGTGATGCTCGGCCCAGGAGTGAACATCTATCGTACCCCGCTCAACGGCCGTAACTTCGAATATATGGGCGAAGACCCCTATCTTGCTGCAACACTCGTAGTACCTTACATCAAAGGTGTGCAGTCGAACGGTGTCGCCAGTTGTGTGAAACACTACTGTGTGAACAATCAGGAAACCAACCGCATGGGTGTGAACGTGGAAGTAAGCGAGCGTGCCCTGCGCGAAATCTATCTCCCAGCCTTCCGTGCAGCCGTTCAGGAAGCAGGTGTGTGGGCCTTGATGGGAGCTTACAACAAGATTCGCGGGCAGCATGCCTGTCACAACGAATACACGCTGCAGAAGATTCTGAAGGGCGAATGGGGATTCGACGGCGTGGTGATGTCCGACTGGGACGGAACCCACAATGCCAAAGAAGCTGCCTTCAACGGTCTGGACATCGAGATGGGTACATCGAGCCGTCCCGATAAGGGCATCTTCGGACGTAATTTCCGCTTCGACGAGAGCTATCTCGGCAACGACTTCCTCAAGGGACTTCGCGACGGAACCTATCCGATGGAACTAGTGAACGACAAAGCACGTCGTGTGCTACGTCTCATCTTCCGCACAGCCATGAACCGTCAGGGTTTCGGCAAGATGGACTTTGCGGCTCACTCTGAGGTGGTGAAGGCCATCGGCAGCGAAGGTGTGGTATTGCTCCAGAATAACCCTGTGGCTAAGAGCAAGACGCCATTGCTCCCAATGGATGTCAGCCAATATCAGAAGATCCTCATCGTGGGCGATAATGCCACCCGCGTACTCTCACATGGTGGTCAGTCTTCGGAATTGAATCCTCAGCACGAGACATCTGTCTTGAAGGCATTCCAAGACCGCTATGGCGACAAGATTATCTATGCTCAAGGCTATGCTGTAGCACAGGCTTGGGGAGGTCAGCCTCAAGGTGGAAGCAACCAGTCGGACAATGCGACACAACTGCGCGAGGAAGCTGTAGAGAAAGCAAAGCAGGCTGATATTGTCATCTATGTAGGCGGACTGAACAAGGAATCGGGTCAGGACTGCGAAGGCAGCGACCGCCGTTCCATGGGTCTCTCGTTCGGTCAGAACGAATTGATCACCGCCCTGCTCAATGCCAATCCTCGCATCGTGTTCGTCATGATGTCGGGCAATGCAATGGAGTTGCCCGAACTGAAACGTATGCCTGCCATTCTCCACGCATGGTATCTCGGCAGCGATGCTGGCGACATCGTGGCTGACATCGTATCGGGCAAGGTATGTCCGAGTGGCAAACTGCCATTCTCCTACCCCGTCAAGTTGGAAGACAACGGAGCGATGTCGTTCGGTGCAGAATCTTATCCAGGTGTCAACGGACAGCAGACCTATAAGGAAGACATCCTCGTGGGCTATCGCTGGCACGACACAAAGGGCATCCCTGCCCTCTTCCCCTTCGGCTACGGACTGAGCTATACGACCTTCAAGTATGGCAAGCCAAGCATCAGCGGTCGCACCGTTTCTGTGGCAGTTACCAATACCGGAAAGGTGGAAGGCAAGGAAGTCGTTCAGCTTTATGTAGGCGACGATCAGGCCAGTGTGCTGCGCCCGACGAAGGAATTGAAGCACTTCAAGAAAATCAGCCTCAAGCCAGGAGAAACCAAGACGGTTGAGTTTACCATCAAGGACGACGACCTCAAGTTCTACGATGAGGCATCGCGTGGTTGGAAGCTCGAACCAGGTTCGTTCACCCTCTACATCGGCAGCTCGAGCACCGACATTCGTGGTAAAGTGAAACTGAATGTATAGCTTACGGTTTACAGCTTACAACTTACGGGTTACAGCTAATAATAACGAAAACCAAAACGAAAACCAAAACAGAAAAATAAACAATTAACCATTAAACAAAAACTATTATGACAGGAACAGGAATTATTGTTGGCATCCTTGTAGGACTTGCCCTCATCATCATCGCTTATTTCATCAGCACACAGCGTTCGCTCGTTAATCTCGACGAAATGTGTAAGAATGCGCTCAGTCAGATTGAAGTTCAGTTGAACTCACGTTGGGATGCCCTCTTGGGATTGGCTCAGACTGCGGCTCAATATGCCAAGCACGAGTCTGAAACCCTTATCGGTGTCATCAAGCAGCGTCGTGGCGAGGCTGTCAATACGCCAGAGGCTGTCAACGAACAGCAGAGTGCACTCCGTCAGGTGATGGGGCAGTTGCTGGCTATCCGCGAGGCCTATCCCGAACTCAAGGCCGACAATCTTTTCATCGAAGTACAGGACGGAGTGAAGGACTACGAGGAGAATGTGCGTATGTCGCGTATGGTCTATAACGACACCGCAACGAAGATGAACCGCATGGTGCGCCAGTGGCCTTCATCCATCGTGGCAGGTATGCTCCACTTCGATGTAAAGGAATACCTCAAGGTCGACGAAGAACAGAAGAAGAGTTATCCAAACCTCAAGGAAGCATTCAACGGATGATGAAGCGTCTGTATATCTGTGGAATAGTCTGTCTGCTCGCTCTTTCTGCCTCTGCTCAGCCATCGCTTAACGACCTTTTCATCAATGTGTCGTTACAACCTAATGGCGATGCACGCATCACCGAGACACGTCAGATGACCATCACGTCCGAAGGTACGGAATGCTATATCGTCATCGGCAACCTCAACGGCAGCACCATTGACGACCTCGAGGTGAAGGACGAGACTGGGAAGAATTATGAGAACATCGGACGCTGGGATGTCGATCGCAGTCGTGCCGGAAAAGCAGGCAGATGCGGTATTGTGACGAAGTCGAACGGCTACGAAGTGTGCTGGGGACTGGGCGATGAAGGCGAACGTACGTATACCACCTCCTACACCGTCACCAACCTCCTAAAGGCGTATGGCGGAGCTGATGGCTTCAACTATATGTTCGTAGCCCGTAACGTACGTCCCTACCCTCAGCACGTGATGCTCACGATGTCCTGTGCCGACGGTACCGAAATCAACGACTCCATTGCCAACATCTGGGCATTCGGCTACAAAGGCTCAGTCTGGTTCGAAAACGGATGTATCTATGCAGAGAGCGAAGAACCGTTCGAGAGCGACTACTGCATGATTATCATGGCCGAGTTCAACGACAGCATCTTCCAACCCACGATGTCGGGCGGCGAACCCTTCGAGAACCTGAAGCAACGAGCGATGGAAGGCAGCGACTACGGCATGGAGTCCGAGAATGGTGGAAGTTCAAGTTTCGACGACTGGTTTGACAAAATCATCGGCTACCTCGTAGGTGCCGGCATGGTATTCTTCGGCCTCGTGGGACTTCTGGCAGCTCCCGTCACCTATCTCGTCCGTTGGTGGAAGTACAAGAAAGATGTCGACTGGTATCGCGAGATTCCGTTCAACGGCAACCTTTCGACAGCCAACGATGTGCTCAACAAGTTGCGCTTTGGCACAGCCGACTACGACCATCTACTCTCGGCCTGCGTCATCAAACTCGTCAATCTCGGCGCACTTGGCATCGAGAGCCATCCCAACCGTGAGGGCAAGGTTGTGCCAGCCTTCGTGGTAAAGAAATGGGATGGGAAAGGCGATGCCCACATCCTCCTGCGCAAAATCTACACCATCTTCGAACTGGCTGCAGGCAAAGACACCGTGCTCGAACCTTGGGAACTCAAGGCCTACATGAAGGACAAACACAATCAGAGCACCATCGACTCTTTCCTCAACACCCTGCGTGGAGTCAGAACCGTTAACCTCTCATCGAATAAAGACGAGGTTCGCCGACTGATGGGACTGAAGAAATACCTTTCCGAGTTCACGCTCCTGAGCGAACGTGGCGTCCAAGAGGGCAAACTCTGGAAAGACTATATGGTCTACGCCACCCTATTCGGCAATGCTAGTCGAGTCATTAAGGAGATGAAGAAAATCAACCCTGAGTACTTCAAGATGGATGACATCGCAGGTCAGATGGCAGAAGGTATGTCCGTGCCGACCATCTACACCGTATTCCAGCGCGGCACAGCTGATGCCTACAGCGCCAAGATGTTGCGCGAACACCCGTCGAGCAGCAGTTCACATCGCAGTTGGGGCGGAGGAGGATTCAGCTCGTTCGGCGGAGGAGGCGGCTTCTCAGGTGGCGGCAGCGGAGGTGGAATCCGGTAATTAATAGGAGTAAAAAAGCGAAATATTGAACAATTATCAAAAAAAGATGCTAAAACATTTGGTAGTATTTGATTATCTTCATATCTTTGCAAGCGAAATAACTAAAACTTATGTATAACCCCTAAATTAGTAATGACATGAAACTAAACAAGATTCTTTTTGGAACATTCATGATTGCTACCGTAGGCCTGATGTGCGCATGTAGCAGCGACGACGACAACGGCGGTGGCGGTAACAACAACCAACAGGAACGCGAAAAGGACGTGAAAGGCGAAATGAAGAAAGCCGAACTGACCGGATTCGTGATGGATACCAACGGCAACCCATTGGCTGGCGTAAAGGTTGGTAGCGGTACTGCTGTCACCACAACCGATGCAACAGGAGCGTTTGCCCTGACTGACATCGAGGTTGTGAAGGGACGTACCGTTGTAGACTTCAGCAAGGAAGGCTATTTCGATATCGTTCGTTCATACACCGAAGCAAGCAAAGACAAGTGGGAAGTGGTGATGGTCAGCAAGGCTAACAACACGATTACTACCAATGCGACTTACAATGCATCATCAGCAAAGACACTGAAGACCAACGCCGGCATGGAAGTCAAGATGCCTGCCGACGGTTACAAGGATGCAAAGACAGGCAAGGACTACACAGGAACTGTAAAATCCGAGATGCTGTATCTCAACCCAGATGACGACAACTTCGCCACGATGATGCCAGGCGGTGACCTCGCTGCCGTCAATGCAAATAACGAGACGGTGCAGCTCGTCAGCTATGGTATGACCAAGGTTGAAATGACCGACCAGAACGGCAACGCCCTCCAGCTGAAGGACGGCAAGGAAGCAACGCTGACCTTCCCAATCCCAGAGAGCCTGAAGAACAACACACCTGCTTCAATTCCACTCTGGAGCTTCAACGAGAGCACAGGTCTGTGGGAAGAAGAAGGTAGCGCAACCCTCCAAAATGGTGTTTATGTAGGAACCGTGAAGCATTTCTCATGGGTAAACCTCGACTGGCCAGAAAAGCGTGTCACTGTCATCATTAAGGTGAAGACGAAGAAGGGCACATTGGTTCCTTGGACCGTAGTTCACGTAGGTCAAACCACATGTACGACAAATTCACAGGGCGAAGCACAATGCTTCATTCCTGAGGAAACCAGCGTGAAAGTCTGGATTGAGCCAGAAGACTGCGGTGGCTACCAAATGCAACCCATCACCGTACCGGGACAGCCTGGCGGAAGCACATACAATGTGACAATCGAACTGAAAGACATGAGGTTCATCAAGGGTAAAGTTGTCAACGAGGATGGAAGCAACCTCGCAACCGTTTGGGTTGAATTCAACGGCAATCAGACGAAGTACTACATCACCGACTTTGACGGCAAGTTCGAAATCCTCGCTCCTGCCAACTACTCAGGCCAAGCAACCCTCAAGATTCGTGCAGCCAACGGACAGGTTTACTCGAAGGATTTCCAAATCGCGAAGGACGGAGACACTGACCTCGGCGATGTTGAAGTCAATGCAAAGATCGACCCTGCTAAGGACCAGGGCGGTATCATCTACGTTAATACCGATGACAAGAAGAACTATGAGCTGCCTATTACCTACAGCAACAAAGATCTGGATAACGGAGCTATCATCGTCGACAACACCTTCGTTATTATAAACTACGAACGTCCCGACCACGTGAACGAGAACATGCAGCAATGGACCGAATGGGCATTCATGTCCGAGAACTACGACCGTGCGAAGGGCACTGCTACCGGAGAATTCTTCTACATGATTGAAAGCAATCAAGGTTGGACGCAGGCAAACGCAGAAGAAGCCAACTTCGAAGCCAAAATCAGTGGCAAGCAACTCATACTCAACATGGCCGGCCGCGGTACATTCGCTACAATGGAGATGACCAACGACCCGAACTTCGAATGGGGCAAGCCTAATGCAACCTTCCAAGGCACTGGCCTGGCCTTCAACATCGTGATGTCGGGCGAAACCAAGAAGCCATTCACCAAGGCATACGCTCCATCGTTCATGCCATTCCCAAGCGCAGGTGAATATCCAATTGGTATCACCAGCACAGGAGGCGACTACTACACCAAGTGTGGACAAGCCTTCATGAACGGCACCAAGACTACCTACGACCAGCTTTTAGCCATTGCTGACAACCAGTTGAAGGGATGGCAGAAAGTCGTTGACGACGATGACGATTACTACAGCGTTTATTATGTCAGCGGAAAGAACGTCGTGGAGATCGACTTCGACCCAGAAGAAACGTGGAGCGACGAAGAAGTTGCCGGATTAACATCCGCCTATAACTTCGACGCACCTATCTACATCGTAGCTGTCGAGGGACTGAATGGAGATATCAATGATGTGATTGGCGACGATGACGACTATTACAAGTCTCCCCGTCGTGCAATTGCCAAGGCAAAGACAATGAGCAAACTGTCACCGTTTTACAGGAAGTAAACAAAACAGCTAAACATCAACACGAAAGAGAGGTTTCCCACGGGAGCCTCTCTTTTATATATTAAGGAGTGAAAAACACAGGTTTTCAGACAGAAAAAACTGCATTTTCACAATGAAAAAACGGGAGTATGTTTGTAGGTTTCATAAAATTTATTAAATTTGCAAGCGAAATACTATAGTCACTATATTTAGGAACTATAGTCACTACAGGAACTATTCAAAAAACAATAAGACAATGGTGAATTACGTAGTAGTTTTTACCCTCTTGGGTTCGCTGGCCCTGCTGATGTTCGGTATGAAGACATTGAGCGAAGGTCTGCAGAAGATGGCTGGTCCTCAGCTGAGAAATGTGTTGCAGAAAATGACGGCAAACCGCTTCATGGGTGCTATTACAGGTATGTTTGTGACAGCTAGTATTCAGTCTTCGACGGCTACGACCCTCATGACGGTTTCGTTTGTGAATGCAGGTCTGCTGACGCTGGCTCAGGCTATCTCCATCATTCTTGGTGCACACATCGGTACGACGGCAACAGCCTGGATCATGAGCTTCGGATTCACGTTCGACATCGGTGTGGTGGCATACATTGCTGCTTTCGTAGGCATTATCATGATTTACATGAAGAAGTACAAGAGCTTCGGCGAGTTCCTCTTCGGTATGGCATTCCTCTTCCTCGGTCTGGTGACCTTGAAGAAAACCGGTATGGCTATGGAGCTGGACAAGAATGCCGACGTTATCAACTTCTTCTCACAGTTCAGCAGCGGCAGCATTGGCACTATTGCCCTGTTCCTCCTGATAGGTACGGTACTGACCCTTTGTGTACAGTCGTCAGCAGCCATCATGGCCATCACGATGACGATGTGTGCGACGGGTGCCATGCCTGTGGAACTGGGTATCATCCTCGTGTTGGGTGAAAACATCGGTACGACCATCACCTCGAACATAGCGGCTCTCGGAGCCAATGTGTCGGCCCGACGGACGGCATTCTCGCACCTCTTTATTAATACGACAGGTGTGCTTTGGGTGCTCTGCATCCTGCACCCGTTCTTCACGATGGTGTGTCACCTTGTAGGTGTCGATGTTGACAAACTGGCCACCGATATGGAATATGCAAAGGTCAATAGCAACATTGTGTTGCCTGCATTCCACTCAGCTTTCAATATCGCTAACACGCTCATCATGATTTGGCTGGTGCCGGTGATTGAGAAGATTGTCTGCAAAGTGATCAAGCCAAAGCCTGAGACCGAGGACGAAGAATCACGCCTGCGCTTCATCTCAGCGGGACTGCTGCAAACTCCAGAACTCTCTATTTTGAATGCGAAGAAGGAAACCGTGGTATTTGCCGAACGCTGCTACAAGATGTTCGGATTCGTGCAGCAACTGCTTCACACGACGAAAGGAGACGAATTCAACAAACTATTCTCTCGCATTGAGAAGTACGAAAATATCACCGACAAGATGGAGGTACAGATAGCCAACTATCTGAATCAGGTGAGTGAAGGCCGACTGAGTATCGAGTCGAAGACAGAAATCCAGCACATGCTACGTCTGGTGAGCGAGTTGGAAAGTATCGGCGACTCATGCTACAACTTGGCACGCTCGATGAATCGCAAGCGTCAGCATAGCAACGAGGATTTCACCGAAAAACAGTATGAGCATATTCAGAACATGATGGCGCTCGACGATGATGCCCTGCAAGCTATGACTGCCGTTGTGAAAGCGGGCGACCAGAAGTATGTGGACCTAAACAAATCATACAACCTTGAGCACGAAATCAATAACTACCGTAACCAACTGAAGAACCAGAATATCTTCGATATCAACAGTCACTTATACGACTACCAGATGGGTGTGTACTATATGGACATTATCGCAGAATGTGAGAAGTTGGGTGACTACGTTATCAACGTAATTGAGGCGACTGGTGCGAAAGATAAAGGGGAGAAATAGAGGGGTGAGAATATAAAACTTTGTTCGACGGAATTAAAAGAATTAAGTATTAGATAAATATGCGCAAAATTACATTAACTATCTTAATGATTACCGCTGTGCTGGCAAAGGCACAGGACGGTACAGAGTGGGACAATCCCAAGATCTCGAATGTGAACCGTGAAGCAGCTCACACAGTATCAATTCCTTACGGAACAGTAGACCAAGTAGCTAAGAACGATATGACCATTTCTCCGTACTATATGGATCTAGACGGAGTGTGGAAGTTCAAGTGGGTAGGCAACCCCGCTAATGCACCGAAGAACGTGTTTGGTTCTGACTACAATGATGCCGGATGGGACAATATCGACGTACCTGCCAGTTGGCAAGTGTATGGCATCCGTAAAGGGAAGAACTGGGATAAGCCACTCTACTGTAATGTGGCATACCCATTCTCATACGACCGCAACACCTATAGCATCATGGCCGAGCGTCCAGGATGGTTCTCGTATAATAGCAACATGCCTAACCCCGTAGGCACCTATCGCCGTCAGTTCACGCTGCCCAACGACTGGGACGGGCGCGACATCTATATTCGCTTCAACGGTGTAGGACACGGCTATTATCTCTGGATTAACGGTCAACGCATCGGCTACAGCGAGGATTCGTATCTGCCATCGGAATTCAACATCACGAAATATGTAAAGAAAGGCACGAACACCGTAGCGCTGCAGGTCTACCGTTTCACTTCCGGTTCGTTCATCGAGTGTCAAGACTACTGGCGACTGACTGGTATTCAGCGTCACTGCTTCCTTTGGGCAGCCCCAAAAACACAGATTCGCGACTATTTCTTCACAACCGACCTCGATGCCTCCTATACCAATGCAACAGCAAAATTGCAAGTCACCCTGACTGGTGATGATATCAAGAGCGGAACGCTTGAGGCACGTCTGGAAGACGACGGAGCACTCTTCTATTCCGACTCGAAAGAAGTTACCACTACTGGTGTCACAACGTTCACAATGAAAGTGAACAACCCCAAGAAATGGAGTGCAGAGACACCAAACCTTTACGATCTCATCATCACCTTGAAAGACTCGAAGGGAAAGACCGTGGATATTCGAGGTGGCAAAGTAGGCTTCAAAGAAGTGAGTGTTCGCAGTGACGGAGCTTTACTTATCAACGGCAAACGAATGGTATTCCACGGAGTGAATCGTCATGATTTCAGCTATCAGAACGGTCGTGCCATCAAGTACGATGAAATCGAGAAGGACATCATCACGATGAAACGTCTGAACATCAACGCCGTGCGCACATCGCACTACCCTAACGACCCATACTTCTACGATCTCTGCGATAAATATGGATTGTATGTCATCGCAGAAGCCAACGTGGAATGTCATGCCAACACAGGACTCTCCAGTGTAGAGTTGTTTCGAAACATGATGGCTGAGCGTTCGGCCAATCAGGTGCTGTGGCATCGTAACCATGTGTGTATCGCACTATGGTCGCTCGGCAACGAATCGGGAGGCGGCAATAACTTCCAGACTGCTCGCGAGGCAATCCGCAAACTCGACACCACTCGCCTCATCCACTATGAAGGCAACAGCAGCTTCGGTGACGTAAGTAGTACAATGTATGCAGGTGTGGACGGCATCGAAAACACAGGACGTAGCCGGCTGAACCAAACCAATCCGAAACCACATATCCAGTGCGAGAACAGCCACTCGATGGGTAACTCGATGGGTAACGTACGCGAGTTCTTCGACCTGTACGAGAAATACCCATGTCTTACCGGTGAGTTCATCTGGGACTGGAAAGACCAAGGGCTCTTAGCCAAAAACAGCAGCGGTAAGGACTACTTTGCATACGGCGGTGACTTCGGCGACAATCCTAACGATGGAAACTTCTGTATCAATGGTCTGGTGAAACCCGACTGGACATTTACTGATAAAGTATACAACACAAAGAAAATCTATCAGCCACTCGAGTTCAAACCTGTCAAAGGCGTGAACAACCGCTTCTTACTGAAGAGCAAACTGGCGTTTGTGGATAACAGCTACCTCGATGTTACCTATACCATTCTGGAAGAAGGAAAAGAAGTTGGCAAAGGTACCATCGACACCATCGTAAAGGCAGGCGACAGCACCCGCATCAGCATCGATGCCCTCCCTGCCGACTACAAGGCCGACCGAGAGTACTTCATCCGCTTCTCTGCCAAACTGAAGGAAGCAACCTTGTGGGCAGACGCAGGTTACGAAGTAGCCAGCGAGCAACTCCCACTCAATACCGCCAAGAAAGAACCAATGAAACTGGCTCAAGGCGAAGCGCTAACTGTGGAGGAGAATTCTGCTACCGCTACCATCTCGAACAGCAATTTCACAGCGGTATTCTCAAAATCACAAGGTACCCTACTCCGCTACACGTATAAAGGGCAGGCCATCGTGAGTCAGCCGCTGAAGCCAAACTTGTTCCGTCTACCGACCGACAATGATGGACGCCGTACAGGCAGTTGGGACGATATGGGTCTGACAGCCTTCACGGGTAAAGGCAAGGAAACAACTGTAACGAAGAGCGATGACGGACAGACCGTCGACCTCAGCATGAAGAGCGTGTGGACATCGACCACCTCACATAAACTTGACCTGCAACTTGACTTCAAGGTATGTGCCGATGGAACCATCATGGTGAATGCCGACATCAATCCAGCCGACCAGAACGCCGTCTTGCCACGTATCGGTTTCAAACTCGAAATGCCAAGTAAGATGGAACAGCTTACATGGTTCGGCCGTGGACCTTGGGATAGCTACGTAGACCGCAAGGAGGCTTGCTTCCCCGATATCTACGAGAGTACTGTTACGGATCAGTACGTGGAATATGTGAAGCCACAGGAACATGGTACGAAACAAGAGGTGAGATGGATGGCGCTGACAAATGCTGACGGCATCGGTGCGATGTTCGTAGCACCTGACCTCATGGCAGCTTCAGCTCTCCACTGGCGTCCGGAGGACAACTACACCAATCGTAACTCACGTGCCAACCACCCCTATCAGTTCAAGAAAACTGGTACGACCGTCGTGAATCTCGATGCCCGTACTCGTGGACTGGGTAACGCAAGTTGCGGTCCTGATGTGCTGCAGAAATATGAACTCTACTCTTCCGACACAAAGTTCCGCTTCTTCATCATGCCGATTGGTGAAAAGTTGACAGCAGAAGCAATGGCAGAACGAGCTCGTGTGGATATGCCGATTTGCCAACCTGTAGAATGTACGCAGGCGACGAACGGACGTATCACGATGAAGACCGCTACGCAGAATGCAACCATCTATTACAGTGTTGACGGCGGCAAGTATCAGCAGTATACCTCAACGGTGAGCCTGCCAAACGGCGGAACGGTAACCACATATTGTACGGCCGACGGATACTTCAAGAGTCCGGTTTCAACGTATGAGTTCCAGATGTTTATCAACCGCTCAACGTGGAAAATCCATAGCGTGTCGAGTCAGGAAGGCGGCAATCCTGCCAGCTATGCCATCGACAACAATCCGTCAACCTTCTGGCATACGCAGTACAACGGTGGTACTCCAACACATCCACACACCATCGTGATTGATATGGCGAAGAACTATCTCGTCACTTCCGTGCTTTATACTGCACGTACGGATGGTAATGAGAACGGTATGATTAAGGAGTATGAGATTTACATCAGCAAGAATGTGAACGACTTCGGTAGTGCAGTAGCAACGGGTTCGTTCTCGAAGACTACGGCTCAGCAGGTGGCAACACTGAAGAAACCTGTCGAAGGACGTTACTTGAAACTCATTGCTAAGTCGGAAGTAAACAACAACGCATGGGCATCGGCTTCGGAAATCAGTATCACTGCCAAGTCGAACGATGCTCAGGCCATTAACGACATCACGAACGATGAGCCAGGAATGGATGTCATCTACGACCTTACGGGACGGAAGTACAACGCTGATCAAATGCCATTGCTGAGCGGCGTCTATATCCAGAACGGCAAGAAATACTTAGTGAGACAATAATCTAATCAACATGGAACAATTTTTGCCAAAGAACTATTTCTGCGTCATCCTTGCAGGCGGAATCGGCACACGACTCTGGCCTGCGAGCCGTCAGGAAATGCCGAAGCAGTTTCTTGATATCTTAGGCACAGGAGAGACGCTGCTACAGGCAACGTATAAGCGATACGCGCGTTTTATTAATAAGGAGAACATCATTGTGATGTCGAACGAACGGTACAAGGATCTGACGATGGAGCAACTGCCTGAGCTGACTGTTGGGAATCTGCTGTTGGAGCCTATGCGTCGAAACACGGTGCCGAGCGTCGTGTGGGCGTCGATTCACCTAACACGCATCTGTCCCGATGCGGTGATGTTGGTGACTCCTGCAGACCAACTGATTACGGATGAGGCGACGTTCGAGGCCGATATGCGGCGGGCGTTCGACTATGTGGCTACTAACGAACGTTTGCTAACGGTGGGCGTAACGCCGACGCATCCAGAGACCTCGTACGGTTACATCCAAATGAATGGTCAGCGTGCAGAAAATATCTTCGAAGTGAAGTCGTTTACGGAGAAACCGGAGGAGCAATTCGCCAGGATGTTCATTGAGAGTCGCGAGTTTCTGTGGAACACGGGTCTCTTCCTCTGGAGTGCACGGACATTTCTTCAGACTATCCGACAGGTGTCGAGCGAGATTACCGAGATTCTGCAACGCATGAAGGACATGCTGAGTGTGGGCGAGGACGTTCCTGCTCTGATTCAGCAGGCTTTTTCCATCTGTCCGAACATTCCGTTGGAGACGGGCGTATTGGAGAAGGTGGACAATGTCGACGTGATGATGTGTCGGTTCGGATGGAGCGATTTGGGTACGTGGACACAGGTGTTCAACATTCTGCCAAAGACGCGGGGGAACAATGTGGTCATCAGCGCCGAGGGTGATACGGAGGCCGATGCTGCGAAAACTGCGCTGTTTTACAGTTCGACCGACTGCATCGTGAAACTGCCGAAGGGAAAAATTGCAACGATTCAGGATCTCCACGGCTATGCCATCATCGACACGCCCGACATCCTGATGATTTGCCGCAAGGATGATTTGCAGTCGATTCGCAACTTCGTGAACGACGTGACACTACTGGAAAACTGACGTGAGTGAACTGGATTATTCGTTTTTAAATATTATAAGATTATGCAGATTCTATTGACTGGTGGAGCCGGATATATTGGCTCCCACACCATCATCGAGTTGGACAAGGCCGGCCACACGGTAGTCGTGGTCGACAATCTGTGCAACTCAAAGGAAGAGGCGCTGCGCCGCGTAGAGAAGATTATCGGTAAGCCTGTTCCGTTTGTCCGTGCCGACGTACGTGACCGTGAGGCGATGGACCATATTTTCAAGACTTACACAATCGACGCTGTCATCCACTTCGCCGGACTGAAGGCGGTGGGCGAAAGCTGCGAGAAGCCTTTGGAATATTATGAGAACAATATGAACGCTACGTTCGTGCTGTTAGACGTGATGCGCCGGAACGGTTGCAAAAACATCATTTTCAGTTCGTCGGCCACGGTCTATGGCGACCCTGCGCAGATTCCTATCACTGAGGAATGTCCGAAAGGCCACTGCACGAATCCTTACGGACAGACGAAATCGATGCTCGAGGAAGTACTGAAAGATGTGCAGAAGGCCGACCCTGAATGGAACGTCGTACTGCTTCGCTATTTCAATCCTATTGGCGCACACAAGTCGGGCCTCATCGGCGAGAATCCGAACGGCATCCCAAACAACCTCATGCCTTATATCACGCAGACGGCCATCGGTATCCGCAAGGAACTCGGTGTATTCGGCAACGACTACGACACACCTGACGGAACCGGCGTTCGCGACTACATCCACGTGTGCGACCTGGCTGCCGGCCACGTTGCCGCACTGAAGGCCATCGAGAAAAAGTGCGGACTTGCCATCTACAACCTGGGCACAGGCCACGGCTATTCAGTGCTCGACGTCGTCAATGCCTTTGAACGCGAAAACGGGCTCAAGGTCCCCTACTCCATCAAGCCGCGACGTCCCGGCGACATCGCTACATGCTACTGCAACCCAGCCAAGGCAAAGGCTGAACTGGGCTGGCAGGCTCAGTACGAAATTGGTGATATGTGCCGAGATTCGTGGAACTTCCAGAAGAACAATCCTAAAGGCTACGAGGAGTAAAAGCGTACGAAACGATTTTCGTTGCGCCGTTGGTTTATGATTGTAAATCTTCGGCGCAATATTTTTGTATATATTGGAAGAAAAACAAGAGCGAACTGAGCGAAAAAACTGCTGCAATAGCAAGACTTTTTTTAAGTAACTGGTTAAGAAACGTAAACTAACTGAAAGAAAGAAGTAAACCAGTTAGAAGAAAAAACTCGCAAAATAAGCCCATTTTACAAAGTTAATATACAAAAAGAAACGAACCTGCACTTTTGGCAGGTTCGTTCCATAGATTCGGTGTAGATTTCCTACACTATTTCACCATGAACTTCACACCGTTCTGGATATAGACACCCTTTGTCGGTGTTGTCACCCTACGGCCCGTGAGGTCGTAGATAGCACCAACGTTAGCGGCATTCTGTACTTCGCTGATGCCCTCCGGCAACTCAGGAATGTCGAAGAGACCGATAGAGACACACTCAAGGCGGAAGTTGTCGAGCTTGAACCAACCGGCGCAAGCATGCGGATGCTCGGTTCCGGTGGCGTCAATATTGTTCGTACGGAAGCCGATGCGTGCCTTGCCGTCCTCGCCGACACGGAAATTCAGCGACATTGGACGTGCGAGCGATGTGTAATCGTACGAAACATCATTGTCGTAGCCTGCATATGAGAAGTATGTAATGTCTTCGTTGGTGTTGTATTGCTGCAATGCCTGAGCAGTATACATATCCTCTGTGAAGTTCTCACCGTAGTCATAATCGCGACCGTACATCTGAACGGATTCGTTACCGAAGATACGCTGAGTAGTGATGTTCATGCCACCCCAGTCGTGCTGTACCACAACATCGGCTGACAAGCGGTAGATACCGGCAGGAAGAGTGAGTTCCTGATAGATTTCAACAGTTGGGACATTGTCTGCCCATACACCCCAAACATGCTCTCCATCTGTATACTGGTGGTTATAAGTCTCTCCTTCAAATACTACGTCGATATTATCGCCACGATTGATTGCGCACCAAGAACTTTGACCTGCTGCACGAGTATCAGCAGCTGTGAAGACTTCTGTACCGTTGATGAAGAGATGCCAACCTGCTGGTGCACCTTCTGGTCCGTCTGAGTTATTACCGTTTTGAGAAGAGAGGTCTTCGAAGCTTGGGTTCTTGAGATACTCGGTCAGATCAGAACCTGCCTCGATGGTGTCGCTCTCCTTACATGCCTGGAGTGCGTCGGCAAGTTGCTGAATAGCGGCGTCGATTTCTTCTTCGGTCGTGTACTCCTCGTTTTCGTAAAGTTCCTCTACTTCCATAATAACGTCGGCATACTCACCGGCACCGGCCTTCGAGTCATACTTCGCAAGATTCTCATAAGCATCATAGATGGCATCCTGCAGACGTTCATAAGTGTTGACGGCAGCCTGAACTTCGCCGATTGTATAGTGCAGAGACTTGATGGCGCCATTGATGTTCGACGGATTATCGGTCGGACTCACTTCGTTTACAGACGAAAGCAGAGACAACGCATTCTCACGAACGTCGGTAAACATCTTGATGCTCGATTCGCTCACGATTACCGACAAACCGTCGCGGAAGAATTTGAGAATTGCCATAGCATCGTCAACGTTGTAGCCGTCCTTGTGGATGCGGAAGTCATCGACTTTGAACCATCCGTCACCACCTGCACCGTTGCGATCGGTACGGTTGGCAGCTGCGAGTTCACGTCCGTCAGTACGAACGCCAAAGGTCAGCGTACCGTCGTAAACGTATGCTTTCACCTCGATAGGCTGTAGCTCCGTATCGGTCTGTGGCTCTTCGTTACCCTGGAATCCGTAAACTTCCGTCATGTCGAGTTCTTCAGGATTGTAGTCGTCCTCGTAGCCAAAGTAAGTGGAGTTGTAGTTACCGAAGATTCGCTGCGTAGTACGACGCGAGCCGCTGCCGTTTGCGCCGACCATAAGAGCCGCGGTAATCGTATAAGTTCCCGGCTCCAGACCTTCGATGGTCTGGCTGATTTCATATTCTGGAATACTGCCGTTCCAGATACCGAAGATGTATTCGCCATCCTTCAGACCTGTAGCGTCGGCGTTCTGTCCGTGCCAAGCAGTGATGCCTGCATTGCGCACTTCGCTCGTAGTTGTTACCTGCTGTCCATTGATATACACGTTCCAGCCAGTTGGTGCACCTTGCACGCTCGAGGTAGGTTCGCCGTTCTGGGCAGAAAGGTCCTCGAACGACATGTTCTGTCCCATTGCGGTCATGTCACCAATACCTGCCTTGAAGTCTGCAACTGCTTGCTTCAACTTCTCCGTAGCTGCAATGACTTTCTCTGTATTATACTCGTTGTCGAAAGCCTCGTTAGCTTCTCGGATTTCTGCCTGAAGCGCTTCCTGCACTTCGTCGTCGTACTTAATCTCCTGCAAAGCCTTGTGGAGAGCCACTTTGCTGTTGAGTATCTCTGTCAGCGCATCGATGCCCTCCGCATCAACATCACCACCATTGTAAATGGACAATGCAGCGTTGTATGATAGTACCATACCGTCTAACGCATCTTCTTTCAGCCATGTGTCATAGAATGAATTGAGGGTGGCAAAGACAGAAGCCTTCTCAAGAAACGCAGGAACGTTGTCAACCTCGAGGAAAGCCCAGTTACAAGAGCTCGAATCGGCCATAACAACGCGATTCTCGTCAGGATCGTCAGAGATGTAAACATTATCCCCGTACTCATCCTTCAGCACTCCACCACAGAAGTCAGGATACCAAGAGTTTCCGTAGTATGACGCAACAACATACTCGTTGCCCGCGTTCATGTGCATGTTATAACCTAGGGTCTGAGCATTGTTCCCTGCACCTGGCAAGACGAAGTAGAAGCCGTCGTAGTGGCCAGGTTTAACAGTCCAGTCGCGCTGTTCAGTAGCATTCACATACACGTTGCCCGAACCCTCAGGGATGTTCATGTAGTAACGGACTGTCTCAGTAGTCGTAACGTCATCAATCGTAGTCGTCACTTCATCGTCGTAGTAGAAGGACCATGTACCATCGCTGTTCTCCTGAGCAGTAAGTTTCACGGAGAAAGGACTCGTACTGCCATTGGGCGAGTAGATAGCACCGTCCCAACTGGTACGGATCATCTGACCTGCCAATTTGCTGTAGCTAAAATAAGTGTAGGTCTTACCGGAAGTCAGCACATCGCCGCCCGGAGCAATCGGACGCTGAACTTGTGCCCCAACACTCAAGGATGTGGTAATCATCAATGACACCAACATCAGAAAGGAGTAGATTCTTTTCATGCTTGTTTGATAAATATGATTAGTAAATAATAATTTGTCGCTACAAAGGTAGGAAAAAAAAGACAAACAAAAGAGGATTAATGGTCAATAAGTTACAAAAAAGGGCGAAAATATGGAGCGAAGTCAAGAATTCTATTCTTTTTCGCTCCAAACATAACGGTATGAACTGCGACATCATAACTGCCTGCCCCAGTAATTTTGACATCTCCACTCATAGGTAGAAATGACACACTTAGCGATTCAACATCTTCTTCACATCATCGCGAGTGAGCACGTAGTCGTGACTGAAAGCCTCGTTCCACCATGCAACATCAGCATTGGCATGACGAGTTTGACCGAAACGGGCACCTTCAACGTTGCTTGTGACGGCGTAGTCGTACCACGGCATGAAGAAGAGCCACCGGGCACCTGCCGACCACTGCTCGCCTATCTGAGCAACTGAGCCGCACTCCGAGAGAGCAGCAAGTTTAGAAGGAGAAGCTTCGCGTAGGAAATCGAAGCACTTGGTACGAATGGTCTCTGCATTACGCTCGTTATAGATATCAATACTCACGATGTCTACATAGTCGTCACCGGGATACCAGCGATAACCGTCGCTATACGGTTTCCCCCATGCAGCACTTTGGGTCCATACCCAAATGAGATTATTCACCCCCAACTCCTGAAAACGACGATACATGGTGCGCCAAAGCTCGTTGCAACCCTCGGGGTCGCGTCCCCACCAGAACCACATGCCCCCAGCCTCATGGAGAGGACGCCACAACACGGGAATGCCCTTCGCCTTGAGTTTTAAAAGTATCTGTGCCACACGATCGATGTCGCTCATCATGATGCGGTACTCAGGAGAACCGGGATCGGATATCTTCTTCACGTCGAATGTCGTTTGCTCATCCTCCTTACCGTTGTCAGTACCCCAGTAGAAAGCAACCTTACCGTTCTTTCCGCTGCGAGCAGGCACGTTCCAATGCCAGCAGATGCTGACAATGCCTCCCTGACTGTGCCAGTCGTCCACTACACCAATGTTGTCATAGTCAATCCATCCTCCGGGCGATGAAAGCGGCAGATGAATAAAGTCGAACGCAGCAATAGCAGGCCATTTCCCAGTATGCTTATGCACCCATTGAGCCTCGCTAATGTTCCAGTTCACACATGCCATCGCTCCCGACAGCATTTTCTTTCCATTGATTTGCCTGAGCAACTGCATCAACTGCTTCGCTTCGGCCGATTTCTCAGGTTCAGCGGCCCTCAAGCCTGCCGACATGAGCAATATGAAAATGAATGAAATAATCTGCTTCATAAGACTTATATTGAAACGAACATACACTTCTCACAACAAAGGAAAGCACACATCACTTCTGGGGACGGACCGTGTAAGTGATTTCGTAGCAACCGTCATCCGTCTTCGCAACAGCGCCAAGATCCATGTCGGTCTCATTCATACAATGCACAATACTGTAAAACTGCTCGAACGAATCGACCGGCCTTCGAATAATCAGCGTAGCCTCAGTAGCGGTTGCAGGACGAAGCATCAGCTTGCTGCAGTAGACTGTGGCATCCTTGTTCAGTTCAATCGTACTGCAGCCACGCAGTGAAAGAACACAACTATCGCCAAGAGCTAAATACTCGTTAGCATTGAGAACACATGTGAAATCATTGAACGTGAAAGCTGTTACACGTGGGGCAAGTATGATGGAATAGCCCGAGCACCGGCTCGAGAGTTGTACCCCGTTGTTCAAGAGCACAATCTCATTGCCACGGATTTCAGCATTGCCTATAAAATGCGGTGCAACAGCCCCACTCCCCTTGGGATTAGTTGGATTTTTCGGTTCATCATCGCTGCATGCAACGAGGCACGTCATCATTGCCCCGAATATCAGCGCCAAAGTAATTGTTAGCTTCATTCTTCTGTTGATTATCATTATTATACATAAAAATCATTTCACTAACGAACGGTTCACAGAATCTATGTAGTCCAGCAACTCTTCGCGACCCTGACGGCTTTGCGCACTCGTAATAAAATAAGGAGGGAGTTCTTCCCATTGTTCGGACAGCACCGATAAGTATTGCTCCACGTTTGCTTGCTGTCGCGACTTCGAGATCTTATCGGCCTTCGTAAATACAATGACAAACGGCACGCCGTTCTCACCCAGAAACGTCAGGAAGTCCAAGTCCTTGCGTTGCGGCTCGTGGCGGATGTCGATGAGTACGCAAATGCACGTCAACTGCTCACGCTCCAGCACATAATGCGAAATGAGATTCCATAACTTGTCCATCTCTCGTTTACCACGTTGGGCATATCCATAGCCAGGAAGATCAACAAGATACCAACTTCCGTTGATGAGGAAATGATTAATGAACATCGTCTTGCCCGGCGTGCTCGACGTCATCGCCAATCTGTTCCTACCTGTAAGCATATTGATGAGACTCGACTTTCCAACATTCGAACGACCAATAAACGCATACTCCGGCAAACTCGAAACCGGACACATATCGGCTCGAGGACTGCTGACTTTGAATTCTGCTGATTTTATTTCCATGCTGCAAAGTTAGGGAAAAAATTGAAAAAAAAGGGATAAAACAGCAAAAATCACAGGGTATTTGCAAAAAATGTACCATGTTCGTTGCTTAATGTTCATTTTTTTTCGTACTTTTGCAATCGATTTTGGGTGTATGCCAAAATTCAATTCCTAATAACATCATTTTTCGTAACATCATCAATCACCGCCCAAATAGCGCGTGGAGTATGCATAGCGAAAAACATATACAGACTATTAAATCAAAACACAATGTATAGTAAATCAGAACTACAGAACAAGAGCTTGGAAGAACTGCAGGCTATTGCTGATGAATATGGAATCAGTTCTAACAAGAAAGACCATGCCGAGTTGATGTACGACATCATTGACCATGAAAGCGTATCGGCTGCACAGAAAGCCACTGAGAAACCGAAGAAACGCAGTCGAATCAAAACTGTAGACCTCGTCTATTCGGCCAATCAGTTGAAAGCAAAAAAAATCGATAAACAGAAAACCGTTACGACTTCTAACACTCTGTTCGACGACCTCTCGGCCGAAGAAAAGGAAATGCTGGAACAACCCGCACCCATTGAAGCTGAACCTTTAGCAGAAGCGCCAGTCGAAGAAGCACCAAAGAAAAAACGCGGACGTCCTAAAAAAGACGAAGCAGAAGAAACATCGACAGAAGCGCCAGTAGAAGAAACACCAAAGAAAAAACGCGGACGTCCTAAAAAAGAAGAGGCGGCATCCGAAACAGCTAAATCGCAGTTAACCGACGAAGCAACTGCAATCAAACCTGAAGTAGAAGCAGATAACTCTTCTCCACTCGCCGAAGAAAAGGGAACGGCAAAGAAAGCCGAAGAAAAACCACGTCAGAAAACATCGCTAATGGACTTTAGCCGTTCACAGAAAGAAGAGGCTCCAGCTACTATTGAACCTGCACAAAACGAACCAACAGCCACAACAGCGACCAAGCAAACCCCAATAATTGACGATGGCACAGATTTCATCATCATAGAAGATATCCCAAACGAGTCCTCTAATGATGAATATACCCAACTCAACTACTTCAGGCAATTTAACCACGATCAGCATAACAACTACGACCCCCAGGAAACGCTAACCGACAATTTCGGTAACGAAGCCGCACAAGCCGACTACGATGAGCCAAACGTAGACTTCGAACCCTACAACTTCAATAACATCGTAACCATTTCAGGCGTCCTCGACCTCTCAGGTGACTTTGGATTCCTTCGCAGTTCAGACTATAACTATCTCTCATCGCCCGATGACATATACGTAAACCCTTCACAGGTGCAGCACTATGGACTGAAAACAGGCGATGTTGTCGAAGGAACCATCCGTCCACCACGCGAAGGTGAAAAGTTTTTTCCATTGGTCAACATCAACAAAATCAACGGATGTGAACCTTCGATTGTAAGAGACCGCGTGCCGTTTGAATACCTCACGCCACTATTCCCTGAAGAGAAATTCAAACTCTGCAGCGGCAATAACGATTCACCATCATCACGCATTGTCGATCTTTTCTCACCAATCGGGAAGGGCCAGCGCGCACTCATTGTCGCACAGCCAAAGACTGGTAAGACCCTGCTGATGAAAGATATCGCCAACTCCATTGCACGCAATCATCCAGAAGCATATCTGATGATGTTGCTCATCGACGAACGTCCGGAAGAAGTAACCGACATGGCTCGTACAGTCAATGCAGAAGTCATTGCATCGACCTTCGACGCCCCAGCCGACAACCACGTACGCATTGCCAACATCGTACTCGAAAAAGCAAAACGCATGGTGGAATGCGGACACGATGTGGTCATCTTCCTTGACTCCATTACCCGTCTGGCCCGTGCATATAACACCGTCAGCCCTGCATCAGGCAAAGTGCTAACCGGTGGTGTCGATGCCAACGCCCTGCAGAAACCAAAACGATTCTTCGGTGCCGCACGTAACATCGAAGGAGGAGGTTCGCTCACTATCATCGCCACTGCCCTCATCGACACTGGTTCGAAAATGGACGAAGTAATCTTCGAAGAGTTCAAGGGAACAGGAAACATGGAATTGCAACTCGATCGTGCACTCTCGAACAAGCGCATCTTCCCAGCTGTTAATCTCATCGCATCAAGTACGCGTCGTGACGACCTGCTACAAGACGAGAATACACGTCGTCGCATGTGGATTATTCGCAATCATATTGCCGACATGACCAACCTCGAAGCAATGGATACAATACTCAAGCATATCGAGCGTACAGAAAGCAACGAGGAATTTCTCGCCACCATGAATGGATAAGCAGCCATAAGGAATTACAAATTAACCACATTACGCCTTTTAGACCATAAAACTACAATTATGGACAAAAAAGCAACACAATGTGACACTTTTAGAAGATTTATTCAAAAAATCACAAAAAAAATTTGGAGGATAAATATAAATTGTATAAATTTGCACTCGATAAGCTATAAGTAATATAGTTTTGCTATAAGGTAAAGACTTTTTCATAAAATTAACGAGCAGACTGAGAAGTTAGCTCGTTTTTTTGTTGGATCCATCGTAATTTCTACCTGTAGCTGTCAAAAACAAGGTGTTGTGACTCACAACCCCTTTCCATTATCACATTGATATGAATTACTACTCTTCCTCGTCATCAACACCCAAACCCAAAAGCGACTTTGACACCGGAATCAAGTCTCCTTCTTTATGGAAGCAATAAAGCGTGGTTCCAATGAAAGCTAGAAAGAGGAAGATAAGACAAATCTGTGCACGTTTCGGACCACTCTTCTTCAAAGGAACGGTTGCAGGTTGCAACGTAGTAAAAGCTGGCGTCTCCTCCTGAACTTTTGCCTCTGATTGCATCAACTGAGCAGCAATTTGAGTATAAGCTTGCGTCTGAAGAGACATTTCGGTCTGTAATTTAGTCTGCTTGCTACGTACCCTTTCCAAAAACACATGCTGATTAGCATCGGCATAGTTCGCATATTCTAACACTGCTTGTTCATAGCGAGCCTTGGTCTCGTCATAGATTTTCTGATTATGCTCCAAATCTCTTCGAGCCTTACGTGTACGATAGTCGGTAATAAAATCCTGCAACTTCTGCTGAACAGAATCAGCTATTGTGGCAGCAATAACCGGATCTTGGTCTGTAACATTAATAGTAATAACAAATGATTTATTATCAACATCACAAACAACTTTCTTGGCAATCATTTTAGCAACTTTCGATTGTTCCTTGGTCAACTTAAATGTGTTCACTTCCTGTTTCACATCTTCTTTCTTTTCTCTAAAAAGTGACATAATTCCAGGCAAAATCTTCGACCACCAAGGCGACTTCTGTTCATCCTTCAAATAATCATAATATGTCATGATCTTACCACCTTTTTCACTTTGAACTTTAATTGGGAAAAGGGATGTACGGAAGGTCACACTATTCATCAATTCAGGATAGAGTGTGGGAAATAAGGCATCACCATTATTCGTAGTGGTTGAAAGATTGATACCAAGACTACTGGCGAGATTTGTCAGTGAACGAGCACGATTAGTATTACTCATCGATAACTCAGGTGCAAGCTTTACTGTACAATTATAATAATTAGGTACACTAAATGAAAGGAGTGCAGCAACGACAAACACCACTGGCAACACAATAAAGAAGTATTTCTTATGTTTCTTCACATCTTGCCATAATTTTCCGTAGTGTATTTTTCCTACTTTCACGTCAACTTTTTTATTATTATCCTTGTCTTTCTGCATAGTTTCAAATAATAAAAGTTATTTTTTTGAAATGTTGACTATAGCTGCAGCCATGGTGCCAAGAGATGCGGCAGTAGAACCAATTCCAAGCCACTGAGCCAATGGAATAGAATCTTTCTTTTGTTTCGTTGGAACTACTATTTCACATCCAGGTTCTATTTTTCCTTTGCTCGCCTTCGCCATTGTTCCGTTCTGGTATACAATAAATGCCTGCCGTTTCTTGGCTCGTGCACCATATCCACCAGCTTGGGCTATATAATCCTTGAGTTTGTAGCCCTCTTTCATGGCAACTGTATTAGGACGCAGAACGTCACCTGATATTCTTATGGTATGATTGTAGGTTGGCACAATCAAGCGATCACCTTCGTTTAATTCAATATCTTCAACACCTCCTGGATGCGCTAAGGCTTCGTCAAGGTGGATACCAACAGAATAGATGTTTGATTCCACAACTTTCTCCAAATTAATGGAATCTTGACCGTCTTGATTTTGATGAGCCAATTCAATGATTTCACGCATACGAGCACGTTCATCTTCTGTCATATAACGCAGCAAACGCGCACCACGAACGTATGCAGAAGAGTTAACACCACCAGCAGCATTAACCAAGTCGCTAAGTCGCTGATTCTTCGTTTCCATAATATAAGTACCAGCGAATGCTACTTCACCCTCAATCATGACTGATGATGGTGCATGATATGCAGGACTTCGTCTCACTTGAACGATGTCGTATGGTTCAAGGATAAATCTCTCACCACCATCTATCACAAAGTTATCTTTGACAGAGAATGTGTAATTCTTAGAAATCGTATTCTCAACTTTTGTTGATTTAGGATCACGAATCATTCGCGACACATCAACTTTCGCTACTGATGCAGCATCTGTCAGTCCTCCCGCTTGAAGGATGAGATCTTCAATCGTCATGTTGTCAGCGAACTCAAAAACGCCAGGGAAAACCACTTCTCCTCCAATAGTTAATGTACGGAGATTCTGGTGTTCTGCCATTGTAGAAATAAAAAGGATATCCTCGTTCTGAAGCGGGACATCAGCAATAGTTCCGTTTAAGATGCTTTCGATGTCAATGGAAAGAACCTCCTGAGTACGATTTGGCTTCATACGGCGCAAAACAGCGTGGTTTGTCATTGCCTCTTCCGTCAGTCCGTCAGCATTTTCAATCAATGTACGAACAGAATAGGTCTTCGTTCCCAACTGATACATTCCTGGACGGAACACTGCACCACGGATTTCAACCATATTCTCATAACGATCGTAAATGCTGTCAACGCTGGCAAAGTCTCCATCTTCCACTTTGAAACTTGACAAATCAAATTCTTCAACATTATAAACACTCTTCATCTTTCCATTCTTGCGTTGAAGACGAATCGATTTCTTGTAAGCATCACCTGTATAGCCACCACTATATTCGAGAAGTGTGGCTAAACTCTCGTCCTTTCTCATTTCATACGCCATCGGGCGTTTCACTCTTCCTCCTATTTCAACAATACACTCATAAGGCCCCACCTGAATGACATCATTATCTGCTAAGCGCACATTACCAGCCAAACGTCCATGAAGAATAAATTCATAAATATCGACAATAGAAATTTGTTTTCCTTGACGAACCACCTTGATGCTACGCAGTGTACCAAGGTCATTGATACCACCAGCCATATAAAGAGCATGGAAAACGGTAGAGAACGCACTCAGTGTATAGGTTCCAGGAACTTTCACTTCACCCATCACGTTCACAGAAATGGTACGAGTCTGTCCCAAAGTTGTCTTAATACTTGACGTCTGATAATACTTTCCCATCGTACTACGGATACGATTCTGAGCACTCGCTACGGTAAGACCGCTTACATGAACAGGTCCACATTCAGGAATCGTCACATCGCCATCAGGACTAATGGTAAGCATCAAGGTTTCCTTAGATGCGCCATATACATCAACAATAAGTTGGTCTCCAGGGCCTAACAAGTAATTCTGAGGAGTGGCAATATTCATCGAAGGTTCAAACGACAAACGTTTATTATTAAAGATGTCTCGTCCAAAAACACGCTGACCAGAAAAAGCTGTTGTCTCGATAGGTGTAGATAGTTCTTCATTAGTAATTATAGCAGCCTGACTCGTCTCACCATTATTGACACGCATTCTATTCTCAGCACCAGAAAGTGCATTGTCAACTGTTCCGCCCATTCCGCTTTTGTCGATTTGTTTACTGAATTGCTGTCGCAAACGCTGCAACTGAGCCATTGTTGCACCTTTTTGTAACAAGTTCGATGCAATGTCTGTCTCTGAAACTCCAGCTTTCTTTTGCTCTGCAGCATAGCTCGCGACCTCAGCATCTGACATAGCCTGTCCCCAAACCGATACAATGGCAAAGAAGGACAAGCAAATACTAAAAAAAATTCTTTTCATATATAATTTCGATTTTATTCTCATCGTTCTATTTGACTGCAAAATTACGAAAAACAAGGCACATACAAGAAAAAAAACAGAGTTTTTTAGTCGTTCAGCATTGTTTTGGCTGAAATATTGCCCTTTTTGCCGCATAATTCAATTATTTTTACTAACTTTGCACCGCTTTTTTGGGCAACACTCTAAAGTCGCAAGACTACGTGTGATGGCGAATTAAGCACAAAACTTAATTTATAGTAACACAAAAAACAAACAAAAATGAAAGAAATCTCATTGAACGGTACACTTCGCAAAGACCTCGGTAAGAAGGCTAGTCGCGAAATCCGTAAGCAGGACATGGTTCCATGCGTTATCTATGGTGTTGAGAAAGACGAGAAGGGTCTCCCTGTTGCTCAGTCTTTCACAGTGACAAACAAGGAGTTGGCTAAGTTGCTTTACACTCCAAATGTGTACATCGTAAATCTTAACCTCGATGGCAAGCCAGTGAAGGCTATCCTGAAGGCACTCCAGACAGACTTCGTAACCGACCGTCCTCTGCATGTTGACTTCTACCAGATTACAGAAGACAAGCCAGTAGTGATGGAAATTCCTATCAAGCTGAATGGTTTGGCTGAAGGTGTAAAGGCCGGTGGTAAACTTACTGCAAGTGTACGCAAACTGAAAGTTAAGGCTGCTTACACAAACTTCCCTGACACACTCGACATCGATGTTACAAGTCTCGGTCTCGGCAAGTCAATCAAGGTTGAGGAGTTGAACTTCGAGAACCTCGAAATCGTTACTCCAAAGGAAGTTGTCGTATGTAGTGTTCGTATGACTCGTGCCGCTCGTTCTGCTTCTGACGCCGCTGAAGCTGCATCTGAAGATGGAGCTGCATAATAACTGACAGCCAATGAAGTATTTGATTGTTGGTCTGGGTAATATCGGTGACGAATACGATGGCACCCGCCACAACATAGGTTTCAGAGTGTTGGATGCTTTTGCAAAGGCATCCAACATTTCATTTGAAGACAGGCGCTATGGGTTTGTCGGGATGGGACGTGTGAAGAATGCCGAACTGGTGTTGCTGAAACCATCTACCTACATGAACCTCAGCGGGAATGCCGTGCGCTATTGGATGAACAAGGAGAACATCCTGCCCGAAAACCTTCTTATCGTATGCGATGACCTCGCCCTACCCTTCGGCAAACTACGTCTGCGTCCAAGTGGCAGTGACGGTGGGCACAACGGACTGAAGAATATTGCTTCCGTTCTCTGCTCTCAGCAGTGGGCACGCATCCGTTTCGGTGTAGGCAACGACTTTCCTCACGGTACTCAAATCGATTTCGTGTTGGGACAGTTTGAACCTGAGGAATTGGAAAAGATGGATGAGCGTGTGGGTGTGGCGTGCGAAATGATCAAGGCATTTTGCCTATCGGGCATCACCTTTGCCATGAATAACTATAATAATAAATAAGGCCTCTCTCTTAACAACAATAATAATAAATAAGGTCCCTCTCTACTCCCCGAGGGGGAGCACAGACTGGGAAGGGAAATTATTCGTCTTCGTCATCATCGAAGTCGAAATCGAAATCACCAAAGAATGCCGGTTGGACAAATTCGTCCAAATCGCGGCGTTCTTTTTTTGTGGGCCGGCCTGTACCTCGTGCACGATTCACGAAGCCGCTGATTCGATTCATCTCGAGGAGTTCGTACTGATCGGGCGTGGTGATATTCTCCAATACCTCGGGAACAAGTTTGGCTCCTACGCGGTTCTGTATGGCTTGCAGAACGCGAAACGTGTAGGTTACAGGCGGTTTACGGACTTGAATTTCATCGCCTTCCTTTATCATACGTGAAGGCTTTAACTTCACACCATTCATCATAACACGACCGTTCTTACATGCATCGATGGCAATCGAACGGGTCTTGAAAATGCGGGCGGCCCACAGCCATTTATCGAGTCTTGCTTCCATTGGTTTTTGTTGGTTTTCGGGATTACGGGATTACGGGATATCGAAATCACGATTTCCATATAACGTTATTACGGAATTACGGGATAACGAAATCACGAGTTAGGCAAGGGCCTTGCAGATATTAACTATGGTCATCATCGCTTTCTCCATGGACTGTACGGGACAGAATTCATAGGGGCCATGGAAGTTGATTCCGCCTGCAAAGATGTTGGGACATGGCAGGCCTTTGAAGGAGAGTTGGGCGCCATCTGTACCGCCACGAATGGCTTGGATGCGGGGTGTGACTCCTGCTTCCTGCATGGCCTGTTTGGCTATGTCAATGATGTACATCATAGGCTCTACCTTCTCTCGCATGTTATAGTATTGGTCGTTCAAAGTAAGTTCTGCTACGCTCTCACCATACTTAGCATTGATGACAGCAATGACCTCCTCCATGCGTTCCTTTCGCTGCTCGAACTTCTTGCGGTTATGGTCGCGGATAATGAAGGACAAATCGGCCGATTCGCATCCTCCTTGAATACTTGTTAGGTGGAAGAAACCTTCGTAACCTTCGGTGGTCTCAGGCGTTTCGTCCTGCGGAAGCATCTGTACGAGTTCGGTGGCAATACGGCCTGCGTTTATCATCTTTCCTTTGGCATAGCCTGGATGGACAGAGCACCCATTGATGTGAATCTTGGCAGATGCGGCGTTGAAGTTTTCGAACTCTAACTCCCCTACTTCACTACCGTCGATGGTGTAAGCAAACTGGCATCCGAACTTCTCGACATCGAACAAATGTGCACCCATACCAATCTCTTCATCGGGATTAAATGCGATGCGAATCTTGCCGTGCTTCACCTCGGGATGCTGCTGCAGATACACCATCGCCTGAATGATCTCTGCTATACCGGCCTTGTCGTCAGCTCCGAGCAATGTGTGGCCGTCAGTAACGATAAGGTCTTCTCCGATATGGCTGAGAAGTTCGGGGAACTTATCGGGTGAAGAGACGATGCCTTCGCTGAGAATGATGTCCTTACCATCGTAGTTGCTGACGATGCGCGGACGGATGTCCTTGCCCGAACAATCGGGACTTGTGTCCATGTGGGCGATAAAGCCTATGACTGGCACATTGGTGTCGGTGTTGGCTGGAAGTGTGGCGTAGATATAGCCATGTTCGTCCATCTCTACTTCGGTCAGACCCTCGCTGATGAGTTCGTTCTTCAGATACTCGGCAAACACGAGTTGCTTTGGGGTACTGGGACAGCCTTGGGCGTCTTCGCTCGACTGGGTATCGAACTTAACGTATGATAAGAAACGTTCTGTGATATTCATCTTTACATTTACCGTTTAATGATTTAACTTATACTATTTCAAGTTTTAACGATTTACCTTTTCGTATCGAATAAACTGCAGCGAAGTTAGCAAATAATTATGGAATATGCATCATGAATTAGGTATTTTTTCGTATCTTTGCAGCAAAATAAGATTTGTTTTAAGGAAACTACCACCCGATGACTACACAAGAGCGATTGGAACAGACGATTCACTCAACCGACACAGTGCGACTCGGCGAGCAGGTTCGCTTGGCTTTCATGCTGAGCTTGCCGGCTATTCTGTCGAACCTCACGAACATCATCATGGACTATATCGACACGGCCATGGTGGGTAGTCTGGGTGCGAATGCTACGGCTTCCATCGGACTGGTAGCTACGTCGACATGGCTATTGGGAGGTATCTGCAGCGCCATGGTTTCGGGTTTTTCTGTGCAGGTGGCTCACTTGTTCGGGGCGGACAAAAAGGCTGAGGCAAACGATGTGCTTAGGCAGGCATTCTTCGCGGCTTTGATATTCGGAACGTTCCTGATGATCGTGAGCGGAAGCATCAGTCTTCAGCTACCGATCTGGTTAGGAGGAAATGAGGACATTGTCGGAGATGCAGGCCTTTATTTCCTCGTTTTCGCCTTCGCCACACCTACATTCATTACCTATGTGCTGATCGTTTCGATGCTGCGTTGCAGCGGAAACATGAAGGTGCCGAGCATCGTTTCGGTGGTCATCTGTGCCATGGATGTGGTGTTCAACTTCTTCATGATTTTCCCCACAAGGCCCGTCGAACTGCTAGGTATTCACTTCACATGTCCCGGCTTTGGGCTGGGCGTTTTGGGTGCTGCGATCGGTAGTTTAGTGGCATGGATGTTGGGCACGATATACCTTATTTATTATATATGTAGAGTGTCGAAGGAGTTGCGGTTGAGCTTCATAGGGCGCTGGCTTCCGACTGAACGTGTGCTGAAGAAGGCGTTGAAGATCGGGTCGCCCATCGGGCTGGAGCGTATCATATCGTGTGCGGCACAGATCACATCAACGGTCATTGTGGCGCCGCTCGGAACGGTAGCCATTGCGGCCAATGCGATGGGTATCATCATCGAGAGCCTGTGCTATATGCCGGGCTACGGTATCGGTGAGGCGGCGACGACGCTTATCGGGCAGAGTGTGGGAGCAAAGCGCCAGGACCTCATCCGCCGTTTCGCACTCATCACACTGATGCTTGGCGTAGGCATCATGTCGCTGCTGGCGGTGGTGATGTACATCACTGCGCCCGACATCATGACACTGATGACGCCCGACATCGATGTGCAACAGCTGACCACTCGCATCCTGCGCATCGAGGCATTTGCCGAACCTTTGTTCGCCACATCCATCATCTGTTACGGCATCTTTGTCGGTATGGGCGACACGTTCATCCCAAGCCTCATGCAGCTTGGAAGCATCTGGCTCATCCGCATTCCGTTCGCGGCATTGGTGGCTGCACAGTGGGGTCTGACGGGTGTATGGATTGCGATGGCTGCCGAGCTAAGTGTACGTGGAGTGGTCATGCTGATTAGGTTGATAAAGAAGATAAAGAAAAGCTAAATAGAAGTCATATGATAATATCAAACAAGGAATTCTCGGGCGAACGTCCGCTATTTGGTTTGAAGGACATCGCCTTGGAAAAGGTAGTCATAGGTCCGGGCGAATCCGGACTGAAGCATTGCACGGACATCACGGCCGATGGATGTACATTTCAGGGGAAATACCCGTTCTGGCATAACGAGCGAGTGAGTATCACGAACTGTCGGTTCGAGGAGGGCGGTCGTGCGGCGATATGGTACACGAAAGAGCTGCGGATGGAGGACACGTTGGTCGAGGCTCCTAAGATGTTCCGCGACTGCGAACGCCTGCAACTCAGTCGGGTTCGGCTCGTGAATGCGCTCGAAACGCTATGGCATTGCCGCGGCATCCGACTGACCGACATCGAGGCGGAACATGCCGACTATATCATGATGCACAGTGAGGACATCGAGATCGACAACCTGCGGCTCAATGGCAACTATGGCTTCCAATACAGCCGCAACATCGTGATCCGCAACTCCATGCTTAATACCAAGGATGCGTTTTGGAACACGGAGAATGTCACGGTCATCAACTCTACCATCAATGGCGAATACCTCGGCTGGCATAGCCGCAACTTGCGCCTTGTTCGGTGCCACATCACCGGTACCCAGCCGCTCTGCTATGCCCAGGGACTCGTGATGGAAGACTGTACCATGGGCGAGGACTGTGACCTCGCTTTCGAGTACAGCAGCCTCCATGCAGACATCCTCGGACCCGTAACTAGTGTGAAGAATCCTCGCACGGGACACATCCATGCCGAGCATATCGGTTCCGTCATCCTCGACGAGAATATCTGGAAGCCAGCGGATTGTGAGATAGAGCAGGAAAAACCACTTATTACAGACAAGGAATGAAAAAAACGGATGAATCCTTTGTTATATAATAAATAATGTGTAAATTTGCAGCGGAAACTTTGCTAAACTGCTAAAGAGAAAAAAGAATATGACCACAATTGTTGAACGAACCCCGAGCAGAATTACCGTCAACATGAGTATGCGGCGGTGGAACCGTATGCTGCAACTGGAAGAGGCATACAAGTTGGCTCGCATCATCAAGCGCAGTATGAAACAGGTGGAATCGGAGCCGAGCATGTCTCCAGACGAAGCCGTAGCAGCACTTAGGGCATTATGAAAGTACGTATGTCCGAGGACTTCCGCGCTGCTTACAAGCGGTTAAAGAAACGTCACAAGTCGCTAGAGCAGGACTTTGAGCGGTTGCTTGCGTCGTTGCTTCAAAATCCGATGCAGGGTGTGGAATTGGACGGAGGAGCTCGCAAGGTGCGCCTTGCCATCACATCGAAAGGTCGTGGCAAAAGCGGCGGTGCACGTGTCATTATTCGCGTCCGCATTGTAGCTGATGAGTTGCAACTTCTTTACATTTACGACAAAGCAGACTTCGGGAATGTCAGCGATGCTTACCTTCGCGATGTTATGAGACGCATGGATTGATCATTTGCTAATGGGGGGCTGCTGAGGAATTCGGAGGACAATAATAGATATAATAAGGTATAACGATTCGGGAGGATGCGCCGTTTGGCGACGTCCTCCCGATATGTTTCTAGGGTTGCTGTGATACAAGTCTCTGTTTCACTCGCTTGTTGAGCAGGTTGCAAAGCTGCTCAGGTTTCATGGTGAGATTGGCGACTTGAATACAATCCTCAGCACCCGTAAAGATACGATTTATCTTACGGCCGATGCGGTCCATGCCCTTTGCCTCACTCCTCTTCTTGGCTTCCACGTCGGGCTTGTAGTGTATGCGTATATTGGTGGTTTGGGAGAAATAAATAAGGTCGAAATGGTGAATATCAGCGAAGTGATATTCCTTTTTACCAACGATGAGTTTTTCATCCGTGATGATGATAGCATGTTTATGTAATACCCGCTCACGAACGATAACGGAAAGTCCCCAAAGAAAGGTCCCACCTGAAAGCAGCAGCATAAACCAATTCAATATCCAGAACCGCTGGTTTAATCCTTTAGTAATAGGGATGAGAAAAACGATGGTTAATCCCAACAAGAGAAGAAGAACGGGCAGAATCACCCAAACCTTATGATATAATTTGATTTCTTTCATTGCTGATTGTTTTATTTGCCTGCAAAGTTACTATATTTTCTTTGATTTCAATGCAAATATCGGGGAAATAAACGAAATAATTCTAAACTCTATACTCTAAACTTTTATTATCTTTGCAGCGTGAAACATTGCTAAACTGCTAAAGAGAAAAAGAATATGGCATCAATGACATTACCTCAGTCGCCCCGGATGATTAGCTTTTTCATGCTTTTTTCGTAACTTTGCTGGCGAAAATCTATCTTTCTTCAAAAAAAATCGCAATGAGGGGTATTTGATTTGGCCGTTCGAGGGTCTTATACACGATTAATGACCAAAGAGACATTTATGGATTATAGTAAACAAGAGTTTGAACGCCTGTTCAAGGACAGCTATCCGCACATGTATCGCATGGCATTCTCGATGGTGGAGAATGAAGACGATGCCAAGGATGCTGTGTATCAGGTGTTTGCCCAAATCTGGCAGAAGAAGCCACGTGTGGCCGAGGACAGCATCCGCGGCTACCTATTGGCGGCTACCCGAAACCAATGCCTGCACATGCTACGCTCACGACAATTGCAGCGGCAGATGGAGGAAGAGTTGCAACGGGACACGGCCGCAAACGAGAGCGAGGAACGTGAAGAGCTGCTACAGCAGCTTCAGCAAGTCATCGACAACAACCTGACGGAGCAAGACCGGCGTGTGCTGAGTCTACACTACGACGATGAAATGACTTACGAAGAGACGGCCACGGTGCTTGGCATCAGTGCCTCGGCGGTGAACAAACACATCACGCAGTCGTTGGCAAAAATCAGACAACGATTTCGTCAAGTCAAATGAGCAGAATAATGCTTGCATTAGTTATGCCATGGCGAGAAATCGAAGAATGAAATTCAAACCTTTAAAATTGCAAAGTAATATGAAAAGAGAAGATATCGACAAGAGAATAGGTATGCCCGACGTGGATGCTGAGTGGGCACGATTTGAACGCGAGGTTATCGGAAAGAATACCAAGCCGAACTGGCAGCGTGTGGCGGCATGGGCAGGCGGCATCGGCATTGCAGCAGCCATTGCATTGCTGTTTGTACTGAATATAGGCAAGGGAGAGATGGAGAAACAGCCATTAGTGGCTCAGCAGCCGCAGTCCAAAGATGGTGGATTTATGAACGTAGACCCTATCCCTGGAAAGGAAAGCCAAAGTGCGGAACCTGCATACGAGCAACCGCAGCAAAGGCTGGAGGCCCGTAATGTGGCGGAGGCATCGCAGGGACGCATAGCAGGACTGGACATTAAGCCAAGCTCTGACAATTTAGGTAGAGGGAACAACATACGGATCGCAGGCGAAAATAGCATACACCGCATGGACTCTTTCGCAGTCATCCTCAATGGTGTCATAATGCAAGATTCTATTGCACGGCAACAGGCATTCGACCAATTCTATATCTACAAGCAGCACCAAATAATAAACAGGATAACGGTGCATAAAGATGAGAGTTCGAGGGCACGATTTGAAACCACGTACGGATTTCCACCGCCAAAGGGAGGTTACATCGAAATAGAAGCCATCCCCGACACGCTATGCGATGCCTACGTCCATCAGCATCCTGAAGTGAAGCAGACGCGCCGCTACATCGAGGGCTACGTCCTAGACGAAGACGACCAGCCGCTGGCCGATGCGTGGATAGCTTGCGATAAGAGCAATATGGGAGCAGCGACCGACAACACCGGGCATTTCGTAATGTGGGCTCCACGTACCGTCAGCATATTATACGTTAGGCATGTAGGCTTTCATACTATCAGTCATAGTATCCAGCCCACCGACATCATCCTGAATTTCCGCATGAAGGATGCGACAAAAATTAAAGAAGTGAAGGTGACACCCAAGGGACGGGCGGTGTCTTCCAGCAGTGAACCATCTGGCATCGATGCCTTCACCACCGACATGCAGGACGGCAAATACTACGACCTGCAGGGTCACGGCATCGACGGCGTGCCCACCGAGCCGGGCATCTACATCGTGAACGGCAAGAAAGTGATGATTAAATAAAACGATAGAATTCATCTAACTTGTGGGTATGCCAGGCGGTGTGCCCACTTTTTTTTATCAATGAATAGCATGGAAAACAGGAAAAATGAGCATGAACGACCGCGGCGCAGATTCTGCAAGGTGGTGGACGGGCCGATCATCAAGCGGCTGTACGCTACGATGACGACGGCTGAGTTGGCGCAGCTGTTGGGGCTGACGGAAAAGCAGGTCAAGAACTATGTCTATCGTGAGAATGTGGAGCAGTGGGCGCGGAAGGATGCAGCGACGCTTGCACGCATCAACAGCGAGAAGGGACGAAAAGGCGGTCGGCCAAGGAAAAAATTATGATTAAAAAAAGCTAAGCCTTTTTTTGTACGTTGAAAAGGTTGTTTCTTTGCAGGCAGAAGATGCAAATCGACCACGGTGAGTTTGTCAATCGACCACGGTGAGTTTGGTAATCGACCATGGTGAGTTTGTCAATCGACCACGGTCAGTTTAGCAATCGACCACGGTCAATCGGTCAATCGACTACGGTCAGTTTGTCAATCGACCACGGTGAGTTAAATTATTATTGTTTAATCTAAAAAACTTTGAACTATGGCACAATTAAAGTTGCGTATCAAGAAGGTTAGCATGAAGAAGCCTGTGACGAAGGAGCTAGGCTTTGCAACCCGCGTATTGACCAATGGCACGGCAGAATTCGACGACATCGTGAAGGAGGCCGGTCACAACACGACCATGCACAAGGCCGAGTTGCGTATGGCTTTCGAGCTGTGCATGGACTCAGTTACTGACATGCTGAAGCAAGGCTACATCGTTGACCTTGGCCCGTTGGGCAAAATCTATCCGAGCTGTTCTGCCGGATGGTACGAGAAGGAAGAGGATATGAAGCTCAGCGACGTGAAGCCGCAGCTGTACTACCGTGCAGGCGACGAAGTGGAAGCTGCCATCAAGTCGGCTAAGCTCGTATGGGCCAAGGCAGGAGAGGAAGAGGAAGAAGAGGAAGAAGGTGATGACACCCCTACTCCAACTCCTGACCCTGGCGACCAAGGTGGTGGCAGTGGCGACCAAGGTGGTGGCGGCACAACGCCTCCATCGGGTGGCGGTGGTGTCGATCAAAATTAGCAAACAAAAGATGCGAACCAAGGCGGTTCGCATCTTTTGTTTCTATTAGAACTCGGCGTTCTTCGGTGTTCGTGGGAACGGAATGACGTCGCGGATGTTCTGCATTCCGGTGACGAAGAGGATGAGGCGTTCGAAGCCGAGACCGAAGCCGGCGTGGGGACAACTGCCCCAGCGGCGGGTGTCGAGATACCACCAAAGATGGGTCATGTCCATCTGTCGACGGGTGATCTCTCCCATGAGCTTGTCGTAGTCGGCTTCGCGGACTGATCCGCCGATGATTTCACCGATTTGTGGGAAGAGTACGTCGGTGCCTTGCATCGTGGGTGCCGGGGCTACGCAGCCTTTATATCCTATAGAGGCTCCGTCGGGTGTGCCGCCTTCGACGGGTGCGTTCTGCTTCATGTAGAACGACTTGATGGCGGTTGGGTAGTCGGTCATGATGACCGGTTTCTTGAAGTGTTCTTCTACCAAATAGCGCTCGTGTTCGCTGGCGAGGTCGTCGCCCCAATTGCATGGGAACTCGAACTTACGACCGGCCTTAATGGCTTCCTGGAGGATGCGGATTCCCTCGGTGTATGGCAGACGGACGAAGGTTTCGCTGAGTACGCCTTCGAGTCGGGCTATGAGGGTTTTGTCGATCATCTGATTGAGGAAGTTGAGGTCGTCGCGGCAGTTGTCTAATGCCCAACGTACGCAGTATTTGATGAAGTCTTCTTCGAGGTCCATGAGTTCCTCTTGGTCGAGGAAGGCTATCTCGGGTTCTATCATCCAGAACTCGGCCAGGTGGCGTGGAGTGTTGCTGTTTTCGGCGCGGAATGTGGGGCCGAAAGTATAGATGGCTCCGAGGGCCGTGGCACCGAGTTCGCCTTCGAGCTGACCGCTCACTGTGAGCGAGGTCTGCTGGCCGAAGAAGTCGTCGTCGTAGATGATTTTGCCTTGCTCATCCTTCTTCAGGTCGTAGAGGTTTTTGGTGGTTACCTGGAACATGTTGCCGGCTCCTTCGCAGTCGCTTGCAGTGATGAGGGGGGTGTGGAAATAGAAGAATCCGTGCTCGTGGAAGTAGGTGTGGATGGCCATGGCCATGTTGTGACGGATGCGCATGACTGCTCCGAACGTGTTGGTGCGGAGTCGCATGTGAGCGTTCTTGCGCATGGTCTCGAAGCTCTGCCCTTTCTTCTGCATTGGGTATTCGTTGTCGCACAGGCCGTAGATCTCGAGACTCGTAGCCTGAATCTCCGAGGGTTGGCCTGCTGCCGGACTCTCAACCAGTGTTCCGACGACGCAGATGCATGCGCCGGTGGTGATGTCCTTGAGCGTCTGTTCGTCGAACTTCGTGGGGTCGACTACCACCTGAACGTTCTTAATGGTCGAGCCGTCGTTCAGTGCGATGAAGTCGACTGCTTTCGAGCTGCGGTGCGTGCGCACCCAGCCCTTCACGCAGACGTCCTTTCCGTATTCTGTGCTCTTCAGCACGTCGATTATCCTTGTTCGTTTCATCTTACTTTTACATTTGACATTTAACATTTAACATCAAATCAGTCCTGCGTATTCATGTGCAGCATAGCTACCTCTTGTTCGGTGAGGAAACGCCAGTCGCCACGCTTCAGTCCCTTCTTGGTCAGGCCGGCAAAGACGACGCGGTCGAGACGGATGACGCGGTAGCCCATTGCCTCGAAGATGCGGCGAACGATGCGGTTCTTGCCCGAGTGAATCTCGATGCCCACCTGCTTGCGGTCGGTGTCGCTTGCGTAGCTGATGGCGTCGGCACGGATAGGTCCGTCGTCGAGCTCAATACCCTCAGCTATCTTCGCCATATCGGCGGCAGTGCAGTTCTTATCGAGGTATACGTGGTAGATCTTCTTCTTGAGATACTTCGGATGGGTCAGCTTAGAAGCCAGCTCACCGTCGTTGGTGAAGAGCAGCACACCCGTGGTGTTGCGGTCGAGGCGACCTACAGGGTAGATGCGCTCGCGACAGCAGTTCTTCACGAGGTCCATCACGGTCTTACGAGCCTGAGGATCGTCGCTGGTTGTCACATAGTCCTTCGGTTTGTTCAGGAGCACATACACCTTCTTCTCCAGTGTAACCAACTGGTCGTGGAAGTGCACTTGGTCGGTACGAAGGATCTTGGTTCCCAGCTCAGTCACCACCTCACCGTTCACCTTGATGACACCTGCCTGGATGAAGTCGTCAGCCTCACGACGGGAACATACACCGGCATTGGCGAGGAACTTGTTCAGACGGAGCGGAGCATTAGGATCCTCGAGATACTCCTTATATTCTATCTGCTTCTTCAAGCTATACTTTGCATTAGGATTGTAGTCGGCCGAGCGCTGGCGGAACAGCCCTTGACCACCGCCTTGACGGTTCTGATTGTAGCCACCCTTCTGGTAGCCGCCCTTGTTGTAACCACCCTTCTGGTAGCCACCCTGGCCACCTGGACGGTTCTGATTATAGCCACCCTGACCACCAGGACGCTGGCCATAACCACCCTTCTGATAGCCGCCTTGACCACCTGGACGATTCTGATTGTAACCACCCTTCTGATAGCCACCTTGACCACCTCGGTTAGCATTGTAACCACCCTTCTGGTAGCCACCTTGACCACCCTGACGATCAGCATTGTAGCCACCCTTGTTGTAGCCACCCTGACCACCAAAGCCACTTGGGCGGAACGAACCACCCTGATGTTCACCATTACCTGACGTGTCGAATCCCATCGGACGGAATGCACGCTCACCGGAATTACCATTAGCGCTATAAGCTCGCTCTACTCGCGTAAAACGGGGGCGCTGCGGACGTTTTTCACTGGCACCTTCTTGCCATTTCTCATTCTCCATAATCGTTTAATGTTTTGTTTGTTGGTTAATTTTGTTTTCTTTATTCACATAAATACTATGTAGTATATATCTCTGTTTGTTACTTGCCTTTTAAGCCAAAGCCTCTGAGCCTCTTAAGCCTATGGCCATAAGCCAAAGCCTCCCTCGCTACATGCCGAAGTACGTGCTTGGCGTAATCAGTCGAAGCTCAGCCTTCACGCTCTCGCTCACCTCCAACTCCTCGATAAAGTCGCGGATGCTCTGCTCGGTGATGGCATTGTTGGTACGCGTCAGTGCCTTCAGCGCCTCGTAAGGATGCGGATAGCCCTCACGGCGGAGGATGGTCTGGATGCCCTCGGCACACACAGCCCAGCAGTTATCCAAGTCGCGCTGGATAGCAGCCTCGTTGATGAGCAACTTGCGCAATCCCTTCAACGTGCTTTGGATGGCAATCACCATGTGACCCATCGGCACACCTACGTTACGCAGGACGGTCGAGTCGGTCAGGTCGCGCTGCAGACGCGATACCGGTAGCTTGTTCGCCAAGTGAGCCAGAACAGCATTCGCGATACCCAGATTACCTTCCGAGTTCTCGAAATCAATCGGGTTCACCTTATGGGGCATTGCACTCGAACCTACTTCGCCAGCCTTGATCTTCTGCTTGAAGTACTCCATCGAGACATACATCCAGAAGTCGCGGTCCAAGTCAATCATGATGGTGTTGATACGCGCCATCGCATTGAACACACTGCCCAGATGGTCGTAGTTCGAAATCTGCGTCGTCCACTGCTCGCGCTCCAGTCCCAACTGCTCGCTGACAAACTGATTGCCGAATGCCTTCCAATCAATCTCGGGATAGGCCACATGATGCGCATTGTAGTTGCCAGTCGCCCCACCGAACTTCGCCGTCAGCTTACATGCCTTCAGCGCCTGCAACTGCTCCTGGAGACGATACACATACACCATCACCTCCTTACCCAGACGGGTAGGCGATGCCGGCTGTCCGTGCGTCTTTGCCAACATCGGAATGTCCTTCCATGCATCCGCATACTCCTGCAACTGCGCAATCAGTTCCTCTATCATCGGATAGTAGACCTCCTCGAGCGCTTCCTTGATGGAAAGCGGCACGCTCGTGTTGTTGATGTCCTGGCTCGTCAAGCCAAAGTGGATGAACTCCTTGAAGCTCGTCAAACTAGTTATGCTAGTCTCACTAGTTCCACTAGCCTCGCTCCCCCCACCTGCCATCTCATCAATCTTCTCCTTGATGAAATACTCCACAGCCTTTACGTCGTGGTTCGTTACCTTCTCGATGTCCTTCACACGCTGTGCATCAGCCTCGGTGAAGTCCTGATAGATGGCACGCAGTTTCGATGCCACACTTTGTACATCAAACAACTTGAGGAACGTGGTCAGGGCAATGAAATACTCAATCTCTACCCTCACGCGGTATCTGATCAGGGCATACTCCGAGAAATAAGGAGCAAGGCAGTCGGTCTTTCCCCTGTATCGGCCGTCGATAGGAGACACTGCTGTTAACGCTGATAATATCATTTGTCTTGTTTTTTAAGTTCGCTTGGGATGCGAAATGCTGTATACAATTCTATTACTACAAATATGAAAAAGGGCAACAACCACGCTGAAGCAGTGGCATGCACCTCGTAATCACTGATTTCGAAGCCGTTGATGCGGTCATAGAAGAACATCAGCAAAGCAGCCAATATGAGCACCACCACACCTATCGTGCGTTGGGTGTACAGTCGGCGGAGTGTAATTGTTGATTCAGGATGTTTTTCAAATAGTCTTCCTACGGTAAAAAGCAAAGTACCTACTGCAAAAACGTAATTTATGAATTCCCATCCAGTTATCCAGAAAGCGGCACCAATTAAAACTAAAACTTCACCAATGTTTGCAATATAACCTAAAACGTTTTGTTTGTTCATTTAATCATTTATCTCGTCTTCAATCACAAAGATATCCTCATCTTCGGTTTTCATATAATACTTCTCATGAGCCACACGCTTCACAGCTTCGGGGTTCTTTTGAATTTTCTCCAGTTCGATTTTGTCTTGTTTGTATGTATTCTTCTGTTCGTTAATCTGACTCTTCAGCTCTGCAATCTCCTGTTTCTGTGCCCAACGTTTAATCAGGCTATGATCTCCCACAAAACCAATGAGCACCGCAAAAACGATGATCGATATCAGGTATTTGTACTTAATCAGAAACTGTTTGAATGTTCGTTTCATCTGGGAAGCCGGAGAGTTCGTTCGTATATTTCGATGCGAAGGTAGTAATTATTTTTCAATCCACCAAATATTTAGACATGAAGTTGCATTTCTTTCTCGAGAATTGCCAATGCAGGGTTCTTTTCTTTCATTTTGGCATACAATTGTGCCTTCGATAATACCGTTTTGGGAGTGAAGGCGACAACCTTGATTTTCACATCCAGCGCCTGCATTTTCAGGAGGTTCTTGACATACTTCGTCATTGGCGGAATGTATTGGCGCAACTGTGCTTCGATGGCAGGATTGTCGACCGTAATTTCAAACGCATGGTCGCCCACGATGCGAGGCACGATGTTGAACAAGTGTACTCGCATTCCGCCTTGCGGCAAGGTCTGCGAATAGAGTTTGATGGCACGAGTCAGATTCTCCAAATCGAACTTGGCCTCAACATTGATGGCAGGTTGGGGCTGCGGAGCAGCAACTGTCGGATTTGCAGCAGCCGGATTAGCAGAAGCTGCTGGATTAGCAGCAATCGGATTAGCAGGAGCGGCCGGCTTAGCAGCAACAACAGCAGGAGCAGCAGCTACTGAATTCTTCACTGCGGCTCTGTTAAATAATGGTTTCAATCTCTTAGCAGGGCGACGCCCCGCCGAGACTCCGTCATCCTGGGTCAGCTGAGCCACCTCAATCAAGGTGATTTCAACCAGCAGGCGCTTGTTCTGGCTCAGCTTATAGTTGATGTCGCAGTCGGTACATTTCCTGATAGCGCTGTAGAGGAACTGCGGCTTGCACTTCTGTGCCTGCTCATAGTAGCGCTGGCGAACATCGTCGTTGGTGTCAAGCAACTGGGTGGTCTTCTGGTCTCGGCACATCAGCAGATTGCGCAGATGTGCATTCAGTCCATTGATGAAATGACTGCCCTCGAAGCCCTTGTTGACGATTTCGTTATAGGTAGCGATGATGTCAGGAATCTTCTGTTCCAGGAAGAAATCTACCAACTTAAAATAGTAGTCATAGTCCAACACATTCAGATTGGCGATAGTTTGCTTGTAGGTGATGTTTCCGTCACAATAGGCAGCCACCTGGTCGAAGATGGACAATGCATCACGCATACCCCCATCGGCCTTTTCGGCAATAACGTTCAAGGCAGCAGGTTCGGCAGTGATGCCTTCCTTCTCAGCCACCTCTTGTAGGTGTGCAACCGTATCTTTCACCGTCATGCGATTGAAGTCGTAAATCTGGCATCGGCTCAGGATGGTAGGCAACAACTTATGCTTCTCTGTAGTCGCCAGGATGAACACCACATAGTGAGGCGGTTCCTCCAAGGTCTTCAGGAAGGCATTGAAAGCCGCATTCGACAACATGTGCACCTCGTCGATGATGAACACCTTATATTTACCTACCTGCGGTGGGATGCGAGTCTGCTCAATCAGTTTCTTGATTTCCTCCACACCATTGTTCGAGGCAGCATCCAGTTCGTAGATGTTCAGCGAACGCTGTTCGTTGAATGCCATACACGACTCACACACACCACACGCCTCGCCATCGGCAATAGGCGACATGCAGTTAATGATTTTGGCAAAAATACGGGCACAAGTGGTCTTACCAACCCCTCGAGGTCCGCAGAAAAGATATGCATGAGCAAGATGTCCCGTCTGAATCGACTTCTTCAACGTCGTAGTCAAGGCTCCCTGCCCTACCACCGAGTCGAACGTCATCGGACGATACTTGCGTGCTGATACCATATAACCTTCCATGATTCCTTCTTTTTGTTACTTTACTATCATTGAAATATTGGATTATTAGCAATAACCCGTTTTGCAGGAATACGCCTGATGTTATTTTCTGCATCACAAACAATAACATCCTGTCCCTTTAATGCCTTTTCTTGAAGCATTCTTTTTTCTGCTATCTCCAAGCCACGATTGATTTTCTCAGAGAGTTCCCTCATTTCCTTATTTGACATAGCTCTTAATTTGAGAAAAAAATGTTTTTTCAATAATAATGGTTTCTTTATCCTTTCCACCACAAGCAATCTGCTTACGAGGATTTGCGCTATTATCATAGATACTCCAATAATCGATTTCAGGCATATACAGATTAAAAAGATTGCAAATTCCTGCAATATACCGACGTTCAATAATATCAGTTGGAATATTATGCCCGCCATTCTTTACCCTCTCTGCGACGCGCTGAATCGCTAATTCAGGAGACCTTAGCCAGAAAAACAACAAATTCACACTATAACCCTTTGTATGCGCTCTACGGACAAGATTAATGTATGACTTTGTTGCTAGCGTAGTTTCAATCGAAAAGGTGATATCCTTCTCCAGTAGTTCATCTATACGTTTTAACATCAACCTGCCAGCCTCAATTGAGACATTCTCCGGATTGAAAGGAGACAGGCCGTGAGCAATCTCATCAGCATTCACAAATTCCCTGCAATCAAGGATTTCAGGTAACACGGTATATGATGCCGTCGTTTTTCCTGCACCATTACACCCACCGATGATATATAACCTTTTACACATTCTGACTGCAAAGATACAAATTATTTCGCTTCGCACAAAATGCTACGCCTCAATAAATTCAAATAAACTTGATTTATGTTCAGCTTAAACGCATTTTTGTCCAATTTACTATCAATCATTTACCATTTTAATGCTTAATTCACATTTTTTTTCTCTTCACACTTCGCTTTTCACCCTTCACTCTCTTATCTTAAAGCACGAGACACACAGAGACACACATCTTTTCATATTGTACGTAAAATCGGACGAACATTACGTACTCTGAGTACGCGCATTACGTACGGAGAGTACGTACTTGACGTACTGCGAGTACGTACCCGTCGTACAAAGAGTACGCACCCAACGTACAAATTCGCGTACTTAAGCTTGAAAACAGATATCCTTAGGCTTCATTAAATCGGAAACGTTAAAAAACAATGAAATTGTTACTATGTCTGTTCTTCTATCAGCTTTTAGATATATTTTTCACGTTCGACAATAAAAAAACATTCTTATTGCACTCACTTAATCAAATTTTTACTATCTTTGCACCTGCTATGATTCAGGAATTACAAATACGAGTTCTGCCCGAACAGGCAGCTAATGAAGAGAGCATCAAACAGTACCTTGAGCGAGAGAAGGGACTGGATGCGAGGCATATCAATCATGTTCGCATACTGAAGCGAAGTATTGATGCACGCCAACGTACTATCTATGTCAACCTCACCATCAAAGTCTACATCGATGAAGAACCAGCAGACCAGCCATTCACCCCTATCGAATATCACGATGTGAGCGACAAGCCTGCTGCGATTGTGGTAGGAGCAGGTCCTGGTGGTTTGTTTGCTGCCCTTCGCCTCATCGAATTAGGCATTCGCCCAATCGTCTTGGAGCGAGGGAAGAATGTTCATGAACGCCGAAAAGACATTGCCAAGATATCCAGAGAACATATAGTCAATCCTGAGTCGAACTTTTCCTTTGGCGAAGGAGGTGCAGGAGCTTTCTCAGACGGGAAACTCTATACACGCAGTAAGAAACGAGGCAATGTCGACCGCATTCTCCAGATATTCTGCCAACATGGAGCATCCGAAAGCATTCTTGCCGATGCCCATCCACATATCGGAACAGACAAACTGCCACGAGTCATCGAGAACATGCGAAACACCATTATCCGCTGTGGGGGCGAGGTGCATTTCCAAACCAAAGTGACCGACCTGCTTATTAAAGATAATAAGGTATTGGGAGTCAACGCGATTGACAGCAGCAATGAGACAGAAAAGTCCTTGCAGTTTGAAGGTCCTGTCATTCTTGCTACAGGACACTCTGCTCGCGATGTCTATCGCTGGCTTTATCAGAACAAGGTGGAGATTGAGGCAAAGAACCTCGCTGTGGGTGTACGACTGGAACATCCTGCTCACCTCATCGACCAGATTCAGTACCACCGCAAGGAAGGCAAAGGACAGTATCTGCCTACAGCCGAGTATTCGTTTGTCACACAAGTCGAAGGGCGAGGCGTCTATTCCTTCTGCATGTGTCCAGGCGGCACAGTGGTTCCGGCAGCCAGCGGTCCTGAGCAGATTGTCGTCAATGGCATGTCGCCCAGTCAGCGCAACAGCCCTTGGAGCAATAGCGGAATGGTAGTCGAACTCCGGTTGGAAGATTTAAAGCCCCTCTCTTCACTCTCCACTCTTCACTCTCCTCTTTCCATGATGGAGTTTCAGGAACAACTGGAGAAGCAATGCTGGCAACAAGGCAATCGTCGCCAGACCGCTCCAGCACAACGTATGGCTGACTTTGTCAACAACCGGCTGTCGGCTTCGCTGCCCAAATCGTCCTACCAGCCAGGCCTCATCACTTCCCCACTCCACTTCTGGATGCCTCCATTCATCACCACACGTCTCCAGCAAGGGTTCCGTCAGTTCGGTCGCCAGAGTCATGGATTCCTCACCAATGAAGCCATCATCATTGGTGTCGAGACACGCACATCCTCACCTGTTCGCATCATCCGCAACCCCGAAACCTTACAACACATTCGCCTCAAAGGGCTGTTCCCCTGCGGCGAAGGAGCTGGCTATGCAGGCGGCATTGTATCCGCAGGCATCGATGGAGAACGATGCGCAGAGAATTTAGCGCAAAAAACAAATAATAATTCATAATGCATAATGCATAATTCATAATTATTTGCTAACTTTGCACAATAACAAAATGGTAAATAGTAAAGTAAATAAGAATATGGCAAATTCAAACGAAGAGAAACTGAAAGCCTTGCAAGCAGCAATGGCAAAAATCGAGAAGAACTATGGACATGGTTCCATCATGCGTCTCGGTGAAGAAAATATCGAGAAAATCGACTGCATCCCTACCGGCTCCATCGGTCTGAATGCAGCATTGGGCGTAGGCGGCTATCCAAAAGGACGTATCATTGAGATTTACGGTCCAGAGTCTTCTGGTAAGACCACACTGGCTATTCATGCCATCGCAGAGTGCCAGAAGGAAGGTGGCATTGCAGCCTTCATCGATGCAGAACATGCCTTCGACCGCTTCTACGCCTCTAAACTTGGTGTTGATATCAACAACCTCCTCATCTCTCAGCCCGACAATGGAGAACAGGCGCTCGAAATTGCCGACCAGCTCATCAGTTCGGCAGCTGTCGACATCATCGTCATCGACTCTGTAGCAGCACTGACACCAAAAGCTGAAATCGAAGGCGATATGGGTGATAACAAAGTGGGACTGCAAGCTCGACTTATGAGCCAGGCGCTGCGCAAACTCACAGCTACCATCAGCAAAACCAAGACCACTTGTATCTTCATCAACCAGTTGCGCGAGAAGATTGGTGTCATGTTCGGCAATCCAGAGACCACTACAGGTGGTAACGCCCTGAAATTCTACTCTTCCGTACGTATCGACATCCGCAAGAAAGAATCTATCAAGAATGGCGACCAGGTACTCGGCAACACTGTTAAGGTAAAGATTGTCAAGAACAAGGTAGCTCCTCCTTTCCGTAAGTGCGAGTTCGACATCATGTTCGGCACAGGTATCTCACGCAGCGGAGAATTAGTAGATTTGGGTACATCGCTCGAAATCTTGAAAAAGAGTGGAAGCTGGTTCAGCTATGGAGATAGCAAATTGGCACAAGGACGTGAAGCAGTCAAGCAGCTCTTGGAGGACAACCCTGAACTGGCTGACGAAATCCAGGCTAAGATCCAAGCCAAACTGACAGGCAAGGAGTTGGAAGCAATTGAAGGATAGCAACCACACCTCGACCGACTAGGTCAGATACGATAAGGTGAGATGTCGCTTTAGGCATCTCACCTTTGTATTTGGCAATTATATGAAAGTCCGCTTCCTCAAAGCTGTGATATAAATGCTTTGACGACCCCAAACGAATGATCAGCCATCTCGGCCCAGAAGTTCTTGTATTCATCCACTTGTATCTCCGCCCCGATGGTATCGCTAATGATACGGAACGAAATGAAAGGCACACCAAAAATCTTACAGGTATGAGCAATGGCACATGACTCCATATCTACGGCCAATCCTTCAGGGAACCGCTGCTTGATAATCTCCAGTTTCTCACGTTCGGTAATGAACTGGTCGCCCGTACAAATCTGTCCTAAGTGAATCTTCGTAGCTGACGTCTCACTCAAAGCTCTTACCTTATTTATTAAATAGGTGTCGCTCGGATAAGGAAGTTCAATGTCCAGGCCCTCCCCTGCTTCACCAACAAAGATATCGTGATACACAGTCGATGTGCTGGCTATCACTTCCATCACTTTCAGTTTGGAATCCAGTCCTCCTGCACACCCCGAACTAATCAAGTAGTCGGGTCGATAGTTGCGTATCAACTCGCTCGCTCCTACCGCCGCATTCACTTTTCCGAGACCGCTCTGATGCAGAACCAACGTTCGTCCATCCAATTCGCCAGTCACATAGTGGAAACCATCGATTGTTTCCTCTTTCCTGTTGTTGAGCAATGCCGACAGACTGGCCATCTCCTTCTGCATTGCCACGATTACTGCTATTTTCATAATGTTTTCAACCAATCTTTTAAATCGTTCATCATACTATCGTGATACTTGAAATTACTACGGATACCCCATCCGTGCCCCCCTGACGGATAGACATGCATCGAGGCTTTCACACCAGCTTTCTTCAGTGCAAGATAATAGTCTGCACTATTCTGAGGAATCACAGCCCCATCATCATCCGACAGCAGCATGATAGCTGGCGGAGTTTGACGATTGACTTGCTGGGCATTACTATAAAGGTCATTCATCGCTTGCGTAGCATTCTTACCCAACAAAGCATCGTGCGAACCTTGGTGAGTCACTCCTGCCTGCATAGAGATTACCGGATAGAACAGCACCTGAAAAGCCGGAGCCGTCTCAGGAGTGGAATGGGTTGCAATCGTGGAAGCCAGATGACCTCCTGCCGACGACCCCATAATACCCACCTGCTTTGGGTCAATATTCCATTCCTTTGCATGTTCCCTCACTACTCTCAGCGCTTCCTTTGCATCCGATATCGGGATCTCTGTCACCTGATGTGGCATTCGGTATTTCAAAACAATGTAGGCAAAACCCAGTTCGTTATAGAATGGTGCCCAGTCATATCCTTCATGGTCCATTGCCAGATGCGTGTAGCCACCACCAGGACAACAAACCACAGCCTTCCCATTTGCTTTCGATTTCTCAGGCAAGTAAACACGAATAGAAGGTTTGAAGTTCTGACGCGCATCGTCGAAAGGCGACTTATCGATACCGTTGCTGTTGGGCATTCCGTCAGGCCACAAATCGATGTTTATTGGCTCTTGCGCTGTTATCGCAAGGGTGCAACAATAGGCAATGATTGACATAATTACTGATTTCATCATCTTTTTCTTCTATTTTTTTTGCAAAGTAACATAAAACTTTTTAAATTTGCAACAAGAAATACGAAAAATATGAGTCATCAGTATCTAATTGGTGTTGACCTCGGCGGAACAAACACCGTTTTTGGCATCGTTGACAGCAAAGGAAACATCGTTTGCGAGAATTCCATCAAGACACAAGCCTTTCCCGACATCCACGATTTTGTCGATGCTTGTGTTCAGTGTGTCAGTCCCTTAATTGAACAAGTTGGTGGCAAACAGCTCATAGGAGGTATGGGTATCGGAGCGCCTAATGCCTGCTTCTACACAGGCACTATCGAAGAGGCCCCCAACCTTCCGTGGAAAGGAAAAGTGCCCTTGGCTCAGATGCTGTCGGAGCGTTTGGGCATGAAGGTCGTTATGACCAACGATGCCAATGCGGCAGCAATGGGCGAGATGGCCTACGGAGCAGCACGTGGTATGAAGCACTTTGTTGTCATCACATTGGGAACAGGTGTGGGAAGCGGCATTGTTGTCGATGGGCGACTTGTGTATGGCAGCGATGGCTTTGCAGGCGAGTTGGGACACATGATCGTCGACAACTCCCCGACTGCCCGTCAGTGTGGCTGTGGACGTCGAGGATGTTTGGAAACCTATTGCAGTGCTCGTGGCATCGTTCGTACGGCACAGGAACAGATTGAAGCAGGGCATCCTACCCTCCTCAGTAATGTCAAAGAGTTATCGGCATTGGAAATTTACAAAGCAGCAAAGCAAGGCGACGAAGTGGCCATCGAGACTTTCCGACGTACTGGTGAAACCCTTGGAGCCGCATGTGCCAACATTACCACCTTCTGCAGCCCCGAAGCCTACATCTTCTTCGGAGGACCCATGCACTCCCATGAGTTCATCTTCCCGTCACTCATCGACACTTACAACCGTCAAGTGTTGCCTATATATAGAAATAGGTGTCGGTTCCTCCTCTCCGAACTGATGGACCGTAATGCCGCAGTGCTCGGAGCTGCCGCATTAGTTGCATAAATCTTTTATTCAACACTACTTTGTAACCAAGAAGTACAGCCGCTGTACTCCTTGAATACAACGGCTGAACATACCAAGCGCAGAAACCACGTTTCTACTTCACCATTACCTTTTTCCCATCCACGATGTTGATGCCCTTCTGCATACCATCTGTTTGCTGACCTGCAAGGTTATAGGTCGACTTGATGGTCTTAGGCGACGATACATGATTAATGCCTGTTGTTATTTCCCAAGAGACATCATTGCATGTATAGCTTACAGCATCTGCTGTGGCTGCGCGGATGGTGTAGAGACGTCCGTTTGATGTACCCTTAATGCCTGCCTTCACAGGGATGCGCAGCAGCTCACCGTCCTTGAATGTATTGAGGTTCATGTTGTAGAGGATGAACAAGTGGTCGCCATTATCGAGTGTCTGAACACTCAGCGTATGGCCATTAGCAGCTGAACCAAGGGTGGCTTCACCGTCTGCCAAGGTCACACCCTCGGGCAATGATAAGTTGAATTGCAGGGCAGTCATAGCAGTTCCCTGTGCAAGACTGATAACCAATTCTGTCTGTTCTCCTTCCTGTGCTTCAAGGTTTGCCACAGAGAGGCTTTGAGCACGGCTGTTGGCTGTTGTCATTACCAACACCAATATAATGATATATAATCTTTTCATATTTAATACTTGTTTTTTTATTTCCATGCTGTTACTACTGTTGATGCCTCTGATGGTGTAGATTTAACTGTATATTCAATTGATTCTATAGTAAATGTACCAAGAGTTTCTGTAGCAATATTCATATTAGATTGATTAACTAAATAAGTTGTAGCATTATTAAGTGTAGATGTTGGAGCAATAACATAAACATAACTATTTGCTACAATAGTTTCTCCTGTAGTTAATGATGATGGAATTGATGTATATGTTTTAACTCCACTCATTGTCTTAATCTGTGTTGCAATATCAGATTTAAGTGCTCCAGTATCTATATCAACTAACTTACTTGATGTATCTGTTCCTACATATGAATAGTATATTGTCTCCTCACTTGTACCTCCTCCATCTTTCATAATCTTAATGATGGCATTGATGTCTGCCACATCAACTTTGCCATCACCATTCACATCACCTTTCAACGGTTCGTTGTTACCACTCTGTGCAAATGCACTTGCGCTCAGCAGCATTGCTGCCAGCAAAAAGAAAAACTTTGTCTTCATACTGATTCTGTTTTTGATTGTTAATACTTGATTTGATTAATGCACAATAAAAAACGTGGACAAATTACTTCGTCTACGCTTTTGAGGTATCGCCAAACACCATTGCACCATATACGAGTAAAAGCCCACGTGATAAACACGTGAGCATCAGCTATTACTCTTGGTGCTTTTTTTAATTTGGCGAATTTCAAAAGCAAGAACAACAAGCTAACGCTTCTTCCAATATGTCCGCCCACTCTTCAACCCTTGTGGATATCCGAATGGACGGTGCAAAGATAGTTAAATTAATTCATAATTCAGCAAAATTGCGGTTAAGAAAGTGCAATAAAAGCTTGTTTTTATTGCCGAACGCTAGCAATTTAGACTTTTCAAGTCAATTGACAATTGATAATTATGCAAATTCGGATGTTTTTCCTTCACAAATACTTGTTTTTTGTAGTTTGATTCAAGAAAATATGTGAAGAAAAAGAAAAAATATGGGAAAATAGTTGGTGGATATCGAAAAAAGATATAAATTTGCAAACAAATTAAGAATTTCATTATGACGTATACAAAAGATACGATGATTATCAACAAGCCTTCAGAGAAATTGCTGAAGACAATAGAGAAACTGAGAATTCATAAGCTTTCCCAGGTGGAGAAATTGCGTAATATGAAACCTGAAGATTTCTCACGTCGTGTGATACTGGCATAATGGAAGCGTCATTTTCTATGCTATTTTTTTTGAATCGATTCAACTCATCAATCGAATCGATTCATTCGATCGATTGAATCGATTCAAATTATACCCTCCTAAAAACAGTCTAAAATCTGTCAGTTCATAAAAGGGGGCAAAAAAGCTTATTTGTAATGGTTATAGGTTATGGATTAATAGCCCCTCTCCAACTCCCCCGAGGGGGAGAGAACTAGCTTAGTAGCTTAATAGGTTAATAGATCAGGAAAAGTCAGATGTTTTTGTTTACTCTTGATTGAGTGGAATCTGGAAGATGAATCGGGCACCACGTTTGTAAGTTGTATCCAACCTCACCACACCATTGAGTTTGGTGGCAATCATGCGGCAGATGCTGAGTCCCAATCCCGTACCTTGTGCAAAGGCATTGAGTTTGGTGAATCGCTCGAATATCTCTTCGGCCTTATCCTCGGGTACTCCTTCACCTGTATCGGCAACGGAGTAGGTCAGATAGCCAGGACGTTCCTTGAGCGAGCAATGGATGTGAATTTCTCCTTCCGCGGTATGTTTACATGCATTGGTGATATAGTTTACCAATACTTGCTGTATACGATGTACATCGGACACGATAGTAAAGTCATCGTCAACCTCTGTGGTATAATACATATTCACACCTGCCGGTACTCGCAATTCGGCGGTCTTCATAGCAGCCTCCACAGGAGCGTTACACTGGGTTCGAGCCAATGTCACACGATAGTTTCCACTCTCAACATCTGAAAGGTTCAGAATATCATCGACGAGCATCGTCAACATGTTGGAGTTGGTCATGATATACTCGCCATATTTGGCTTTTTCTTCTTCGGTCACTACCCCATCAGGTAATGCAAGCAACTGCGAGAAGCCCACGATAGCATTCAACGGGGTACGTATCTCATGGCTCATGTTCTGCACAAACATGGTCTTCATGTCGCTCACAGTCTGCAAACTGCGGTTGTGAGTCACTGCCGAATAGATGATGGACACAAGCAGACCCATAATCATGAGGAAGAAGAGTACCAGCACTACCTGACTACTCTCCGAACGGTCTTTCTGCAGTTTCATCTGTCGCTCGGTATTACTGTCGACCTTGATAACCATCTCCTTCAGGCCGTCTTCAAAAGTTGAAAACACATCACGAGCCTCAGCCAGTTTGTTCTGCATAATCAGCGTATTGGCAATCTTGTCGTATGCATCAAAAAGCTGAAGGGGATAATCGTATCGCTGCGCCAATTCTGCCTGATGACGACTGGCATCAATGGCCATATCCTTATAGTCACGATCAAGGTAGATAGATGAGAGAATCTTGTAGTAGTAGATTTTTGCCAAGGGGTAATTATTCGCTTCTGCCACCTGACGAAGAGCCTCGGCATAATACATCGATGAATCGTTGTTGATATTTGCTACTGCCGCCATAAATTCTGCATAGCCAAGGTCACCTTCAACCAGATATTGACTTTTCTCTAAAGCTTTATCTACGTTTTCGGATTGAGCGTATAGGCAAACAGGCAGCAATATTGATAACAACAGCAAAATGCCGCTTATCAGGTATCTTCTACTCAACTTTAAATTCACACTCATTACCACACTCGTTTGATATCAGTACTAATTAGCAGTGCAAAAGTAAGTCTTTTTATCAAGAAAAGCGAATAAAATCGTGAAAAAATGCTATTTTGGTGAAAAATAACCTCATTTTCCTGCAAAATCGCCTATCGAATAGCTAATTGCTATGGTTTTATGTAAAGAAATAATACCATACAGCATCGCCAATACACATGACGAGGATAACGATGCATGTAGCAAGTTTGAAGAGGGTGCCGATAAGCAATGAGAGAAACGTATAGACAGCAACTTTGAACGACTGCTCAATCTTATGGCAATCGAGATACTCTCCGAGTAAGGCACCCAAGAACGGACCTGCAATAAGGCCAAGAGGGGCATAGAACAGACCTACAAGGAGGCCCAAAGTCGCCCCCCACGTTGCTTTCTTACATCCCCCAACTTTATTGGTGAGCCACCCAGGAATAACAAAGTCGAGAACGGTGACTAGTACCACAAATAGAAACATCAGGACGGTCAAGACAATCATGATGGGATGTGGAGCAGCAATACAACATAACACCATCCCCACGAAACTGAGAGGCGGACCAGGCAGAGCAGGCACAATGGTGCCTAAAATCCCTATGAGGTTGAGAAGGGCGGCGATAATGAAGAGGATTAATTCATAATTCATAATGCATAATTGACTACGTCGAACTAAAGTTTCATAATGCATGGCCTAATTAATTGTCTACTTGGCTCATGTAGGAGGCTACCATCTTATTGCGCTTGAACACATCGGGTGCCTGCATATAAATTTCATCGATTTGTGGGGTGGTAGTGACGAAACCATAGTAGTCGCGAGCTTCATAACAAAGGCGCAGGAACCATGTGACACCAAGCACATTGTAGTAGTTGTCTTTCACGAACTGGGTTTCGAGGCGGTCAACTTCATGCTGTAGCCTTAGTTCTTCTTCACCCAAGATATTGAATATCTCTTGTTGGGAATAACCATCGAGGTACATCTTGCTCTCACGATTCGGCAATTCATCGTACATAATCTTGAGCGAATCACGCTGAGAAAGGAAGGTATAAAGGCGCTCATTGAGTTCTGTCCCTTCAATCTTAACGATGTTGTCGGCAATGCTGATTGTAACTTTACCGGGCTCAAGTACCATGGGGAAGTTATCGTTGCCCATATAAAGACGCACCATCATAACAGAATCAAGTGCTCCTGTCATATCGAACTTACCATGAAGTACCTCGCAAGAATCAATAGCACGGAAGTCGACATCATCGGACCCCATCTCAAACTGCTTGATATAGGCCACAGTCCCATCGAGAAAATACTGCGACGTGTTTCCCTCAATCACATATTTTTCTGCACACGACATATATGTGAGCATCACAATGGACAAACCTATTATCGTAAAATTTCTATTCATATATCTCTCTAATCTCTCAACTATCAACTAATTATCAATGTGCCACCACAATGTATTGCCATAATTGCGGCGTAGTCGGTTGTTAACAACAATCTCTTTTTCTTCGGAATTCCTAATGTCGCAATAGTCTCGATAGGCTGCCAACATCAGTGTATCAGCAAACGCATTGAGCGAATCTCGGCCAATCGCCTTCGCTTGTAATAATATCGCCTCACGATAGGCTTTGGGGAGTTCCATTACCTTTTCAGGGGAGGATAAATCGTAATACTTCTTAATATCGAGTGTGAATCCACGCAAGTCTTTCCGTAACAGATGTCCACACAACACATAATCGGCCAACATAGGATTATGACGTGTCGACGAATTGTGCTTCAGCAGATCAACATATTGTCGGAATGTGGTGACTGACGGATTGGCCCAAGCGCCCAGAGACGCTTGAATGTCCTTGCTGGTAAAACGATGCAGGCGACTCAGGGTGTCGTCCATCAGCAGCAATGACTGGTCTCCATAAGGCTGCGGATAATCAAAAAGATGCTCACCCAACAATCCCTGTTGTGCCAATGCATACAAGCGCAGTTCATTCAACCGAGGCGATGTTTCCAAAGACTTCTCCCCTACCCGACTGGCAGCCTCATAATCTTTCTCAAGCAACAGGCGCTCGGCTTTCAGTTCGTACATATACACATCATCGGCAGAAGCATTGGCTCCACACAATACCATCATGATAAACAGCGACAAGAAGTTAGGCCACAGATAGCGTGAGAGACAATAATCACCCTCATTGATACTCTCATCTGGTAACTTATGACGAATGTATAGAACAACACCGAAAGCGACAATGAGCAATGGGAGTGCCCACACCCACTGATGCAACGAAAAATCAGCAATAACTGCTCGATTGAGACTGGTAAGGAATGCCAACAACAAGAAAGAGGGGAAGAACGTCAATGCATACCATCGACCCGTCAATTTTGTGAATCGCGCCACCACATATTGTACACCTAACAAAATCATTGTGATAATCAGCGCACCCCAAAAACGGGAATAACTCGTCACACCACCCGAGAAAACATACTGAGCCTCGGCCAGCACATCACACTGAAGGCTGAACAGATAAAGAAAACTGAACAGCGCAAACAGCACGACAGTAAACAATCGGATGACGTTACTGATGGTTGATGGTATGGGGTTGTTATAATTCATTGTTTCTTCAGCACCATTGCAGTACGGGCTGGAATGTAGAGCTGCAGCCAACCCTTATGCTGCTTGAGGTATAATGGGTCGGAAATTGTAAAATGTTCGATAGAATCGTCCGTCAAGTTGTTTCCTCCAAAGGCATCGGAATCGGTATTGAGCACCACTCGGTACGAGCCTTCCTTGACCAGGAACCCATAGTCTGTAAACGACTTGTCAGGACTGAAGTTGAAGACAAAGAGTAGATCTCCACGTGTATAAGCCAATACCTGATCACCATCGTTGTGCCATATCTCTTGCACCTTTGTCTTCTGGAAACCTTTCACGCCACCGATAAGATGAATCATTGCACTATCGAAGTCTCCCAAATAGTGATAGCAAAGGTCGTGATTATCGACAAGGTTCCACTGACGACGGGCATATTTATGACTCCAACCGTTTCCTTCGCGTGGGAAGTCAATCCACTCTGGATGTCCGAATTCATTTCCCATGAAGTTCAGATAACCACCATTGATGGTGGAGGCTGTCAGAAGTCGTATCATCTTATGAAGTGCAATACCACGATTAGCCATGAAGTTTTCATCGCCTTTCTTGAAATGCCAATACATATCGGCATCAATCAGCCGGAAGATAATGGTCTTGTCGCCCACCAATGCCTGATCATGACTCTCTGCATAAGAAATCGTTTTCTCGTCAGCACGACGATTGGTCAGTTCCCAGAACATAGAAGATGGTTTCCAGTCCTCGTCCTTAAGTTCCTTGATAGTTTTAATCCAATAATCGGGGATATTCATCGCCATACGATAGTCGAACCCATATCCACCATCTTCGAACGGTGCTGCCAGACCTGGCATACCACTTACCTCCTCAGCAATTGTGATGGCACCTGGATGCACTTCATGAATCAGCTGATTGGCTAATGTGAGATATGCAATTGCTTCATCATCCTCATGACCATTGTAGTAATCTCCATACCCACCGAAAGCCTCACCCAATCCATGACTATAATAAAGCATAGATGTTACACCATCAAAGCGGAATCCATCGAAATGGAACTCTTCAAGCCAATATTTACAGTTGCTTAAGAGGTAATGTATCACTTCGTTCTTACCATAGTCAAAACAAAGGCTATCCCATGCAGGATGTTCACGTCGGCCTCCTTGCATGAAATACTGACAAGGATCGCCAGCAAAATTGCCCAAGCCCTCCATCTCGTTCTTCACTGCGTGAGAGTGGACAATATCCATAATGACGGTTATGCCATGTTGATGAGCCTCATCAATCAACGCCTTCAGTTCCTCGGGTGTACCAAAACGACTCGAAGGAGCGAAGAAATTGCTGACATGATAACCGAAACTTCCATAGTAAGGATGTTCGGCAATCGCCATAATCTGTATGCAGTTGTACCCATCCCGAATGATACGTGGCAGGACATTTTCTTTAAATTCAGTATAGGTACCCACCTTCTCGGCATCTTGTGCCATACCGATGTGACATTCATAGATAAGGAGCGGTGAAGTATTGGGCTTATATTTCTTTACCTTCCACTTGTACTCTTTTTCGGGTGCCCACACCTGTGCAGAGAAAATTTTAGTAACATCATCTTGAACCACACGATTGGTCCAGGCGGGAATACGTTCTCCTTCACCTCCATTCCAATGGACGCGCAGCTTATACAAGTCGCCATGCTTCATCGCTCGATCTGGCAGGTTGATTTCCCACACGCCATTTTTCTTTGGTTTCAACTGATAGGGAGCCAACTCTGTCCAACTATTGAAATCACCCACAAGATATATCTCTGTGGCATTTGGTGCCCACTCACGGAACACCCATCCCTTGTCGGTGTGATGTAGTCCGAAATAGAGGTAACCAGAAGCAAAGTCTGACAATGACTGTTTGCCATTGTTGGTCAACTCATTTAACTTGTATAATGCATGTTCATGACGACCCACGATGGCGGCCTCGTAAGGTTCAAGCCATGGGTCATTCTTGACGAGACCTATTCTCTCTGTTGTCTTAACACTTTTCTTAGGCATAGTCTAATTGGATTTAAATAGCGGTCAGAAGACTGCACACTTAGTATTTCACTTTGAAGATTACTTTCTGGATTTCAGGAGCCTCACTTATGCAAGGTGCATGTGCATCCTGCGGAAAGAAAATGACAAACATACCTGGTTGGATAGTTATATACTGTTGTACCAACCCATCGTAAAACGTGATGTCCTTCTCTGCGTTATAGGGTTGCTCTGGCAAATCGGCACGAGGCGTATAACCCATTGACTCAGGCACGTTGAACGGTATCTGAATGTCTATCATCACATCGTGTGACTCCAACTTTGCTACATCCTTGGTCTTTCCTTTCGCCACAGTAAAGTTGGCATAAAGATCATCACCCTTGATGATAACCTTACCACCAGGCATAGATGCTAAATCATTGCTTTTGATATAATCTACCACATCTTGGAACAATGGGTTCATTGCCACATACTTTCCAAGGTTCGCTAATGTATCAATAATCATCGTTTATTGGTTTGTTACTTCAATTACACCTCGTTTATAATAACCTTTACGGATAACCGCTCCATTACGATCTTTCTCCACAAATGCGCCATCGCGCAAATCATCGACATAAGTACCTTCGAAGCGGACGCCATTCTTATCTTCTTCCACACACTTTCCGTTTTTCTTTCCATTGCTGAAGATACCCTTGAACTTTGATCCGTCCTTCATACGCAGCACACCTTCGCCATGCATCTCGCCAGCCAACCATCCACCATCGTACACATCTCCTTCTTTATTGGTATACTTACCACGACCTTGCTGCTGGTCTTCTGCCCAATAGCCTTCGTAAACTGAACCATCGGCCCAAGTATATGTACCGAAACCATCCATCATGCCGTTCTTAAATGAACCCATATAGCGGTTTCCATCCAAATAAGTGAAGATGCCCTGACCATGGCGTTTTCCAACCACATACTCACCCTCGTACTTATCACCGTTCTTGAAAGTATAGATGCCTTTTCCATCCATCATATCATTCTTCCACTGCCCTTTATAGACATCACCATTGGCATAGTTGTACGAGCCATAGCCTTCACGCATATCATCTTTCATATCACCATAATAGGTCGATCCATCGGCCCAATCAAACAGTCCTTTACCATTCTTTTTGTCGCCTACCCACGAACCTCGATAGAAAGCGCCATTCGCCCAAGTATAAGTTCCTTCACCTTCACGCATATCCTGATGCCACTCGCCAACATACTTATCACCATTGTGATAGGTCATTGTTCCCTGACCTTCCTGATAATCGGTATACCACAGACCTTCATACTTGTTTCCATTGGAAAAGACATAAACTCCATGTCCGTGTTGATGGTCGTTCACCCAAGAGCCTTCATACTTTTCTCCATCCACAAACGAATAAGTTCCCTCACCATGACGTTTGGCTTTCAGGTACTCTCCTTCGTATGTGTCACCTGTGAGGAACACCGTCTTACCACGTCCGTTGGGCTTCCCATTAGTAAGCTGTCCATTATAAATGGAGCCATCCTTGAAGGTGTACTGGCCTACTGTGTTCTTCTGGGCAAATGCTAACTGAGTTGCTAACATAAAGCCACAGAGTATCATCAATCTATATGGTTGTCTCATAACAATTCGCGATTACATTTATAATATGAGCGACAAAAATACGAATTATTCTCGAAACACACAAAGATATTAAGATTATTTATGATTTTTTGCCCTACTTCGTTGCTCTAAATAATCAATCAGTTGTCCATAAAGCACATGTTGAGACAACAACTGACGATTGCCAAAAACGAACAACTGCTTGCGGGCACGCGTCAAAGCAACGTTGAGTTTTCGGTCGATAACACAATCATCCAGTTCCACCAAACTCGAAAGGATATCCAGTTGAGAAGCCGATGTAATAGTGGTGCCAAAAAGAATGACATCACGCTGACTACCCTGATAGCGTTCCACTGTATCAATCATAATCGAGGCGGCTTCTGCTATACCAAAATCATGTAATGCACAACGCACTGCAGCCACCTGACGACGAAAAGGCACAATGATACCCAACTGGTTGACGGGATTAAATGTTTCTCCATTTTTAGCTGCCACAGAAATAAGTGAGTGTACCAACATTGCTATTTTCTCCGCTTCAAGTCTGTTGACTTTAAATTGGCATTCTTCAACTGGAGGAATAGGCACATCGATAAAAGCCACACGATGGGTAGCCACCAACTGTTCATCCGCATCGTAGGTCGGATAGTCAAGTGATGCCATCTGATGCGGCAGACCCACGATATGCAGTTGGCCTCCATAGAACAATTTACTAACAAAATCGGCTATCTCGGGATGCATACGTCCTTGATGAGTCAGCGTAGCAACAATACCCGATTGACGAGCACACACCGTAAAGAGTCGTTCAAATAGTGAGTTGCGACAATTTCTAAGGCCGATGCGACATAGTTGCTCCGAATGGACTTCCGACTGCTTCACATCTTGCACTACTACAGCAGGAAGTTGCTTGTGGTCACCTATCATGATGAACTTACGAATGGACAATGTCCCGTTGACATGATGGCACAACAATGGCAGAATCTGAGGTTCCAAAATCTGAGAAGCCTCATCAAAGATAGCAACATCGAACTGTTTGATGCCAAACAGATGTCTTGCAGAAGTCATCGCACTGACAGTTGCAACCACAATATTAGCAACATCTATCATCTGATGCACAGTATCTCGACGTACATCATCGCCTACCATATAATTAATAAGGTGTGAACGAAACTGAGGAGCACACGTCTGCTCACGTCCGATGCGGATATAGTCATGGTCACCCAGCATCTCACAGATTTCATCAACAGCACGATTGGTGTAAGCTAACAATAGCAATGACTTACCTTCCTGATGGAATTCGTCCACCATCGACCGCAACGCCACTGAGGTCTTTCCTGTGCCAGGAGGTCCCACCAAGAGGAAATAGTCTTGTGCTTGTTTGGCTTTTAACACAATGCGGTCTATTTCCTTGGTTAAATAATGCCCTTTCAATTGTAATGTTTTGTCCACCATCGGTTTACGCTGACACAACAACAGCTCCCTACGATCTGCTGGGGTTGTCAGCAACGCATACAGTCCATGATACTGTGCTCGCATGGTAGAATCGATGTAGTCAGCTTCGATGGCAAAACGGTTTGAAAAAGCGAATAAGCGTGGATTATGTTGTGGATTCTTTAGATGAAGTACCACACGATGGGTGTCATATGCACCTACTGTACAACGGAACACCTGACGATTCACAGCTGTATCGTGGTTATCCTCTCGACGATAGAGTACCACTGAGTCACCTTCGCGGAATGGAAATCCTTCGTCAGGTAATTGCATTTCTATCAGCGACAACTCTACATGAATCGGCCTAAGATCATAGACGATATCCCCATTCTGCAACTTAGTTTCCGCATCTACATTCCAGAGATTCGACATCGCACGGTCAGATTGTGCCGAATCTGCAACTTTCTGCTGATACTGCTCACGTTCCACAAACGTAAAGAACGTATAGAAATAATCAGCAGTCAGCGCATCCATCTGCTGAAGCGGGCGCAACACATCACGCAATTCCGGCAAGTTATAATCAGTCCACAATTTGCCCTCCACATGATTAACGTTAAGATCTTCGGCTTGCAACTGACTAAGATAGTGAGATGCCCCACCCTCTTTCAGTTGACGTTCCATCATCACAATCTGATTTCGAAGTTGCATCAGTTGATGAATCGTTGCTGTATCTGACCGCTGTTCAATCAAAAGTGGGTATTTAGAATACAATAGATAACCATTGATAGACTGTTGAGGAATATCGAGATTGTAATAGAGAATCTCCTTATACAGCAACATCTGTGCAATATGTTCACGTTTGGCTGTTTGCAAGAAAGTATCCCACTTACCCGATTTCAACTCAATCAAATTCTTATAATCAACCTGAAGGAAGTCAAATCGGCCTTGGATGCCCATCGCCTCACAGAAGAACGAGGGTTCGAGTTGTACACCTGCCTCCATACCCATAAAATTGGGGTCGGCATGCATTTGATTCACAATCAACTGAATATTACGGAACTGACGCTCACACTCTTTGAAGAAAGCAGCATCAACCCCATCACAGGTCGTGAATCCCAACAGATTCTGACGGAAAGCATGACGGATGGATTCCAAATAAGTAATATCTGGTTTATTCACGCAATCATCGAGAAACTGACCTGCCACATTTCCCAACAAGATGTATTTCGTCTGTTCATCAGGACGAATCCTGTTGATTAGATAATTCAAGGCCGAGTCACCATACGTCTTCATACACCCACATAGGGCGGTCACATCAATCATTAAATCCGGCTCGACTACAATCATATCTACGTCAACCAAATGCTGTTCTTCATCAAACTGGCACAAAAGACCATTCAGTTGCATTCCTTCTGTTAACAGAGTAGCGGCCCCCTCTGTCTGTGAATTCACATGATAATCCATACGCCAGACATCTCCACCCTTTGCAGGAACCACATACAGATATTGCTCATCCTTCTTTTGAAGGACGAATCGCTTGGATTTGATGATTTCTGCTTGTTGCATATAGGACAGATTCTTTGCTTTCTCTTGAAAAAGAAAAGGAAGTACTCATGTGTGAGCCTTCCTTTCTTATGGGGTGGGCAAGCTGACTACATCGCGCCGCTACAACCTGCTGCCTTTGCTGCGATCAAGCCCTGGAGGATTGACAGGGAGCTGGCCGTATAGGACTTACCCATATTGCGGCTGCAAAGTTATGAATAATTTATGATTTACAATTGCTATTTGACGTTTTTTTTGTGATTACTCGTAAAAAAACAAAATGATAGTTATATTTTTCACTTTTCACATTTCACTTTTCGCCGAAAATCACTAACTTTGCACTCCGAATTCAGAAATATGGAAGAACTTATACTCAATCTTACGAACGGAGCACTTGAGAATCTCAACTATGGATGGATTATTCTGTTCATGGCCATCGAGAGTTCATTCATCCCGTTTCCGTCAGAAGTAGTCATGATTCCTGCTGCATATATGGCTGCCGAAACAGGCGAGATGTCGTATGCTATGGTGATTACCTGCGGCTCGATTGGTGCCATGATAGGTGCGCTCATCAACTATCTGCTGGCAATGACCCTAGGGCGTCCGATTGTCTATGCATTTGCGAACAGCCGATTCGGACACATGTGCCTCATAGATGCAGAGAAAGTGGAAAAGGCAGAGAAGTACTTCGATAAATATGGTGCGGTGTCTACACTGATAGGGCGTATGATTCCTGCTATCCGCCAGCTGATTTCTATCCCTGCTGGCCTCGCCAAGATGAGGATTGTTTCTTTCTTACTCTACACATGCATTGGGGCAACCGTTTGGAACAGCATTCTGGTAGGCATTGGATATGCATTCCACAGCACGATGCCAAAGCAACAGCTCATTGACATCATTGCTCACTATAGTCACATCATCGGCATCGCTGCCATCATTTTAGTGATTGCCATCATTGCTTTTCTAATTTACAAAGGAGTTAAGAAATAGTTTTTATACATTTGATATTTAACATTAGACATAATATATAACATGTTTGAAAATTTAAGTGAACGATTAGAACGGTCGTTTAAGATACTGAAAGGTGAAGGAAAAATCACCGAAATAAATGTTGCAGAGACCCTCAAGGATGTTCGTAAGGCCCTTCTTGAAGCCGATGTTAACTATAAGGTTGCAAAGACATTCACAGATACAGTGAAACAGAAAGCACTTGGTCAGAATGTGTTAACAGCCGTGAAGCCAAGTCAGTTGATGGTGAAGATTGTCCACGACGAACTGACGGAACTCATGGGCGGTGAAGCCACTGAGTTGAACCTTACCAATCGTCCAGCAGTCATCTTGATGGCAGGTTTGAATGGTGCTGGTAAAACGACCATGAGTGGAAAGCTGGCACTCTTACTCAAAAACCAACAACATCGCAAGCCTTTGCTTGCAGCCTGCGATACCTTCCGTCCTGCAGCAATGGAGCAACTACGAGTCTTGGCCGAACAAGTCAATGTACCTATCTACATGGAATTAGGTGCAACAGACCCTGTTCTTGTTGCCCAAAAAGCTATTGCTGAAGCAAAAGCGAAAGGATACGACACCGTGATTGTCGATACAGCCGGTCGTCAGTCTATCGATGAGGAACTGATGTTGCAGATTCAGCAAATCAAATCAGCCTGCAATCCAGATGAGACACTCCTTGTCGTTGATGCAATGACCGGTCAGGATGCTGTCAATACCGCAAAGATATTCAATGAACGTCTGGAGATCGATGGTGTTATCCTTACCAAACTTGATGGTGACACACGTGGTGGTGCAGCCCTTTCTATCCGCACGGTAGTCGACAAACCTATCAAATTTGTGGGTACAGGCGAGAAAATGGAAGCTCTGGATGTGTTCCACCCTTCACGTATGGCAGACCGTATTCTCGGCATGGGCGATATCGTCAGTCTGGTAGAGCGTGCACAACAGCAGTTCGACGAGAAAGAAGCCAAACGTTTGGAACAACGTATCAAGAAAAACAAATTCGACTATAACGATTTTCTCAGTCAGATTCAGCAAGTCAAAAAGATGGGTAACATCAAAGACTTAGCTTCTATGATTCCTGGAGTCGGCAAACAAATCAAAGATCTTGATATAGATGACAATGCCTTCAAGAAGGTAGAAGCAATGATCAGTTCGATGACACCTTACGAACGTGAGCATCCCGACTGTATCAATCAAAGCCGCCGCACTCGTATTGCAAAAGGTAGCGGAAATAGTATAGATGAGGTGAACCGCATCACTAAACAATTCGAGCAGATGCGTAAGATGATGAAGATGATGACAGGAAACAAGTTCGGCAACCTCATGCGCAACATGCCAAGAAAATAATAAACCATAAGGCCTATTAGGTCCATTAGCCCTATAAGCCAATAAAAAACAAAAAAACTATGACCATCATTGACGGAAAAGCAGTAGCTACGGCTATCAAACAAGAAATAGCACAGGAAGTTGAACAAATTCTTCATGCAGGAGGAAAGCGGCCTCATCTTGCAGCCATCCTTGTCGGACACGACGGAGGTAGTGAAACTTATGTCCATAATAAAGTTCTCTCATGCGAGCAATGTGGGTTCACTTCCACACTGATTCGTTACGAAGATGATGTGACCGAATCTGAATTACTGGCTCAGGTTGACAAACTTAATAACGACCCTGATGTCGATGGGTTTATTGTCCAACTTCCTTTGCCAAAGCATATCTCTGAGCAGAAGATTATCGAGGCAATCGATTATCGCAAGGACGTGGATGGATTCCATCCTATCAACGTAGGTCGTATGGCGATTGGCCTTCCTTGCTACATCAGCGCTACGCCCAACGGCATTCTGCAACTCTTCAAGTACTACAACATCGAAACAAGCGGCAAGCATTGTGTTGTCTTAGGTCGCTCAAACATCGTAGGTAAACCAATGGCTCAACTGATGATGCAGAAACGATATCCTGGCGATGCCACCGTCACAGTCTGCCATAGTCATACAGCTAACATCAAAGAAGAATGTCTGAAGGCCGACATCATCATTGCTGCCCTTGGGCAACCTCATTTTGTCACAGCTGACATGGTGAAAGAAGGTGCTGTGATTATCGATGTTGGCACCACTCGAGTTCCTGATGCGACCCGTAAGAGTGGATTCCGTCTTTGTGGCGATGTCGACTTCGACAATGTAGCCCCAAAATGTTCGTTCATTACACCTGTTCCCGGTGGTGTAGGTCCAATGACCATTTGTTCGCTGATGAAGAACACATTATCAGCAGGAAAGAAAGAATTCTATAAATAAGAGTGGTTTTCATAAGCAAAGGGATGTTTTTTTGATGATTTATGAAAAAAAATGCTGATATAGCAATTGTAAATCAAAAATATTTCGTACCTTTGCACTCGCTTTCAGAAATGAGAGCATCATGGTGGATGTAGTTCAGTTGGTTAGAGCGTCAGATTGTGGTTCTGAATGTCGTGGGTTCGAGTCCCACCCTCCACCCAGAAAAGTCTCAGAAATGAGGCTTTTTTTGTGGAGGAGACATCGGCGTAGCCAATTATTACAAACGAGTCCCACCCTCCACCCAGAAAAGTCTCAGAAACGAGGCTTTTTTTTGTGGAGGAGACATCGGCGTAGCCAATTATTACAAACGAATCCCACCCTCCACCCAGAAAAGTCTCAGAAACGAGGCTCTTTTTTGTGAACATATGTTCGTGAGCCGAGGAACATATGTTCTTTGACCTATGAACATATGTTCATGAGGATATAAACATTATTTACCAAAAAATAAGGTGTCGAAATCGACACCTTATTTTTTTTAACCAATTAGTTTCTTTCAGTAACATTACCATCAACATCGATGCGAAGCTTAATAATATCTTTTTCTTTGATGAGCTTTGCGATATAGTCCTTCGTCTCCTTGCTCGTCATCTGCTCGCCTGTAAACATAGGCACTGTGTATCTCCAGTCCTTATCGTTCGCATCCTCCTTTGGAGAAACGATGGTTGCTTTCTTACGCTCGAAACTACGCCCGATATTGTAGTCATGGTTTTCTACGTCTGCCTTCTGCTGATAAGTCAAAATCACCTCTGTGTCGATACCAAAGCGATAGTAAGGGATATCGAGAACCAACATAGGAACAGTATTAGCTGTCAATGGGCCTGCATGCTCTGCATATGATTCTGCTTCTGGCTTGTTAAAGGTGTAGTAAGTGAAACCACCATCTACGTATGTGTAAACATCCTTATGTTCTTCTGTTCTGTAATTAGGCAGATCTTCCATTGGATAAGTCTTGCCTGCTTCATTACTGAAATCAACATTCACCTTTACTAACTTGGTAAGATCTTCTGTGATATACAATACATAAGGTACGCTCACCTTATACTTCTGCTGAATTTTAATCGTTTGACTGGCAGAAAGGTGGGTATCACCCTCATCAAACGATGCGTTCAAATTGAAAGTATAGGTTTCGTCACCTGTGTTAACGATAAATTCATTGTTTTCAATCGTATACTTATCTTTACCTACAGTCACGGTGTAGTCTTTCTTGAAGTCCTTCTTATACTTTGAATCAAACTGAATCTTCAACACATCACCCTTATAGATTTCTACAGAGTTATTCTCCAATACAGCATTTCCTCTAGTAGCATTGACAATCTTAAACTCTCCTGCGGCATGATCGGTTATAGGTTCTTCCTTTGAATCACTGCTGCAGGCAGCAAACAGCGCAGCTACACAAATAGCTACAGTTGCTAATAATCCAAAATAATACTTTTTCATGATACTTTACTTTTTATTTTCCTTCAATAATTACACAACGGTTCTTATCATTCTCTGAGAATGGCTGAACGGTATCGCCATAAGCAGCAGACTTAATCTGGCTTGCTGGCACACCCTTCTTCTTCAGCATGTCAACAACCTTGTTGGTACGCTGCTGTGAGTACATCATATTGAGTTTTGCATTACCTGTACCCTTATCAGCATAACCACTAACTGTAACAGTCTTGTTAGGATACTTCTTGCACCATGCAGCGGCTGCGGTAATGATAGACTCTGGATCAATCTCGGAATCACGGATTGCATAGAACAATACATCGCGATATGGTTCTTCAACCACCTTCACTGGTTCTGGTGCCTTCACTGGTTCTGGTGCCTTCACTGGTTCAACTGGTCTCACGGTCTGAGTCTGTACAATTGGAGTTGGCTGTACAGCCTGAACAGGCTTCACTGGTTCTTGCTTCTTCTCGTGAGGAGCCTTGAAACCGAACTTATAAGTGATACCCAACTGTGCTGTAATCATCCAGTCGTCAGCATCTGTGAACTTAGAATTAAAGCGGTCATCGAGTGAGTTTGCATCCACTTCAATGCCTACGCCCCAATGCTTAGCAATATTAAAGTCAAACAATAAACCTGCACGGATATTGTGGCTGAGCAACTGCTTGCGAGAAGTACCCTCACCCCATGCATTTGAAATATCGACTGTTGGTGTGTAGGTGTTCAGCAACTGGTGGAACTCATCGTTCTTCCATGCGTAATTCAAGCCAATACCACCAATGAGAATTACATTGAACTTGTGGTATTTCTTCTGAGAGAACAGATTAATCACATTCAACATCAGGTCGGCATTGGTATTCACATAGTTGTAATTGTATTTCAATGGGTCGCCAGCAGTTTTGAAACCACCCTTTGACTCCCAAGCATTGACATGCAGACGGGCACCGACTGAAGGTCCGAACCATGCACCTGCGCCAATACTTGCTGTTGGGTTAAGCAGTTTTGTGAACTCCACATCAGTCAACGTAGTTCCTACTCCGCCCTGCAGTTGAATAAATCCATGTGGATAAGGTCTGTAACCTAATTCCTGACATTCTCCTGTACATTCCTGTGCAGAAAGAGCTTGGCAGCCAAAGAATGCTATTGCTGCCATGATGATAGTAAGTTTAGTTCTTTTCATAAAAAGCTTTTTATTAAAAAATTACATTTCGTGGCACAAAGATATTGTTTTTTTGTTATATCACAAAATATTTTCCAATAAAAAACAAAAAACGTTAACAATTAGTAATTGTTACAACACCTTTTTATATTTTATAGACGTTAACACTACACCATCTTTCAACAATCCCCGACAAGTCACCTTATTGTTTCCATCGAAGATCCCTTGATGTTTATTCTCTATGAATTGCCCATATTGCCCCAGTCTCTTGAAGGGGAACACATGATGACAAGTTTCCGTTGGAACTGTCTTCACACGCACTTCTTCCAACAAATAACATTCAGCAAAAGCGCCCGCTTCGATTTCCTTTACAGACGCAGGCAAATCTACTATCGTCAGAGCATTGCACCATTGAAAGGCACTACCCAGGATCTTCTTGGTATTACTTGGAAGAATGATGTCTCGCAGGTTCTGGCAATCAAAGAACATCATTGGAGCAATGGTTCGAGGCAACAAGTAGAACTCCATACAGCGTTCGCCTGCATATTCCACATAACTATAGCCATCTCCATGACCTACATATCGTTTGATGAACTTGCGATATTCGGCATCACTCATTTCATCCACCACATAGTCCTTGAGTTGCCAATTGAATCGTCCTGTCTTAGCTTTAATACGTAGATACGGCTGTTTATCATCCTTCACAAAAGTAGCATCCGAAAGGTCCAGGAAGGCCAATTGTCCTGTCCATCGTGCATCCTCATTGCTGATGCTGACAGCTTCTCTGTTCCATTCGTCTGTAGCTCCAGCCATTCTGCGCAACAAAGCGATGTCATCGCCATTCAAGAGGCCTGACAGTTTCAGCCTCGTCACTTGCTCCTTTGGTATCGATTGGTTGGCGATGACGGTTGCCAGCAAACCTGGTTTCGGAAGTGTCAGCGCTAATCTGGCATCCCTGTTCTCGCGACAGGGACGGATGTCACACACAATTTCCTGCATGATAGGCGTTTCCAATAGGTCTTCATCCACTTTGTCATCTACCATGAAGCGATAATATCCATTGGCATCCCCTCGCCAACCTAAGTTGAAATGGTAGAAGTCTCCATTGCGTCCATCGCAGAGAAAGGAATGCTCGCCTCCAGTCACCAAGACAGGTAAGCGGTTGTCGAGGTTTTGATTGATCATTGCCATTAAGACCGTCTGCTGTTCGCTACGGATAAACTTACAGGAGGGTGCGTAGTTCCAATAATTCACCAATACGGTTCGTGCTGCCAAATGATCTGACGATGTATCGGAGATTCTGAAATCTGATGAAACTGCTTTGGCATTCACGCTCATTAACTGGGCAATCGGTTCGATGTTTTGATTACTATTGCGCAGTGTGGAATATTCTGGCAGCATAGCATTCCACTGGGGACTGATATTATCAAACAAGATATCAACCCGCTGGCGTTCTGTGCCTCCCACATAGCGTCCCTTACCCTTCAGGGGATACTGATGATAGTACATCAGTTGCGACATCGCTGTTGCCACGCAGCCAGTCAGCTGATGGGTGTAAGGAGCAATAATCAAGGGGCATTGTTCATTGTAGGGATAATTTTGCCCCCACTTAGTTTTCGTCAGTCGCTCCACTTGTACTATGGGCTGCAGCATCGTTGAAAGGGGATTGTTGGCTTCTGGCAGCCTACCTTTCGCCTTCAGTTGTTGCAACTGCTCCTGATACGAACAAATCAGGTTTTCCTTCCAACTCGATGCTGTAGCATGAAAGCCGCTTTCTGTGCTATAGGCCAGTACAGGGTTCTGTACATAGCGAGCATAGTCAGTCGTTGCCACCATGAAGAAGCAAGTGCTGTTTGCATTCTCGTAAATCTGAAGCTCTGGAAAACTCTGCTGCACATGCCATCGACTCCGTCGCATATCCAAGCCCAGACGTTCTAATCTGGACTGTATGTCACTTGGCAATTGCTGACTCCAGCCAGCAATGCCATAGACACACATGAATATGAGCCAAAGCCTTCGCATCACACGCTTTATTTCACAACAATCTGGGCATCCTCAAGTTTAATAAAAATGTAGTCGTGACCTGTAAGAAGGTTGTAATAGCCTTCGTGGATGATGAAATCGTCAGCCAGGATGGTACCTTTCTTCACAGTAGTGAAGAGCGGATAGTCGCCCTCGTCAGCATAGTTCTCGCCATAAAGCGGTGTTGGGTCCTTGGCTGCAACAAGAATAGAGTCGCCTTCACCATCATACCAACGCTGGTAGTCGATATATCTGTTGTTCACCCATCCCACATGCTCACCAACCTGAACTTTCGACCAACCTACCTGATCCTCTATCAGCACCCCATTACCCAATCCGTGAAACATCATCCACAATGTATCCAGAATAGCGGCCTTGGCAGATGGAGTCTCTCTCACATTCACAAATCCATCGTCTGAGATAGCATAGACAACCGTGAAGATATTGTCATCGCTAAGGTTGAGGTCATCAACAGTCAGCGGAGTATCCTCCACCACTTCCTCTACACCATTCACTACCACAGCCGTACTATCATCAGCAGTCTCTGTGGCTGTTGTTCCATTGTTGTTGCAGCTGATGAAGCACACTATGCCCATCATCATTGCTGCGATACTGATTCTTTTCATATCGTCCTATTTAGCATAAAATGACTGGAAACGGTCATACTCCGATTCGATGGTGGGGAAGAAATACAAATACTCCACATACTCAGGCTCACCTTTGACGACGAGACCATACAGCTTATCCACCTGTTCGTCCGACAGTTTTGCAAGGTCCATGATAAGAGAACAATCCACATCGTCATGATACTTCAGACTCGACGGATACTGCATCGAGATATACTCCCCACCCTCATATTCTTCAGTAAACACCTGTAGGCTGTCAATCTCAGTATTGTCATAGCAATCGATATTGTATTTTACAGGAAGAGCCACAACTCCATCAATCAATCGACCTATATTAATGCACTCACCCTCCAACTCATCATACTTCGTACGAATCACCATATTCTTATATTTACCATCAGGGAAGTAGCGCAGATGTGCCCAGGAACAATTCTTGTTGAATGCCATCGCATCGGTAATCGGTTCAGGCTTGATTTCCTGCGCAGCACTCTTGGCAATATAGCCCACTTCATCATCCTTGTCATACAACCCACAAAGAGCTACTTTGTAAAAGTCACCTTCCTCGCCTAAACAAGGATACACTCCATCAGGATACACTAATAGCGACTCCTGCAAATACCCAGCGGGTGCTGGCTCATCGCTCCAGTTGTGCACGATGTCCACCATATCGCTCTCGGCATCCTCATAACACACCATACGCGTTGCGCTGGTCTCATCAGCAGCCTTGTAAATTGTCACATCTTCCTGTGTCACAACGACAAACTTCTCCCATGTGGGAGCCTTCACATCCTTCATCACTTCTTCTTGTGGAGCCTCAGTGTTCCCACCGTTTGTGTTTCCTCCACAACTCGTAAGCGCCAGCATCAGCACAGCGCTGCCAACAAACATTAAGTACTTCTTCATTTTCTTTTCTGATTTGGTATTACACATTCTCCTTGCAAAGTTACACTTTTTACCCCTAACCACCAAACATTTCAGCAAATAATTTTCCAAACGACATAATTGTTCCCCCTAAGGGGAATTTTTGTTACCCTTAGGGGGAACAATTGCTACCCTATTAGGACCACAAAAAAAGATGCCCAGGCATTCTGCCTGAGCACCTTTATCGATATTCTCTATTCCCTTCCCTTTTGAGCTTCCCCCTTGAGGGGGGACGGGAGAGGGGCTAGTAGTCTTTTTACTTCACGTAAACTTTTTCACCGTTTACGATGTTGAGACCCTTCTGGAGGCTCTTAATCTGCTGACCAGCTACGTTGTAGATAGTCTTAGCAGCTTTTTCAGCCTTGAATGAGTTGATAGCAGTTGGAACATTATCTTGATCTACATATACTACGATGTCATCGAAGTAGTAGTTGTTAACTTCTCTCAAAACATCGAGGTTGAAGCAAATTGCCTGCATACCAGCTGCATTATCAGGAACTGTAACAGTCCACTCTTTTGTCTGAGGTTCTGTAGTGAATGCCACATCACCTGCAAGTGAGTACCATAGATATGTTCCAGCACCGCTGTGATTTGCGCCCTCAATAAATCCAGGAGCAGGAGCAGCTGAGTGAGCCTGAGTATTAGTATTAGCATTTTTGTCTGCCCAATACTTCATAGAGAATTTAAATTTCTGACCTGCTTCCAGAGGCATTGGAAGAGAAATCAAGAACTGAGTATCCCAGTCACGGCCAAGAACTGCAGGCTGCTCTTCAGTGTCAGCATCATCAGAATAATAGTATGTACCAGTGTAATCCTTTTCTGGATCAAGGCTAGTTACAACAATTGCACCATCTACACTCTTTGCTTCATCTGTGTAGTTTCTAAAGTACTTAACAGAAACAGTAGAAAGATCTGTACCATCGTTTTCATAAATGTTCACCCACTCATATACCTTTGGAACAGGAATAGACCACTGGATATCATCGAAATAGTAGTTGTTAGCTTCTTTAGACTCTGCAAGGTTGATAGCAATTGTAGAAGCACCTGCCTGGTTTGAAGCAACTGTAGCCTCAACTTTGATTGTCTGCCATTCAGTAGTGAAGTTCAAGTCTGATGTAGCTGAAGATTCACCTTCTGGAGTATAACTAATCAGAGAAGGACACTGCTTATAAGAACCTGGAGTTGTGTGAGTCTGAGTAGAACCCTTAGCTGGTTTATCAGCCTTGATACGCATTGTGAAGACATACTTCTTATTTGCCTCAAGTTCTGTACCTGGAAGTGTGATAAAGAACTGAGATTCCCAAGGGTTAGTGCTTTCTACCTCGCCAGTTTCTTCATTAACAGGAGCTGTACGAGAACTTACTTGAATACACCAGTTAGCCAAACGGTCACTCATACCTTCGTCATTAGGATCCTTAACAACTCTTGACTGAGCTACTGCAACTTGTGCTCCATCAATCCACTCTGTAGACTTGAAGTGAGACATCAAATCAGCATCGTCGTTAGAAGATTTGTTGAACATTTTGTCATTGGCAAAACCTCCGATGAAATCAACTAACACTTCATCCTCTGCACTAGCGCTGAAAGCAACGAGTGCAACTGCAATTAATGTAAAAAATTTCTTCATACGATTTGAATTTAAAAAATTAATATTTAGGTTGAATAACTCTAATTTCTTTTTTGTCTTTGTTTAGGTTTTTGGTTCGTAACGTCGTCTGTTTGCCGGTTTATTTAACTGGTTCCGATTGTACGATTTATTTTCGGTGCAAAGATAGTGCGTTATTATTATAAATAATATAAGGTATGTAACAAAAGTTATAAAATTTGTAAAAATTCCTTACTTTCCACCCCCTTTTGTAATCTACACCTATCAATTTGCCTGTTTTTTGTAACATAAACACGTCTTTCTTTCAGGCCAAGAAAGAGTACGAAGAATTGTTCGTCAGTTACGTACTCACAGTACGCAGGGAGCGTACGCCGAGTACGCAAGGAACGTACAACCAGTACGCAAGGAGCGTACGAACAGCCAGAGGGGTGTGGGCTGTTAATAAACAATGTGCATACATAAAGAAAGTGCCCAGACATTATTGCCTGAGCACCTTAATCTATATTCCCTTCCCTTTGAGCTTCCCCCTTGAGGGGGGACGGGAGAGGGGCTAGTTTGTCTTTTACTTCACGTAAACCTTTGCACCATCAACGATGTTAAGACCCTTCTGGAGGCTCTTCAACTGCTGACCTGCTACGTTGTAGATAGACTTAGAAGCCTTTGCTGCCTTAGCTGAGTTGATAGCTGTTGGAACTGGGTTTGCAATTTCTTCAGCAAGTGCCTTTTCTTCATCTGTAGCAATGTCCTCATCGATGCACAACTCAATGTTGTCGAAATAGAACTTAGTAGCCAAAGTCTTGTTCTCATTAAGGTTGAATGCAATTGACTGGAACGGACCATTCTGAGCATGTGGAGCTGGAGCAGTACCCTTGAATTCGAAGTCCTGCCATTCAGTTGTTACATTGATGCTACTTGGACTGAAGCCACCGATGTAACCACCAGGATATGCATGTGTCTGCATAGAAACATTTGCGTTTGCTTCTGCACGAACAGAGAACTTCACTTTGTATCGTTCACCTTGAGCAAACTGGTGAACAGATGTGATGAAGAACTGAGTACTCCAAGGGTCAACTGCATTGTTAGCAGATGCAATAACAACAGCTGCAGAACCGTCTACACCTTCGCCTGGTGCCTGATAGAAGCTATCTGCCTGACCCATTTCACGGCACACAAGGCTTGAGCCGTCTGTGCCTTCGCAGTCACCATTAACAACAAGGTTCAACCAAACGATTGGCTTTGGTCTCTTTACCCAAAGTTCGATGTCGTCGAAATAGAATGTGTTAGCAAGCTTTGTACCAGTATCTGAAAGGTTGAAAGCGAGAGTACGAGTACCATCACCCCTTACAGTCATAATTCCAGAGTTGTAATCTGTCCAATCAGTCGTAAAATTGATTGCAGGAACGTTAAACTGGAGACTCTGAACATAAGTACCTGGTGCAGTGTGAACCTGACCGCTACAATTATTCTGCTCTCTCTCAGCCTTTACTTTCATCTTGAGCTGAAGCTGAGTACCTACCTCAAATGCATCTTCTTCTGGAACTGTTACAAAGAACTGGGCATCCCATACTTGTGTTGGGTTGTTGTTTGAGCATACGATGATGCAACGCTCGCCTTTGTCAACAAGGATACGAGCAGAAGATGTTGCATGTTTTTGACCGTCCTCCCAGAAGTCGTTAACTACGAAGTTTGCTACGTCAGTTCCACTGAGGTCACCATTATTAATGACGTTTACGAAACCTTCGCCCTGTGCGAATGCACTACCTGCTACAAGTGTAGCTGCAATGAGTGTAAAAAATTTCTTCATACGATTTGATTTTTAATTGATTAATATGTTTTAGTAAATTTCTAGTCCTTTTTTCGTTCCTATATTTACGAGGCAAAGATACGAACTTTCTTGCATATAATAATATAAGGTATGTAACAAAATCTCTTTTTTTTTGAAAAAAAGTGTTAATCACCCCTTTTTTGTCCTCTTTCATTACATTTTTTTTTGTTTGTTTGGTTGTTTGATAAAAAAAGTATAACTTTGCAAACAAAATATATAAGGAAGAGATTCGACCAAAAAGATACGACAGAAACAATTATATAAACAAACAATATCAAACTTAGTAACTAGATTAAGCTATGTTGAAAAAATTGTGTTCGATCATTGCCCTGCTGACACTCGTGGTTTCAGCAGCAATGGCACAGGTAACCACGTCAGGCATGTCTGGTAAGGTTACAGGCAACAATGAAGAAGTCATTGGTGCACACATTCAGGCAGTACATGCGCCTTCTGGCACAAAGTATGCAGCTGTCACCAACGTGAACGGCCGTTACAGCATACAAGGTATGCGTCCAGGCGGTCCTTACGAAGTAACAATCACCTATGTAGGCTACGACACGAAGACAGTAAACAACATCACCCTGCAACTGGGCGAGACCTACAATCTGAACATCAACATGTCGGAAATCACCCGCGAGTTGACAGATGTGGTGGTAACTGGTACTGCTTCAAAGTTCTCGAATGAGAAGATGGGTGCAGTTACAAACATCTCACGCGACCAGATTGTGAATGCACCAACTGTCAATCGTAACATTACCGACCTCATACGCTTGTCGCCCTACGGCGGTAGCGGTATGAGTCTTGCAGGACGCAACGGACGTATGGGAAACTTCACCGTTGACGGCGCCAACTTCAACAATAACTTCGGACTTAGTGAAAGTCTCCCAGGCGGCGGCAATCCTATCTCGATTGATGCCATTGATGAGATGCAAGTGGTGATTTCTCCTTACGATGTTCGTCAGACCAACTTCATTGGTGGTAGTGTGAATGCCATCACGAAGTCGGGTACGAACAAGTTCCAAGGAAGCGCCTACATTTACCATAAGAACGAAAACATGCAGGGCGATGCTATTGAGCGCGAGCAGATTACCGGTGTGAGAGCAAAAGATCAGAAGACCACTTATGGTGCGACACTGGGCGGCCCTATCATCAAGAACAAGCTGTTCTTCTTTGCCAATGCCGAAATGATTATATCTCCAACTGTGGTCAATCGTTGGAGAGCATCAGAGGACGGTATAGCAAATGCCAACGACTATCTGTCGCGTACCACGATTGCAGACATGCAGCAGGTAGCTGATTTCGTGCGCACAAATTACGGTTACGACCCAGGATCGTTCACCAGCTACCCAGCCGAGGATAAGAACTACAAAATCCTGGCACGTATAGACTGGAACATCAACGACAAGCACAAACTGGCACTCCGCTACAACTACACGAAGAACAGTGTTTGGAATCCAACCAACAAAACATCAATGGACGGAGGCGTACGCGCTTCTCACAATCGTTTGTCAGACTATGCTATGGCATTCTCAAAGTCACTCTACTCACAAGACAACCTCGTCCATTCGTTCTCCATCGACCTGAATAGTCGCTTAACCGATAATCTGTTCAACCAGTTGCTTGTCACCTACTCAAAGATGGACGACGTACGCGGGTCTGATTCCGGGAACTTCCCATTCATCGACATCCTTGACGGCAATGGAGACAACTATATTTCATTAGGTTATGAACTGTTTACTTGGAACAACGGTGTTCATAACAATGTGTGGACGGTCAAAGACGACATCACATTCTATCTGGGTACACACAAGATTATGGGTGGTCTCAACTATGAATACCAGATGGCTGACAACGCATACCAACGCAACGGCACAGGATACTATCGCTATAACAGCATGAACGACTTCCTGTCTGGTGCCACCCCTGAAGTTGTTGCCCTTACCTATGGTTATGGTGGAGAAGCCAATCCTGCCGCTCGCGTGCGTTATAATAAAATAGGTTTGTATGTTCAAGACGAATGGAACGTAAACGACAAACTGAAAGTGACCTACGGAACCCGTATTGACGGACTTTTCTACGATAATAAGGACCTAATGACCAACCAAGCCATTATGAACTTCGACTACAATGGTCGCACCATCGACACAGGCAAGTGGCCATCTAACAACATTATTTTCTCACCACGCCTCGGCTTCACCTACGACGTATTTGGTGACAAAACTTTGAAGGTACGTGGCGGTAGTGGTTTGTTTTCTGGTCGTCTGCCTTTGGTGTTCTTAACCAACATGCCAACCAACTCAAACATGGTACAGTATAAGGGTATCTGGAATGCAACAGGCGCAAACCAAGGAAAAGCAACCAACATGGATCAGTTCGCCGGCAAACTCATGAACCAACAAGAACTCTACAACTATGTGACCACTCACGATGTAGCTGGTAACCCTTACACAGACCCAACGACTCAGACGGTTTTAGGCCCTGCAACGATTTCTCCTGCTGACGGCGAGGCAGGCTCCACCTTGGCCGGGGTAGACAAGAACTTCAAGATGCCACAGGTATGGAAGACTTCCATCGCTGTTGACTACAAGATTCCTGTTTCTTTCCCATTCACTGTGACTGTTGAGGGTATCTTCAACAAGATGATTAACGATGTATATATGACTGACTGGAGCATCAAGGACGCAGGTGGCTTTGCTCGCTTTAACGGTGCAGACAACCGTCCTATCTACCAGAACTACTATCTGACCTATACCGATGCGAACGGCAAGGAGAAGAAAATGCCAAATGCATATATCCTCACCAATACCAGTAAAGGCTATGGATGGACTTTCAACGTGACACTCGAAGCAAAACCATTCAAGTGGCTCGACCTGATGGCGGCATATACCCACACCACCAACAAGGAAGTATCTGGTTTACCAGGTAGCGATGCTTCATCTGCATATACCGTTATGCCATCTGTTCAAGGTCCGAACTTCCTCGGACTGCACGACTCTTACTTCGTGACTCCAGATCGCATCATCGCATCAGCCAGCATTCACGACAAATCGGGCAACCACTATAGCCTCATCTACGAAAGTCATCATGGAGGTCAGGCATATAACTACTCTGCCGTTTTGACAAACGATATGAATGGTGACGGAAACAACTATGACCTGGTCTATATTCCTACCGACCAGCAAGTAGCAAACGGAGAATTCAGATTCAAGACCGCTGACGATCAGAAGCGATTCATGGACTTTGTACACAATAATGATTATTTCAAGAACCGTCAGGGAGAATATGCAGATGCTTACACCATGCGCGCACCTTGGGTACACCGCATTGACATTGCATACAAACATGACTTCAAGGTTAAGGTTGCCAACAATATTCACAAGCTGCAACTGAGCTTCGATGTGAAAAACGTACTCAACTTCTTCAATTCAAGTTGGGGTGTGAATAAATGGTTGAATCCTGACCTTGGTTCAAACAATACTGCTCGCATCTTGAAGTACGAAGGTGTAGATGCAGACGGATATGCAACCTTCTCAACGCCTGCAGCGGTGAATGGTTCAACCCAGATTTGGGTTCCATACCACAACATCGGACAATGTTGGTATGCTTCTATTGGTGTGAGATATTCATTTAATTAAAAACACAAAGAATATGAAATACAATTATATATATATAATAGGTGTCGTCCTTGCTGCTCTCGCTTTTACTGCATGTTCTGACGACGACGATCCCAGATATCTTGACGGATTACGGGTTTCACAATCTTATCTTGCATTCCCTGCAGACGGAGGTTCATGCACCATCACAGTGAACGCCTCAGGCGACTGGGAATTTACAGATGTGCCCGACTGGCTCACTATTAGCCCTGCAGCAGGTGCTGCCGGCCAGTATGAAGTAACATTCACTGCCACAGCGGCTACTGACACCAGAGAGAAAACCATCAAATTGAGGTCTGGTGACAAAACACAGGAAATCAATCTCATCCAGCAGACGGAAAAGCAGGAACTTCAACTCTCAACCTGTGCCGATGTCAACAAAAACGGTGTAGACGGTAAAGCATATCGTGTAAAAGGTACGGTGACGAAAGTACTCAATACACAATATGGTAACTTCTACCTGAACGATGGCACTGACGAATTGTATATCTACGGAACCGTAGACGCTTCAGGCAAGTACAATTGGGCCTCGTTCAATATAGAAGTGGGCGACGAAGTGATGGTGGAAGGTCCACGCGCCACCTATAACGGTACTGTTGAGCTGAAAGATGCATTATTCCTTAGCGTTGAAAAATCACTTATCAAAGTCGATTCGCTGGATGTTGAAAACACTCTTCCTCTCGAAGGCGGCAACTTCACCGTTTATTTGACAAATAAAGGCAATGGTATCACCATCAATATCCCAGAGGATGCGAAATCATGGCTTTCTGTAACAGGCATTGAAACCTCAGGCAGCCTGTCACGAATTAAGTTCCATGCAGCAGCAAATGCAGGAGGAGCAAGAACAACCACTCTCACGTTTACTACAAGCGATGGTAAGAAGAACTACACTTCAGAAACTACTATCACTCAAGATGGGGCTATCGTTGCTATGACTTGTGCAGACTTCAACGCACAGAAAAATGGTGACGCTCTGTATAAAGTAACTGGTATCATCACAAAGATTGCCAATACAAAATACGGAAACTTCTATATAAAGGACGCTACTGGTGAAGTCTATGTTTATGGAACTCTTACCCCAGAAGGTGAGGCTCAGCAGTTTACAACATTAGGACTTAGCGTTGGCGATGTTGTTACTATTGTTGGTCCAAAGTCAACCTATAATGAAAAGCCACAGATGGTGAATGGTGTATACCAGTCTCACATGGACGTAGAAACAATCAGCCTCAAGGACTTCATGGCAAAGGCAGATGACAAGAACACATACTACTGCATCAGCGGTATAGTTTGTCAGCCAACTGATGACGAGAAAGCCAACAATATGAAGTGGGACATCACCACCTACGGTAACTTCGTTCTCGAAGACGCCGAAGGTACCCGTCTTTACATCTATGGCGTTTACATTGGATGGGGGGCAACAGACAAGAAGCAATTCGGCACCCTGGGTGTGCAGGAAGGTGACTACATCACGATGATTGCCTACAAGACATCGTACAATGGTCTCATCGAAGGTGTTGGATACTATATGTCTCACGAAACTCCAGCAGAAGAATAATAGAAAAAGACCATGAAGAAAGCCATACTGATATCTTTGGTTGCGATGTCACTCATCGCAACCGAAGGTTTGGCATGGGGGCAGAAAGGACATGACGTCACCTGCGCCATCGCAGAGAAACACCTGACCAAACGTGCCAAAAGACATATCAAGAAGGTGCTGGAAGGCAAGAGTATCGTCTATTGGGCAAACTGGTTGGACAACGCAAGCCATACACCCGAATACGAACATACCAAGACCTGGCATTACAAAAACGTGAATGCAGACCAGACCTACGATGAAGTACCTCCATTCAAGGATGGTGACGTCGTTGTAGCTATCAACGAGCAAATCAGCAAACTGAAAAGCGGCACCCTCACACATGAAGAGGAAGCACTGGCACTGAAGATGCTCATCCATTTCCTGGGCGATATTCACCAACCCATGCACTTGGGGCACAAAACCGACTATGGCGGCAACCGTGTGCATATTTTCTTCTTCAAGGAGGAAACTAACCTGCACACCATTTGGGATACCGACCTTGTTGAAAGCGCCCATAACTGGACCTATACAGAATGGGTGGATCAGATTGACCGCATCAACCGAAAAGAGCGGAAAGCATTGGAACAAGGAACTGCCGACGATTGGGCACGAGAGACTTATCAGTATGCAAAGCAAGTGTACGAAGAAACGCCAGAAGGCACTGAAATATCGTACGACTATATTGCCGACCACACCCAATTGATAGAAAACCAACTGCTCAAAGGCGGTATCCGCTTAGCTCGCATCCTCAACGAAATCTACTGATTTTAGCATCCTCAAGATACAAAACGGATTGCTAAGTTACTGTTTTGCACGATTTTACATTGAAAAGTTGCAAAAAATTTTTCAGTTTAATCAGAAAATAGTAACTTTGCAGTCCGTTTGCATCATGTGGGTAACCACATCGATAAAAACAATGGAAGTATAAACAAGAAATAGCAACAAGAAATGACAAAGTTAGACATCGTTAATGCCATCTCTGAACAAACAGGCGTAGCCAATTCGGATGTATATACCGTCATTGAAGCGTTTACCTCAACTGTCAAAGACAACCTTCTAAAGGGAAACGAAATCTACCTTCGCGGATTCGGTTCGTTCCTTATCAAGACACGCAAAAAACGCACAGGACGTAACATCATTCAGAACACTACGATTTTCATCCCTGAGCATAAAGTTGTGGCCTTCAAACCTGCTATCGCCTTCGCCAAAGAAATGAAAGGCGAAACACCCACTGCAGAAGAAGAATAACCAAACAAATGCAATTAGTGAATCAACATCATAATATCAACCCTTTAATTTTTCAGAATTATGCCAAACGGTAAGAAGAAAAAAAGACACAAGATTTCTACACACAAGCGTAAGAAAAGACTGAGAAAGAATCGTCATAAGAGCAAATAAATCTCTTAATCAAGGAAATGACAAGTGAACTTATTATCGACTCCCAACCCAACGAAGTAACGATTGCTCTTCTCGAAGACAAACGACTGGTCGAGTTCCAAAAGGAATCACTTGACACACACTACTCCGTGGGCAACATCTATGCTGCCAGAGTCAAAAAAATAATGCCTGGCTTAAACGCATGTTTTGTTGATGTCGGTCATGAGCGCGAAGCATTCCTTCATTACCAAGATTTAGGTTCACATTTTCTTTCGCTCGAAAAGTATGTAAAACAGGTAGCAAGCGACCGCAAGAAACTCCCTTCTGTTGAAAAGTTCGGTATGCAACCCGAACTGCCTAAAGATGGTTCCATCGACAAAATCCTGGAACTGGGACAGGAGGTGATGGTTCAAATTACAAAAGAGCCAATCAACACCAAAGGACCTCGTCTCACTGGAGAAATATCGATTGCGGGGCGCTACCTTGTTTTAATACCTTTTGCAAACAAAGTCAACGTATCGACAAAAATCAAGAGTTCGGAAGAGCGTGCACGTCTGAAACAACTGATTCAGAGCATCAAACCACGTAACTTCGGCGTTATCGTACGAACAGTCGCTGAAGGTAAGCGTGTAGCAGAGTTGGACAAAGAGTTGACCATCCTGCTCGACAGTTGGAATGACTGCATCACCAAGGTACAGATGGCACCAAACCTGCCATTGCTTTCGCACGAAGAGTCAGGACGTACCGTATCATTGCTTCGCGATCTCTTTAATCCTTCCTACGAAGCCATCTACGTCAACAACAGCGCAGTATTCAAGGAAGTCAAGAAATACGTAGGACTCATTGCACCCGATCGCGAGGAAATCGTGAAACTCTACAAAGGCGACGTACCGATCTTTGACAATTTTGATGTCACCAAACAAATTAAATCTGGGTTCGGCAGAACAGTTAGCTACAAACGAGGCGCATACCTCATTATCGAACACACAGAAGCACTCCATGTTATCGATGTCAACAGCGGTAACCGTTCAAGGGGAGTCGACGGTCAGGAAGCCAATGCGTTCGAAGTGAATATGGGAGCAGCCGAAGAGATAGCACGCCAATTAAGACTTAGAGATATCGGTGGAATCATTGTGATAGACTTCATCGATATGGGAACAGCCGACCATCGCCAAAAGCTCTACGAGAAGATGTGTGAGCTGATGCGTCCCGATAGAGCAAAACATAACATTTTGCCTCTCAGTAAATTCGGGCTGATGCAAATCACCCGTCAGAGAGTACGTCCTGCTATGGACGTGAACGTTGACGAGACTTGCCCGACATGCCACGGAAAGGGAATCATCAAATCATCTTATCTCTTCACCGACATCATTGAAAGCAAAATCGATTACATCGTCAATATACTTGGAATGAAGAAGTTTCAATTGTTTGTCCATCCTTACGTATATGCCTACATCAATCAGGGATTCCCTTCCCAGCGGGTGAAATGGCACTTCAAGTATGGACTCAGTTTTAAAATCACCCCTAGTCAATCACTCGCATTCCTACAATACGAATTCAAGGACAAAGCAGGAAACCTGATTGACATGCAAGAGGAAATTGAACAAAACAATTAATTGAAACTCTGCTCGCTAAGACACGATGAACAAACTCTTCACAAAGAATGCTCCCAACCACTTAGTTGAGAGCATTCTTTGTTTTTCCGTGAAGAGATAAGCGTTTAGCGTGAAGCGATAGTACTCCCTTCACTCTTTCAACTCTTCAATCTAAAGCCTATCTTACCCTTAACAAGTCACCTGCGACGGGAACATAATCTGGATCACGGAAGTTCAACTTATAAAGATTAGCGATTCTGATGCCATATAACTGAGCGATAGAGTACATCGACTCTCCCTGCTTCACATGATGCCAATAGTCCTTACCGTAATGCTTGTCACCTTTCTTCTGTTTCTTCTGGAGATAAATGTAATCACCAGGATTAATCTCAACCTGTTCAATTGCTTCGTTATACTCCAGCAACTTATACTTTGGAACGGCAAATTCCTTTGCAATACTATCCCACGTGTCTTGCCCGTTCGCTTTGACACACATCACTCCGTTGTTGGTCATCAGTGTATGAGAATTCAGCACTACATTTACAACAGGGCGTTCAGGCTCAGGAACGTACACTGCCTTAGGGTCTCGGTCGAGTTTATTCAGTTCATACAACTCGATAATCTGTATCAGACGGTCTGCATAGGTAGGACTTGTGGCATAACCGCATGCTTTCAGGCCTCGTGCCCATCCTTTGTAGTCAAGGATGTTGAGACGAAACAGACGTGCATATCGTTCTTTCTTCAAAAACTGTGAATGGTCTTCATAGCTCGCACGGACATTGTCATACGCACGGAAACACTCGTTCCTACCATCATCGAAATGAGTGTGGGTAGGACCGAACCAATTGCTGCCACATTTGATACCGAAATGGTTATTGCTTTTCTTTGCCAATTCGCTACTCCCTGCCCCACTCTCTAACAATCCCTGAGCCAAGGTGATACTTGCCGGTATGCCATGTTTCTCCATCTGCTCTACAGCGATAGCTTTGTATTTATTGATATAGTCTTGGAATGCAACATTCTTTGTTTGTGCAACAACAATTATATTTACAGTTGATAAAACAGCGCATAAAAGCAATCTAATTAGCATATTTCGGTTCATAAATGCATTTTTTTTCGTTTTCAACTGCAAACTTACAAAAAAAATCCATAACTTTGGCGGAAAATCAACGAAAAGTGCCAACAAAATGAAAGAAATCGTCAAATCCGTGCATATAATCCTCAAAGAAGAGGGAGAATTGAGTGAAGTTGAACAAAAGCTAGTAGCTGCAGCCAAAGAAGCCACATTCCGAAGTTATGCGCCATATAGTCGGTTCCATGTAGGAGCCGCTGTCTTGCTCGACAACGGTGAAATCATCACGGGCAACAACCAAGAGAATTGTGCCTATCCGTCCGGTCTTTGTGCTGAGCGTACTACCCTCTTCTATGCCAACTCACGCTATCCCGATGTTCCTGTTCGCATACTCTGTATTGCTGCAAGGGACACTTTAGGCACTTTTACTAAAGAGCCTATCAGTCCCTGTGGCGCATGCCGACAAGTGATGCTCGAGACCGAGCACCGATTTGATAATCCTATGCAAGTTATGCTCTACGGTACTGATGGGACATATTTCATCAACTCCGCCCGTGAGCTACTGCCAGTAGGCTTCGACAAAAATAGTTTGATTTAATTACTCCCAAATCTTTTTGCGAAGTTCCTTTATCTGATCTGATGCAATATACTCATCGTACGTCATCAGCTTATCGATATTGCCCTTTGGTCCCAGTTCGATGATGCGGTTTGCCACCGTATTTATGAACTCATGGTCGTGGCTGGCAAAGAGCACATTCCCCTTGAATTGACGCAGATTGTTATTGAAAGCCTGGATGGACTCCAAGTCAAGATGATTGGTCGGAGTATCGAGAATCAAGCAGTTGGCATTCTTCAATTGCATACGGGCAATCATACAACGCATCTTCTCACCTCCCGACAACACATTCACTTTTTTCAACACCTCTTCGCCAGAAAAGAGCATACGACCCAAATAACCCTTGAAAAACACTTCATTGCCTTCACCGAACTGACTCAACCACTCCACCAAATTCTTATCGCTTTGGAAAAATGTAGAGTTGTCGAGTGGCAAATAGGCAGTTGTAATGGTCACTCCCCACTTATAGGTTCCAGCCTGTGCTTCACGATTACCGTTGATAATCTCGAACAAGGCTGTCATGGCACGAGGATTATGACTAAGGAACACCACTTTCTGACCCTTCTCCACATTGAACGAAAGATTATCGAACAACAGTGTGCCGTCCTCGTCTACCGCCTTCAGCCCTTCCACCTCAAGTATCTGGTTTCCTGCCTCACGTTCCATAGAGAAGATAATACCAGGGTATTTACGAGTAGATGGCTGGATTTCCTCAATATTGAGTTTCTCCAACATCTTCTTACGGCTGGTCGTCTGCTTACTCTTCGCTGCATTTGCAGAGAATCGACGGATAAACTCCTCCAGTTCCTTCTTCTTCTCCTCCGCCTTTGCTTTTTGATTCTGAGCCTGACGCAGTGCTAACTGTGAACTCTCGTACCAGAACGAGTAATTTCCAGCGAAGAGATTAATTTTTCCGTAGTCTATATCCACCGTGTGAGTCGATACGGCATCGAGGAAGTGACGGTCGTGACTCACAACAAGCACCGTATGTTCGAAGTTAGCCAGATAATCCTCCAACCACTCTACGGTATCAAGGTCGAGGTCGTTCGTAGGCTCGTCCAAAAGCAAGTTGTCAGGATTACCATACAGCGCCTGTGCCAACATCACACGAACCTTTTCCTTTCCTGAAAGTTCCGACATCTGACGATAGTGCAGATCCTCCTTGATACCCAGACCGCTCAACAGCATTGCAGCATCGCTCTCAGCATTCCAACCACCTAATTCAGCGAACTTCTCCTCCAGTTCAGCGGCCTTCACACCGTCTTCATCGCTGAAGTCCTCCTTAGCATATAGTGCATCCTTCTCCTTCATAATGTTCCACAGCACCGTGTGACCCATCATCACCGTATCCATCACGTTGAAAGCATCAAACTTATTGTGATCCTGACTCAACACCGACAGGCGCTCACCAGGACCCAGCGTAATGGAACCAGTAGTAGATTCCAACTCCCCCGTGATTGCTTTCAGCAGCGTAGATTTACCGGCACCGTTAGCACCGATTACACCATAGATATTACCATTTGTGAACTTCAAGTTCACATCCTTATATAACACACGTTTTCCAAACTGAATGGAAAGGTTCGAAACTGTAATCATCGGCTTAACATTTTTTCGGCTGCAAAGTTACGACTTTTTTTTGACATAACTACTACTTTAGAGTAAAAAACAGAGTGCACTCCAACAATTGTTAGACTATACTCTGACAACTGTTAGACTGCACTCGCGCAAAAACTCCTTAGTTTACTGTTTTTTCCTGAACAACATAAAATTCCCCGTATTCACATGAACAACCTGTTTATCTCTTATCTCAAAGCCACTAAGAACAAGGAACAAAGAATCGTTGCGATATGTACACAAGCGTTCTGGAGTATCAAGCAGAGCAGGATTCTGACGAACAAGATTATCGATCGGATAGCTCATTATTTCTTTTGAATCAAGCATCACCTTAACCACATCGCCATCATAATAAACTATGTATTTCTCATTCGGCAATAAAACGTTATAATCGCCCAGGTTGAGAGGCTGAGTTAACTCCACATAATCACGCGGTACAGGGAAGGCTTCGCCATCACGATAATCGAAGTGAGATTCATTGTATTTCCATTGTCCATATTGCCTAAAAAATGCTTCCTTGCCCATATCTTCACGCACATAACTGATAACACTACATAGTTCCCGATATTGCTCACACAGCAAGCTATCTTTGTGAATGGCATCAAAATCCACCGTCTTCGGCAACAGACCCGTCTTAGCATCAAACACCTTCAGTTCGGTCGCCAACTTGTGAAAACGCACCATCTGACAACGGAGACCGATGCTCTTTGCAGAGATGTCAGGAATATATGTAAACACGACAATAGCACCAGCAGCAATCAATGCCATCAGTTGGAACTTTCTAGTGCGCTTCCATATCAGCATCACGATGAAAAGGGTCATCAGCACACCTGCCACAATCAAGTAGAAACGGCTCTCGGTAAAGCTATAGACACTGATGCGATAGACAGAACCTATCCAATACAGCACCAATGGAGGAATAGCGATCCAAGGTAAGTGGTTGTAGAACCAGTCGCAATGACGTTTCGTCAGCACGTACTGCATAAGCCGCCCAATCAGTGCGACCGCAATAAAACCTGTGATGAGCCAAGCCACATTACCCTTCGGCAGATCCCACTTTACAGCTATCGTGATGAAATACAGATAAAGAATCACGGTATAGACAATCACAGCAGGCGAAAGGATGAAGTCAAGGATAATTCGGAGTGGTTTAACAGGTTCGTTCACCTCGTCCTCATCTTGAGTCATGAGCGTGAAGCATATCTGCGGAGCCAATACGAACCAAACGAAGGAGGCAATATGAACGTAAATATTCGAAGAGACATCAAGGCCGAATATATAGATGAATGAAGCAACGATGGCAAACACCGTCAAATTAAGCAGTCCCGAAATGGCGCAGCCAATAAACAGCTGCGTTACCACATGAAGAACATGAGCAGCAAAACCCCGATTGTCCATCCACCGTGTACCCACTACTAGCAGAATGCCTGCCAATACATACGTGAACCCAAAAGCGATGGTTTCAATAAAGGATTTCAAATCAAGTGCCATCAACGGGAAGAACAGCAATCCCGACAATACATAGGCAAGGATGCAGACATTCTTCCATTTCTGCGCTGTCTGCCGTTTATAAAGTCTGTTCAGCCAATAGGTCAGCACAATCAACGGCACAAACAAGAATAAGATATCCTCGTTTACATCACTGACAGCATTTCCCCCAACCCACCTTCTGCTCTCTATATGCCATACAGCTATAATGAAAAAGGCAAAACCCATCGCAGTTTCTACGGGGAACTCCTTCGGACTGCGCAGCATCTGCTGCCAGAATGACCTAATCTTTGCTTTCATGACTCTTGATTAAACGATTAAACAATTAGCCTAATAATCTATTTTCTAATAAAACGTAAAAAGATGAATAGTTATTGTGCATGTTCAAAAAAAAAGTTGTAACTTTGCATTTAAAACTTGCAAAGTTACATCCGTTTTATTAATTTGGGCATTTAAAATATGCTGCTAAGTTCAAAGATGAAAGAAATAATTGCATATCTCAAAGACTTGAGTTTACATAACAACCGTGAGTGGTTCGTTGCCAATAAACAACGATATGTAGAAGCACAGGCCCGATTCAACGTCATCGTAGACAAAGTGATTATGGGTATATCCCAATTTGACCCTTCTGTAGCCAACCTCACAGCGAAGGACTGCACCTATCGCATCTATCGTGATGTGCGCTTTTCTAAAGACAAGAGTCCTTACAAGACCCACATGGGTGCATATATTTGTCCTGGCGGAAAGAAGTCGGGCTTCTCAGGCTACTATTTCCACGTAGGTATCGGAGGGGAAGGCTATCCTGCTGCTCACATGCTGGCTGCAGGTGATTACATCTGCGACTCCAAAGTGCTGAAGATTTTGCGCGAAGACATCTGCTACGGTGATGGAGATTTCGATTCTATATTAAAGAATAAGGTAGCACCTGAGTTCTGGCTCGATGAAAGCAGTGCACTGAAGAAAGTGCCGGCCGGCTTCCCTGCCGACTCACCCTATGCCCAATACCTGAAGTTGCGCGTATTCTGTCTATGCTACGAACCCGATACAGACTTCATGACCGCACCCGATATGCCCGAGCGGACGGCAGAGCTATTCAAGACAACCTATCCTTTCCTCCAGTATATCAACCGTGCCATTGAATATGTAAAAAGCGAACAATGAGAACAATCCTGTCATTTGTCTTATACCTTTTGCCTTTCGCCTTTATCGAGGCACAATCACCACTACATGTTGTAGCATTGGGTGATTCGAACACATGGTTGGCAGGCGATAGCTGTACAAATCCACGAGGATGGATTACGGTATTCAAGGAACTGATGCGACCAGCATCGTGCCATAGCTATGCTCGTAGCGGTGCAACATGGACTCATACCGAAGCAACCAAATACAACCCCAAAGAGAATATCGAGGTATTGGGCGATGACAATGTGATATACAACCAAGTGATGCGACTCCGTGAGGATTGTGCGGCAGGAAGTCAACCCCTACCCGACCTTATCCTCATCATGGCCGGAACAAACGACACATGGTTCAGTGCCCGACGGCCAAAAGCCTTCATCCAAACCGCCTCTGAGGTTTGTAAAGACACACAGACGGCATATTCCCACTTGCAGCCACATGAGGTACAATCGCTAGCAGGAGCCGTACGTTACAACTGCGAACTGTTACGGATGCTCAACCCTTCCGCCTGCATCGTACTCATCACTCCGATGCAGGCAACGAAAGTAAGCGAGGAGGCCATGCGAAAGACTGGTGATGTGATTGCCGAGTGTGGACATCTACTGCATCTCCCCGTCATCCGGCTCGATGATGTCGGTTTCACCCGCAAACAAGAGCAACAGCATCTCACCTACACCACTGATGGCGTACATACCAATCTTGAAGGTGCCCGACTGGTGGGAGAGACAATAAAGTTGAAAGTTGATAGTTTAAAGTTTAAAGTCAGTTTGTAGTTGATGGTTAAATGATTAAATGGTAAATGTTCGATGGTTTTCTCTGACTTATTTTTTCTATTCGTCTTTATACCAGCATTCATTCTATGCTACCTCCTTGGTGGCATCATCGATAGAACCCTGCTGAATAAGGATGTACGAAGGACCCATCAGGCACGCAATGTCTCGTTGGTCATCTTCTCGCTCATCTTCTATGCATGGGGCGAACCTATCTATGTATTCCTCATGCTGTGCTGTGTATTGGCCAACTATATCATCGGACTACTTATCGACCATCAGGAGCGACATCGCAAGGCGGCACTGGTGGTAGGACTGATCATCAATATCGGCATTTTAGGAGTTTTCAAGTATGCCAACTTTTTCGCTGAGACCCTCCAGCTGACGGGACTGAACATCAGTTCGCCCAATATTGCCCTACCTATCGGCATCAGTTTCTACACGTTCCAGTCCATTTCCTACCTCATCGATGTCTATCGCAAGGAATCACCTGTGCAACATCGGTTCATCGACCTGCTGCTCTACATCTCGATGTTCCCACAACTCATCGCAGGACCTATCGTACGCTACGGCACCATTGCCGACAATATCCACTTGCGTCATGCATCCGCCTCAGACATCGCATACGGCATCCAACGTTTCCTCATCGGATTGGGTAAGAAGGTCATCCTGGCCAACCAGCTGTCTGAGTTGTCCGACTTATTCCTCAAGAACAATCTCGACTCACTGTCGGTTGCAGGCTCGTGGATGGGCATCATCGCTTTCACACTACAAATCTACTTCGACTTCTCGGGCTATTCCGATATGGCTATCGGTATGGGGCGCTGTTTGGGATTCAAGTTCAATGAGAACTTCAACCACCCCTACTGCTGCAACTCCATCACCGACTTCTGGCGTCGCTGGCATATCTCATTAGGCAGTTTCTTCCGCGACTACCTCTACATTCCTTTAGGAGGCAATCGTCACCATCAGGCCCTGAACATCCTCATCGTGTGGTTCCTCACGGGTATGTGGCATGGAGCCAGTTGGAACTTCATCATCTGGGGTCTCTACTTCGGCATCATCGTGATGGTAGAGAAATACACCTTGCTGAAAATACAGAAGTACATCCCATCCATATTCCTCCACCTCTACAGCATGTTGCTCGTCATTGTGGGTTGGGGCATCTTCTACTTTGACGACTTCAGCAGTATGTTGACCTTCTTCAATGCACTTGTGGGCAACACGAAGGAATTGACCGACCTACTGGCCGAGACAACACTGTTCGACCACTTCTGGTTATGGATAGCAGCCATCATCCTCTGCCTGCCGGTCTTCAACGGCCTCAACTTCCTCCTCGACAAGTCTGTGCCCAACACCACACTGCGTACAGGAATTGCCACCACTGCGAAGGTCATCTTCTCCATCGCGGTACTCGTCCTCAGTACCGCCCTGCTGGTAGGTGCCACAAACAACGCATTCATCTATACACGGTTCTAAGCAATGAAACATCGGAAATCATCAATCACATATATCGTCCTCATCGCCCTCGTGTTTGCGGCTTTCGTCATTGTGTTCGACACCTTCCCTCGCACCACGACATCCCAACTCGAAAAGCGAGAGCTGGCCGCCTTCCCACCCTTCTCCTGGGAGAGTCTGGCCGATGGGTCGTTCACCGGCAAGGTATCGTCGTGGTTCAGCGACAGCGAACCCTTCCGTGACGAACTGATGACTCTGAGCATGCACATCAAACATCTCATCGGCATCGCGCCCACAGAGGATAACATCAAGTTTCACGCACCCGAACCCGAAAAGCAGGCATCCCGCCCCAAACGGAAAGGAAAGAATCCGATATACGAGAATGCTGACGACCATAGCGAGACGGATGAGAACACCCTCGAGGAGAATGCCAAGATAGCAAATGCAGGTATCATTGTTGTAGGTAAGGGCGAGAACGTACGTGCCCTGATGGCATTCGGAGGAACAGCTACAGGCTGTACCGACTATGCCGAGGTGGCAAATTACTACAAAGAGACCTTCCCCGACGTCAACATCTACTGCATGGTCATCCCCACCTCTATCGCCTACTATTGTCCGGAGAAAGTGAAGCGGTACACCAACCCCCAGCTGCCTACCATCCGCAACGTCATCGCACACCTCAATCCAGGCGTCAAACCAGTGAACATCTACTTCATCCTCAAGAAACATAAGGACGAAGATATCTTCCTGCGTACCGACCACCATTGGACACCATTGGGAGGTTTCTATGCAGCACAGACCTTCGCCAAGATAGCCCGTGTACCCTTCCGCGACCTCAAGTCCTACGAGCAGCACGTGGTACATCGCTATGTAGGCAGCATGTACGGCTACTCCAAAGACATCGCGTTGAAGAACGCACCCGAAGACTTTGTCTACTACGTCCCCACCGATGTGAAATATACTACCACATACATCGATTATACTGTCAACCAGAACTACAAAGTCATCGGAGAAAGCCGTCCCCAGGAAGGACCGTTCTTCTACAAATACAAAGACGGCAACGGAGGCGCCTATTGCACAATGATGGGTAGCGACCAACGTCTCACCGTGGTGCGCACATCCACCAAGAACCACCGCCGACTCATCATCCTCAAAGACAGCTTCGGCAACATGCTTCCAGGATACCTCTTCTATTCGTTCGAAGAAATCCATGTCATCGACAACCGCTATTTCACACAGGACATCGTACAGTATGTTCACGAACATCACATCACCGATATCCTTTTCGCCAACAACATCTTCAGCGCCTACCTCAAATCCACCTGCAACAAGTACAGGAGATTCATCAAAGAACAGCCCATCCCCAATGCTCCCGAAGGGATGAGTGATGTTTCAGAAGAAATAACAGAAGTAAAACCAGATAGTATATCCTTATGAAAAATGCGATTAAGAGAGAGCAGAGTCAAGCTCGCATGAACTCTGCAGAACGTAGCATTTCGCGCGCAGCGAAAGAAATCAAACGAATCGTACTTACCGGCGGACCCTGTGCCGGCAAGACTACCGCCCTGGTGAAAGTCATCGAATACTTCACCAACCTCGGCTACAAAGTATTCACCATCCCCGAAGTCCCCACCATGTTCACGCAGGCAGGTATGGACTACCTCACCCAGAACCACGACTTCTTCTACGAAGGCGAGAAAGCTACCCTTGAGATACAGCTTGCCCTCGAAGACAAGTTCATGCGTATGGCAGAGACCTGCATCGAACCCTGCGTCATCGTGTGCGATCGTGGTGTGATGGACATCTCCGCCTATATGCGTCCGGAAATGTGGACCGACATCACCACCTCCCTCGGCACCAACAGCGAAGCGTTGCGCAACCGCTACGATGCCGTGCTCCACCTCGTATCGGCAGCCGACGGAGCAGAACAGTTCTATACCACCAGCAACAACGCCCAACGACTCGAACAAGCCGACGAAGCCGGATTACGCGTAGCACGCGAACTCGACAAGAAAGTCATCCGTGCATGGACAGGACATCCCCACCTGCGCGTCATCAACAACAACGTCGATTTCGAACGCAAACTCAACCGCGTCATCAAGGAAATCGCCAAAGTACTCGAACTGCCACAACTGATCGAAACCGAACGCAAATACATCGTAGAGGTCATCGGCGAACTGCCCGATTGCACCGAAAGTGAAATTACCCAGACCTATCTCGTGGCCGACCCCGGTTGCGAAGTCCGTATCCGTCGCCGCAGTTGGAAACAATCAACCGTCAACATCCACACCACACGGCGAACACTCTCACCCACAGAAGAACTGCTCACCGAGCGACAGGTCAGCAACAACCTCTACGAATCCCTCCTCCAGCAAGCCGACCCCTACCGCCAGACCATCCACACACTCCGCAAGAGTTTCATCTGGCAAGGACAGTTCTTCGAACTCGACACCTATCTCTCCCCTATTACAGGCCTCATGATACTCGAGACCAAAGGAATGGCCCGACACGAAGACGTCAAGTTCCCACCCTTCCTACGCGTCAAGGAAGACATCACCGGCAACACCGCCTACTACAACTACAACCTCGCCCTCAAGCGGTGAAAATCAAGCGTGATTTTTGTAGCCCCTAAGGGTTACAAAATTTCCCCTTAAGGGGAACAAAAAAATGGCGGAAAGGTGGCGTGCGAAATGAGACTACTGAGCTAGTATTTGAAAGGCTTCCCTTGAAATCTCAGGGGAAGCCTTTTTTATGACTATGGAAATGTGACTTTTGTTGTATATGGGATTGTTTTATATTAGAAGCGGAAACCGAGAGTACACATAACCTGGCTGCGGTTGTTCTCGATCTCTGTAGGTTTGAGATCTACATCGTCGAAGGCATAGAAGTCGCCTTTCTGTCCTGAGTACTGGTATGCTACATCGATGTAGCCTCCTTTGTAACGATAGCCGAGTCCGACGGTGAAGCGGTTGATGGCTTTCCAGTTGGTGAAGTCGGTCTCTGTGAATGGGCTATCGTAGGCAATAACCTTATAGGCTTCGTCCTTCATCGGTGCTGACACGTAGTTGTAACCTGCACGGATGCTGAACTCATTGGTCGGCTTCACTTCCATACCTACCTTGAAGGTGTTCTGTCCCTTGAGGTTTTTGCTGATGAGGTCGTTTTGAGTACGGAAATAGCTGGTCTGATGTCCGTCTTCTGAATACTTCATAGAAGAGAGATCTTGATACTCGTACTCTGCACCAATGGCGAAGTAGTTGTCGATGGTGTAGCCAAGGCTGCAACCTAACTTCCAAGGGGTACGCAGGTCATAGTAGTAGGGATCGAAGGTCTTCTCTGACACGAACGTATCGTTGACGAAGAGCGTAGAGCCGTTGAAGTCTTCCATCTTATACCATGTCGGTGTGTGAACAGTGAGTCCGAATCGGAACGGAGAGTCGTCGATGGGTCGGCAGATGAATCCGAGTTTGAGGTCTACACCATCACCTGTGGTCCTATACCAGTTGCTGAAATCGTAGAACGCTGTGGTTCCATCGGGCAGGCCGAGCAACTCTTCGTAGAAGCTCTCACGGTTGTAGTCGATGTCGTAGAGACCTACTGACGCTCCGAAGAAATACTTGTCGAGTACATTGAGTGAGAGGTTGATGTCGGCTTGTGTGATTCCACCGTAGGTGGACTTACGCATATTCGCCTTATCGGCTCCGAAGCCTGTGTAACCGGTAAACACATCATTGCCAGTGGCGGGGTCGGTCACAAAGTTCTCGCCTATGAGACCGTATTTGGTCAGGGTGCCATCATCGTCGTAGAGAGGAGCCGACATATCAGCCAAAGCACCGCTCCACACGTCGTTATCGTATGCCTGATTGGACAGGTTGGCAATCTGATAGGTCTGTGAAAGGTTCACAGGACCTGCTGCAGTTGGCACTGTGAGGTTCTGAATCGGTGTGTCCTGATTGAAGAGGAAGTTCTTGTTCTTCACATAGTTGACACCGAAGTTAAAGTACCTCACACTTCCTTCGTCCATTGGCAGGGAAATGATGATGCCTGCATTGTCGAGCGACATGCGTGAGCCATCGTGTCCCAGCACACCTTTATCGCCAAACACGCCTCCGAGGGTGAATGCGGCATCGCTCTTACGGAACAGACCTGTGCCGGCTGGATTAGAACTCATGAGCGACAGCTCACCTCCAAGTGCACCGAGTGCGCCTCCCATACCTACATAACGGGCGGTTCCGTTGAGGTCCTTGGTTGCGAAGTTTGTTGCTTCAAACATATCTTGTGCCATCATGGTGGTGCTGAGAGCCACCAACGATGCGAGGATAAATAGTCTTTTCATATTCTTATTTACCATTTAACAATTTACAATTTACTATTGATTCCTATTTGGTCATTCTTTATTTGTCCTAAAGCCTTTTTCCCCTTTAGTTCCCTTCCCTTGAGGGAGGGGTTAGGGGTAGGCTGGGAGCCACCTATCTTCTGCCGGCTGAAGTACGTGCACCTCCAGAGCTGGCACCTCCGCCTATACTACCTCCGCCACCGAAGCTGCTACGGGTGGAGCTACCACTTGAGAAGCTGCTGGTTGTTGCACTGCTACGGGTTGGTGTGCTGGTAGTTGTTGTTGTGGTGGTACGCTGTGGCACACTAACTACGGTGCGCTGCTGATTCTGAGTGGCTGCCGTACGCTGCTGGGTGGTTGTGGTAGGAGTCTGTGTACGGGTAATCGTCTGGGTGTTCTGGCGAACAGCCGAAGAACGATTGTTGCTTTCGTTACGATTTACTACCACTACGCGTGAGTTGTTGTTCGCATTTCCACTGACGGTATTGCCATTGAAGACCGTACGGGTGTTACCTGCGGCACTGACGCGGTTGTTCGAACTGGCCACATTGGTACGAGTGTTCACATTGGTGCGAGCGGCGCTGGTACGAATAGCATTCTCTGTGCGTGACGAGAAACTGTTACGTGTGCCGTTAGCTGCTGCAACTGCGCTTGAGCGTCCTACGGTTCCACCTGCATAGCGGTTCTCGCTGAAGGTGCCACGATTACGGGAGTTGCTAAAGCGGTTTGCATAGTAGGTTCCTCCGTGCCAGTAAGGGCCTACACCCCAATAGTTCCATGCATAATATGGTGAATGCCATCCATAGAAGGAGCTATACCAAGGATGCCAGCTCCATCCATATCCCCATCCGTAGTCCCAATAGAACGGGTCGTAGAGATCCCAGTAGAATGGGTCGTAGAGATAGTTGTAGACACCATATCCGTAAACCAAATCCCAATAGTACGGGCTGCTGAGCGCAAATCCGAAACGTGGGCTGTGGAAACGAAGCAGACGACGTGAATAGATGAAGTCGGTCTCTGGGTCATACATATCGGGCGAAGTGACATAGACGGTATCAACCCGAGCTACCAGGCTGTCCTCTTCTGCTCCCCCACCCGTCTGCCATGCACCTGCATAGTTGATGTCACGACGATTGTACTCATCCTCGTCTCTGCTATTATTGTTGTAAACAGCCAACGCTGGGCGGCTGCTCTGAGTAGTTGCTGACTGCTGATTCGAACGTACAGAAGTAACAGTCGCATTCATGTCCTGACTCTTTTTCTTCGAAGGAGTGAAGTAAAGGTCGTCGTCTTGTGCCTGCATCGACAATGAAGTGATCAGTGCTAAACCTAATGTCCAAAACAGTTTCTTGTTCATACCTTATTTTATTTATAGGGTTATACTTTTAATTCACGGTGCAAATTTACAACTAAGATTCAACATACATATCAACATTTTCCTAAAAAAAAATAGGGAAACCCCTATTTTGCTGAAAAAGCACAAAAAAAGAGCGGGGAGGAGATGTGATGAAACTCCGAGTAAGTAAGATTTGAGTGCCCATGTTCCTTTGTAATCCACCGACTCGAGGTTACCCCTTTCGGGGCGTGGCCCGCCATTAGAACACAGAACGTTCTCGGTTTTCCAGATTTAATTGATGAGTATCCCAATCGATCCTATATCCCCGCTGTATTTCTTGTTTCGCTTGCAAATATAGTACTTTCAATTTAATCCACCAAATGTTTTCGCACTTTTTTTCAAAAAAACCTTAAAATTTCTCGTAAATCTGCAGTACATCCTGCGTATCGACCACTCCATCGCCATTCACGTCTTGCGGAATGAGGGGTTCGACAGTCGTCTGTTCTTGCATGAAATTGTACACTTTCAGCACGTCCTGAGAGTCAGCCAATCCGTCACCATTGACATCGGCAAACTGGCAGATGGTGAGGGTGATGGTTCCGTCAGCGTGTTCTATGATACCAGTGATGGGCTGATGCATGGTTCCTGCCGATGTATAGACAGGCTGAGCGCCGGAAAAGAGGTAAGTCACACCCAGAGAACCTGGAAACAGGTCACCATCGGTTGATCGGTCCCAGTGTTCGCGGTCTTGAGATGTATCGACAAGCGAATACGAATACAATTCCCCATCAGCAGGAATCATCGTGTAATACTGGTGATTGGCATTCGTATTGATATTGTTGTAGGTCCATCGGCTGATGGAGTAATCAACATGAGAGAGCAACATACCATGACGTTTCTGTGTGCTGGTTCCACGTCCGATATAGGTATCCCAACCAGTGTTCTGACGGTTTTCGATGATATAGTACTCATGATAGTTTTCGGCATTCAAAATCTTATAGCCTACCCCACCCTCACTGATGGGCAGTAAGGTGAGCCGGACTACCTCGTCGCGCTTCAAGGTCACCAGCTTACACCAACCCATGAAGTCCTTCTCGTAAGCACTCAGGCCACAAGGGTGATAGCTTGAAGAACAATAGCAACCGACATCCATGATGTCCCAATAGTCCAACCCGTATGCAGTCCCTTCAGTATCGTATAAATCGGGCATACCTAATGCATGCATCAGTTCGTGACACATCACTCCGATACCATCGGTCTTTCCTTCGTAGGTCTCGTTACAGCAGGCATAAGAGCCGAACTTCACACCCGCTATGGAACGTTGAGATGCCACTTCGTGCGGCCAGATGGTGTTTTCATCGTCACAGCCGTTCTCGCCCTCACCTGCATAGATGAAATATATCATGTCGACTACCCCATCTCCATCATTATCAAACGTGTTCCAATCGGTCAGCAACTGCGCTTTCGTCACAGCTTCTGCAACAAAAGCTTCCCTATTACGATCGTTACCTCTGTTATCGTTTTGCCCATAGTAAACGTAGGACTTATCAAGGGTCACAGGACCGATAACCTCAAACTCAGGCAAGAACAGGCTATCGCTTTGCAGCACAAAATAATCGCGTACAGCCCCATAGCTCCCTGCACCCTGATAGATGACCCCATTGCGCGTACCATTACAATAAAGGTCATAGAACTGACGGATAGCGCTTCTATCTCCAGTTACAGAGAACGGCATATCGGCGAAATCGACCAAGACGACAGGAACTTTCTGCACTCCTATCGAACGAAGCGGTGCATCGAGTTGTGACCCTGTCCTCCGCGAAGGAGTGTTCCACGGGGCACGATAAGTCGAAGCGGATACCACAGAACCAGTCTTGCGGATGCGTGGTTTCACCGTCGCACTCGCACTTATCAGCACACAACACACACACGTTATAATCGTCAAGAGTCGTTTCATCTTTCAGGTTCGTCAAGTTATTTCGGCGGCAAATTTACGAATAATCTGTGTATTTGGCAAACAACAACACCCCTAAAAACTGTTTTCTACGTCATTTTTATGTAATAAAACAAGGAATCGTAGCTAACGAATGAAACTTTTTTTGTAACTTTGCACGCAGAAATGTGCATAAAGCTAAATAATCATTTTTAAACGTACAAAGTATGAATATCAAAGACTACAATTTTGATGGCAAGAAGGCCATCGTTCGCGTTGACTTCAACGTACCTATCCAGGACGGTAAGATTACTGACATGACTCGTATCAACGGTGCTGCTCCTACGCTCAAGCTGATTCTTGAGAAAGGTGGAAGCCTCATCATCATGTCACACATGGGTAAGCCAAAAGGTAAGAAGAAACCTGAACTCTCACTGAGCCAGATTGTTGACGCAGTTAGCCAGACACTGGGTGTTCCTGTTAAGTTCGCTCCTGACTGTGCTGATGCCAGCGAAGCAGCTGCAGCACTGAAGAAGGGCGAGGTGCTCTTGCTTGAGAACCTTCGCTACTATCCAGAAGAGGAAGGCAAGCCAGTAGGTATCGAGAAGGATGATCCTGCATACGAAGAGGCAAAGAAAGAGATGAAGGGTCGTCAGAAGGACTTCGCAAAGAAGTTGGCTTCATACGCAGACTGCTACGTGATGGATGCCTTCGGTACTGCTCACCGTAAGCATGCTTCTACTGCTGTTATCGCTGACTACTTCGATGCTGACAACAAGATGTTGGGTCTGCTGATGGAGAAGGAAGTACAGGCAGTTGACAACGTGCTCTCAAACATCAAGCGTCCGTTCGTTGCTATCATGGGTGGTTCAAAGGTTTCCACTAAGATCGGTATCATCGAGAACTTGCTCGGCAAGGTCGACAAGCTCATTCTCTGTGGTGGTATGACTTACACCTTCATGAAGGCTCATGGTGGTGAAATCGGCGATTCTATCGTAGAACTTGACAAGCTTGATGTTGCCCTCGGTGTTGAGGAACTAGCAAAGAAGAACGGCGTTGAGCTCGTGCTCGGCGAGGATTCTGTATGCTGCAACGGCTTCGATTTCTCCACATTCTCTCTCAAGCCAGGTGCTGAGAAGAAGATATTCCCATCTAACGCAATCGCTGCTGGTTGGGAAGGTCTCGACATAGGTCCTGTGAGCCAGGCTAAGTTCGCTAAGGCTATCGAAGGAGCAAAGACTATCCTCTGGAACGGTCCTGCAGGTTGCTTCGAGAGCGATGAATTTGCTGTAGGTTCTCGTGCTGTAGGTGAAGCTGTTGCCAAAGCTACTCAGGAAGGCGCTTTCTCACTCATCGGTGGTGGTGACTCTGTAGCATGTGTCAACAAGTTCGGTTTAGCTGACAAGGTATCATACATCTCAACCGGTGGTGGTGCTTTGCTCGAGGCTATCGAAGGTAAGGTGCTCCCAGGAGTAGCTGCTATTAAAGGATAAAAGAAAGACCCCCTCCCAGCCTCCCCCTCTATGGGGAGGAGTGGGATGAATGCTAACTATAAGTGAATAAAAAAGCATTTATACTATTAACTGCTGTCGTACTGAGCATGTTGTGTGCATGCCAGTACGGCAGTGTTGATAATGAGAAGGGAGCCAAGGACTCAGATTCAGCGGTGATCCACATTGCTGTGCTACCTACAGAGGAATGTCGTCCTTTCTATGTAGCACAGCAGCGTGGGTTGTTCGACTCATTGGGAGTTGAAGTAAAGCTCGACACCTTCATGGCTGCAATGGATGCAGATACTGCGTTTATGAATAATAAAGTGCAGTTGCTGGTGTCGGATTCGCTGAAAGCATGCTATCTCAATAGCATCGTGAAACGCGATTCCATCCAATCAATCATCACAGACACCCTCCGACTCTCGATGATGACAGGAAAGCCGACACGTATCAAGACCATCAGCAGCCTGAAAGAGAAAATCATTGCCGTGACACGTAATTCGGCACTCGACTACTTTGCTGACCAAACGATGGACAAAGCAAAAATCAAGCGCGAGTATCTGAACCGTCCTCAAATCAACAATATCTCCCTGAGAGCCGATATGCTCAACCTGAACCAATACGACGGAGCCATACTGCCCGAACCATACGCCACACAGTGTGAAGAACAGGGTGCTTATCGTATCAACTCCACTAATGCGCCACTGATGCGCGTACTGGTGAAGAAAAGTGTGATGAAAAAGCGCAAAAAAGACATCGAACGAATCAAAGAAGTGTATTGGAAAGCGAAGGGTCAAAGACCAATGTAAAAATGCAAAAATTATAAAATGTAATAATTAAAGATAATAGTAAATAGTAAATTGTCAAATAGTAAATAAGATTGTGCCAACTAAGAATATTTACAGCGAACTACAGCAAGGAAACCTGGTCGATGCACTCGTGATGTTGCAGACCAAGGTGGGCAGTCTGGGTGACTGGCAACTCCAGCAAGATTTGGAGCGTGTGCGAGACACCTATTCTACCATGCTGTCTTATTTGGCAAAAGGTATCGAAGACCCCAAAGGTCAAAGCATCCGTATCGACTTGATTCAACAGGCGTACTCCATCAACGATAGGGCCAATCGGGCTATCACACTGAAGAAGTCGCCCATGAACAAATACTGTCAGGTCTATACACAAAGTCGAGCCGAATCGATCGATGTAGCAACCATACAGGTGGCATTAGAGACCGTAGGTGCGGAAATCAAACGTCTGCTCTCCGACACAAATCAGCGTGAAAGCATTCGTCAGCATGACCTAGAGGCAGCCATCCGTCAGCACGACACACTCATCGGACAGTTGTTCAATCATACTTGGACATCGAACATCTGGACGAAAACCGAATACACACTCTATACCCAACTATTGGGAAGCGAGCAACTGTCAGCCGACGATAAGGCCGTCATCATCAGTGCCCTTACGATGGCATGCTACGAGTTGTTTGATGCTCAGAAACTGATGTTGCTGTTCGACGGTTATCTCCATAGCGATGTAGAAGTGAGCCAACGTTCGCTCGTAGGACTGATATTGCTGATCATCCGTTTCGACAGCCGCCTCAACTATTACCCACAAGTTAAATCGCGCTTCACCCTTTATTGCGAGAACCGTCAGTTTATCGAGGACTGTTTCCGCGTCCTGATGCAACTACAATATAGTAAGATGACCGATTCGGTCAGTGCAAAGATGACGCAGGACATCATGCCTGCTATTTTGCGCTCCTCTCGTTTCAAAGGTATCGACCTGCGCAATCTCGATAAGGAACTGACAAAAAACGGTGAGAATCCCGAATGGCATCAGAACACGAAGGACGATGCGAAAGCCGAGAAGAAGATGCAACAAATGACCGACATGCAAACCGAAGGGGCTGATGTCTATTGGAGTTCGTTCGTCTCGCTCAAGGGATTTGCACATTTCTCTCAGCTACATCGTTGGTTTGCACCTTTCTCGTTCGAATATCCTGATTCGTATCGATTTGCCCAATCGATGCGTCCAGACATACTACAAACAGTGAAGTCATTGTTCCAATTCGCTCCGTTCTGTAGCAGCGATAAGTATTCGTTCATCTTCATGATCGACAGTGTGAAACAGACGGGACAGGACGTGATAGCGAACCAAATCAATGCACAACTCAACGAGGAAGGAGGCAGCGACCTATTCGAGCAGGTGAAACCACGTGTTCGGAAGGCAAAAGAAGTATCGCGTTGCTACATCTTCGACCTCTATCGTGTGTTCAAGGCCTACCCTTATCATTCCGAGCTATTCGACCCCTTCGGCAAACAGCTCGTCAACTTCTCGCCCCTCTATTTCGACATTCTCAAGCCGCTAGCAGACAACTATGACGAGATGCTCTCTCTTGCCGAGTTCTTCATGCGTCGAGGTGCCTACAATGATGCCTCGACCCTCTTCTTCAAACTCAAGCCTCAAGAGCGTGAGGAAGACAGCGACTTATGGCAGAAGATAGGATTCTGTTTGCAGAAGAAAGGCGATTTAGAATTAGCGATGCCATTATATCGTATGGCCCACAAACTCAACCCCAACTCCAAATGGACGGTTCAGCATCTGGCTCAGACCGCATTCGAGTTGAAAGAATATCCTGAGTCACAAAAATACTTCGACCTGTTGCTCGAAGACGATGAGGACAACCTGAAATGGCTCTACAAGAAGGCTGAATGTATGTTCGGGCAGGGGAAATACGAAGAAAGCCTGCCTACACTCTATAAACTTGCCTATCTCGACGAACAATCCGAGCAAGCACAGGAGATGCTGGCTTGGGGACAACTGATGACGGGCAATAGTGAGAAAGCAGAGAAGATTCATACCGAACTGATGGAGCAAAATCCATCGGTGCGCAACAACATCAACCTGGCTCATCTCAATCTAAGGAAGGGAGATACTCAGAATGCTTATAACCTCTATGCTGCTGCATATAAACTGGCGAAAAACGAAGAAGAGTTTACAAAGGCATTTTGGGAATGGCGCCCCTATCTGAAACAAATCGGACTCGATGCCGAACGTCTGAAACTGATGCTCGATTCTGTCCGGATGAACAACAACTGAAGACGACGTGATTAGCAAGAATCAGATAAAATATCTCAAGAGTCTGGAACTCAAGAAGTTTCGAGACCAGCATGGTGTGTTCGTTGCCGAAGGTCCAAAGGTAGTGAACGACCTCAAATCGCACTTCGAACTGGTAGAATTGCTCGAAGGAGAAGATGCCGATCGTGTCAGTTTTCTCGACACTCCACAACATGTCTTTGCTGTGTTCAAGAAAGCAGCCGAGACACCCATCTCCTCACCTTACGACGAGTTGATGCTGGCGCTCGACGACGTACAGAATCCAGGTAATCTGGGCACCATCATCCGTCTGGCCGACTGGTTCGGCATCACCCACATCCTCTGTTCCCGAGGTTGTGCCGATTGCTATAATCCCAAGGTGGTGCAAGCCACAATGGGTGCATTGGCAAGAGTACATATTCACGAAGTGGACCTGCCTCAAACCATTCAGCAATTGCAACAGCAAGCAGGAGCCGACCTCCCTGTATATGGCACTTTCCTCGATGGTGACAATATCTACCACAGCACCTTGCAGCCACACGGTCTGATTGTGATGGGGAACGAAGGGCACGGCATCTCGTCTGATGTGGCCAGCCTTATCACCCACCGACTGCTCATCCCCAATTATCCACAAGGACGCGAAACCAGCGAATCACTCAACGTAGCCATCGCTACAGCCATCGTATGTTCAGAATTCAGAAGAAGAATATAGTTTACGGTTTACGGTTTACAGTTTTTGGTTTACTGTTATCGTTGACGTTATCGTTGACGTTGCTTTCATGTTCTGTGGACCGTTTCGTAGGCGATGACGAACTCTTTCTGAAGGATACGAAAGTTGTATCGACCAATCGCAAGGCCACAAAGAGTCTGATGCTCGACGATTACATCCTTCAGACTCCCAACAGCAAGTGGTTCGGTGCAAAGATTCCACTCAAACTCTACTGCCTCGGCGGTGTCGACACCACCAACTGGGCTACCCGACTATTCCGGAAAATCGGTCAGGATCCTGTCATTTACAACACCGAGAAAGCAGAGCGCACCATTCAGGACCTGCGTCAGGTTCTCTACAACGAGGGTTACATGCACAACGACATCCAACTCGACAAAAACATCAAGGGAAAGAAGGTGACGGTCTCCTATGTTGTCGATCCTGGCACACAGTTCACCATCCGAAACATCAAGCGCCAAGTGGAAGACCCTGTTCTGCGGCAGCTACTTTGTTATGACGATACCTTGAACTCACTCCTGCAACACGGTATGCCCTTCAATATCAACCGCTTGAACGAAGAACGAAGCCGCATCGCTACCCGTCTGCGCAACATCGGTTACTATAAGTTCTACAAAGAGTTGATTACCTTCGTAGCCGATACCTGTCAGGGAAGTACGGAAGTCGACATTGCGATGAACATCCGCCTGCACCTCGACAACGGCCGCTCTGATCCACATCCACATCAGCAATACCGTATCGGTTCGCTCAACTATTTCGTTGACACCAATGGTATTACGGATACACTACAACTAAATAAGGTGGAACACAAGGGAACCACCATCTATTTCGGCGACCGCCTGCGATTCCGTCCGAATCTGCTGACATCCAATACCCTGTTCCACACGGGCGATCTCTACAACGAGGAGCATCAGAAACTCACCTATCGCTATCTCACCCGTCTGCAGGCTCTCAACTACTCCAATATTCTCTTCGAGGAGCACGAAGACAGCATCATGCCAACCCTCGATTGCAATGTCATTGTGAACCACGCAGCCTCCAAGTCCATCAGTTTCGACCTCGAAGGCACCAACTCGGCTGGCGACCTCGGTATTGCTGCCAGTACGTCGTTCACCCATAAGAACCTCTTCCGCGGGTCAGAGTCGCTCATGGTGAAACTGCGTGGTGCCTACGAAGCTATCACGGGTCTCGAAGGCTATGAGGGACACAACTACATCGAATGGGGCGGCGAAGCCACACTGGGTTTCCCTGGATTCCTATTGCCAATCGTCTCGAAGCGATTCGGTGCCACACACGGTTCCACCTCAGAGATTTCGCTGCAATACAACATGCAGAACCGTCCTGAGTTCAACCGCAGAGTCCTCACGGCCGCTTGGCGTTACCGATGGAACAACCAGAATCAGAAAGCCACCCATCGGTTCGACCTCCTCGAAATCAACTACGTCTACATGCCGTGGATATCGAAGACGTTCAAAGAACAGTACCTCGATTCGCTGGGCAAGACCAATGCGATTCTGAAATACAACTACGAGAATCTGCTCATCACGAAGATAGGCTACTCGTACAACTACAACTCATTAGGAACAGCCACTACTTCGACTTACGGCAAGAATGCCTATACCTTGAAGCTGAACATAGAGACAGCGGGCAACGTGCTGAGCGGCCTCTCGTCACTGATCGACACGAAACGCACGAATGACGGTAAACGTATGTTCTGCGGCATTGCTTACGCCCAATATGTCAAGGGTGACTTCGATTTCGCAAAGAGCTTCCGCATCGATAAGAACAACTCTGTCGCCATCCACGCTGCGCTCGGTATCGCCTATCCTTACGGCAACTCCAACATCCTGCCGTTCGAGAAGCGCTACTTCGCAGGTGGAGCCAACAGTGTGCGTGGTTGGTCAGTTCGCTCGCTCGGACCTGGTGCCTACAATGGTGCCGACCGTGGTATCAACTTCATAAACCAGTCGGGCGACCTCAAGCTCGACCTCAGCGTTGAATACCGTGCCTTCCTGTTCTGGAAGTTCAATGGTGCCCTCTTCATCGATGCTGGCAACATCTGGACTATTCGCGACTATGCCGACCAGCCAGACGGCGCATTCCGTCTCAACGACTTCTACCGCCAGATAGCCGTAGCCTACGGACTCGGCCTCCGCATGAACCTCGACTTCTTCATCATCCGCTTCGATGCAGGTATGAAAGCCATCCATCCAGCCTATCACGGTCGCGATCACTATCCGCTCATCCATCCCGTCCTCAGCCGCGACTTCGCTTTCCACTTCGCTGTCGGACTACCATTCTAACAAAACGCTTTTCTCTTCTTGTGCAGTTAATGTGACTGTTTGCGTTAGTGTATATACTCCACCCTTCTGTGCACTATAGTAACGTAATTGTAGAGTTTCGTTTTCGGCCGTACGGAATACAGTAAACGGCTTGCCCACAGTTCCTACACCGCGGCACTCGTTGCCCACGAAGACAGCTACACAGTCGCCGTCGGCTGCTGTGAAAGGAGCTTTTGCAGGTAGATTGACTGTCAGTGTATTTTGCACAGGATACTTCGTGCACCCCGAAAGCAGTGGCGGTACGAAGTCTTCAGCATAGCCGTAAGTTACCTCGGTAGCGAAGGTCTGCTGTCCTTCCAAAGTGAATATACGATGCAGACCGGCAGAATAGTAGCTGAGGGCAAAAAGTACGTCACGGTCGTTGCCGTTTCCACGAATCTTTAGGACAAAATAGATGTTACCACTCTGATCCACATTACGCTTCGATGGCACAGTCCGACAATCACCATTGATGAACACTGTCATTAGATCATCATCGGTGGAATATGGCACAAGTTCATCCTGAAGTTTTACCATGATGAACATAGAACTTTCAAACAACGTCGGATCAGGTGCTAACCATGAGGGTGGTGCATCACTGCCTGTCAGGTCGACGCTCCATGAGGGCTGTGCAGCCTCAACAAACGTGAATGGTCTGGACGAATTATCGTCGTCATCGGATGAGCAGCCCACCAGTGCGAGGGCTGCCATCAGCATTAATATCTTGGCTATTTTCATACTCATTATGAATTACTTGATTATTTGTTTCTTTCCGTTATGGATATATACGCCATGCTGTGTAGGACGTTCACTGAGTTTGATACCTTGTACGCTGTACCATCCGTTATCCATGTTGAAATCTGAATGATGCATTACGGTAAAGTCGATCTTCGTCGGCATACGGAGTGAACCGCTTATGGAATCGGGCTGGTAATCCATCGCTTCGCCTGAAGTGGCGATGATATTGCCATCACGTTCGATAGTGAACGACAGTGGAGTCTCTCGGTCACCATTAATGCTCAAGAAGAAGAGCTGTTCAATGTCATCGACAGGATCGCTGACCACACATTCTCCAACTACTTCGCCTCCAGCATAAGCAACCAGCTTATCACCTTCTTCCACGTCAACACCAATGGCCTTAGCCACAACGGTCATTGTAGAACGATAGGCAATGCTTCGTCTCTGAGACAATCCACTATTGTCAATAAACGTTGAACCAGGCTCGTAATACGGATAGTAGAATGTCACTTCACCTTTCTTCTGGCGATAGAGCATGTAGCCTTCGCCCGGCTTCATATATTTAAGCGAACCCATCCAAGCTGTTGCACCATCGGCACCTTCATAGAACTGTGCAAACTCATCTTGACTCTTGATGATGTCGCCGTCCTTCGCAAAGCTCCAATATTCGGCTAATGCAGTAGCAACAGGGAGGTTCATCAATGGTGTGTAACCGATGCTGTTCCAACCTTCCTTCACGTGGATAAGGCGATCCTTTGGCTCTTTCAGACTCTCGCCGTAGAAGTCGATGCTGATGTCGTTTTGCGTCTTCACACGGTAGCTCAATGCAGTTGAAAGGCTCACTTTCGAGATGTCGGTATCGGTATTACTCATCCACTGCCCGTTCTTATACGCTAATGTCAAATCATTAGAATCCTCAGTCACGATGTCGGCTTCCTCCCACTCGAACAAATTGAGCAGTGTAGATACATTCTCGAACGCAGGATTCTTGACATTGAACGATATCCAGTTCCAACCTGCTTTGAGATCCAAATGCTGGATATACATATCATTAGCTGTCATTATCACTGGTTCTTTTACTGTACCCACAAAGGTCTGGTCGCCGAACTTAATCTCATCCGGAGATGTCAGTAACATTGTCTTACCTGTGTCGTAGTGCCAAAGTCGGAAGTAAAGCGGTATAGCCTCGTTAGTATTGTTATATACCGTCATATAGACCATACTAAGGCCAGTTTCTGTGTCATACTCCACGTTGGCTTTTCCCATGCAATTTCCATCTTTATCGAAGGCAGCTACGATATCTTTTGAATTGGTAACGATGGCATCACCAATGCTTACCTGTGCCACTATATTCATCGAGTAGCGTTTCAAGTCTTGGCTAACCTCCCATTCAGGATAATCACCCTCAATGGTAATCTCAAGTGTCAGCGGTTCTGACAGTCCGTTTTCATCAGTCAGATAGATTACCTGATCGTAGCTACCCACATTCATATCCTTGCTGAAAGTACAAAGTACATAGTCTTGTTCCTGCGGTCCTATGATATCACTACATTTCTCTAAAGTCAACCATGGTGGCAAGTTCTCGATGGTATAGGTATGTGAGCTTCCGCTATTGTTGTTGAAGTAGAGGTATATATAACCAGGATAGCCTATCCAAGACAAATTTTCAACCTTATTAGTCTCCCATGTCAATGGATTTCGGTTTACGAAGAACGACTCGGTAGCAGGCGAAGCCATGTAATTACCATTCTTGTCAGGAATATCTGTCACTGTGACATACACTGTTCGTTTGTTGATTTTCTTATCCAGCTCATCGATGTTCACCAGCAGCTGGTTATTTCTACCTACGAAACTGAAGTTCAGGTTCTTCAGTTCCTGATAAGGCTGTACCGGCGCACCCAACGTCTGGTCGATATGACTCATAACTTCACTAATAGGATTAACGAATACGCTGTCATTCGAAACATGTTCGATGCCGTCTTCATCAATTGTGATGACCTGATTTAAAGCATATGGGAATAGCAACAATTCGTTCTGCTTTGTGCGCTCCTGATGGTTGAAGCCTAGATAAGTGATAAGTCCTGTCTCACTGCCTCGTGGACTCTTCTTCGAATAACGTTTAATGAGTGTCGTAGGTAGTGCCTGCTTGAAAAGACACAATTCATCGATGTTTCCTGTCAAAGCATGATCGTAGTGTTTTTGTTCAGGGGTCTTGCCTTCCTCCTGCCAAACCATGTTGCCTAAGAAGAAGTTGTTACCCGTCATACCGCCCAGCTTATCGGTCATGAACGAAGCCTTCAGCACGTTGTCCACATAGATATTGCATACCTGACGCGAGCGGTTCACAGTCATGGCGTAGTGGTGCCAAGTATCATCACTATAGTTGTCACCCAACTTATATTCCTCACCGTTCGAGCGATACTTCAGTGTCTCATCCTCGAAACCGATGAAGAAGCGTTCGGTAGCATTTACGTCAGTAGCCTTACCTGAGCCATTACTCAAAAGAGCACCCCGGCCGTTGCGGTCGGTCTTGAACCAGAACATCAGAGTGTAGTCTTGCTCGCTAGTACGTGCCATGAAATCGGACTGAAGTTGCAAGCCTTTCACACTGCGGTTCTCCGCCTTGTTAAGATGTAGCGACATACCACGTGGAAGAGCCCAAGAAGCACCAGTCAGTGTAAGGTCTGCAGAACTAGTACCCAAGTCAATAGCCACCTGGCCTTCGCCATCATTCATCGGATAGTAATCGATCAGTCCCATCTCATAACCCGTAAGCAGTCGTTTACCATAAGTGTTGATTAAGGTTTGATCTAAGACACGATTCCATACACGGGCTTCCAGCATGCGTCCTTTGTAGTAGCTGCGCTTGTTGACATCACTCTGATTGGTAGAGCCGAAAATCAGGGTGCCATAGCCGCTATAAGTTACATTGTCCATGCTGCCGATAAGCGAGTCGTTATAGAGATAGAGTTTTTTGGCACTATTGTCAAGTACCATGACCACCTGATTGAAGTAATCGAAGTCTATTATTTTGTCACTCACCAGCGTTTTGTCGTTCACCACAGCCTTCAGTTTCTTGTCTTTCGTTACCCAGAGTTGTAGACTATGGCCGTCGGTACCATGGCTGAAAATAGGCATGTCCTGACCGGTCTTATCGGGCTTCACCATCACGTCAATGCTGACGTTCTTGTCTGTGAAATTACGGCGCGCTTGTGATGCAGCAAAGCCACTACCGCCAAACAGCATCGACGGTTCTTCTTGGATAGACGTCTCGTTGGTCTCTCCCACTACCTCGAAGTTAGTAACATGGCTCAAGTAGTTGTGCTCTATCTCCTCCGAGAAGTTGAAGATGATGTTGTCACCTGGACCGAGAATGCCGTCCTTAGGATCTGACGTGCCGAAAAGTTGCGGACGACGGGTATCCTTCACACCAGTGAGCACCGCCGACGAGTTCGTAACGAAATCATTACCATTGCGACAGAACAGCACGGCCCTGAGGTCATAGCCTTTCTCCATCTCCTTACCGTCTCCATAGAAGCGCGTATTGATGTAGCCATTCTCAGGGATCATCTCCTTCGTACCGCTTGCAGCATTATAGAGATCCTTGTCCTTATAGAATCCGCATAGGTTAGTCCAGTAATCATCGCCACGTGTCGACTCCTTGTATTGGAGCTCAATGTGGTCGAAGTTGTGCTGGTTCTTGTTGAAGTTGCTGATAATTACAGGCATGTACCAGCCACGAATAGAGTCGTAAGGAGCATCGGTGTTCATGATCCACTTGTCGCCAGGCGATGAAATCGCTATCGACCCAGCCTCTCGCAGGAAATGAACAGAGAATGATACCTCGGCATACGTATCAATGTCGCCCATCGAGAGAAGGCCGAGTGTCAGGTCTTCATAGTCGAAGTCTTCAGTAGCCCACACTTCAATGGTCTTCTCAGTCACCTCGCCCGGAACAAGCCTTACAGTCATACCAGCTGTCGTCAGCGGCATTCCGTCACACATCACCTTGGCACCCTTCGGGTTCGTCTTGTCATCCAAATAGAAGGTCCAGTAAAACAGCATGCCGCCGATAGCCTCGGGTTGCTCGCTGTCGTTCGTGAGATAGACCTTGAAGCGTGCAGGCTCGTCAAAAGGCACACCGCTGACGCTCTGCTTGTCCATCTTGATGACGGGGTTCTCGATTCGCTTCGTACGCTCGTCGAGTACAGAACCCGTGCTGTAGAAGTGAGTCTTGCGCTCAGGCTCCCAAGGCTGGACCGTAGCACCGCCACGGGTACGGTAGATGAAACCGCGAGGCTGTATCATATCGCGAACAATGTTGCGTGAACCTACATTTCGGTCGATGAAGTATTCCATGTAATCGACATTGTTCAGGAAGTTCTCCTCCACGAAGACATCAAGCTTGCCGTTTGTGATCGTTGTCTCATCGCGCGAGTCAATCATCGTTGAATAATAGACGTCAACGTCGAGGTGGGACTTCTTGTCCATCTTGATGTCGAAGCTCTCCTTACGGCTGTATTTGGTTGTTTCGTTGCTCTTCGGAGTAATACCGAATGCCGCTACAGGAGTGAGGCCAAACTTCCAAGTCAAACCCACGAACTTGATTTCCCACTCTGCAAGCGGACTGGTGTTGGTTTGCGCGAACGTGTCCAAACTGGTCTTATCGATCGCCATATTTTTGGATAACAATCCTGCTAGGAACTTACCGACGGTATTTCCGAGAAGAACACCTATGTCAATCGCGGCAGTCGCTACTGCATCGCCGGCTGTATAGCCCTCAGGATTATTAGGATCAGTATTTGCAAAGTAGTTGTGCGTGAAGTCGGTGCCGAACCAGTTATAAGATGAGGTGTTGGAGTATTCAGTCGAGAAGTCCTCACTATAGCTTACACCTCCGCCGCCATCGATGTCGAAGTTCTTCATCTTATTGGTAGCTGTGATTTTCTCCTTCTCGTTACGGGCTACCATATTAGCCCACGTGAGGATGGTCTCACAATAGTCTTTCACCTTGTCTTCCTCCGCTCCTTTATAACCGTTAGGCAGCACAATGAGGTAGTTGATGCCCTCCTGAGCTTTCTTGATGGTTGTATTATATACCCAGCTCCAACTGTCATCGCCCATGTTAACATTCTTGGCGGTGTTCATCATCGCAAACTTATCATCATCGGGCTCGCGTAGCGACCAATAGACAGGTTCCTGCGTATCATTAGCCAGTTGCTTGGCTTCTGCCTCAGAGCCTGTAAACATCAGTTCGCGACATTGCTTAACCAACTGCGGTATGAGCTGTTTCAAAATATACTGCTGTGAATGAACGAAGGTTGAGGTCACCTCCTGGCCTAAGCCGATTACCTCGGTACGTACCAAGTGGATGAGCGAGTCATTTTCGTCACGTCCTTGTGCTATCTCCAGCATGCGTCCTGCTGCTCTGGCTCCTGCGTTCACGCGGAACACAGAGTCGTTCACAGCCTGGATGGCTATCGTCGGACGAACAAACAAATTGGTTTCCATACCCATATAGACGTCGGCTTCGGCACCCACCATTGTTGCGGCGCTTGAGGTCGTGATATCTTCGTTGGCTGTCATCGTGTAGGCAAAGGCACGTTGACCTGTACCAGAGAACACGAGGTCGATACTTGTATTGAATACACCCGAAGTAGTACCTACCTGACCATAGTTGGCACCGCCACCAACACCTGCCCAGACACCTGTGTAGAAGTTCTGTCCCGAACCGGCACTGATGCCAAAGCTGAGACCGCCCTTCCATGCCATATCCATCTGGTAGGCGAGTTTCAACGTAGAGCCTTTACTCAACTTAGCCGTAGAACCGCCGCCTGGCGGGTCGCGCAGGATATCGACGAGCACAGGTCGCTTGATGGACAGGATGTCCTTAGCCCCTTGTTTTGCACGCTGTGTAAAGACATATCCCTTCAGCGGTTCGCCTTCTATGGTCGCTCCGTCGCGCTCCATCGTGAAGGTCACGGTGCTGAGTGCGTCCTTACCTGTCAAGAGGTATGGCAACTCAGTTGGGTGCATGGTGTAGATGCCCTCGCCGTTCTCGTCGAGTCTGAGGGTATCACGCTGTGCTCCGTTGGCAAATCCGTTATAGATGTTGACGAATCCGCCTTCGAGTTTCACCACATCCACGGTGTCGCTATGTACATTATTATTATAACAGTAGCGTTCTACAGCCGAGAGCTTGATGGAATAGTTGCGGTCGGTACTGAACACAGGATATCCGAACGTGTAGTGTGTGGTCGTGGTTTCGACGCCTGTCTTCTGATTCTTCGTCGTTACAGGGTATGCAACTTGAATCTGCTGCTTCTCGCCTGTCAATGTACGCATAGAGTATGCTTTCTCGCCGAAGTAGTCGAACTTGTCGAAACCCTGCTGCTTGCGTTCGAGGAGAACCGGTGAGCGGTAGATGCGGTTGTAGATAGCATTATAGGTCACATCGACGCTGGTCACGGTCTTGTTATCGGCAGCCTTCCATTCACCCATATAGTGGTCGGTGTGTGATTTGATAGAGTCGGTCAGGTCGATGACATCGCCTGTCTGTCCTTCCTGGAACAGGGTTGCGTAGCCCTGAGCAGTAATCTGCTGTATCTTCCACTTCACTGGTGGCAGTTTCACCATGTACTCTCCTGTATGCACATCGGGCGTTACCTCCATGCGGTATGGAGTGGTGTGTACGCGTGTGTGGTAGTTGAACTTCTTGTCGTGAGCCTTATGTACATAGATGGTGTCGTGCTCTTTCTTGCTGCGGTCGGTGATGTCGAACACCAGTCGTGAGGTATTGTCGCCTTCGAGCACGAATACCATCTTCAGCTCGTCGCCCAGGTTGTTCTTCGAGAGGGAGTTGGCCAATGGCAGGTCGCCTTGATCCTTACCTCCGGCTACACGGCCTATGAGCGTCACCTTTGTCTTGTCGTAGAAATACACATCGGCCTTGTCGTTCGAGAACAGCACGTTGGTCTCCGTACCATTCATATAGTAACCGTTCTGCCAGAATTCGTGGCCGTCCTTGAAGGCCTGGATGGTGTGTTTCTTGCCTGGCACCATACGGAACGAGAACTTACCCTCGAAGTCGGTTTTCACAGGGCCGGAAGCATTCTTTACTTCTTTGCCGTCCACCTTGAAGCTTACGTTCTGCACAGGGATGCTGGTACCTTCGTACATCACAAAGCCCGAGAACTTCACGCTGCTGGTGATGGTAAAGTTCTTGTCGGAATACAGGTTGCAATTGCCGTCGAACTCAACTGTTCGTGTTTCTCCGCCCGTCTGGTTGGTCGTGATATTGTATGCACCTGTGGTTTTGTTCCAATAAGGCAGCCCGTCGATGCAGTAGTAGCCGCGCTCGTCGGTAACGGCTGTTCCACCCGTGGTGGCGGTAGTCTTTCCGTCAGGAACGGCTGATACGGTCACTCCCGGCACGCCTGTTCCGTCGGAGAAGCGCACGTAGCCTTCCACAAGTCCAGTCTGTACGCAATGGCCTGGAACCCACTTGGTGTCCTCATATTGCCGGCCTTCGCAGTCGTTCACGCCACGCACCTTATATTCATAATTACGGATGGCAGATACGTTCTTGTCCTCATATTCCATCACGCTCAGCTGGGTGGCGATACAGATGGAGTCTTTTCCATTCACCTCGCGACGCCATACCTCGAAGTAGTCCATGGCGTCCTCACCTTCGAGTTTCCACTCTAACAGTACGGAGCTTTGCAGCGTCGTTGTCTTGAGCGACTTCTTGTCGATGTGGCCCAGGTTCTCGTAGTAGAACTTATCGGTTGGCAGCTTCACGTCGGCTACACTACCCGATACAGGGGTTGAGAACGTCACCTGTTTCATGTCGGGCATACCGTTCTTCCAGCACCAGTTATCGGGAGCGGTATCGCTATTCTTGCCCTGAATCACACCCGACCTCTTTTTGTAGCTACAGTCGTCAACAATGTTCCAGAACGGATTGCTGCCGCTGCTGTACATGATGGTGGCATTTTCTCTCTCGCTTTCAACAATACCACTATAATAGCTGTTGCTGACCTTGGCAAAACTGTTGTCCTCGCGCCATCCGACAATACCACTCACTTCGCCTCCTCCCGTGAAATCTCCGGCATACCAGCTGTTGCTGACGTAGAGTGAGGCGGTCTTGCCATCGCTAGACGTGCCGACAAGTCCCACCAGTCCGCCACTTAGGGTATTATAAATGTATGATAATGCCTGTAGTGTCGTTTGCGAGTAACAGTTCTCAATGAACACACTTCCCTGCTGGACATGCGCAACGAGACTTGCAGCATATTTGCAGTCATGGTAGAATCTGCCCTTTGTTTGCAGGTTGGTGACAACAGCTCCGTCGGCTGCATGCTGGATAATGCCGCGCCATGAGCCTGCCCAGGTGTTTTCGTATGTCAACGTATAACCGTTGCCATTGAAGTTGTGGGTAAACGGATGGCTGCCTTCACCCAGCATGGCAGAATTGGTAGCAACCGTGACATTTGTTGCCAGTATGGCATTCTGATAAGATGTGAGTTGGTTAGCGTTGTAACTGCTCTTGTAAGCGACATATTCATCGTTACTCTTTATCAGCGTGAATATCTCACCCTCACCCTTACCTATCGGTGACTTGCTTCCGTCGACAATAAAGCGCATATCGTAGGTGACACACGAGCGGTTGAGCGTCAGCTCTGCCTCGCGTTTACGGTATTGTTCATCGGTCAATACGGTCACGAGACTATCGACGAATTGTCCTGCTTTATTATACATCTTCGTCACAATCTTCATCTCAGCACGGTCGTCCCACACATAGTTGTGCGAATTATCGTTCTCGGTCCATTTCCACGTCACCTTCGCCTTGTGCTCGTTCAGGTCGCTCCATGCTGCGGTGACATCCTTCGGCTTCATGAGTTCCAGGGTAGCGAACTGCGGCTGCACGTAAGCCACGGTCGGGTTCTTATCCATACCCCACAGTTGCTCTGTCGTGGCACGCAACACACGGTAGCGCACCAACGGAATACCCAGATTCTTGTCAATATGCGCGGCCGTGAGCGACGAGATGAGCGTAGAGTCGCGATACAGGTAGTTCTCCGTCTTGCTGTCGTACATCACATCCGATTCCAGATTCTCAAAGTCCTCCACCTTACCCGTCAGCGAGCGTTGCACCTTGAAGATGTCGCCGTCCATCAAGTCCTCCATTTCGCGGTCGAGGGCTTTCCATTGCAGCTTCACGCCTCCCACACTATCCACGTCAGCCTTCAGCATGCGCGGGCTGTGAATCATCGGCACCTTGTCAACCGTCACCGTTCTTTGTCCCACCTCCAGTTTGACGGTGATGGTCAGGTCGGTCACCTTCTCGGTAGCCGGCAGACGCAGGAAGCAGTAATACGTATTCTTCTCGAGCGTCGTGCGAGGCAATGCCTGCCTGTTGCCGCCGGCATCGGTATAGGTAGCATCCACATACAGAATCGGACTGGTGCTGGTGACAGGAATACGCACCGATCCCTCATCGCCCTCTTCAGTACCCGGCACAGCATCGTAGGCCTCCACGCTGACGTCGTCTTCACTCGGATATTCTTCAAACACAGGCACAGCCTTGCCATCGACCACATGCCAGTTGCGGCTGCCTAATAAGTTGACCAACTCGGCAGCAGTCCTCGAACCGACCACATTGCCATTCATCTCGCCCCAGTCGTGGTAACTCCAGTTAGTGGAACCGCCACCCCAAGGAATGCTTTTATTGTAGTTCATACCAGCATGTCGGATGTTGGTGTAGTTACCATTCTCCAAACAGTGGGTCACCTCGTTCGATGTACCACCTTCTTCCCATCCGATAATGGAGCCGCCGTGAGAATCGCTACCTCCTTTCGCACTGATGAGTGTTCCGTCGAAATAGCAGTTGTCGATGACGTGCTTAGCCCTTTGACCATGCCCAACGAAACCACCGACATGAGTGCTGGCACAGTTCACGGTGACCGACACCCAGCAGTTGTTGATATAGTTCGTACCATCAGAGCTACCTATCAAGCCCGAAGCATGAATACCGCCGTTCACCGTACCTGTGACATGCAGGTTCTTGATCGTGGCATTCTTTACCAAAGAGAAGGGAGCGATATAATAGCTGTCACCTCCCTTGATATTCACGTTCAGCGTATGGCCATTACCATTGAAGATGCCTCGGTAAGGACTGCCCGATTCCAAGGCAATACTGTTAGCAATCGAAAGGTCGGCATCCAAGAGGGCATTCACATCCTTCGCACCCTTAGCATCCAATACCAGTTGCTTGAACTCCATCCAGTCGTCGTTAGAGCGCAACACATAGTAACTCGTACCGTCGAGCATGACGGTTCCCAATTCATCGTCAGCCCAAGCCGCAGCCGGTACGAGCATCAGCAGCAGAAGAGACAGAAACATCCCTCTCAATAAGCCCCGCACACGTTGTAAGTGGCCAGCCTGTAAATAGTTTGTTTTGATTCGTTTCATGAAATATACAGTTAGTTTTTTGTTGATATCAAAATAGCATAGGCATTAGCATCAGCCTTTGGCTGCAAAGATAACTATTTTTTCACATTCAACAACTAATTTAACCCCATTTTAACAAAAAAACAACCGTTTCCACGCATTCCACCCCCGTTTTAGCCCAAAACACCAGAATTTTAAGGATACACGCCCGTTATTCCCTTTCTTTTCCTCATGTTTTGATAGTTTTCTTATCAATTATTTTGCCGTTTCGAATAAATGCCGTATCTTTGCCTTCGAAAAAAACATGGTGTCATCTACACTCCTTCGACTCCCGACACTCCTAAAAAATAATAACCATTAAAAATCCTGTAAACAGATATGCTCAAATTCCTCCTCCCCTCCCTCCTCCTGTTGCAAGTCCTCACGATGGCTGCACAAGTCAGGAAACCACAACCTTTCGGTCCACTGCCCACCGAGAACCAACTCCACTGGCAGGATATGGAGATGTATGCCTTCATCCATTACTCCATGAACACCTACACCGATCAGGAATGGGGCTTCGGCAATGAAGACCTCAGTCTGTTCAATCCCTCCGACCTCGACTGCCGCCAGTGGGCACGCGTCTGCAAACAAGCAGGTATGCGCGGCATCATCTTCACCGCCAAACACCACTGCGGCTTCTGCATGTGGCCATCGAAATATACGGAATATAGCATCAAGAACACCCCTTGGAAGGGTGGTAAGGGCGATGTGGTGCGCGAGCTGGCCGATGCCTGCAAGGCAGAGGGTCTGAAATTCGCCGTCTACCTCTCCCCTTGGGACCGCAATCATCCTGAGTACGGCCGTCCCGAATACGTCACCTACTTCCGCAACCAGTTGCGCGAACTGCTCACCCAGTATGGCGACATTTTCGAAGTATGGTTCGACGGAGCCAACGGAGGTGACGGATGGTATGGCGGAGCAAACGAAACACGCCGCATCGATGGCAAGACCTACTACGGTTGGGCCGAGACCTTCCGCATGATTCGCCAGTTGCAACCTGGTGCCGTCATTTGGAACGACGGAGGCGACCGCGGTGACCTGCGCTGGGTAGGTACCGAGGCAGGCAATGTGGGTGAGACCAACTGGAGTCTGATGCCATCGACAGGCGACACCCCCTACCCTATGCTGCACTACGGAGTGGAAAACGGCGATGTGTGGTGTCCAGGCGAAACCAACACCAGCATCCGACCCGGATGGTTCTACCACGAGACCGAGAACGCCCACGTGAAGAGCCTCTCCAAACTCATGGACACCTACTACAAGTCCGTAGGGCGCAACTCCACGCTGCTCCTCAACTTCCCCATCGCACCCAACGGCCGCATCCATCCCACCGACAGCCTCCGAGGCATCGCCTTCAAACGGATGATTGACACCATCTTTAAAAAGAATCTCATTGATAATGGAAAATTGATAAAAGAAAATGGTAAATGGTCAATGGTAAATGTTAAATGGAAGAAGCCTACGGCTTTCAACCGCTTCCTCGCCGAAGAAGACATCGCACTTGGTCAGCGTGTCCGCAAGTTCACCCTCGAAGCCCTCGTGGATGGACAATGGATATCGCTGAAAGATGCCCTCGTCGACAACGGTGACGGCCTCACCACCATCGGACATCGCCGCATCATCTGCTTCCCCACCGTCAAGGCCACACAGCTCCGCTTCACCATCGTCGACAGCAAGGCCGAACCTATCATCAAGCGCATCGGTGTCTATCTGGCACCCGACATCACAGCCGACACCCCCGACTCAGGCGAGAAACGTTCGTCCGCCCTCCACATTTTCTTCAGCAACCCCAAGCAGATGCTGATGGACTGGGACACCGAGCAGACGTTCACCTCCTTCCGCTACCTACCCCCACAGGACACCCGCGACGGCACCATCACCCACTACACCCTCTGGGTATCCTCCGACTGGAACCACTGGGAGAAACTCGGTAGTGGCGAATTCTCCAACATCGTCAACAACCCCATCTGGCAAACCATCACCTTCCCCGCCACAAAAGGCCGCATGCTCAAGTTCGATGCCGACCGCCTCGCTGCTGGCGACCGCATGGGATATGGAGACATCGAAGTCGTCACTTCACCATAACCTCTGCAGTCAAGGAATCCACAAGAAAGTCTGCAAGTCAGACACACCTCACAGATGAGTCCAAACTCATTGATGAAGATAACTTTCTGAGTTCCACCGGGGGTGACCATTTCGTTCACCCCTTTATCTTCGCTATCAACATGGTCGCGAATAGCTTTCAAAGTATTTGTATATCCCAGTGCCGTAGCCACATCTTTGCCCACGAATATGATTTGATTATAACTTAGTTTAAACTGCCTGCGAAGGGAAGTACACATATTTGTGCTACAGTGCTACAGTGCTACAGTTAAAAATATCGTTATCGGAAACTCAAAAGTAAACTCTATATTTATATATATAAATATAGAAGTATTATTCGGTGTTGATTGGTAAGTTTTCGAACTGTAGCACTGTAGCACTGAGACGCCCCGAAAAAATTTTTTCATATTTATGTAAAAAAGTTAATGATTTATTCGTAGATCGCAATGTCAATGTTGTAACTTGCAGTACAAAAAAAATCATGATTTTTTTGCAGCCCTTAAGGGTAACAAAATTTCCCCTTAGGGGGAACAAAATAAGATAACCTCCCCCGCCCCCTCCCAAGGAGGGGAGTAACAAAATTCTCTCCCCTTGGGGGAGATAAGAGAGAGGTTCACAATTCATTAACTTATCTATTAACCAATCAAAACATAACTAACTATGGCAATCAAAGTAAATGCTCGTGAAACCGAGCCTTGCAATCCTGTGGACTCTGCTAAGTGCATTGGGACTGGAAATAGATCTATAAAAGAATCGCCTCAAAACTGAGGCGATTCTTTTTTGTTATAGCCGGAGTTCCCGGCAGAGTTTGCGGGGTCATTCTTCGCCTTCCTTCTTGATGGTGATCTTCATCGTGCAGCCGACGCTGTGGTCACTCTTCAGTCGGAAGCGGATGTTGTACTCGCCCGGTTCGGCATCTGACCGATAGACATACAGACGGGCAGAATATCTTCCGTTGTAGTGGACATAGTGGAAATTGCCGTCGGGGTCGGACTCTGGGTCGATCTCTATGGCAGAATCGTCAAACTCCTCGTCTTCGCTCTCCCTCGGTGCCCAGTCCTCTACGTAGTAACTGCAATAGTAGCCAGGACTTACCTCCTGCTCCTCTGGACCCACCTTGATCATCGTGTACTTCCAGCCTTCGCCGGTGGCAATCGTCATGGCTGACTTGCAAGATGGCCTGCTCTTGAGCGAGAAGACTACATAAACGCTCTTGTTGTCGTTAGGCTTCACAGAGGTGAGGGTCTGCGTGGCGGCATCCCAAGTGAAGAAGCCCTCATCGGCGCCATCGTATGCGCTGCTATAATCAGCGGACTGACCTGCAATCTGCACGTCGCTCCAGTCCCACTGAGCTTCCTCTTCGTAATACTCATCCACGTTCACCTTCGTCGATTCGCCCACCTTCAGATATTGAGACTCAGAGCTCAGCTGCATGGAGGTGATGACCGGCTCATGCATCTTCATCGTGCCCTTGCCATAGACCTCATACTCGTCGCCATATTCCATCTGATCAGTCTCATAGTTATAGGTCTGGTTCTGGAACACCAGGTAGAACAGCAGTTCGTACTCGCCCGTGTACTCCTCTTCTTCGCCTGGAGCACGGCGCATCTTGGCGCTGGCCTCCTTCTTCGTGTTGCATGGCTTCCTGATCATGATCTTGCTCTCAGGCTTCAGGTTGCCCTCCGTAGCCATTCCTGTTCCCGACTTATCAGTGAAGGCGGCAAAGTTTGCATACAACTGACAATCCTTCACGTAAACACCCAAGCCGAACTTGCCGCCAGGGCTATTCTCGAACGACTGTCCCGTGAGCGCTTTCACGACATTGACAATGTTCCAAGGCAGATGTCCCCAAGCGTCGCCCTGCGTCATGCCGTTCTCGTCGGCATCCTCCAGATAGAAGCTGATGAAGTCCTTTCCGTCCTTTCTCCATTCCGACCACGTCGGGTCATAGTTGCGTACTTGCTCCTCGCCCGTGGTCTTGTTCTTGATGACGTAGGAGTTGTCCATCTGGTTGGCCTTGTTCAGGTCGGCGTCGCCCGTGTCGCATGGGTCAACGAAGGCTTCGGGATCGCCCTTCACCTCGCCCTCGCCTGTGGTGATCTTAGCACCCTTGACGTAGGTGGCGGTCACGGTGCCCTCCTCGAAGGTCTTCGGGTCAGAAGCCTGGAAGACAACCTCCACCATGCCGGCCTCGTCGGTCACACCCGAAACAGGGCTGCACGAACCCTCGCTCGCTGCGAAGCTGACGGTGGCCTTGGGCACGGACATTACGAGTTCATCGATTTTTGACCAATTGCCAGAATTAACGCCCTCCGTAGTGGCCTTCAACTGGAACTGGAGCGTGGCCTTGCCTTCCTCGTCGATGGTCTGTCCCGAGTTCTTGCAGGTGAGCTTGTAGGTCCAGTCCAGAGGCAGCACCGTGGTCGTGGCCTCGTAGGTATTGCCCTTGTATTCGCAGGTACCCGTGATGGTGGCTCCCTCGAAGTTCAGGACATCGTCGGTCTTGAAATTGACATCAGCATCGACAACACCGAGAAGTTGCTTCTCGGTTACAGCAGACGGGGTGCAGGTGCCGCTGGTGGTGGTGAAATTGATGGTGACACCAGGAACAGGTATATCCTCTTCACCTCCTTCTTTATCCTTGGCGGTAGCAATAAAAGTGTAGCTGTCTACCGCAGTGCCATCACTGTAAATCGTTTGCTCATCATTGAGTGCTTGTAATTCGTAGGTCCATTCCAGATCTTCTATCACCTGGCCCGTGGCCGTGTAGGTCTTGCCGTCCTTCTCGAAGGTGGCGGTGATGGCACCCTCCGTGAAGTCTAACAAGTCGAGTGTTTTGACATCGAATTTCACTTTGATGTTGCCATCCTTGTCGGTCTTTTTCTGTAATCCGGCACTATTATAGGGGTATTCCCACTCGCCGTTGTTGGCACTGAATTTGAGTTCAGCATCTTGTACGGGTCTCGTCTCCTCGCCTGTCGTGGCGGTGAGGTTAAAGGTGAAGGATGCATATCCAGTCGCACTTATCTCCTGTGGCGAATTGGTGCAGGTGAGCGTGTAGGTGGGCTGGCCATAGACGATGCCCTCTGCCTCGGCCTTCTTGCCAAAGCGCTCGAAGCTGGCGGTGATGGTGCTCTTCTTGAAGTTCTCCGGGTCGTCGGTTTTGAAGTTCACGGTCACCTTGCCATGATTATCCGTCGTGGCCGTCTGGTCGCATGTGCCCTCGGTGCAGGTGAAATGGACGGTGGCATTAGGAATGTCATAGGTCTTTGATGTACCACCCTTCTCGGCACCTATACCCGTGAGTTGGAAAGTAAGGCTGCCATTGCCATCCGCGTCGATGAACTGCGGCGTGTTGGTGCAGGTGAGCGTGTAGGACTGCCATTCCATTCCCTTCACGACGCACTGTGCCGAGACGTTCACTCCTTGACCCGCGTAGGTGGCCGTGACGATACCCTCCGAGAAGGTATAGATGTCTGAGACGTAGACATCTGCTATCACTGTGCCGTCGCGTTCGGTTACCTGATTCATGATTGTTTGGAAACCGTCGCCCTTGAAAGAGACGGTGAGTGGCATTAGCGTGACATTAGAGTACCCTTGAATGGTGCTGGTCAACTTGAATGCGGGATTAGCATAACCACGCTCGTCAATGTACTGCGGTGAATTGAGGCTTTCAAATTGATAGGTGATGCCATTGGGAGAGGTGGCGATGCCCTTCACGTTGGCAAACTCATACTTGTCGGACTTGCCCTCCTGGTTCACCGTGAATCCTGCAGGCGATGCCTGGAAATCCACGCTGCTGACCTGCTTGGCGTCGTAGGGTGTTGCCGAACCGTCCTTGCCCTCTACGATAATGGTCTGTGCCATAGCCGCGATGCTGAGCACGAGGGCTATGCTTAAAAGAAAAAGCTTTCTCATTTCCTAACAACTTTAAAGGTTACACTTCCGTCCTTCACAATATACGTCCCCGCAGGGAGTTCTGAGAGAGAGTTGATTTCCTTCTTCACCAGCTTGCCGCTTGTGTCGTACACGGCGCAGCTGCGCGCAATGTCGAGCTTGGCGGTCTTCATGTCCTTCACATTGGTAGGGATAGAAGCATCCAGGTCTTCGAAGGTAAGTTTGTCAAGATTAGCAATAGGCCACGACACCTGTGTGTCGCCGTTCTGAAGGATTACATTGCCGTCGGCATACTGAATCTCCGGCATGTCGCGAAACAGCAGCGTCGTGGTTGTTCCGTCCTTCAGCCACACGATGATTTTCGCATCGCTGACCATGTCCTGTGCCCACGTCGCCGTCGATGCGAAGGCGAGGAGCAGGGTTAGAATAGTTTGTTTTAGTCGCATAAATAGATTGTTTAAAGGATTAATAATATAATGTATTAAAACGATTTATAACCATAATGTCATTGTTTATTTTTTAGACACAAGAAGGTACAGTCTACATATCACGAAGCAGTGGTGACAGAAGCTCCTACCCTATTTTCTTTTTCTCCTCCATATCAGGAACACGCTCTTCGAAGAGACGGCGCAAACCCTGCTCGTATGCACGGAGAGCCTCCATGCCCTTATTCGTGATACGACAGACAGAGCGGGCAGTAGGACCCGAACCACACTTGTCTACCTGCAAATAGCCGGCCTCGTGCAACGTCTTAATCTGAATGCTAAGATTGCCTCGCGTGGAACCGGTTATCTCACACAGATACATGAAGTTGGCACGCTCAAGGCTGTCGAGAGCAACCATAATCTTCAGCCGCAGTTCGTTATGCAGCAGCGGATTGATAACAGCAAACTTAAATGTACTCATATTGTTCTTGTTTTTTAACGTAATAGCGAGATATGTGTCCAGGAATAATCAGGGCTATTATCGTAACGATGGCGACAATCAATAGCTGCCAATGCCAGGCGTCACCTTGAAATAAGAGTGAGGAAAACGAAAGGAGGGCACCGATGATGCCACCGACCCTCATGGGACGGAAACGAGAGATGACACCAGTAAGGAAAACTCCCATACCGATGAGTAGTCCTTGTATGAGGCAATAACACTGCTCGTACACTCCCGAAATACCTGTGATGAAACCGCTCAACGCACTGGCAGCACCGATGAAGAACCACGTCTGCATAGCGATGTTCTCTTCGATTGTGCGGCGGCCTGTACGTTCAAAGTCTTTCTTTACAAAGTATCGCATCAGCGGAGCACCCACCAATGGAATACCAACCCACAACCATTCGCACAGGGACACATTCCACAACAACAAAGCGGCAAACTCCATGAGGAAAACAACAACCGTAGGGTATCCCCACACCAAGAACAGGTTCACACCCGTATGCTCCTTACGACTATAAACCTCACCACGTATACGATTGATGATGTCGAGTTCCTGATTTGTATCGAAAGCACTGTTCATGTGTTATTGGCTTTTTCGGATTTGTTCGCAAATATAGTGTTTAATTTTTAAACAATCAACATCTTTCCTATATTTTTTTGTAAAAAACGGACAATATTTGTTAAAAGCCAGCCGTTTTATACTTTTTTCGAAGTATTTAAGGCTATAAAAACACAAAAAAACGCAAACCCAAAGGTCTGCGTTCTGAAGTGGTAGCCCTAAAGAAACTGTTCTCGAACTCTTTTCTTCGAGACCTTGATAAGATTTGGGCATTACGTGAGTATATACCTGACCCAATAAAACCCACGTATAGCATAAGATAAATCGCCACATACCATGGGTAAGCCCCCATGATAGGGGCATATTGTGCTTATATGTAACCTCACATCTTTTTTGTATATTTACTACAAAGTAGGCATACTACGGTTTTGTTTGTAAAATCCCGCTATAACAACAATATTTTTTGCGTTACTATACGAACTTTTTGTGACTTAACTACTATTTATATTAAAAATACAATTATGAAAAGACAATTTAGAAACCTGCGTGACGATACCAAGATGCGTATCTCACAGAGTTTGCGAGGTCGCTCACATAGTGAGACCCACAAACAAGCTATCAGTGACGCTATGAAAGCGTACTGGGCTACAATCCCATATAAGGATGAAGAAAATAATGAGAGTAATAACCATGACAATGAAACGAGTATGTAACAGACCTATTCAAATCGATGCACTAACTATCTGTTATGAAGTTGAGCATCCTTACCATTACGACCAACTTTGCCACCTTGATATAGGTGAACGTTATGATTTTTACAGCATAGACGATGATTCTATATGTGAGTTTCGTTTATACCGAACTGAGGGTAGATACTACGAGAATGTCTATGTTATACGATTGTGGAACGGTACACAAGATATTGAGTGGGGCTACTTGAAGTTCAACATTGCACGAGGTGACGAGCAGAAAAACATGCACACCAATGGAAACCGCAAAGTGTGGATAAACCTCAATAATAAAACACTCTATACCGATGACATCCATTTCTTAACCTACATTGAGCAGAGGCTTGGGCTGGCGTTCCACAACGTGACGAGTCTCGACCTTGCTCTTGACACACCTTTCAGTGTTAGTCCACTTATCAAGGCATACGCCCACAATAAAAATGTTACTACAATATTGAACGGCAAGCGTATTACTGACAGAGATGAGGACAGACCAGAGCTGACATACACCACAAGTGGAAGCCTCAACAAACAAGGCAAGTATCTGACCGTAAACATCAAACAGCGCAAAGCCATCAAGGACAAGAGTAAGGGCATAACAGTGCTGACATATGACAAGGCGGCGGAGATTGGTAACGTCTCAGATAAACAGTACATTCTTGAACGCTATGGCAATCCCAAGCGGCTCTATCGCACAGAGCTACACCTCAATGCAGAGGACGTCAAGAACTACGTAGAACGTGAGGGCATCATTTACACACCTCTAATCCTCATTGATGAGGCTATCCTCGAAGCTATGTTTTTTCACTTCTTAGATAGCGTGATACATTTTCAGAGCCAAGAGATTGATACCAGTTGGGGGCATCTACTTGGACGTTGGTAGGGTTATAACAACCACCCCTCCAGGATATGTCAATATCACGAATATTCCTTATCACAGATACTTATATGAAGGATATTGTGTTAATTTAAAAATGTATCAATGAAATCAATAAATCATATCGAAATCATTGATACATTTTGTAGCATTCTAACTTAAAAGATTATTCACAAACAGGACGAATTGACTGACCATAATAATTTTCACACCCATCTAATTGGAATGAGCCATCTCCACAAATATCCATATCCATATATCCATAGGAATGCAATGATACACCCATATCTCCTGACCAAATACTTGCGTGGTCATCTTTTTGGTTGTTAGTGCTACCTCTCCTAAATCCAGCATAAGGGATGAAAATAGAATTGCCATTAGGTCCCGTAGCTTTGCTGCCTTTTACATTATCAATAGTAATATTTCTCTCCCAAGTGCATCTCTCTTTTAACTCTTTTATCTCGCTTGTGGTTGGTAATCTCCAAGTTCCACCCCATTTTACATGTGCAAGGTCGTATTCCGTTCCACAAATGCTTTCACCATTCTTAAAATAATAGTCACGATAAGAGGTAGAAGTATTCAAACCTGTTGGGTCACCAGCACCATACAAGCCGCCATAATCTGCTATCTTGGATGCTCCCACATTCCAACTTGCCCATTTTACACTGAGACCAAGGTCAATGGCATTAGCTACACGTCCAAAACCTTCAATCTCTCGATTCTGTTCGCCACCTTCATCCATTGGAGGTACGTCAAAACCATTTGATATGCTGTTGTAGACATAGTACTTACCTTTCTCGAAGCTCAGATTTCCTGTGAAGATTTTGAACTCTGCATCATCAGTGTATTTGCCCAAGATGTATGCTTCATTCTTCTTAGCCACATCATAGAGAGTGCTATTTACAAAGGCATACTTATAAGTACTGAAAGTATAGAATGAAGCGAGGGAAGAGCCGTTGAAGTTCTGTAAGGTCTGAATCTCTGCATTGTTGAATATCAGCAAAGAACTGTCATAGTTTGCGTGAAGGGTAATAATGTTACTTGTAATGCTGATGTCAATCTGTTCATCGAAGGTGAACGAACATTTTTCTTGTATGTGTTCTCCTTCGGCCGTAGACTTACCAACAACTCTATAGGTACCTGTGCGGAGAGTCAACATGTCGTGACTATTCCACTTTCCTTTGAAGGTGTAGACCACGCCACTATTGACTTCTGTAAGAGTCAGCTCAAATAATGGTGCGACCAAGTCACCTGTTATAATCTTTTGGTAGAATTCATCGAAGACCTCTGCATTTGTTTTTGCTGCACGTGTCATAGAATTACCATTAGATGTGTCAAGTGTATAGACGAAATACACCTTGACATCATTTGATGTTGTTGAATGTTGTTCTTCTTGACTATCCTCATCGCTGGAACATGAGTATAACCCTATTGATAGAATAGCCATCAATAGCATAATTATTCTTGATTGTAGTTTTTTCATATCATTTCTAATTTAGTAATAGTTATAGATTGTTTATGTCCATCGGTCTAAGGGAGACAGAAATCGAAAACGTGGACTAATCACTTCGTCTACGCTTTCAGAGGTATCGCCAAACACCATTGCATTCATATACGAGTAAAAGCCCACGCCATAGCGTGAGCGTCTAACTTTTACTCTTGAATGCTTCTTTAATTTGGCGAATTTCTGAAAGCAAGAATAAAGCAAACGCTTCTTTTCTATATGTCTTAAATTGGTTTTATCTCATAGGCACATTCTTTTAGTTTCTGGTCGCAAAGATAGTTATTATTATTTATATCACAAGTTTTTTGAAGGATTTTTTGTCAAAATTTCTTCAAGTTCTTCTCTGCTGTTGAACTTATGCACTCTATTGTTAACTCTAATAAACCCCTCAACATCATCCATCGGCTCAAATAAACTTTTGAGGCTTACATCAAGTGCTGAGGCGATTTTTTGCATGGTGTCGAGTCGGGCATTACCTCTTAATGCACGTGTTAAGGCTGCAGGGTCAACGTCCATATTCCGAGCAAGTTCTTTTAGTTGAATCTTACGTTCTTTGCAGATACGTTTTACATTATCAGATAATAAATTCTCCATAATACTCTATTTTGGGCTGCAAAGTTAATGATAATTGCTGAAATATGCAAGAATTTTGGCGAAAATTGCAAAAAAAATCAATTTGGGTTTGGAAATATCAATTATTTTTTATATCTTTGCAATGTGAAATTGATAAATAAATCAACATAGAAAAAAAGAAATGTAATATTAAAATCAATTTTAAGAATTTCAAAAATGAAAAAGATAGTTATATTCGCAAGAGTTAGTACGAACATCCAAGACTACGAGCGTCAAGTTAATGAACTTACAGCCCTCGCAGTGCGTAACGAGTGGACGGTTGAAGCTTCCTTCTGTGAAAAGGTCAGCGGAGCCAAAAAGAACGCAGAACGTAAGGAATTAAGCCGTATGGTAGAGTACCTTCAAGTCCATAGTATAAATAAGGTGGCGGTGACGGAACTCTCAAGACTGGGTAGAGATACATTGCAAGTGCTCGAAGTTATCGAGCTGTTTAACAGACTTGGCATCAGCCTCTACATACAGAACTACGGAATCGAGACACTGACCGAGAGCGGACAGGTAAACCCTATGAGTCAGTTCCTCATCACCATCTTGGCAGAGGTGGCAAGAATGGAGCGCAAAACCATTCGTGAGAGGGTCGAGAGTGGTTACAAGAACTACAGAGCACAAGGCGGCAAAGTTGGACGCAAGGAAGGCTACAAGAAATCAAATGAGGCAATGCGTGAGCAGTACGGCGAAGAAATCCGCTTGTTACGCAAGGGTATCAGCCTTCGGAATATCTCCAAAATAACAGGTACGAGTGTCAATACGATTCGCAAGTGTCAGAGCCTCGTCTAAAAAAAGTTTGTCAGTCATTTGGAAATGTGATTTTTTTTATATATCTTTGCAATGCTCGAGCAAAAAAGCAATGGAGGTGAAAGCCCTCCGCCTCTTCATTGAGGCTGAAAATAAGTGTCTTTCGAGACACACGGTAAATATATAATAAAGTGTTACCACTTGAATATTGCAAGAAAATACTAAACAAAGGAGAAAGTAAATATAGCGAAGAAGAAATAAAACAAATCAGAGAGTTTCTATACTTCATAGGACAAATTGAAATTAATAATAACAAAACAAACTATACAGAAGATGAACGTAATACTATATTGTAGAGTTAGTACAGATGAGCAAGCAGACGGATGCTCGTTGGACGTACAAGAAAGATGTCTAAGAGCCTATTGCGAAAACCACCACTATAATATAATCGGCGAAGAACAGCCATACAGAGAGGACTACTCAGCCAAGCACTACGACCTTAGAAGACCAAAGTTGAAGAAACTCTACGAATATTGCAGAAAGCATCGTCACGAGGTTGACAAGGTTCTATTTCTCAGATGGGACAGATACTCACGCAACGTTGAGTTTGCTTTTGCTTACAAGCGTAAGTTTTATGATGAGTTAGGTATTGAAATCAACGCTATAGAATCGCCTATTGATTTCAAAGGTACTGAGTGGTCAACGCTGTTAAGTCTGTATTGCGGCGTTGCCCATACTGAGGATGAGAAGATTTCTCGCAGAACCAAGGAGGGCATACATGGTACACTACTAAAAGGCAGATGTCCTAATAAAGCCCCAAGAGGGTATGTGAATAAAAGAAGAGAAAACGGAGAGCCATACGTTGAAATCGATGAAACCAAAGCCAATGCCATACGTCAAGCGTTCAAAGAAGTAGCCAAAGGCGTTGAGACAGCCAACTATATAAGGCGTAGACTCTGCCCATCTATTCCACAAGCCACATTTTTTAAGATGCTGCATAACATATTTTACAAAGGTGAAATCTTAGTTCCTGCTTTTAAAGATGAGCCAATGCAGATAGTTAAAGGTCAGCACGAAGCCATCATTGACGCAGAAACATTTAACAAGGTGCAAGACATTCTCAGTGGCAAGCGCAAGCACGAACCAAAACTAAGCAAAGCTATCGACCCAGACCTATATCTCCGCAAGTACATAATATGTCCCATTTGTGGCTACTCCATAACAGGTGCCACAAGTAGAGGTAAGGGGGGCAAATATAAGTATTACAACTGCTGCCACGATGGGAAGCACCTACGCAGACCTGCAGAGTATGTAAACGACAAATTCGCCTCTTGGGTTGGTGGTCTAAAACCCAACAAAGAAGTGTTGGAACTCTACACTGAGATATTACAAGAACTACGTGGTGAGCATAAGAAAGACCGACAAAGGGAGGTTGAGGCTCTACGTAAGGAGATAGAGAAGGTTAATGAGAGGCTTGCGAAAGCTGACGAAAAATATTTAGAGGGCAATCTGAATGCCGAGAACTATAACCGCATTACAGAGAACTGCAAGAAGCAAATACAAGAAATACAAGAACGTATAGAACTCCTACAGACCGATACCATAGGACTAAAAGATAAAATAGACTACTCAATGAACATCATTGCAAATTTAGGATTATTTATGAAAAATGCGCCAGTTAAGACGAAGTGTAAGATACTGAGTTCGATGTTTCCTCAAAAAATCGAATTTGACGGAGAAAAATATCGAACTCAATCATACAACCAAGTACTCGACCTTATCTATATGGAAACCAATAAGTTACGTGGGGACGAAAAAAAAGAAAGTGAGAAATCTGAAGAGATTTCTCACTCAGTAGCGCCTACGAGAATCGAACTCGTGTTCCATGCGTGAGAGGCATGTGTCCTAGCCGCTAGACGAAAGCGCCATATCATTTACTATTTAGCCATTTACCATTTAGCCATTTGGCAATTTACCATTTAGCCATTTAGGCGGCGAGGTGAAATGAGTGTGCGGAAGGAGGGGGATTCGAACCCCCGGTACGGTTACCCGCACGGCAGTTTAGCAAACTGCTGGTTTCAGCCACTCACCCATCCTTCCCTAAAGACAAGTATTGCCGGAACTTTTTGCTCTCATAACGCCCGTTTTTGTGTCGGGTTTCGAAAAGCGAGTGCAAATTTAGACTTTTTTTTTGTATAAACCAAATATTTTCAAAGAAAAATCATATCTTTGCATGAAAATAATGCAAAAACATGGAAGTAGGCGATAAAATGAGGCTCCCGGAGTGCGCAAAGTTGATAAAAGTAGGCACTGCAATCGACGAACGCGGACAACTCTGTTTTACGGAGAATGCGGAGCTGCCTTTCAGGATTGAGCGGGTGTTTTGGATTTCAAACATTCCGGAGGGTGAAAGCCGCGGTCGGCATGCGCACCGAGTGTGTGCCGAGATTGTGTTTCCTGCCCAGGGATCGTTCGATATGTTTGTGAGCGACAGCGAAGGTGAGCGCACTTACAGGATGGAGAATCCGAATGTGGGCATCTACATCGGGCCGAATGTGTGGTGTGAGCTTCGGAACTTCTCCCCGGATGCCGTGTGTGTGGTGCTGGCATCGCACAAGTATATGGCTGAGGGGTATGTGAACGACTATGAAGAGTTCCTCCATAAAGTATAGTGTCGGAATATGCAAATAAGGAGATATCAAAGGGAGCTGGCGGATGAATGGAATGCGCTGGTGGCGGAGTCGAAGAACGGTACGTTTCTGCTGAACAGGAACTACATGGACTATCATGCCGACCGTTTTACCGATGCGTCGCTGATGATGTACGATGACCACCATCGGCTGCTGGCTGTACTGCCTGCCAACTACGAGGCTGACTCACGGACGGTGTATTCGCACCAGGGACTGACGTATGGCGGACTGATTGTTTCGCGACGCATCATTACCACTCAGGTGATGGAGGTGCTGACGTCAGCTTGCCGCTACTATGCGGAACTGGGGGCGGTGAAGATGTACTACCGGCCTATACCTTATATATATAATAGGTATCCCTCGCAGGAGGAGCTGTTTTTCCTCTATCGCCATCATGCGGTATTGGAGGCGCGGAACCTTTCGCAGACCATCTACATCCCCGAGGCTATCAAGATGAACGAACTGCGTAGGCGCTGTGTACAGAAATCGATGAAGGCACACCACACCATCAGTCAGGAACACGATGCAACGGAGTTCTGGCTTCTTCTGGATGCCAACCTGAAGGAGCGGCACGGGGTGAAACCTGTACACACCATCGACGAGCTGCACCTGCTGATGAGTAGGTTTGAGGATGCCATCAGGCTGTATGTCGTAAGGAACGAGGCAGGACAGGTGATTGCCGGTACGATTGTGTATGACATGGGGCAGACCGTCCACACGCAATACATCTCTGCCAACGCTGAAGGGAAGGCTACAGGTGCGTTCGACCACCTCATCAGCTACCTGCTTGGCACGGTGTACAAAGACCGCATGTATTTCGACTTCGGAGTATCGACTGAGGATGGCGGCAACTGGCTGAACGAGGGTTTGACCTTCCAAAAGGAATCATTTGGCGGACGAGGTGTATGTTATGATACTTGGTCATTAAACCTTTCAGAATTTGAATAGTCATAAGTGTGAAAACGTAAACAATTAAATTATAGAACAACATGAAACAATTAATTCTTTTTGCAAGTGCACTTTTACTCTCACTTAGCATGAATGCCCAGATGGGCGGTTTCGGTGGCGGCGGCTTCGGCGGCTTCGGTGGCGGCGGCTTCGGCGGCGGCTTTGGTGGTTTTGGTATGAATCAGAGCCAGGCACGTATTAGCCAGAACAGAACAGAGAACTTCCAGCAGGAAGCAAAGACTCTTATGAAGAAATTAAAGGTCAAGAAGGCCAATAAGGACATGTTTGAGGTACTTTACCTCAACTGGCAGAACGAGCGTTTCAATGCCGTTAACCCAACAGGTGGCGACCAAGAGCGCGAAGAAAACTTCCTTGACTATGAGAATATGACTTTGGAAGAAGCAAACAAGGCAGTATCTCAGAGCCTCACTCGTCAGATTCGTCAGATTGAAGTTGACAAGAATTATTTCGAGCAGTTCAAGACGCTTGTAACTCCTCAGCAGTCAGCCCAGATCTTCCTCCAGGAGAGCAACAACTTCGCAGGCATGATATCTAGCGCAATGTCTATGATGCGCGGTATGGGCGGCGGAGGCTTCGGCGGAGGTGGCTTCGGCGGAGGTGACTTCGGTGGAGGCGGCTTCGGTGGAGGCGGCTTCGGTGGAGGCGGCGGCTTCGGCGGAGGCGGTGGCTTCGGCGGAGGTGGAGGCTTCGGCGGCTTCTAAATAATTCATAATGCATAATGCATAATTCATAATTGACTACGTCGAACTAAATAATGTATAATTCATAATTGAAAATAAAGATATGAAGAAGATTATATTAACACTTTGTATCGCCCTCGTAGCTGTAGCTGGTGCACAGGCTCAGGACAGCAAGAAAAGCAAGAAGGACAAAGATAAGTCGGAGATGAATGCTCAGGATGTGTATAAGCAGCAGGCTGAATCATGGGCAACTTCGTTTGAACTCGATGATGAGACGAAGGCAAAATTCATCGACCTCTATATGGAATGGCAGAACAACCGCGGCAACATCGTTGACAAGAACGGTTACGAGCAGAAGGCAGGTGCCGACATCAACTTCAAGAAAATCACCGCAGAGGAAGCCGAGAAACTCATTGCCGACGACTTTGAGCGTCAGAAGAAGCAGGCAGAAACCGATGAGGAATACTACCGAAAATTCATGCAGTACCTCACACCAGGTCGTGCAGCACAGATGGTGATTCAGCAGCGCAGTTCAGCTGCCGGTATCTCATCACAGTTCCGTAGCATGATGAGCCGTGGCGGTATGGGCGGAGGAATGATGATGATGTTCTAAAGAGTTTTTATCATAGATAGCAATGCTACATGAATAAGGGTCGACTTAATGGTCGGCCCTTTGTTATTGTATGGTGAGAGTGTGGGTGTATCAGATAGACAGCTCGTCGAGTACGGTAAGCAGGCTCTTGTCCATCGGTTTCTGTCCAAGGATGGCTCGTGAGAATGGCACGTAAACAATTTCGTTGTTCTTCACACCTATCATCACATTGCGTTGGCCTTCCTTGATAGCCTGAATGGCTCCTACTCCTAATCGGCTAGCAAGGATGCGGTCACGCGCCGAGGGTGACCCGCCTCGTTGAAGATGTCCGAGAATAGAAACACGAACGTCGTAGCCATCGTATTCCTTCTGCAGACGCTTAGCATAATGCATAGCACCACATTTAGGACTTTCGCTCACGATGACGATACTGGATGATTTGCTTTTGCGCATACCACGTCCGATGTAGTGAGCGAGTTGGTCTTCTTTGGTTTGTTCTTCAGGGATGATAGCAGCTTCCGCACCAGCTGCAATGGCACTATTTTGTGCGAGGAAGCCAGCATCACGTCCCATCACTTCAACAAAAAACACACGTTCGTGACTGGTTGCAGTATCGCGAATCTTATCGACACACTGCATGATGGTATTAAGTGTAGTATCGTAGCCGATGGTGAAATCAGTACCATCGAGGTCGTTATCGATAGTGCCTGGCAAGCCAATACAAGGAATATTGTATTCTTCTGCAAAGATCTTTGCACCCGTCAACGAACCATTACCACCAATGACGCAAAGACAGTCAATGCCGTGTTTCTGCATCTGCTTGTATGCCTGTTCACGCCCCTCTGGCGACATAAATGATTTTGAACGAGCCGTACGGAGGATGGTACCTCCGCGACTGATGATATTGCTTACGCTTTCGCTGGTGAAATGCTCGATTTCACCATTGATGAGACCTTCAAATCCACGGTAGATGCCGAAGATTTCGAAGCCATTACAAATACCCGAACGGGTGACCGCACGGATGGCTGCATTCATGCCTGGAGCATCGCCGCCCGATGTCAGTATTCCTATTGTCTTGATTGCCATGATATCCGTATAATTAAAAAATGTAAAAATTGTAAAATGTAAAAATGTAAAAACTATAACAAATGGTAAATGTACAATTAGGGGGGAGGTTAGTCTTCAAAATCATAATGATCTAACTTCTTTCCACATGTAGGGCAGAAAATCTGCCGCTTCTCGATGACTCCACCACATTCTCCGCAGTGGTAGACTCTTTGTTCTTTCTGTTCGTCCATAGCTTTCGTTATTTAAAAAGTTCGTCAAGGAATGTATAGAATTCAGGATCTTCGCCCACGATGGTCTTTACAATCTTTCCCTCAGGGTCGATGACGACTTTCGTGGGATAACCCTCAATGGCATAGTCAGCCGTCAGACTACTATTGTCGGGATTGTAGACATGCTTCCAAGGGAGTTCGTATTTCTCGATAGCAGCCTTCCACTTCTCCTGAGTATCGCGGCAGTCCACACCGAGAATCTCCATCTTGCTCTTATACTTCTCATAATATTTCTTCATGTCAGGGAAGCCCTTGATACACCATCCGCACCACGATCCCCAGAAGTCCAGAATGACATACTTGCCACGAAGTGAAGCCAAACTGAGATCTTTGTCCTCTGGCGTTTTCAGTGTAAAAGCTGGAGCCAACTTACCTGGCGCCACCTTCTCTGCAGCAAGGGCCTGTGCTTTCTGACGTTCTAAAGCCGCCTGCATAGCAGCGACGATTTCGGAGAACTTTCCCGTCTTGACTGAGGGTGCAAGGAGTCCAAGCGCTGTTTCGGTGTCGCTCACATCTATCAACAAGGCGGCACTGAGGTCGTTCGACGGATTATTGCGGATAAAGTCCATCTGCATATCCGCAAGTTTCTTTGCAACAGCTTGGAAGGTAGGTATAATAGCCGCGTGGATTGAATCGTTGCTCACACCTGCCTGCATTTTCTTTCGTGCCTCGTCGTTCAAAGCTTGCAACTGCTCATTCAGAGGGTCGGTCTGCTTTTCGAGTTTACCAAAATCGGTATAAAACTTTGAGCCAGACCACTCTGCATGCTCGAATGTGCCAGTCAGCACGCCTTGTTCGCCTGGAACTACGAAGAAACTGAATGCGCCGAGTTCTGGTTGGAACACCTGTACCCACTGAGCCTTGTCGCCCTTTGCATCGATATAGAATATACCATCCTTCACCGCCACAGTATCAATGCGTGCGATTGTACTTTTTACAAAGTCTACATAGCGAACAATCACATTCCCATCTTTCACATCGCTCAGTTTTACTGTCACCGTATGCTGTGCGAAACCAGCCAAAGTATATGCAGCCATCACTGCAAACATAATCAATTTTGTCTTCATATCGTTTAGTTAATTATATGCGTTAGAACTTGAAAAAAGAGTCCACGAAACAGGAAGAACACAATCGGCACAAACAACGCTGGCAGCAGATTCAGCGTCTTGCAATCCTTCAGTTTCAGAATGGTGATACCGCTTGCCATAATGAGCAATCCTCCTACAATTGAGAGTTCTGTGATAAGCTCGTCGCTAATGGCAGAAGCCGATATCTTGGCTGTGAGATAAAACATTCCCTGCCAACAGAACAATACTGGGGCGGCCAGCATGATGCCGTAGCCGTAAGTAGCACTCAACACCATCGATGTCACGAAATCGAGCGTGGCATTGGTGTAAAGATATGTGTTATCGTCGAGCAAAGCACTGTTCACAGGTCCAAGCATTGAAAACGTGCCAATGCAGAACAACAGAATAGCTGTTGAAAGGCCCTCCGAAAGGCGTGGGCTATCATCGTCAGTCTTCCGTTTGCGATCTACCAGCCGATTGAATCGCTCGGATAGCTTCAGCATCGCCCCTACTACCCCACCGATAGCCATCGAGAGGATGAACAACACCGGATAATGGCTACTGGGCATAAAATGAACAAAGGCGTTCAATCCAAGTGCAATGGAACAAACGCCAAGTGCAATGAATACCACCTCCTGGTATTGTGGTTTGATGCCTCGTTTCAAGGTCGCACCAATCAAACTGCCAAGAATGATGGTCGACGTATTAACAATAGTGCCCAACATGGTTAATCCTATTTGTGATCCGGGCGGGAGTGGATATCCCTAGCCCTGCCACAGGCTATCAATCAAATCTTTCTCTCTTATTCCTCCCTGCAAGCAAGCTTGCGCTCGGATGCAGAGAGAAATCTTTGTGATCCGGGCGGGATTCAAACCCGCGACCTTCAGAACCGGAATCTGACGCTCTATTCAGCTAAGCTACCGGACCGGGAACTTCCCCAAAGGGAAGTTTATAATTGAAAGACAGTTCTAGAAGTCTAAGGACTTAAAGCTTCAAATCTTGCTTGATGGCTGCCACAGTTTCTTTTGCTGTTGCCACAGCACTGTCGTAACACTTCGGACAGCCCATCTCACCCTTCACTTCGATATAGAACTTAATCTTTGGTTCTGTACCTGATGGACGTACGGAAATCTTCGTGCCACTCTCGGTGAACCACTGGAGGACATTGCTGGTGGCAGGCATATCAAGTGTACTCTCTACGCCATCCTTGACCATCTTCAGTGTCTTGAAATCCTTGACGCAAGTGACAGGGCTACCGCCAAGAGTCTTAGGAGGATTGTTGCGGAAGTCTTCCATCATCTGCTTGATTTCATCAGCTCCGCTCTTGCCCGGCTTCACCACTGAGATAGCATCCTGATAAGCAAATCCATACTCAAGGTAGATATTCATGAGCAGGTCATAGAGGGTCATACCATTGTCCTTTGCCCATGCAGCGATTTCGCAAAGCAGACAGATGCTAGCTGGTGAATCCTTATCGCGCACCTTATCGAATGGCAGGTAACCGAAACTTTCCTCACCACCACCAATATATTTCTTCTCGCCTTCAGATATCTTGATCTCACGGGCAATCCATTTGAATCCTGTATAGCAATCGCGGATCTCCACGTTATTACGCTTTGCGATTTCAGCGATGGTTTCAGTCGTTACAATAGTCTTCACCATGAATTCGTTACCCTTCAGCTGGCCAAGCTTCTTCTTGTTCTCAATAATATAATAGGAGAGCATAAGAGCCGTCTGGTTACCATTGAGAATGCACCACTCACCCTTTGGATCACGACAAACAACAGCCAGACGGTCAGCATCGGGATCGGAAGCAAGCACAAGGTCTGCATTGAGACGGGTTCCGAGCTTCATACCAAGAGTCATCGCTTCGGAGTTCTCAGGATTTGGCGATACAACGGTTGGGAAATTACCATCGATGACCATCTGTTCCTTCACCACATTGATATTCTGGAAACCCCAGCTACGTAATGCTGCAGGGATGATGACACGGCCTGTACCATGAAGTGGAGAATAAACGATGCAGAGGTCTTTCTGACGAAGAATGACATCCTGATCAACCATTGCTTCGTGAACAGCATTGAGGTAATCAATATCCATCTCACCACCAATAATCTGGATGAGGTCGTTGTTTGGTTCGAACTTCACATCATCGATCGTTACTTTGTTCACCTCGTCAATGATACCTGTGTCATGTGGAGAAAGCACCTGAGCACCATCGTCCCAATAAGCTTTGTAGCCATTGTACTCACGAGGGTTATGGCTTGCAGTGATGTTCACACCAGCCTGAGCGCCCAGCTGACGGATAGCAAACGAAATCTCAGGAGTAGGACGAAGGCCCTCGAAAAGATAAACCTTGATACCATTAGCAGAGAAAATGTCGGCTACGGTCTCGGCAAACAGACGAGAATTGTTACGGCAGTCGTGTCCAACAACCACAGCTGTGTCTTTCTTGCCTGCAAAGGCTTTATTGATATAGTTGGCAAAACCCTGTGTTGCCATACCAACGATATACTTGTTCATACGATTGATACCAGCACCCATAATACCACGGAGGCCACCTGTACCAAATTCCAGATTCTGATAGAAAGCATCGATGAGCGCACTCTTGTCGTCAGCATCCAACATTGCCTGAACCTCAGCGCGTGTTTCGGCATCAAAAGAAGGAGATAACCACTTGCGGGCCTCTGCTTCACATTGTTTCAATAATTCCTGATCCATATTATTCTGCTTTTATAGTTATGATCAATTAGCTTGCAAAGATAGTAATTTTATTCTAAATAGTGATGGTTTAATGAATAAAAAAGCACGAATTAAGGAAAAAAGCCATTTTTAGGAAAAAAAATTTGTAGGATAAATAGGAATCATCTATATTTGCACCGTAAAAAATCAGAAACTTAATAATTAATAAGGTCATGAAAAAACTATTATTTGCGATTTGCATGCTCACATTCTCATTGGGAATGATGGCACAGGAAGAAAAACCCAAATCAAATTGGATAGTGGGAGAGCAAGAAAGCAGTTTTCCCGGACAAATGATTAAATATGCTGTATGCCTGTCACCAACCGTCATCAAAGGCGAGAAAGGCGACATCACAGTATCGCTCAACATCATGGAGTTTCGTGACAACACGAGTTATTTCTTCAAGTCGACAGGTGAAGATTTCAAGGTAGACTACAACGTAACCCAGCGTGTGTTACTCCAAATGGATGACGAAAGCGAGAACTTCTATGCCCTTGAAGGTTCGAACAACCACACATCGAACACACTGAAGTTCCCCGGTTCGTACAAGAACAAATTCATGAAACTGCTGAAGAAAGGAAAGAAACTGAAAGTGGAAATCGAATTTGCCGATGCAGGAACCCACAAAGTTGAATTCAATGTAGAAGGACTCGACCCTTCATTTATTAAATAAGGTGTAGAACAAGAATTCCGTACATATAGTCCAATCCCTTTGGACTCATAAAGAAAAAGGATTGCCTGTGTTTGGCAATCCTTTTATTCTTCTTCTGTATTCGGTTTATCGCTGATGAAACTATAGACGGCGTAACCTATGAGTGCCACACCGATGATGGAAGCATAAATCCAAATCTCGGGGCCTTCGATGGAGCCACAAGCCGAGACGAGGAAAACGGCAGCGAGCACAAACGACAGAATTGTCTTTACAACATTTTTCTTAAGCATAAGCAGCGATTCGTTTACGAATATAATTCTTTGAGTATACAACAATGAGCGTGATAGCTATTGCACCAGCGTAGCACACAAAATCCATCATGTCGGCCGTTCCTGTCAACCCCCACCACACCTGTGCCAGTTCGGAGCCAAAGGCCACTGCAGGCATAATGAGATACCATACGCACGACATCTTGTCGAACTTGTTCCAGATGGCATCGACCAACAACAGATAGGACAACAACCAAAGCCCATCGGGAAGGTTGTAACGAATCCAATATGGCACATTCAACTCACTACCCCACTCCCTCAGGCTGCTGACCCAAGGGCCTGCATGCTCATAAAGACGAAACATATTAAGTTCCGTCGACCTGAACGTAAGGTAAAGAAGCCCTTCGGCTATGAAGAGCACGAATGCCAATACCAGTTCTATCCTTCTTGCCTTGCTTTTCAGCAACTCACGCATTTACTACAATATTGGTTTTGTACAAAAACAGGGCAAAGATAGCAATTTTCTATGACATAGTGACACGTTTCGTCAGTAAATTTTCGAGAAATCGCCTTTTTTCGCAATTCGTTCTCCTCTTTTTCTTTATTTTTTTGTATCTTTGCAGTCCACAATTGAATAAATAACGAATAATACAATATGGTAACCGAACTAAACGAACAAGAGATTCAGCGCCGACAGAATCTGCAGGCAATGAAAGATATGGGAATCAATCCCTACCCTGCCGCTGAATATCCAACAAACGCATTTTCAACAGACATCGTAGCTGAATTCAGCGATGAAGCTACTGAAGTACGCCAAGTATGCATCGCTGGACGTATGATGAGCCGCCGTATCATGGGCAAGGCTTCGTTCATCGAACTGAAAGACTCAAAGGGAAGAATCCAAGTATATGTGACTCGCGATGACATCTGTCCGGAAGAGAACAAGGATATGTATAATGTCGTATTCAAGAAACTGCTCGACTTGGGTGACTTCATCGGCGTGAAGGGTTTTGTGTTCCGCACACAGACTGGACAAATCAGCGTTCATGCTCAGGAAATCACCGTGCTGTCGAAGAGTCTGAAGCCACTGCCTATCGTGAAGTACAAGGACGGCGTAGCATACGATGCCTTTGAAGACCCAGAGTTGCGCTATCGTCAGCGTTATGTAGACCTGATTGTGAACGAAGGTGTGAAGGAGACTTTCGAGAAGCGTACGAAGGTCATCTCGACCCTTCGCCGCGTGCTCGATGAGGCTGGCTATACTGAAGTGGAAACACCTATCCTGCAATCGATTGCCGGAGGTGCGACGGCTCGTCCGTTTATCACTCACCACAATAGTCTCGACATCGACCTCTACATGCGTATTGCAACTGAATTGTATCTGAAGCGCCTCATCGTAGGAGGCTTCGAGGGTGTGTACGAAATCGGTAAGAACTTCCGCAACGAAGGTATGGATCGTACGCACAACCCCGAGTTCACCTGCGTGGAACTGTACGTTCAGTATAAAGACTACAACTGGATGATGTCGTTCACCGAAAAACTGCTCGAAACCATCTGCGTGGCAGTCAACGGCACGACGGAGAGCGTAGTAGACGGCAAGACCATTTCGTTCAAAGCGCCATATCGTCGTCTGCCTATTCTCGAAGCCATCAAGGAGAAGACGGGATACGACCTCGAAGGCAAGAGCGAGGAGGAGATTCGCAAGATTTGCAAGGAGCTGAAACTTGAGATTGACGACTCAATGGGTAAGGGCAAGCTGATTGACGAGATATTCGGTGAGTTCTGCGAGGGCACCTACATTCAGCCGACCTTCATCATCGACTACCCTGTCGAGATGTCTCCACTGACGAAGATGCACCGTAGCAAGCCGGGACTGACCGAGCGCTTCGAACTGATGGTGAACGGCAAGGAACTTGCTAATGCATACTCAGAGCTGAACGACCCGATTGATCAGGAGGAACGCTTCAAGGAACAGATGCGACTGGCCGACAAGGGCGATGACGAAGCAATGATTATCGATCAGGACTTCTTGCGTGCATTACAGTACGGTATGCCTCCGACGAGCGGCATCGGTATCGGCATCGACCGACTGACCATGCTGATGACGGGCAAGATGACCATCCAGGAAGTGCTGTTCTTCCCCCAGATGAAGCCAAGGAAAGTACAAAGCGCCGAGGCGACAGAGACTGAGGAAGCCGAAGGATAGGAGCTATAGGCACTATCGTACTATAAAGAACTATAGGAGTAACAACCATTAATCATCTATAACATGCAGTTTAACAGTTGCGGAAAAGTAGCAATCATAGGCGGCGGCAGTTGGGCGACGGCGATGGCAAAGATTGTGCTCCATCACGAGGAGAAAATCAATTGGTACATGCGTCGCGATGACCGTATCGAGGAGTTCATCCGCTTGGGTCACAACCCTGCCTACCTCACCGGCTTGCATTTCGACGTGAGCCGCATCAACTTCTCATCCGACCTGAACAAAGTAGTACAAAATTCGGACACGCTCATCCTCGTGACGCCTTCGCCTTACTTGAAGAGTCACCTGAAGAAACTGAAGACGAGCATTCGCGAGAAATTGATTGCGATTGCCATCAAGGGTCTCGTACCCGATGACAACATTACCATTTCGCAGTACTTCCAGCAGGCGTTCAACGTACCGGAGGACAATATTACGACCATCGGCGGGCCGTCGCATGCTGAAGAGGTGGCGATGGACCGATTATGTTACCTCACGGTGGGCTGCCATAGCATAGACAATGCAAAGACAGTGGCTGATTTGCTGTCGAACAAATACGTGAAGACATCGGTGAGCACCGACATCGAGGGAATCGAGTACAGTTCGGTACTGAAAAATGTTTACGCCATCGCAGCAGGCATCTGTAATGGTCTAAAGTATGGGGACAATTTTCACGCAGTACTGGTAGCAAATGCCGTGCAGGAGATGGACCGCTTCCTCCAGAGTGTGGAGCAACGCACGGACCGTAAGGTGACGAACACCGCCTATCTGGGCGACCTGCTCGTAACGATGTATTCCAACTTCTCACGCAACCGTACGTTCGGCACGATGATCGGACGAGGCTACTCGGTGAAGACGGCACAATTGGAGATGGAGATGATTGCCGAGGGCTACTACGGCACCTACTGCATGAAGCAGATCAACAAACGGTTCCACGTCAACATGCCGATTCTCGATGCAATGTATAACATCCTGTACGAACGCATATCTCCAAGCGTAGAAATAAAGATACTAAGCGATTCTTTTAGATAAAGCCCCCCTCCCCGCTCCCCCTCCTATGGGGAGAGCTAATTTATAAAGCACCAACAACAAAAAAACTTACTAAGATATGAAACTTGAGATTAACAAAGCGGTTCAGTTCCTTGCCGAGTGCAAGGTGGAATCGTTTGCAGCTGATGTGATGGCTGCTCAGCAGGCGCTGGAGGACGGCACCTGCGCAGGAAATGATTTTTTGGGATGGCTTCACCTGCCTTCGAGTATTACACCTGAATTTATTGCTGATATCAACGCAACGGCGAAGACGTTGCAGGAGAATTGCGACGCCATAGTCGTGGCGGGCATCGGCGGTAGCTATCTCGGAGCAAAGGCCGTGATTGCAGCTCTGGACGACAACTTCACGTGGTTGAAGCCGAGCAAGGCTCCGCGAATTCTGTTCGCTGGAAATAATATCAGCGAAGACTACCTCAGCGAGTTGATTGAGTATCTGAACGGTGTTCGTTTCGGTGTGATTAATATTTCGAAGAGCGGCACTACGACGGAGACTGCGATAACCTTCCGTCTTTTGAAGAAGCTTTGCGAGGATAAACGCGGTAAGGACGAGGCGCGAAAAGTAATCGTTGCCGTGACTGATGCCGTAAAGGGAGCGGCGCGAACTTGTGCAGACAAGGAAGGTTACAAGACTTTCGTGATTCCCGATAACGTGGGCGGCCGTTTTTCTGTGCTGACTCCGGTTGGTTTGTTGCCTATTGCTTGTGCCGGATACGACATCGCGGCATTGGTTCGTGGCGCACAGGACATGGAGCGCCAATGCGACATCTCCGTACCGTTTGCAGAGAATCCCTGCGCTGTCTACGCTGCAACACGCAACGCCTTGTATGCCGAAGGCAAAAAGATAGAGATTCTCGTAAATTATCAGCCTAAACTCCACTTCGTCAGCGAATGGTGGAAGCAGCTCTACGGCGAGAGTGAGGGAAAGGACGGCAAGGCTATCTTCCCTGCCTCTGTAGACTTCTCGACCGATTTACACTCGATGGGACAATGGATTCAGGACGGCGAGCGAACTATTTTCGAGACCGTCATCTCGATTGACAAGCCAAACTCTTCACTCACTGTACCGGCCGATGATGAGAATCTCGACGGACTGAACTTTATGGCAGGCAAACACATCGACGAAGTGAACCATAAGGCCGAACTCGGTACGCAGCTCGCCCACATCGACGGCGGTGTGCCAAATGTACGCATCTCGATTCCGAAGCTCGACGAGTACAACCTCGGCCAGCTTATCTACTTCTTCGAAAAAGGCTGTGGTGTAAGCGGACTGCTTTTAAAGGTCAATCCTTTTAACCAGCCTGGCGTCGAGGCGTACAAAAAGAACATGTTCGCGCTGCTTGGAAAGCCTGGATACGAGGCCGAAAGCAAGGCTATTCAAAGCAGACTTTAAAGAATCGGAAAAACGTTATCCTATAACGTCATAACAATGCAATAAAGCCACATGCACATTGCCGTTGCAGGAAATATCGGAAGCGGTAAAACGACGCTGACCACGATGCTCGCAAAGCATTATGGTTGGCGTCCGCAGTTTGAGCCGGTCATAGAAAATCCCTACCTCGAAGACTACTACGGCGACATTCGTCGTTGGTCATTGAATCTGGAAATCTACTTCCTCAAGGAACGCTTCAAGCAAATGCTCGAAATCAGCCGAACGGACGAAACAATCATTCAGGACCGCAGCATCTTCGAGGGCGTCTACGTCTTCGCCTATAATAATAAGGAACAAGGAAACATGTCCGACACAGACTTCAAGACGTACATGGACCTTTTCAACCTTATGATGACGTTCACACGAGTGCCCGACCTCATGATCTATCTCCGCGCATCGGTGCCCCATCTCGTTGCCAACATACAACAACGAGGCCGAGACTACGAACAGCGCATCGCCCTCGACTATCTGCAGGGCCTGAACGACCGCTACGAAAAATTTATCTACCAGCACTATCAAGGCCGAGTTCTAACGGTCGAAGTGGACAGGCTCGACTTCCTCCACCGCCCGCAGGACTTCGAACAAATCACCCGTCGCATTGACGGACTGCTCTTCGGCCTTTTCAATTAAAACCGAAAACCGTTATAACGTGATAACGAAATAAAGACAAAAAACAGAATCACTATGCACATCGCCATCGCAGGAAACATCGGCTGCGGCAAAACCACACTCACCCGCATGCTCGCCAAACGCTACGGATGGATTCCGAAGTACGAATCCGTCGACGTCAACCCATACCTCCAGGACTTCTATGCCGACATGAAACGCTGGTCGTTCAACCTACAGATCTATTTCCTCAACACACGCTTCAAGGACGTTGTCGAGATATCAAAAAGCCACGACAATATCGTGCAGGATCGCACCATCTACGAAGACGCCTGCATCTTCGCACCAAACATTCACGCGATGGGCAACATGTCCGACCGCGACTTCCAGACATACCAAGACCTGTTCGCACTCATGATGTCGCTTGTCCGTAAGCCCGACCTCATGATATACCTGCGCAGCAGCATCCCCCACCTTATCGGCAAAATCCAGAAACGTGGGCGGGAGTACGAACAGAGCATACAAATCGACTATCTCACGGGACTCAACAATCGTTACGAAGCGTGGATTGAGAATTATTCCGGCGAACTACTCATCATCGATGCCGATGAAATCGACTTCGAAAACCAGCCTCAGGATTTCCAATTCATTACCGACCAAATCGATGCCCGACTCTTCGGTCTCTTCCCATTTGCCGAACAGAAAGGATAAAGAAACGCATAAAAAGAAGAAATTATCGTTACATACTCAGTCCGACTGCTCGGACAGCGTTAACTGGTTCACTTTTTCACCGTCCGACTGCTCGGACAGCGTTAACTGGTTCACTTTTTCACCGTCCGACTGCTCGGACAGCGTTAACCGGTTCGCTTTTTCGCCGTCCGACTGCTCGGACAGCGTTAATAGGTTTGCTTTTTCATCGTCCGACTGCTCGGACAGCATTAACAGGTTCACTTTTTCTCCGTCCGACTGCTCGGATAACATTTACAGATTAGCTTTTTCATCGTCCGACTGCTCGGATTCTTCGATGCATTCACACTTCAGTCCTTCTTACACCTTTTTATATATTAAATCACCGTGAAACGAGCAAACTTTAGGAGAAGTTGCTTAGTTCCAGCATTCTGGAACTGCACGGTGGCCTTCATATTATCACCACGGCCTTCTACTTTCAGTACTTCACCTATTCCGAATCGCTCATGCTGAATGCGTTGCCCTACTTGAATATTGAAGTTCGGTCCTTGGGCGGAGGCGGCGGATGACTTGGAAGATATCTGGACTCGTGTGAAATGAGTGGGCGGCTGCGGTACGAAGGGTTTCGGCTGATAAGTGGGCCGCGAAGACTGTACGGGCTGCGGACGCCATGAATCTGTCGTCGGACGTCGTCGCATCCATGGCAATTCCACTTCGTTGCTACTACGCGACATCGAACCGCCTGTGAAACGGACGTACTGCGGGTCTATGTCGCTGAGGAAACGGCTGGGAACGGAGAACTCCATCTTGCCGAAACGGAAACGGCTCTTGGCATACGTAATGAGGCAATGCCGCTGGGCGCGGGTAATGGCCACGTAGAACAAGCGTCGTTCTTCCTCGATTTCGCGCGGACTGGAGGCCGACATCTGGTTGGGGAACAGATTCTCTTCTAATCCGACAACAAAAACCGTGGGGAATTCCAATCCCTTAGCCGAGTGGATGGTCATCAGTGTCACTTTCGACTCGTCACCCCCCTTGTCAGTATCCATATCGCTGAGCAGCGACACTTCAGCAAGGTAGTCGCCAATCGACACGTTTTGATTTCCCTCCTCCATGCGGCCTGCGACGAAGTCCTGCAAGCCATTTACCAACTCCTCGACATTCTCCTGCCGCGAAAGGTTCTCGGGGGTAGTGTCTGCGTAGATGTCGCGCATCACGCCACTCTCCTTAATGATATATTGTCCGGCCACGTCGGCATTCTCTTCGATGGCCTTCGTCATAAACATACTGATAAGTTGGGTGAACTCAGCGAGCTTGGTGTACGTTCCTTTCGAGACATTCAACTGGTAGCGGCCCGGTTCCACGAGTACTTCCCACAGACTGACGCTGTGAGCCGTTGCCACCTCAACTACTTTTGCTAGCGTGGTAGCTCCGATTCCTCGTACTGGGTAGTTGATGATGCGCTTCAGTGCCTCCTCGTCGTGGGGATTGACCGCTAAACGGAAGTAAGCAATGATGTCCTTGATTTCCTTGCGCTGATAGAACGACACGCCGCCGTAGACCCTGTACGGCAGGCCCTGCTTCATGAGATTTTCCTCGAACAGACGGCTCTGCGCGTTCGTGCGGTAAAGAATAGCGAAGTCGCTGTATTCAAGTCCCTCGCGCTGATGCAATTCCATGATTTTCCTGATGACAATCTGCGCCTCCTCCACGTCGCTGTAAGCCTCGATGACCGGAAGCGGCTCGCCGATATCCAACTTCGAGAAGACGTTCTTATAGATTTGTCCGGCATTCTTATGTATCAGACTGTTCGCCGCGTTCACAATGGTCTGCGTCGAGCGGTAGTTCTGCTCCAGTTTGAACAGACGCGTGGCGGGATATAGTTCCTGGAATTTCAAGATGTTGTCGATGTTCGCCCCACGGAACGAATAGATGCTCTGTGCGTCGTCACCTACAACACAGACGTGCTGGTTGTGCGCAGTCAATTGCTGCACGATGCGATGCTGCGCGTAGTTCGTATCCTGATACTCGTCGACCAACACATAGCGGAACCGCTCTTCATACTTTGCCAGCACGTCAGGGCAAGCCTCGAACAATCGGAAAGTATACAGCAGGATGTCGTCGAAATCCATCGCATCCGCATTCCTGCAACGATTGCAATAACGTCTATATATCTGGCTCATCGCAGGAATCTTAGCATTCATGTCGCGCTGCACACAATAACCATCGCGAGCATACTCTGCCGGACCCTTCAACGCATTCTTTGCCTCGCTGATACGCCCAGCCACCGTTCCCGGGCGATACATCTTTTCGTCCAGTTCCATCTCCTTGATAATCGCCTTCACAAGGCTCTTCGAGTCCGAAGCATCATAAATCGTGAAGTTTCCAGTAAACGGACGGTCGTCGTCATGTAGGCCAGGAATCCTTTCGTGCTCCATCCTCAAAATACGCAGGAACACGCTGTGGAACGTTCCCATCCACAGATACCGCGCACGCTCCTCCCCCACTATCCGCGCAATTCGCGCCTTCATCTCGTTCGCCGCCTTATTAGTGAAAGTTAAAGCAAGTATAGACCAAGGCTCGTAGCCCTGCTCCAACAGATACGCAATCTTGTACGTCAAGACCCTCGTCTTGCCCGAACCAGCTCCGGCAACCACCAACGACGGGCCATCGCAATACTCGATTGCGGCCCGCTGCGGCTCATTAAAAGATTCTATGAATTGTTCGAACATAAACTATCTCGGAAACGAATTTTTCGAAATAGTTATTCTGGGAGAACTATCTTTGGGGCAGGCAACTTTGGAAGCGCCAGATCATGAAACTCCACCGTCTTTGGCAACTTCACGTACTTCCTATTCGCCACCGTCTTGATATATGCATCCTTCAGCTGCTTCATCACCAACTTTCCATCCACCACAGTCAACTCCACATTCTGCGAATCGCTACCGTTGTCACACGATGCACGGAACACCGCCTTATCCTTCTCCACACTGATAACTTTCAGTATCACCCACGTGCCGTTCGTGTTCCCGTTGATGTACCCGTAGCACATCTCATCGTCAATTCCCGGCACCGCCACCGAGTCCGCATACAGATTCAACACCATCTGCATCTTGAACTCATCGTTCACAAAATGCCCCTTGAAAGTCTGTGCTTTAGCAAGCGCAAATGCGCCCACCAGCATCACGATAATAATTGCAAATCGTTTCATATCAGATTCTTAAAGAAAGCGTTATACGCATAAGTCATATAATACATAATAGCTCGTGGAAAACTGATATGTTCCACGTTACGCAAAATATTCCACTGCCAAGAAAGTAGGCGCAATTTGTTTGCAGAAAGCGATGACGAACGCACACGATACAATGCTGTGATTGTTTGAGTAGAGCGAGCAATGTAGCCGCTCTTCAATACCAATAGCCAAAACGCGTAATCCTCATGACGTATCTGGCGGAAATAAGTCTTACCTACCTTCTCAACATCGAAAATACCTGTCAGGTTACCAATATAATTCGAATATAGCATCTTATTATAATCCACCTGAGGAGGAGCAATCACAACTCGTGCAGAACGCTTTCCGCTCTCATCAACCTTCTCGTAGTTACTGTAAACGACTGCCGTACGATTGTCATGGAACAAAGGCAACTGCTGGGCAAGCTTCGAAGGTAACCACATGTCGTCACTATCAAGGAAAGCAATATACCGCCCCTGAGCCGCCTGAATGCCATAGTTACGAGGCTCGCTGGGCATTCCGGTCGGACAAGGATTCAGCAATAAATGTATGCGAGAGTCCCATGCCATAAACTTCTCCACGATGGCACGGCTTCCATCGGTACTGCCATCGTCTACGACAAGTAGCTCCCAGTGCTTATAAGTCTGAGCAATCACCGACTTTATCGCATCTCGGATAAATGCCTCACTATTAAACATTGGCATAATAATTGAGACAAGGGCTTTCTGTTTTGCTTCCACATTACTTTGTTTTGACATGCAAAGATACGAATAATATAGAAACCGACAAAGAGAAAATGGTGGGAAAATACGTGTTTGCTATTATATTGGCAAATTGATGCCATAGAATGCACCATTCTCAACACATCATGAGTGCCAAATTAATGTTTAAATACGTTTCAAGTTACTCCTTCTCTATAGGAGCAGTAAGCGTATAAGGATGCAATGTCGCATAATAGGCACATTGCTGAGCCAGTATCCGATTAGAATCGTTCACTTCCATCGTGCTTCTTCCTAAATTCTGTTGTTCATAAAGGGTAAATGGATGTGTAGACGGATTTCCAAGTACACTAACGCCATACACTGGTGCGAACAACGTCTGGAACCACGTACATGCAGCGATGTAGCGCCCAACTCCAAACGAAAGATGTATGCCGTCGCGAGTCAGCTCGGAAGCATCCATCAACGATGTGTTACGTGCATTCTGTATGGCAGTTCCCGTCGGAATAATCAGGTCTATCCCATCCTTCTCACAGACCTGCTCCGTCGTACTCGCAACGTCAAGCCAGAATTCTTCTCCCCAGCGCTTGCTATGTTCATAAAACGACGCATAAGTCCAGGACATATTGAAACCTATCGTCACATGAGGATTGGTGCAATTCGCCAATATCTCATCGATGAATAGAAGCGAATAAGGATAAAATGAAGAATAGCGACCAGACAAAGATGAAATCTGCTGTATGGTGACGACCGTCCAATCCTGAGCGAGTAACTGACTCATCGTTCCTTCCGTGACAGGCATCTCTATGTCTCCCACAACTCTCGTCAACTTCACCATCTCGTTTCGATAAATATAAATGTTCTGCACCCAATCCTTCAAGGAAGCGCTTTGCTGAGCCACAATATACACACAACATGTTTTAGAATCAATCCCTGCTGCTTTGACAATCTCATCCAAATAGGCGGTTGCATCCTGTGTATAACTATTGCCGATACTGAGAATTCTGAGTGTATCATGTTGTGCTGGAGGAAAAGCATTATTCTCAAAATAAGGATATGGACCTGGATAAATCTCGTCATCTCTAGTAGAACAAGAAACGAACATCAGCGACAATACTCCAATTACCAAGGTTCTATTGATGTTTCTGTTAGTCCATCGTGTTCTCAATTTGTCATAATAATACGACCAGATTAAAGGAAGTCCGACACCAACGATGAAATAGACAAGCCACCAACCTCTATTGGTATATTCTGTGATTCCAGGAAATTCAGCCAACCGCTCAATCGGCAAGCCATATATCAGAATAATAGCCAAAGAAACGACTTTCAAAGCAACGAAATGCCACGTCAGGACATTAAATGTTTTTCCACCTGTATAGCAAAGGAACCGTACGACCACTCCAGAGTGTTTGGCTGTCTGTTCACCGATGCCAAACAGCATCAATGCTCCTGCCACAGCACATACGGAGTATGCAAAGACTTCCCATCCTTTATAGGAAACCATATCGCTATGCCACAACAGACTCACACAGAAAACAGTAATCGCCGTAGCAATAATAAACCACCATTTTCCAGCCCACTTACATTCACCCATCCGATAACAATGACCTACCGTGATGAAGAAAGCGGCTAGAAACAGATGACTATTAATGCCGACATACTTCACATACCATCCTGTATATGCTAATACTGCAGCTATGGCAAGCCATATAAGTGCAGCGGCATACCTGTTTCTGATGAACTTTACCCCTATGTAGAAAAGCAGAGAACCGAAGAACAGGTCATGAAGGAACCAATAGCCTCCAAGCAAGGCATCATGACCTTGCATCGCAACTACGATGGCACCTCCACGTAACACCATATCTTTCCAGCCATACGGATCAACGGCAACATCGCCAACCAACATGCCTGGTTCATAGAAATGGATTTGGAAAAAGAAATTATGAAGAATTAGAAACACTAACGACCACTTCACGTATGGCCAGTAAATGCCCGACACACGTCGTTTCAGATATCTGGAACCATCAGTAATATACTTTGCCTTAAAACAATATCCGCTCATCACAAAGAAAAGCGGCATACGCATCAAGAGCAAATAATTATTAACATGACTAAAACATGAAGTATGACCTAAGACCATCAGAATAATAGTCAGTCCCTTTGCAACGGCAACACCCCAATTCTTAGTACTGTCTTGGTTCATACCTGAATTCACATTTAGATTATTGTTCCAAACTATACATCTTCACCCAGTCGATATCCATATATGCGGGGAAAGTCTTGGGATCTACCGTCTTCACCCAAGTACCACCGACTTGCATATCCAACATCAAGTATGATGCGATGCCGTAAGGGAACTGTCCTTCTTCTCCCTCCATCCTATGGTAACGATAGGTTTCCTCACCGTTCACACTAAGAATCACTTCATTCTCACGTATCTCCGCAGCATAAGTATTCCAATTACCAGTACGGATAGGCGCTTTTGTGGAATGCTCTGCCTTTGTATTCGTATGCAATGTATAATACGAATGAACCGTCTGATACACAAAGTCATTACGATTAAGATATTCCAGGATGTCTATCTCACTGTAATGCACATTCTCTGTGCTGACCGGTCCATCGGCCAGCAGCCAAACAGCAGGCCACGTACCCTGAGCACCCTTAATACGTACTCGTACCTCAACCTTGCCAAGACGCACGTTGCGACGTCCCTTCGTGCTGACTCCTCCTGTGAGATACTGGGCTGTATCAGCTGGCTCCAGCCCCTTGTTTCGACGGGCATAAAGGCGAAGATAACCATTACGCACCCGATAAAGACTCTTGTGACTGGACATGTATTTACTCCAACTATACGGAGCACGTTTGATAACCGACCAGGAAGTCGTATCGATCGTACGTCCGTTGAAATCCTCCTGCCATACAAGCTTGTATTCTGCATTACGTTGCGATATCTGCTGGGTACATCCAGACATCGCAAAGAGAGAAAGGAGTATCAACATGAAATACCTCATATCAGATTTTTATTTACGGAGAGCGATGAGGAACGATTGCTTTGTTTTGACGTGCAAAGATACGAATAATTACAGAAACCGCCAAAAAACTATAGAGAAAAGGCATCCCCACTACTCAAATACCGAGCAGAAGACGGCAAACGTACTTTCTTCGGAATGATTTCTCACAAAAAACTCTCTGGAATACTTGTTAAATCTCGGAACAGGATGCTGAATAAAATACTGGATACGGTCAATATATTCTTGAGCCGTATTGCAAAGTCCTCCTACTTTATCAGTATCAACATGATAGCCTTCGAAAGACTCCGTGCTTCCAAGAATATTCTTGCCATACATCAGCGACTCACAAGTCTTCACCTTCATCCCACTTCCCGCAAATATTGGCAAGATCATAAAGTCGGCCTCCTCAAAATATGGGCGCAAATCAGGAGCATCATTCACAACCTCAATCGCTTCCATACATGAATTCTCCTGCTTCAATTTGCTCATCCCTTTACCAACAACCTTGAAATCAATCTTCACATGAGGCAGTACATTCTTGATAAAAAACAACACTCCGTCATTGTTCGGTTTAAAATACGACCCAAGGAAAAAACATTTTGGACATTGACCTGTCATTACATTCTCATCCACAGGTCTGAATTTATCTTCAATAGAAACACTTATGATTGCATCCGCCTTACGGCCATAATGCCTCTCCAAATAGATTGAATCACGTTCGCTAAGCGTAATAATCTTATCTGAGTACTTGCAGCCATATTCGTCATTATGCGCAGCACAACTAACAACTACTTGACGACCAGGAAGCCATTTAGGCATCTGCGCATCATAATAGATGCTCTCAACATTATGATAATGTGTAATGACCTTACCTTGATATCCACTCAACTTCAGCTTCTTGGCTATGATACCCACAACACTCGTACTCAAAAAGACATAGTCATAGGATTGAGCCAATTCAATGATATCACGAACTTTCCGTGGAGTCAAACCATTATGATAATTAAAGGGAAACAACAACACAGCCAGAATATAGCTCCACAAAGAACGCCCTTTCGCCTCATCTAAGATAAAGTACTCCACAACATTCTCTTCACCAAAATATTTCCTTAATGTTCGGAGACTACGCATATTCGCTATTCCCCCTCCAATGAGGATACTTTCTTGGCGCTTAAAGCCTATATACAGAATCTTCTTTCCTTTCATATCTTTTTGTATGAAACATTTGTACAGAACACAAAAGTGTCAAGCTAACAAAGAACTAACCTTTTTGATATACTCATAATGATAAATACGATTGCAAATATACGGAAAAAAGATGATATTTTATAGATAATGGATAATTATTTGCAATTTTACCCTTTTCATTCTCCCTTTCAACTAAAAAAACGGAGTCAACAGGTATCCTTTTCAATCATTTATCTGCCTCAACAGGGTACGATGAGACTATGGTCACTTAGTCATACTCTTCCACGCCGAGGTGATTCTCCTCTATCTTAAAGGCTCAATATTCCGAGTAGAACACAATGCTCGGTGTAACAGCATTTGCAAAGAGCATGAATCCATACATGTTCCATAGATTATTCTAACTGTCGGATACGCTGCAAGAGTTCCTTGAGCATTCGTTTACGTGACGGATCTCTGCCGATCATCGTTTTCAACGACTCTACCCAATAATTAATGCGGTATATGCGCAAAAACTGACTTTTAATCTTTTGTCGTGGGTATCCCTTCTTTCCGTTCTGTGTAAGTGCTGCATAAACCAACTTCATCTCGTAGTCGGCACTTGGTGATCGCTGCGATACTAGATGCATGTAGCGCAGTGTATGGTCGTAATGGAACCGTAAACCGAAGCGTTGTTTCAGGCGCCAATGGATGTCCTCTTCTTCGCCATACATAAACACTGATTCGTCAAATAGGCCCACTTGCTCAAACTTTGCACGCTGGATGAAGAAACAGGAGCCAGAGAAGAACTGCCAGCGTGGTAGGTACCAGTCGGTCCGGTTACAGAACGATTGTAACAAAGTGTGCAAATAGCCGTTCATGCGATAGGTACACATGAACGAATAAGTACTGCACCGTGTATCGGATAGCATCTGCTTCATGCCATACATGCAAAGTGTAGGGTCGGTTTCGAACGCAGTTAATGGTTTCGCAAAACACGGACACATCAACCTCACATCGGGGTTCATAATCATTATCACAGGGGCTGTACTGTGATGGATACCGATATTATTGCCCTGACCATATCCGCCGTTATGAGTGTTCCTAAGCAGAGTAATATCGTCGCCCCATGTGACTCGCAATGCCGCGAACATCTCGTCCACCCTACTGCTGCCGTTGTCAACCACCACCAGTTCGATTTCATCGAGTGGTATGTCGGCATGATGCTTGATACTGCCGATGCAGTCGTAGATATCTGCTTCGGAATTATAGGTCACAATAATAATAGACAGACGTTTCATGTATGTTGCAGTTTCTGTATTTTACTGATTTTCTGATGGATGCGATATCGATAATCAATAAGATGGAGTGTCATCGGAATCTGTCGTGCCATCTTGCGAGGCAATATGCGCTCCATTAGCAAAGATGTCTGTAATCCTATATGAAACAACAGACCATAGATTGGCGAATAACGACGTACAAGGCGTACCATCCGCATGGCATAGTCCTCATCGATGCCATTGGTCATGATACGGTTGTAGTAAGTAAGAACTCCGAAGAACAAAGCCGAGTGATAGTTGGAACCATGATGAGCAGAGAGCATGCGGTAGAACTTCTCCATTGCATACAACGTACTTTCCTGATGCTCCTTCGAACGCTGTTTCTTCGATACAGAACCATTTGATGCGTCGATACGGTAGCCGAAGTCGGGTATACCGCGGAAATAGTCGTAGCGTAGTCCCGCGAGAAGTGACTGCATATTGAAATCCGCATCCTGCAACGATAGCAACTGTTCGTCCCAGCATATACCAACATTGCGCAACGACTGCGTGCGATAGATGTTGTTCCATACGACAAACGGAAGCAAACGACGCGCAAAAGCCGATATGTCGTCCGTATGGATGCGATAACCGAAGGAATACTCACTCGCCTCAGCACGATACGTATTATCGGTCATAACGCCCGAAGGAAACACCATGAAGTCCAGTTCCGGACGAGCCTGCAAAGCCATGACCCGCGAGCGAAGACAGTATGGCAACACATAGTCGTCGTTATCGAAGAAGATGACGTATTCGCCACAAACATGCTCGAAGCCGATATTACGACACGTCTGAGCACCCTTGGGCAAACGATTGCGGTGCAATATATGCAGACGGTCGTCGGAAGCCGCCAAAGCATTCAGCACAGAGATAGTGTCGGAATCAGACCCGTCGTCCACTACCAACAACTCCCACGCCATGAAATCATTCGCGCGAATAGACTCAATCATGTAGCGCGTCAGTTCCGCATGATTGAACACAGGCATTACAATCGACAATAATGGACGTTCGCTCATACATTCTCCTCCCGTACCGCTTCTTCCTCCTCATTTACACGCTTATAGAAATCCCGATAATAGTAAATCATCGCAAACAGATAGAAGACGAAAAAGCTTTTATATACTTCAAAACACATCATAAACATAAATGTAACCGTACCGAGCAGCAATAGCAAAGCCGTACGATCCATATATCCCCATATACGGCGAACGGCTATAAAAGCGCTGACTAGTAATATACAGAACCCAACGATTCCGCCATAGATCAGCACCGAATAGATATAGTTATGAGGACCGATGGCAAAACTGCTCATCACAGTGGTATACCATTCCGCATCTACCCTGCCCCATCCGATAATTGGAGATTGCGCAAACACTTTAGCTGCTGCATCCCACATTTCCGTGCGGTTTGTAAACGTTAGGTCCTTACCCAACACATCCTGTATGATATAAGTCGCAAGCTCATTATTGTGCAAACCTTCTCCCTGAAAGCAGACAAAGCATTGAAACAATACATAAAACGTGAAAAATGATATTAAAGCTAACTTCAACAACCGTCTCGAAGGAATTAGACACAATAAAGAGAACAAGATGATATTCGACAACGAAGTCATCGAACCAACAATCAGCAACGTTACGATAGACACGAATGAAACACCAATAAGATTGATAATCCATTTCTTACTGTAAGGAATACATAATACAGAAGAAACTAAGGCACACATCATTCGGCAACCTAACTGATTATAATTACCACCCAATATAAATGAATCGAACTCATCGTCGGCCGCAAACATCCAGTCAGGGAATATCAGCATCAACGCAAGGTTCGCATAAACCGCAACTGAACATACAACACAAATCGTACACAAGATGAGTTTCCACCGATGAGAATAATAAGCGAAAATACATAATAGACTATATACCTCAATCGCCTCATAAAAAGCCGTTATGAAGTCCGTTCCATGTATAATCGAAAACACAAGGATCATTGCCATGTACACAAACGCCACCAACCCATACTGCGACATCTCCATGCTTTTTATAAACATAAGACCTATCAGCAGAAAGTTTATACACAGGAAACCTATCACCAGATAAGATATCGGTTGCAAGAATCCAAACACATTAAACGATATCAATGTGCGCAATAACACAATCACTGTAAACCATATAGGTAATAGCTTGGAATTCGACAGTTCTATGGTCAATGGCAATGTCATATCAACGGCATAATTACAATTGGATCAAATCACCAAGAATACGCTGAAACTCCGGTGTATAAAAATAATTGAAACCCGCAGATGGAGTAAATGTCATCTCTCCGAAATAAGGCTTTTCGTCCACCTCGTAGAAATCAACCCTAACCTCCGGGAATCCCTTTGACAAACGCGAAGCTGCTTCCAACATCTGCTCCAGACAATGGGGACGCGGTATTGGCTGATCCGCAAGAACATAATGCGGAATAGACTCAGAATATTCCGGATGGAAATTCCAGCCCAAATCATATATTCCCACCCTACACGAGTCTTTTGTCCTATTAAAGCAAACCCATATATAGGCAGGTTTACCATCAAACGACCATATCTTATAATCAATAAGCGACGTTGATTTCATTTGTTGCTTATTATTGTCAAGCAACTGCTCTGCCACAATACATGGAACAATCTTATCATAATGCGGTTCTCCCATGGAGCGTCCGAACTTAGAGGCAAGCAAACGGGCAAACTCAGCAGTCCAATATACGGTATCTAATGATTGTTTATTTCTGCATATCAACGCATCTCCACTGCCATGATTTGTTTTCATCACAAATTGATTAGGCAACTGATCCCAATTGATATCCTCCGCCCTATCCCATTTACCGATTAAAGGCACCAACATATCACCTAAACCACGTTTCTCCACAAACTCTCTTACTCTGTATTTATCCGCCAATTCTGCCCATTGTGATGTATCACCATAAAACTTCAGCCAATTAATCTTCTCATCAAGGAGTTTTGGGTTTTTCCAATTAAGGAAAACTCTTTTAGTACGATAATAATGGACACTGACCAAAGCCTTTGGCCATACATATCCCAATACCCCATATACAACTTTCCAGAAATACTTATTGAATAATTTCATGATACCTTTTTTTATTAATTATCTCACACACCACTCTACGCTCATTCTTTCCTAATGCACTATACCATATTACAGGAATACAAAGAGACACAGAAACAAGAATAGTGAATATGAACCTATACTCCATTTGGATATATTGTGTCAGAAGAAAGCAAGAAACGAGCAAAGTGATGACTGGCAGAACAACTGGTACAATCACATGGGCCATGAAATGAGACACAGACAACCCTGCTGTGTATTTCAGAAATGGCACACGAATAATCGTACACAGAATTTCCATCCCAAGATAACACCACATTGTAGAAATCACAGGAAATCCTTTTAACAAACAAAACCAAGCTATCGGCAAAGTCAGAATCTTGGTAGTATTAATCACCAATGAGTAGTTACGTATTTTTCCAATTGCTTGGTTTGCAATACCCAATCCGATTGTCAACTGATCTATTAATGCTGCAATTAATACATATTGACAAAAAACGGTAGCATAATCCGGTACAGCCTTCAGCCAACATTCCAAGATAGTTGGCATTTCCCAAACCAAAGGAATCACAACTATTGCCATCAATAAAAAGGAAAACTTACTCGCAATTTCTGCTTTTGCAAACATTTGAGTTCGGTCGCCCGTACCTTCCGCTTTAAAAATCTGCGGACTAATTGCATTTTGTATGGACTGCGCAACATACTGGACTGCGCCAGTCACTTGCATGGCGATTCCATAAGCACTATTGATAATTTCTCCAAAGAAATGATTCAACACGATTGCAAAACCTTGGGTTCGCCCAACAATACACCCTGTACTATATATAGTCCATCCTGCAAAATTACTCATCTGCTTCATCATCTTCATGTCAAATATTTTGGGGATGAGACAACATTCCTGATACTTCATCTTTCCGTATCCTGCCAATGCAGCAAAATTAAACAGAGATATGCTCGTCACTATAAGAGCATAAGCAACAAGTCTATCAGAGGATATCTCATAAAGGATGAAAACCAGCCCCAACTTAAGAATACCATCCAAAACATCAACGATAGATATGTATACAATATTCTCTCTTGCAATAAACAATGCTCTATATGGAGCTGTCACAAAAGACACAAACAAAGACACAATCAATATATAATATATGAGATTTGCCATTTGCAGACGCGACGGCTCAATTTTTAAGATTCCCGATTGAAACACGATGGGTTCAGCTGCAACAAATGCCAGAACCAGCAATAATCCAAAGCAAATATGAAGTAACAACCCTGTTGAAAACATCGCACGAACGCCGTTTGAATCCTTTTGACCATATAAAAAAGAAAGGTGCCGCTGAGTAGACACCACCATTGCATTCGTCACAAATCCCAACATTGCTATCACACCACCAACCAAAGAAAAAATTCCATAATCAGATTCACCCAAAGCATCAAGTACAATACGAGCAGAATATAGCGAAAGCCCAATATTCAGCAACGAGCGTATATTCTGTGCCAATGTATTTACTATTACACGCTTTGAAGAATCCATTGTAGAAAAGGATGAATTATTTGATAACGACTAATCTTATACTCACTTATCTAAAGAAATCTATTATTTTTCCTTTAAGCACGTATATAGAAGTTGCAATCATTGCAAGGAACACCATACCTATGACAAAAAACATGCGTTTAGGACCTGTTGCCTTTATTGGAACCGTTGCCCCTTGTAACACGGTAAATGCAGGGATTTTTTCCTGGTATTTTGCTTTCGCACCTTCAAGTTGAGTTTTTATTGCTGTATAAGTCTGATACTTTACTGACATATCATTCTCCAGTTTATCCCGTTCCGAAATATATGCCTGCAGAATAATGTCTTTGTGTGTATCCGAATACTCACTATATTGAAGTACGGCTGCATCATACTCTTTCTTTGCTGCATTAAACAGAGACTGATAATGGTCAACATCTACCCGTGCCTTCCTTGTTCGATAGTCTATGATGAATTGTTGTAATCTCAAACGGACAGAATCGGCAATAGATGCAGAAATCAGAGGATCTTGATCTGTAACGGTGATACTTACAACATTTGTTTTTTTATCAATACTACACTCTACAGAATTCTTAATCTTTTCAATAATTTTCATTTGCCGGCGCGACAACATAAAGGATTTTGATGATAGTGCATCTGCAGATTCTTTATTACTGATATTAATATCTATCGATGGGGACAACAAGTTGTTTATCTTAAGCATCAACCATGTAAACGGAACCTTCCACACGGCCTGTTTTTGATATTTATCAAGATAATCATAATAAGTTGTATTTATATCTCCATCAAGGCTTTTTACTTTAATATCAAATAATTCAACAATAAAATCATTTGATTCAAATAATTCGGGATACAACAATGGAAAGATTGCGTCAGAGGATTCCATATTAGAAAGGTCAAAGCCAAAAGAAGATGCAATTGAGCTAAGAGCACCACCACCAGAAGCTCCCTCTGCTTCCGGTGCCAATTTAACCGTACAAGTATATGTACGCGGAACAAGAACAATAAGGATACTTGCAAGAATGAAGGTAATAATTATTACTATTCCAAATAGTTTCTTACGTTGCAACAGTATACTTATAATCTCTCTTAAATCTATAATATCGTTTTTTTTATCAATCATAAACTATAGCATTTCTATTTAAGTATATTAGCAATCGTTGCGACAACAGCTGCAATGGAAGCTGATGAAGAACCAATACTGAGAATTTCGGCCGTTGACAATTTATTCTTGTTCTTCTTGGATGGAACTACTATCTGACAACCTGGTTGGATAGCAGAACTGGAATGATGAGACAACAACTGTGCAGAACCATTCATGTAAATAGCATAAACACGATTTTTGCGGGCGTTATCACCATAACCTCCAGCATGCTTAATGTAATAATTCAATGACTCACCTTTCTTATAACTGATGGTCACAGGGAACATCACATCGCCAACAATCTTGACGGAGGAAGAATACTCAGGAACGACTAATTTATCCCCTGGACGGAGTGTGATATCTTCTCCTCCTCCTGGATTACGAAGGGCCTCCTCCAAATCAACAGGGATTGAACCAATTCCTGTCAAATTCATTTTCATCTCAAGTAATTCCTCACCTTGTTCGAGGCTAAAATTCTGTTTGTTTTCTTTCATAGACTCTTCGTACAATTCAATCTGAGACGCACGTAGAGACGCTTCCTGCTGCTTACGTTCTTCTTCTGTTAGAGTGCGTTCTATATGTGCACCTTTGGCATAGGCAATCTTTGACAATCCACCAGCAGCCCGTATCAAATCACTCAACTTATAATCTCGGTTTGTAATCAGGTAATTACCTTCGAAGTTCACACAGCCCGTCACAGAAACCGTCTCCATTGTTGAATATGTCGGGCTTTTACGTACCACTACTACATCAAATGGTTGGAGGACAAATCCTTGCTCCCCATCCACGACAAATCCGTCACGAAGTGCAAACGAATAAGTTTCAGAAGTCTCATCGATGTACTCCAATGATTTGGGATCGAAATGACGACGGAACACATCTACCTTCGACAAAGACGCAGCATCTGTCAGACCGCCTGCCTGTAGGACGATATCTTCCAACGTTGTATTATCTGCATATTGGTATGTTCCAGGATATAACACTTCACCGGAAATCGAGATGGTTTTACTCGTCACATCTTCCTTACGGCTATGAACATACAGAACATCATTTTTCTTGAGAGGGATATCAGGCACACTACCGTCAAGTAAGCCTTTCACATCAACAGGTATAACTTCCAACGTCATATCATCACGCTGACGATGCATGACTGCTCGATTCAAGAAGGCATCATCACGAACACCTTCTGCGGCCGTAATAAGGTCGCGAACACCGCTGATACTTCCACCCATCTGATACATACCTGGATGATAAACGGCTCCTCGGATTTCTACCATATTTGAATACCGCTCAACAACAGAATCCACATAAATAGAATCCCCATCGTTCAAATTAAAGCCATTCATATCGAATTCACCAATGGTATGTATCGAATACTCCGCCCCACTCTTACGAATCAATCTCACATTCTTCTTGTAAGCATCGCCTGTAAAGCCACCTGCATAACTGAGGATGGTGGACACGCTTTCTGAACTCTTCATTTCGTAGAACATCGGACGTTTTACCTTTCCCTTAATTCTAACCAGACAATCGTAAGAGCCTACTACGATGATATCATTGTCTTGTAAACGAACATCACCACTGGAATTCCCATTCAAAATATAGTCATAGACATCGATTGAGGCTATTTGGCGACCAGCACGATATACTTTAATATCACGCAACGTTCCGATATCGCTAATACCACCGGCCGTATAGAGCGCATTGAATGCTGTAGAAAGGGAATTCAAGGTATAAGTACCAGGCATTTTGACTTCGCCCATTACTTGTACAATAATAGAACGGGTGTCACCCACCGTGAGATTAATCTGAGAACCTTGGTAATACCTGCCCAGACGAGTTTTCAAAGCACCATTTGCCTGAGCCACAGTCAATCCTGCCAGTTTCACAGGCCCGATACCTTCAATCGTAACGGTTCCATCTGGAGAAATCGTGCCTTGGAATGTTTCTTGGGATGCTCCCCACACATCAATGATAACGGCATCGCCTGCTCCCAGTCGATAATTAGCAGGTGTGGCAATATTCATATTTGGTTGGAAGGATAATTGAGGATTATTGAACAGATTACGCCCAAACACCTGGTCCTCAGTATTCTCTAATTGACGATAATAGGCCAAGGAATCAAGATCGAAGAATTCTACTGCTTCATTCATTAATTGCTCTTGTTCCTCTGGGGTATAGTTGTCTCGCCCATTAACCCCGCGTACTTGGCTACGAACCATGTAATTGTTCTGCTTCTGATATGATTCTCCGTTCAGCTGCTTATCGGTTCGCAGACGGTTGTCTGAGACTTTCACATTTGCACCATCGAGCGAAACTGCGCCTAATTGTTCTTTCTGGGCAGAAACCTTTTTCCTAATTTTCTGGATTTGTTCAAGCGTCACACCTCGCTTCATCAGGTTTTGGACAATCTCTGCCTGATTCTTACCTGCTTGTTGCTGCTCAAGTACATACTGAATCACTTGATTATCGGTCATCGACTGAGCAAACATCTTGGAGCATCCCCCTCCTAACAGGGCGATTACCATTAAAATCCAAAAACGTTTTATCATTGATTTCTTCATAATTTCCTCGTAAGTATTCTCGACTATTTTGAAGTTATTGTTCTTTATATTAAAAACACAAAGTCCTCCCTAAGGAGGATGTGATGGTATGTTATCAGAATTTCTTTCCACCGACAACAGAGCACAATGTTTCACCAATAATCTTTGCGTCTCCCCATAGGCTCCGATGCTTTAAATATTCTAAATCCATGTCCAGTCGAATAATCATCTTATCCATTGTATCGGTATATCCATTGTGTAGCGTTGCATTCGACGTCACGCCGGGACGACTCATATACAGATTGACATAATCAGGACGGATCTCTAATATCTGATTGATAAAATATTCGCGCTCTGGACGGTATCCGACAAATGACATCTCACCTTTCAAAACATTAAACAACTGCGGCAGTTCGTCCAGGTGATGCAGTCGCAGGAACTTACCCACCTCGGTCAGTCTTTCGTCATGCTCATGAGCCAATTGCGGTCCCTCTTGTTCGGCTGTTGTTTTCATTGTCCTGAATTTGATGATTTTGAATACTTTGCCATCACGACCGATACGTTCTTGGCAAAAGAACACAGGACCTTCTCCCTCAATTTTCTGCGCTATAATGATTGCTATAAAAATCGGGCACGTTAGAACCAATCCAACCAGCGCGCCTATAAAATCAAAGATTCGTTTAAGCGATTTCTCCAACGTACTCATGCCGTCTTGTATTGTATATTCCGATTCTTTTGTCATTGTAATCCGATGCATTTTATTAGTGCATACCATATTTTCTACGCAATTCATATTAATAAACGTAAACTCTTCGATTTTATTGTGAAAGACATTAAAAAAATTTTAAAATAATCTTCTTACTGCTTCCGTACGGAATACTTCCACAAAAAACCGCGCAAAGTTAGTAAAAAAAACGGACATAGAATGATTCTTTTAAAAAAAGCTGGTCATAATACTGTATTTTGGACAGTAATGCGGTCTGTAGAGTCTGTTGAAGAGCACTTTTAACTTCAAATCATCGCAAAAACCATTAATTTTTCGTAACTTTGCATCGTCATAAAACAACATCATCGTTATGAAAATCAACAAACTCACACTAATCGTTATCACAATGTTTTTTAACAATGTGGTGGTGGCGCAGCTACGACTGACAAAAAAGGATGCGGAATCCGCAAAGACAGAACTGGTCAACAAATGGAAAGCGGAACTGAAAGACAAACTTCAAACGACAAATAAAAAAAAATGTATCGTGCAAGGGGAGTTGAAGATGAAATACACCGCTCAGGTGTTCGGAGAGAAACCTGCAGACGGTCGGAGTCTTTGGATTTCGATGCATGGAGGAGGCAATGCTCCCACATCACTCAACGATAGCCAGTGGGAGAACCAAAAGCACCTGTACCAGCCCGCTGAGGGTGTTTATGTTTGTCCGCGTGCTCCTTGGGACGACTGGGACATGTGGTTCAAGAATCCGATTGATAAGATGTTCGAAGAGTTGATTCAGACCATGATGCTTTTCTACGATGTCAACCCCGACAAAGTCTACATTTTGGGCTATTCTGCTGGAGGTGATGGCGTATGGCGCATGGCTCCACGAATGGCCGACCACTGGGCTGCCGCATCGATGATGGCGGGACATCCGGGCGATGTCAGTCTGTTGGGCGTTCGCAACATGCCGTTCATGCTGTGGTGTGGCGGCGAGGATGCGGCGTATAATCGTAATAAAGAAGTGGCACAGCGAGGGTTGGAGTTGGATTCTTTGCAGCGGGCTGACCCTGAAGGATATATCCACGAGACGCATATCGTGGCAGGCAAGCCGCACTGGATGGACCTCGAGGACAAGGCGGCATTACCTTGGATGGCCAAATACACCCGCAACCCCTACCCTTCGACTGTTGTGTGGTGTCAGGGCGATAACGGACGACCCTATTTCTACTGGCTTGGCGTTCCCGATTCTGAGACGAAGAAAGGCAATGAACTTCGGGCTTCAATAAAGAATAATACGGTGACCATCACGAAGTGCGACTACTCGCAGGTGACACTCTATATGAACGACCAGCTCATCGATCTCGATAAGGCCGTGAAAGTGGTTTATGGAAAGAAGGTTTTATACAAAGGAAAACTCTCCCGGACAGCCGAAAACCTCCAAAAATCGCTTGAAGAACGCGGCGACCCGAGTTTCTGTTTTCCTGCCATTTTGAAAGTAAACATCCCTCGGTAATACGCCATTTCGTCACTCTCTCGTGACGTTTTGTCTCCTTTTTCGCCTTTGGAATGCTGTTTGATATTTTCCATGGTGAGAAAGGAGACAAAGATTATGAATACAAACGAAACAAACATGAAAGAGCAGAATCTTGAGGCTCTCAAGAAGTATGCGACGAACTTGATTGAACAGGCGCGAGCCGGTCGGCTCGACCCTGTCGTGGGGCGCGACGAGGAGATTCGTCGAGTCCTGCAAATACTGAGTCGAAGGACGAAGAACAACCCTATTCTGGTCGGTGAACCAGGTACGGGTAAGACGGCGATTGTCGAGGGATTGGCTCACCGAATCCTTCGTGGCGATGTGCCCGAAAACCTGAAAGACAAGCAACTTTATTCGCTCGATATGGGCGCACTGATTGCCGGTGCGAAGTACCAGGGCGAGTTCGAGGAACGACTGAAGGCAGTCATCAACGCCGTTGTTGAAAGCGAGGGAAATATCATCCTTTTCATCGACGAAATCCACACGCTTGTAGGTGCCGGACAGACGCAAGGAGCCATGGATGCGGCCAACATCTTGAAGCCGGCGTTGGCTCGTGGCGAACTGCGTAGCATCGGTGCCACGACGCTCGATGAGTACCAGAAATATTTTGAGAAGGACAAGGCGCTGGAGCGTCGTTTCCAAACGGTGATGGTCGACGAGCCTGATGTCCTAAGCAGCATCAGCATCCTGCGTGGACTGAAGGAACGCTACGAGAACCACCACAAGGTGCGTATCAAGGACGATGCCATCATCGCTGCCGTCGAGCTGTCGAACCGTTACATCACCGAGCGATTCCTACCCGACAAGGCCATCGACCTCATGGACGAGGCAGCTGCGAAACTGCGAATGGAACGCGATTCCGTGCCTGAGGAATTGGACGAAATCAGCCGCCGTCTGAAGCAACTGGAGATTGAACGTGCTGCCATCAAGCGCGAGGGCGACAAGGCGAAACTCCAGCAGCTCAATGCCGACATCGACACGCTGAATAATAAATATAAGGTGTTGCACGAGAAGTGGCAGGCCGAGCGTCAGCTGGTCAACAAGATTCAGCAGGACAAGGTGCAGATCGAGCAGTTGAAGTTCGAGGCCGAACGTGCCGAGCGCGAAGGCGACTATGGTCGTGTGGCTGAGATACGCTACGGAAAGATTCAGCATCTGCAGGACGATATCGCAGAGGTGCAGAGCCAGCTTGCAGCCACTCAAGGCGGTAACGCCATGATCAAGGAAGAAGTGACGAGCGAAGACATCGCTGATGTCGTAAGCCGCTGGACGGGCATTCCTGTGAGCAAGATGCTGCAGAGCGAGAAGGACAAACTGCTCCACCTCGAGGAGGAACTCCACCGCCGTGTCATCGGTCAGGACGAAGCCATCCAAGCAGTGAGCGATGCCGTGCGCCGCAGCCGTGCCGGTCTTCAGGACCCACGCCGACCCATCGGCTCGTTCATCTTCCTCGGCCCTACCGGAGTCGGAAAGACCGAACTGGCCAAGGCACTCGCCTCCTACCTGTTCAACGACGAATCGCTCATCACCCGTATCGACATGAGCGAGTATCAGGAGAAGTACAGCGTCTCGCGTCTCATCGGTGCCCCTCCAGGCTACATCGGCTACGAAGAAGGTGGCCAGCTCACCGAGGCCGTGCGCCGCAAACCCTACAGCGTCGTGCTGTTCGACGAGATTGAGAAGGCCCATCCTGATGTGTTCAACACCCTCCTGCAAGTGCTCGACGACGGTCGTCTGACCGATAACAAAGGTCGCACGGTGAACTTCAAGAACACCATCATCATCATGACATCGAACTGCAGCGAGGAACAGCTCCACCAGCTCATGCGTCCAGAGTTCATCAACCGAATCGATGAGATCATCACCTTCAAGGCCCTCACCGAGCAGGAGATACTCCGCATCGTCCGGCTGCAAATCGACGGAGTCTGCAAGATGTTGGCCGACAATGGCATCACGATGACCCTCACTGACAGTGCCCTTCAGTTCCTTGCCCGCCAAGGCTTCGACCCACAATACGGTGCACGTCCAGTAAAGCGAGCCATCCAGCACTACCTGCTCAACGACCTCTCGAAGCAGATGCTTGCCGGAACCGTCAGCCGCGACACCACCATCACGGTCGATGAACAGGACGGAGCGCTCGTGTTCCGTAACTAAAGCCGCCCTATATTATATAATAAGGTGTGAAAACACAGAGCGGGGAGCTGCATGGCTTCCCGCTCTGTTAATAAAACACAAAAATTGCGTGCGGCATTAAGTTGTATGCAATATTTTTGCCTTATCAGCGTTTTTACTGAAGTGTCATTTCTAAAACATTATGCTTATGGGAACGAACAGTTTTCTTGCAGCGTAATACAAATCATCAAAAATATCCTTATGAAAAAAGCAGTTATTTCTTGTATGATGGTCGTGCTTCTCTATGCATGTACCAACCAGAGTCAACAAAAGAACATTGAACTTAGCAACAGGCGTGATTCGCTGGCATATGCCATGGGAGTGTGTTTGGGACAACAGCTCTCTAATATATCAACTGAGTTGAAATCAGAAGAAGGGAAGGCTCAATTTCTCAAAGGCGTGGATGAGATGATGGACGAAGGTCTTAATGATGACAAGGATTCAAGTTCCATCAAACACACTGTTGACATAGTATTCGGGCAGCTTTTGTTCATGTCCAAAACTATGAGCTATTGGCAAAATGAAATATCAATGAGCGATTTTGTGGAAGGCATGAATGACGATGCGTCAATGAACTATTCACGGATGGACACTGTGCAATGCCGGGCTTTTCTGGACAGCTTCTTCAAATTGCCGGAAGAGGAGAGGACAAAAGATGAGATAGTTTTCAAGAAAGCATCGTATGCAATGGGCATGTTGGCCAACAACATTATCAATAATGAAGAACGTGAGAATGATGCCATTGAATATGAAGATAATCAGGAACAGAACATTGATAATTATGTCCTCAGATATGCGACTACCGCCTCCGTGTGGCAACTTGTCTCAACTACCGACCCTTACACATTAGGCAAACGGACAGGACAATACATATCACAGAATCCGAATGGATTGGTTAAAGATAAAGCAGACTCCAAACATATGCAATCGTTGAATTATCAAGGTCTTAAAGACTATATGAACAGTAAGCCACTCATCACTGAAGACAAAGCTACAGATGTTTTCAATCAAACGGTAGCAGAAATATGGGGGCAATGATATAATAAACGGGGGCTTACACCCCCGTCTTTGTTATGTCACCCCGTTGGGGTTATGGCTTCATTCTTCTTTGATATTTACAAATTCCTTCCAGCCTTCCTGAGCCTTGTACTTTTCTATCGTTCCTTTAGTTACATACAACGTGGCATTGTTGTATGTGCTGTCGCTGAAGGTGTTTGTGTCTATAGCTAACGGATTCTCAATCTTGGAGATTATTTCTGTAAGACCACATTCTTTAAAGGCACTCTCTCCAATAATTTCTATGCTGTTGGGAATCGTGATGGATTTCAGACCTGTGCAGCCATAGAAAGCATATTCTTTGATACTCGTCACACCATCGGGGATTATTGTGTTCTGGCAACCGGTTATCAGTCTGTTGATCTTTGTTTCAATGATGGCATTGCAGTTATCGCGTGAGTCAAATCTTGTGTTCCCTGCTTCAACTTTGATAGAGGTCAGGCTGCTGCAAGCAAAGAAGGCTTCTCTGTCTATTCTCCACACGCTATTGGGAACGTCAATCGATGTCAGGCCGCTGCACCATCCGAAAGCATTCTCTCCAATAATCTCTACGCTGTTGGGAATCGTGATGGATGTCAGACCGCTGCAATTATAAAAAGCATCCATCCCGATACTTGTCACGCCATCAGGGATTATTGTGTTCTGGCAACCGGATATCAGTCTGTTGGATTCTGTTTCAATGATGGCATTACAGCTGTCGCGTGAGTCATATTTTGGATTTGCCGCGTCAACAATGATAGAGGTCAGGCTACCGCAACCATGGAAAGGATTGGCTTTTATGTCCGTCACGCTGCTCGGAATCGTGACGGAGGCCAGTTCTTTACATTCCTCGAAAGCCCATAATTCAATGCCCGTCACTTTTCGTGTTACACCTTTATAGGTGACTTCTTCAGGTATAACCACATCACCGCTATAACTGTTAAAATCCATTGTTTTGGAACAAACCGTCAACTCTTTCCCGTCATTGGACAGATAATAATAAATGGTTACACCATCGGCATTCTCTGCTGCGATGTCATAATTTTGGCACGAAACAAGTGTGGTTGCCAAGATTGTAAGCAGGAAAAGTATTCGTTTCATATTCGTTTCTTCTTGTTTGATTAATACACGCTGCAAATATACTACTTTTATTACAAATCGGAACGAAAAAGGGGAAAATTCTTTGGTTTTCGCTGTTTTCTTGTAGGAAGCGATACGTAGTTAGAGTTTTTTCACTTCTTATACAAGAAAGCAATGCTTCCGACCTGGGTCGGAAATGCTTCCGGAGAAAAAAAATGTTTCCGACCTGGGTCGGGAATGCTTCCGGAACAAAAGTAATGCTTCCGACTTTGGTCGGAAATGCTTCCGGAACAAAAGTAATGCTTCCGACTTTGGTCGGAAATGCTTCCGGAACAAAAGTAATGCTTCCGACTTTGGTCGGAAATGCTTCCGGGACAAAAGTAATGCTTCCGACCTGGGTCGGAAATACTTCCGGAGAAAAAAAACGTTTCCGACTTTGGTCGGAAATGCTTCCGGGACAAAAGTAACACTTCCGACCTGGGTCGGGAATGCTGCGAGAAATAAGTGGAAGGGACAACATCATATTACATTCCACCCATTGGACCACGAACGGCAAATGCAAACAAAATGCAAAGTCGGATGTTTGGCGGGGTGAGGGAAATTGTGTATCTTTGCAGGCAAATTAAAAAATCGAATGGCTATGACGAAGAAATGGTTGATAGTTTTGGCGACGCTGCTGTTCGTGGGATGCGGACAGGAGGAACGCGAGTATGTGATGCAGGGAGTGTGGACGTTGCAGTTCAGGGAATACCCGGGTGGCAAGCGGTCGGACATCACGTCGGACGACGAGGGGGCGCATGGACTTATCTATGACGGCGACAGCACGTTGTACGTGTGCCGACTGATACGGACGCCTTCGGGGTTGGTCATGACGCCGATGGAACGGGGGAATGTGACGGTGGTGAACAAGGGCGGCGGCGAGTTCCTGTATCTGGAGGAAGGCAATCCACGTCCGCTGACGATGATTGATGACACGACGATGACCATTCAGCGCCATGGGGTGAAGTATGGCTACCATCGGGCTGAGGACATCTGGCGGGAATGGGGCGATGACATGCGCGACATCGTGGCAGGCGATACGTCGACAATGGACAAAGAGCCTACGAACTATGTCTTTTCTACCAAGGAACGGGAGCAGGCGAGCACCATCAACTGGCTGGCGTTCATCCTTGTGGCTGCAGGGCTGGGCATCGTTGTCGTCGTGAACCTGCTGATCAATACGAACAGAAGCCGACGGAGGTTGCTGGCTCAGTTGCAGCAGATTCGCGAGGAGCATGAGGAGCGTCCGCAGACGGTGAAGATGGCGATGCAGAATGTGGAGGAGGAGTTCTTTGCTTCGGACGAATACATCGGGCTGCATCAGCGCATCACCTGTGGGGAACGGCTGACGAACGAGGACTGGACGGAGATGGAGGAACGGCTGAAGCGGGTGTATCCGGGTTTCACCAGCCGACTGAGGAACCTGTATCCGATGTCGGAACTGGAGTATCAGGTGTGCCTGCTGATAAAACTGCGCATCACGCCGACGGAGATGGCGGATGTGCTGTCGCGCGATGGAAGCACCATCAGCACCGTGCGCAGCCGCCTATACAAAAAGGTTTTCGGCAGCAAAGGCGGGGCACGCGACTGGGACGAATTCGTGCTGAGCATCGGAGCGTGAAACTTTGCAAACAGTTTGCATCGAAAATGCAAACAAAATGCAAAGTAAAATGTTTGGTGGCTCAGGAAAAAGGCCGTACCTTTGCAGCGGTTTTATTAATTATTGATTTTCTAACCCTTAACAAAAAAACTGTAAACTTATGAAGAAAGGAATGTTCATGATGGCAGTGGTGCTCATGAGTGCCCTCCATGTAAATGCCCAAACGAAAGTGGACGACAAGGAAATCGTAGGCGTGTGGATGATGGAGTCCATGCAATTCGAAGGCGAAAAGAAAACTATGTGCGGAAAGGAAACTGGCTACACACAGTTTAAGTATTATGGTGCAGATGGCGAGTATGCGTGCGCAGAGATTGCTCTGTCTAAAGGTAAAGTCGTGGTGATACCTCACGAATATGGGAAGTACACATTCAAGGATGGTTGGTACAGCGAGATGGGACGCGAGAAGATTAAGGATGCAATCATTCTGACCGACAAGAACACATACAAAGGTACTTGGATGAATCGCCACGATATCTGGAAGAAGATTTCCGTCCCGGAAAAGGTCAGGAAGTACCTCGTTGACTGCTGCAAGACGCAGGAAACGCCATCCGACATCGAGCAGAGCATCAAGCAGACGATGTTTAAATGATGATAGTATTGGTTAATAATAAATAAGGTTATCTCAAAGATTAAGTATTACAGATTAGTTATTAGACAAAAGTAATTTTTTGTTCAAAAGACCTATAGGCAATCGACCCCGCTACGTCGTGATGACGTGACGGGGCCTTTATGCTATTCATTCCATATCTCCCACGCGGCTTCGGCTTGGCGGACGAGCATTTCGTAGCCGTTCTTGGTGGTGGCTCCTTGCTCGCGACCTTTTCGCAGGAAAAGGGGTTCCTCGGGGTTGTAGACGAGGTCGAAGAGCAGGTGGTCGGGAGTGAGCAGGTGGTAAGGAACGGGGGCACACTCGTCGACGTTGGGGAAGGTGCCGAGGGGTGTGCAGTTGACGATGACCTTATATGTGCTGAGCAAGTCTGCATCGAGGTCGTCATAGGAAACAATACCTTCGCGACGGTTACGTGATACGGACAGCGGCTCGATGCCGAGCTGACGCAGACCGTGGTTCACAGCCAACGACGCACCACCTGTTCCGAGCACGAGGGCATGAGTGTGATGGGGCTGCAACAGGGGACGGATGGATTCGCGGAACCCGATGAGGTCGGTGTTGAAGCCGCGCATATCGCGGATGCGAATGACATTGACGGCTCCGATGGCCTCGGCATCAGGGTCGAGACTGCGCAGCAACGGAATGACATCCTTCTTGTAGGGAATGGTGACGTTCAGGCCCACGAGTTCAGGAGTCGAACTGATCAGCTCCACTACCCCATCGGCCGATGGCATCTCATAGTTGTCATAACGCGCATTGATGCCTTCACGGGCGAACTTCTCCGTGAAGTAACGCTGTGAGAACGAATGTCCCAGCGTACGTCCAATTAAGCCAAAACGGCAGCCCCTCTCTGTCCTACGGACATCTCCCCCGTGGGGGAGAGCCATCCGGTCAGTCACCCTCCCACTCGTGGGGAGGGCTGGGGAGAGGGGCCGTTTACCAAAATACATGCAACACATATCAAATGCTAAATATTTGTATCCTACTTCCTGGAATCCTGCCTCACGAAACTTGGAAGCCATCTCCTCACCCTGTGCCACCGCATCCATGGTTCGCGGCAGATAGGAGTAAGCCTGACGGTCGTTCGACAGCAGCTTGCCTAAAATGGGCATGACTGTGTGCTGGTAGAGCCAGAAGACCTGACGCATGGGGAACCGGCGAGGGGCGCAAAGGTCGATGATGACCACACTGCCGTCGGGCCGCAGCACACGATGCATCTCCTGCAGACACTTGTCCAGATGTTCGAAGTTGCGCAAGGCAAACGCGGACATCACCACATCGAACTGCCCATCGGAGAACGACAGCTGCTCGCAATCCTCGTGCACAAACCGGATATGATCGGCCAGTCCGAGCTTCTCCACCTTCTGACGGCCAATCCGCATCATCTCGTCCGAGATGTCGCAACCGATGACCTCATGGGGCTGCAGTTCCTTGAATGCCTTGATGGCAAGGTCGCCTGTACCGGTAGCTATATCAAGAAAAGAGGAGCCCCTCTCTGTCCTATGGACATCTCCCCCGTGGGGGAGAGCCATCTGGTCAGTCACCCTCCCACTCGGGGGAGGGCATGGGGAGAGGGGCTGCTCCTTTATTTTCTTGATGGCACTCCTTCTCCACCACTTGTCGATGCCGAGTGAAAGGACATGGTTCAGACAATCATAAGTGGGGGCAATGTTATCAAACATCGCCTCCACCTGCTCATGCTTCGAACCCTGCTGTCCGTAGGGTTTTATCTCTTCGCTCTTCATCTCTTCACGCTTCACGCTTTATCTCTTCACGCTTCACTCTTCACCTTTTTGACAGCCATGCCGTCACATTCTTTTCGATGCGTGCAGCGATATCCTCGTCGGATTCCTCCTTCTGGAACTTCTCGCCGGTGATGTGCTCATAGAGTTCGATGTAACGGTCGGATACCGACTGTGCATACTCGTCGGTAATCTCGGGCATCACCTGACCAGGCTGGTTCATGAAGTTGTGCTCGATGAGCCACTTGCGCACGAACTCCTTCGAAAGCTGACGCTGTGGTTCGCCCTTCGCGAACTTCTCCTCATAACCTTCGGCATAGAAATAGCGTGAAGAGTCGGGCGTATGAACTTCGTCGATGAGGTAGACCTTGCCGTCGCGCTTGCCGAACTCGTACTTCGTATCAACGAGAATCAGACCCTTCTCGGCAGCAATCTTCGTGCCGATTTCGAACAACTTGTAGGTGTACTTCTCCATCAGTTCGTAGTCTTCCTTGCTGACAAGTCCCTGAGCGATGATTTCCTCTTTCGAGATGTTCTCGTCGTGACCTTCGTCGGCCTTGGTGGTAGGCGTGATAATCGGTTTCGGGAACTTCTGGTTCTCCTTCATGCCCTCAGGAAGTGCCACACCGCAAAGGGTGCGCTCGCCTGCTTCATAAGCACGCCAAGCGGAACCTGTGAGGTAGCCGCGGATGATCATCTCGACACGGAAACCTTCGCACTTGAGGCCAACGGTCACCATCGGGTCGGGCGTAGCGAGTTTCCAGTTGGGAACCACATCGGCTGAAGCATCGAGGAACTTCGCCGCAATCTGATTGAGCACTTGTCCCTTGAACGGGATTCCCTTTGGGAGCACTACATCGAACGCGCTGATGCGGTCGGTAGCCACCATTACCATGATGTCGTTGTTGATGTCGTACACATCACGCACCTTTCCGTGGTACACGCTGCGCTGTCCAGGAAAGTTAAAGTTTGTCTGAGTTAGCGTCTTCATCTTTGTTTTCGTTTATTTGTTTAATTGATTTGGATTCTTCATATTCTTTATAGGCATTCACGATACGCGTCACGAGCTTGTGGCGCACGATGTCCTTGTCGGTCATCTCGATGAAACTGATTCCCTTGACGTCGCGCAGAATCGTCATCGCCTCGATGAGTCCCGAACGAGTGGAACGCGGCAGGTCAATCTGGGTGATGTCGCCCGTGATAATCATCTTCGTGTTGTGTCCCATACGGGTGAGGAACATCTTGATTTGCTGGGTTGTGGTGTTCTGCGCCTCATCGAGTATCACCACGGCATCGTTGAGCGTACGACCTCGCATGAAGGCCAGCGGCGCAATCTGGATGGTTTGCAACTCCATATACTCCTGCAGCTTCTGTGCCGGAATCATGTCCTGCAAGGCATCGTAGAGCGGTTGCAGATACGGGTCGATTTTGTCCTTCATGTCGCCCGGCAGGAATCCCAACTTCTCGCCAGCTTCAACCGCCGGTCGCGAAAGGATGATGCGGCGCACTTCCTTATTCTTCAAGGCACGAACAGCCAGCGCAATGCTCGTATAGGTCTTTCCCGAACCGGCAGGACCGACAGCAAACAGCATATCGTGAGTCTGGTAGTCGTCGACCAACCGCTTCTGGTTCTCGCTCCGCGGCACGATGGCACGTCCGCTGATGCTGTAGCAGATGGCAGCAGTATCCGACCCCTCGGGCCGCAAACTCTGCCCCTCGCCCTTGATGATGTGCAGGATGGTCTCCTCGTTCAGCGAGTTGTATTTCGCGCAATAGTCCTGAAGTGCCTGAATGTTTTCTTCAAACTGACACATCTCCTCCTCGTCGCCCAGCACCTTCATCACGTTGCCACGCGCCACAATCCGCAACTTCGGATAGAGCGCCTTCACCATTTGCAGGTTGCAGTTGTTGACGCCGTAGAACGTCACTAAATCGATATCTTCTAATATGATATGTTTCTCTATCATGCTTAAACTCTTGATTCTATTCCCTGATTAAAACGGCTGAATATCCTCGGTTATCGATGTCAGCACTTGATAATAGTTCTCGGGAGCCACTCCCATCAATTCGTTCTGCCACAGTTCGCCAACAACACTGGGCGTATACTGGCAGGCTTTCTCCAGATTCTCCGCAAAACGGTTATGGAGTCCCAACACATAGTAGCAATACGCGATATACGGATAGGCCTTCACATGTTCAGGATTGTCCGTCTCGTGTGTCACCATCTTCAGGAACATCAACGCTGCCATCATATACTGACGGCCCATTAGTTCGGATGCCGCATATACCAACACAGCGATAGGGTCCTTTTCTCTCGCAGCAGCCGATATGTAGGTCGTCACAGCTCTTGCCACATCGTCCTTAGCCAGGAAGATATTCCCTTTCTGTACCAGATGTGCAGGAGAGTCGGGGATGATACGCAGAGCATTATTCACAGACCGCATCGCATCAGCATAATAACCGCCTTCACGATAGATGTCAGAGATAAACGACCACAAGTCGCCTCTCATTCCTCTGTCCTTAATGCCTTGAATCGCCAAGTTCTGCTTCTCTTTCAACAGATGGTAGGCCTCCTCCTTCTTGCCTGTCTGCATCAAGCAATTAGCCAACATGATGCAATAATAATCGTCTCCCGAGAGGTCGATATACTTTCTGAACGCTTTTTGCGCCTCCTCGTAATTATTGAGAGCAGCAAAGCTCTGACCTTTCACCAACAATGCCTGTGTGTCTTCCGGATCGATGGCCAATGCGAAGTCCACCGAATTGAGGGCACCTTCGATATCGAAAGTCAGCATCTGCAACGAAGCCATATAGGTCCACCCTTGAGGCAGATAAGGATTGGAGTCCAGAATATGGGTGTACAGTTCTATTTCTTTCGCGTACATCTGGTGTTCATTACATACTCTGGCAATATCCAAATCGACATCGTCCCCTGGGATGGGTACACATTGTTTCATATAGCTATCCACCCAAAGCGTCAGCTGCTCAGCCACCTTATCCGCTTCAGTCAGGTCTGATACCGACATAATGACGTGCATGAATGCTTCACGCTTCCGTGTCGCCCCTTCTTCCTGGTTCGGCATCTCACGACACTCCCCCATTTCGATTTTCAACCACTTCTTGAACAGACGGTTTGCCTGTTCGTAGTTGTGTTCTTTCCCACAGGCCAACTGACCGTAGAAATAATACACATCATGGTCATCTTTCGGATCGAGTCGTGCAAGGATAGCTTCTGCTTCCTCAAACCGAGTCAGACTAATGAGCACATTGGCCTTCAGCGCTAAGAGGGCTTCCTCTTCTGGATGGAACGATAAACCGTCATCTATCACCTCGAACGCCTCCTCCAACGTGTTATGGGTCATGTAGTATTCGGCAAGGTCGATAAACGCATCAGAGTCAAAGTAGGTGTTCCTACCTTGACGTCTTGTATGCTGATAGTCCTTCAACAGCTCTTGAAATTCTACTGACTCTTCGTAATTATCCATCTATTACCACCCTCTTCTCTCTTCACGCTCCACGCCTTAATCTTTTCCTAGCTCCCTCCCTTGAGGGGAGGGCGGGGGGAGAGGCTTCTCCACACTTCACTTCTTCCAATTATCTCTCAGTCCCACTGTGCGGTTGAATATCAAGTGGTCTGGGGTTGAGTCTGGGTCTACGTTATAGTATCCGATACGCTGGAACTGCAGGTAGTCGAGCGGCTTACGGGTCGTGAGCCACTTCTCAACGTATGCCTTCCTCACTTCCAGACTATCGGGATTGAGGAACGGACGCATAGCTTCGATGCCTTTCACGCCTCCGTGTTCGTCGGAATACTTGGCTATCTCGTCGCGAGGATTCTCCACCATCCACAGACGGTCGTAGTTCCTCACTTCGGCCTCGATGCAATGACGGCAGCTCACCCAATGGATGGTCTTGCCCTTGATCTTCATATTGGCATTTGCCTCACCTGTCTTGGTCTCAGGAATCAACTCTGCATAAATCTCCGTAATGTTACCATCAGCATCTTTCTTGCAGCAGTTCTCCTCTGGACAGCGGATGATATATGAGTTCTTCAGACGGACTTCCTTACCAGGACCTAAACGGAAGAACTTAGCTGGAGCATCCTCCATGAAGTCCTCACGCTCAATCCACAGTTCGCGGCTGAATTCTATCTCGTGTGTTCCATCTGCCTCGTTCTCCGGATTGTTTACGGCTGTATAGACCTCCACCTTATCTTCAGGGAAGTTGGTGATGATGAGCTTCACAGGGTCGACAACGGCACTCACACGTTGAGCACGTTTGTTCAGGTCATCACGGACAGCACTCTCGAAGAGCGACATCTGGTTCAGCGCATCGAACTTCGTATAGCCAATCTTATCGATGAAACTCAAGATACCTTCAGGGCTGTAACCACGACGACGGAATCCGCAGATAGTCGGCATGCGTGGGTCGTCCCATCCGTTCACCACTCCTTCCTTTACCAGCACAAGCAGATTACGCTTCGAGAGCAGAATGTGTGTAAGGTTGAGTTTATTGAACTCTATCTGGCGTGGACGGTTATCATCCAATGGCTGATCGTCACCTCCGACCTGCTTTGCCCAATCTACGAAGAGGTCGTAAAGCGGACGGTGGCTCACAAACTCCAGTGTACAGATGCTGTGAGTCACACCCTCCCAATAGTCACACTGTCCATGCGTGTAGTCATACATCGGATAGGCGTTCCACTTGTGACCAGTACGCCAATGAGGAAGGTTCAGTACACGATACATGATAGGGTCGCGGAAGTGCATGTTCGGATTAGCCATATCGATTTTCGCACGCAACACCATTCGTCCCGGCTCCATCTGTCCGGAATTCATCTCCTCGAACAGACGCAGACTTTCTTCTACAGGGCGGTCACGATACGGTGAGTTCACGCCTGGCTGCGTAGGAGTACCCTTCTGATCGGCAATCTGCTCCGAGGTCTGCTCGTCAACGTATGCCTTACCTTGCTTGATGAGTTCTACGGCCAAATCCCACAACTGCTGGAAGTAGTCGGACGCATAGAGCACATCGCCCCACTTGAATCCCAACCACTCGATATCGCGCTTGATGGCCTCCACATATTCCGTATCTTCTTTCTGAGGATTGGTGTCATCCATACGAAGATTACAAACACCACCATACTTTTGAGCAAGCCCAAAGTCAATTGCAATTGCTTTTGCGTGTCCGATATGCAGATAGCCGTTTGGCTCAGGTGGAAAACGTGTCTGCATCCTTCCACCGTTCTTACCTTCTGCCAGATCGTTCTTTACTATCTCCTCGACGAAACTGATTGGTTCCGTCCTTACTTCTTCCTTGATTTCTTCTACCATATATTATTTTTTTAATATGCCAATTTTAATATGCCACTTGGTGTGATAACAAATGTGAAACTGCGGTCCTTACATGGCATCTGGTATTCCTGACGAGGCCATGCACCCCAAGAGTTGACACATCCGAGACCCATCTGGCGCTGAGCGATATGAACTGACACGAATGGACGTGGTGTTAAGTCGCCGCTATGCCACTGAGCCTTGTTCTCGCTTGGGTCGAGATCATCGTATGTGTAAGGAACTGCACAGCACTCCATTGGTTCTGTTCCTTCGAAACGAAGGGTGAGATTCTTTGCAACACCATCCTGCATATCCCAATAACGTACTCCTGTCTTGTTTCCAGACTCCTGTGGACGCACATATCCCCAGTACTGGTCAGCCACAGGCTGGCTATAGATGTTAAGCTTCGAACCGCCATTACGGTCGCAATAGTTCTCATGAGGACCATTTCCGTAGAACGTGATTCGGTCAAACCGTTGTGGCATCGTGAGTTCCATACCGAAACGCATCAGTTGTGGGAATCGGTTGCCGTCCTCACCCACCTTCATTTCTTCGTTGACGATGATCTTACCGGCAGGAGTGATGGTATAGGTCATCAGCAATCGAGGCTGGGCAGGTTGCTGCTGCTGTTGTTGCTGTTGCTGC
>JAFXNA010000048.1 GCA_017529865.1 Bacteroidaceae bacterium
GAATGTATCAAAATCCTGCTCTCGCAGGCATCAAAAGACATGTACGAACCCCTTGTTCCGATGTTTTTCCCTGTACTTGGCGCACATGTCAGCGCTTCTGAATTTCAATACCCAGACCTCACTTGGAAGGAATTATGTGGCATAATGGCTAATCAAGTTGCAGAAAGTGGGGTAATAAGGTCACAATAACCCAGCCTTATGCAACAATAACGAGGACTTATTTGATGGTAACAAAGCTTTAAGAATAACTTAACATAACTCGCCATTAGCAATTAACACTTCATTTTGATTCCTCAAAAGGGGGCCTAGGGTAAACAATTGTTACCCCTAGGGGAAAAATTTGTTACCCCTAGGGATAGCAAGTGCTACCCCCAGGAGGTGGATAATTGGCCTAGTGAGCCTATGGAAAGGAGTTGCCGATTAACTTGCGAATTCCGTAAGTAATGGTTATTGAATTTAGCTTTTAGCTAAATTGCTTAATAGGTTATTGATAATGTAAGAGCAGAGTGTATGAAGGCTAAATGCGTAACGTTTGAGCGTAGAATACGATGAGTTTTTACGCTGAATACCCCTCGAATTTACGTAGAATGTCAACTTTTTCCAGCGTAAGACAGACAGTCTATCAGAATAGGGTGGAGGGTTGGCGGATGATGGTTTGTCGCGCCTGCTGGAGTTTCTTCCTTGGGTCTTTCCAGATGCGGATGCCGAAGTCGAAGTTGATGGTGTGGATGTTGGCGCTGAAGTCCTCGCTCACCACGCTGTAGCGGTAGTTGAAGCCCATGACGGCATAGCCCATGTAGAAGCGGAAGTCGGCGCCGAGACCGAGCATGGTGTAGGTGTGGCGATAGTAGCCGGCGAGGGTGGGGATGTCGACTTTGGCTGCGCCGATGCCGAAGTTGGGCGAGATGACCATTCCGTTCTCTTCGTTGGCAAAGGTGAAGGCGTAGCCTGCTGCAATGCCTTGGAAGGTGAAGTAGCTTTTGGTGAACGAATGGTTGTAGTCGAGATAGAGGTTGCGATAGGTGATGCTGGCATCGAAGCCGAAGTCGTGGTTGACGCCTTTGGCGAACTTGACGGGGATATGCGACATGATGATGTTCGGTCCGAGGCTGACGGTGAAGGGCGATTGCTTGGGTTTGCGGAATCGCCATCGTGGGCCGTGCTCGATGCCGTATGCAGCTTCGAATGCTGCCAGTTCTTCGGGTGTCATGGAGCGGTAGTCGCGTGTCTGGGCTGAGGCTCCGACTGCAGCGATGAGGGCGATGATGATGACGAGTAGTTTCATGTTTCTTGAGCTTATTGCTTACCGCTTACGGCTTATGGTTTATACTTTTCGATTGCAAATATACACATTATTTATTATTAAATGAACTTTTTCACACAAGAAATGCCTTTTTCTGTAGAAAAGTGATTGTCAATCCGCCAAAATGTTGTAAATTTGCAGTTCGAAATTGCATAAAAGGAAAATGAAACATCAGTTACGTAGTGCAGTTTGCACAGAGGGTCGCCGCATGGCAGGAGCAAGAGCGCTGTGGGTGGCCAACGGAATGAAACGCGAACAATTCGGCAAACCAATCATTGCTATAGTCAACTCATTTACACAGTTTGTGCCTGGTCACACGCACCTGCATGAGGCTGGACAGATTGTGAAGGCCGAAATCGAGAAGATGGGTTGCTATGCGGCAGAGTTCAACACAATTGCTATCGACGACGGTATCGCGATGGGTCACGACGGAATGCTCTACAGCCTTCCAAGTCGCGACATCATTGCCGACTCAGTGGAATATATGGTCAATGCGCACAAGGCCGATGCGATGATTTGCATCTCGAACTGCGATAAGATTACTCCGGGCATGTTGATGGCTGCCATGCGACTGAATATCCCTGCCGTATTCGTGAGCGGCGGACCAATGGAAGCTGGCAAATATAAGGGCGAGAACCTCGACCTGATTGCTGCAATGGTGAAGGGTGCCGACCCAACGGTGAGCGACGCAGAACTGGCTGAGGTGGAAGACCGTGCCTGCCCTGGTTGCGGATGTTGCTCGGGTATGTTTACGGCAAACTCGATGAACAACCTCACGGAAGCCATCGGACTGAGTCTGCCTGGCAACGGAACCATCCTTGCAACTCATGCTAACCGCATTGAACTCATGAAAGCAGCAGCACGTCAGGTGGTGAAGAATGCCTTCGCCTACTATGAGGACGGCGACGAAAGCGTATTGCCTCGCAGCATCGCCACTCGTCAGGCTTTCCTCAACGCCATGACCCTCGACATCGCCATGGGTGCTTCGACCAATACGGTGCTTCACCTGTTGGCTGTGGCTCAGGAGGCTGAGGTGAACTTCACGATGGCCGACATCGACCAGCTCTCGCGCAAGACTCCGTTCCTCTGCAAGCTGGCACCGAACTCACAGAAGTATTCCGTACAGGAGTGTGGACGTGCAGGCGGTATGCTCAACCTGCTTGGCGAACTGGCTAAGGGCGGACTGATTGACACAAGCGTGAAGCGTGTGAATGGTGCTACGCTGGCTGAAGATATCGAGAAATACAGCATCCTCAAGGCAGACATCGACCCTGAAGCTAAGCGCATCTATAGTAGCGCTCCGGCAGGCAAGTTCTGCAACCAACTGGGTGTTCAGAATACCAACTACGAAACCTTTGATACCGACCGCGCGAACGGTTGTATCCGCGACATTGAGCACGCCTACACGAAGGACGGCGGTATGGCCATCCTCTTCGGCAACATCGCTCAGGACGGTTGCGTGGTGAAGACCGCAGGTGTGGACGAAAGCATCTGGAAGTTCGCAGGTCCGGCTGTTGTCTTCGACTCACAGGAAGACGCTTGCGAAGGTATCCTCGGCGGCAAAGTAAAAGCCGGCGATGTGGTGGTCATCACCCACGAAGGTCCGAAGGGCGGCCCAGGTATGCAGGAGATGCTCTACCCAACCTCATACATCAAGTCGATGCACCTTGGTAAGGAATGTGCCCTGATTACCGACGGACGTTTCAGTGGCGGTACCAGCGGACTGAGCATCGGACACATCTCGCCCGAAGCTGCCAATGGTGGTAACATCGGCAAGATCGTGGATGGCGACATCATCGAGATAGATATTCCGAACCGCTCCATCAACGTACGTCTCAGCGATGAGGAACTGGCAGCACGCCCACAGCAGCCATTGCGCCGCAACCGTGTGGTCAGCAAGTCCCTGAGAGCCTACGCACAGAGTGTTAGTAGTGCTGATAAAGGTGGAGTGAGAATCATTGAATAAAAAAGACCCACCCCCTTACCCCTCCCCGGGAGTGAGGGGAGTGGTTTCCAATAATAAAAAGAATATGGAAAAGATAACAGGAGCAGAGGCGTTGATGCGTTCGTTGTTGAACGAAGGGGTGGAGACCTTGTTCGGATATCCGGGCGGTGCCATCATGCCTGTCTACGATGCTCTTTACGATTATACCGACCGACTGAACCATATCTTGGTTCGTCATGAGCAGGGTGCCGTTCATGCTGCACAAGGCTATGCACGTGTATCGGGAAAGGTGGGATGTGCCATCGTGACCTCAGGTCCAGGTGCTACGAACACCATCACAGGTGTGGCTGATGCCATGATTGACTCTACGCCGATGGTTGTCATCTGCGGTCAGGTAGGTGTTGCCATGCTGGGTACCGATGCGTTCCAAGAGGTCGATGTGGTGAATGTGACCAACCCAATCTCGAAGTGGAGCTATCAGATTCGCCGTGCCGAAGATGTGGCGTGGGCCGTAAGCCGTGCGTTCTATATTGCTCGTACAGGCCGTCCAGGTCCAGTGGTGCTCGACTTTGCCAAGAACGCCCAGACGGGAATGGTGGAATACAAGCCCGAGAAGGTGGACTTCATCCGTAGCTATCAGCCCATCCCTACGATGGACGAAAAAGCTATCGAGGAAGCTGCATACCTCATCAATCATGCCGACCGTCCATTGCTCTTGGCAGGACAGGGCATCGAGCTGGGTAACGCTCATCAGGAGTTGCTCAACCTCATCGAGAAGGCCGACATCCCTGTGGGCTGCACGCTCTTAGGACTTTCAGACCTGCCATCCGACCATCCACTGAATGTGGGTATGCTGGGTATGCACGGAAACCTCGGACCGAACGTACAGACCAACCAATGCGACCTGCTGATTGCTGTCGGAATGCGATTCGATGACCGTGTGACGGGTAACCTCAACACCTATGCCAAGCAGGCGAAGGTCATCCATTTCGACATCGACCCCAGCGAAATCAATAAGAACGTGAAGGTGGACCTCGCTGTCCTCGGTGATTGCAAACAGACCCTTGCAGCCGTGACGGAGAAGGTACACAAGATTAAGCATACCGCGTGGGTGGATTCGTTCAAACCCTACGCAAAGGAGGAATACGAGAAAGTAATCGACAAGGCCATCCATCCGAAGGAAGGACCGCTGTTGATGGCAGAAGTCATCCGCAAGGTGAGCGAGGCATCGAACAACGAAGCCATCCTCGTGACCGATGTGGGTCAGAATCAGATGTTCGGCTGCCGCTACTTCAAGTTCACGAAAGCACATAGCGTAGTGACCTCAGGCGGATGCGGCACAATGGGCTTCGGACTGCCAGCAGCCATCGGAGCAACATTTGGTGCTCCCGACCGTACCGTATGCCTCTTCGTGGGCGACGGAGGTCTGCAGATGACCATTCAGGAACTCGGCACCATCATGGAGCAGAAGTCGCCTGTGAAAATCATCCTGCTCAACAACAACTTCTTGGGAAATGTACGTCAGTGGCAGGCGATGTTCTTCAACCATCGCTATTCATTCACTCCAATGGACAATCCCGACTTCGAACTCATTGCCAAGGCCTACAACATCCCTGCGGCTACGGTAACCGAGCGCGAGAAGTTGGACGAGGAGATTGAGAAGATGCTCACGACCGAGGGACCATACCTCTTGCAATGTGGTGTGCTCGAAGAAGATAATATCCTGCCGATGACGCCTCCTGGTGCCAACGTGGACGAAATGATTTTGGAAATATGAAACAGAACGATTGTAATAAATGCGGGAAGTGCAAGGACAAGGCTGAGAAGGACCTGAGCCTCTGCGAACATCTCTATACCATATTGATATATTCAGAGAACGTGCCAGGTCTGCTGTCTCAGATTTCTGCCATCTTCACCCGCCGACAAGTAAATATCGAAACCCTCAACGTGTGTGCGTCGAGTACGCCTGGAGTGCATAAATACACGGTGGTTTGCTGTTGTACCGAGACGATGGTCATTATGCTGACGAAGCAGATAGAGAAGCGTATCGATGTGTTGCAGGCTCGTTACTATACCGACGACGAAATCTTTATCAACGAAACATCGCTGTTGAAGATTGCTACTCCTATCATGCTTGAAGATGCCCGCGTGTCGGAGGCTATCCGCGAACATAATGCACGCATCATCGAGGTCAATCCTACATATGCTACGGCAGAGAAGACAGGCTCCACTGAGGAGATTCTCTCGCTCTACAATACCCTCAACGCAATGGGAGCTGTGCTGCAGTTCGTTCGCTCAGGACGCATCTGTATCACCAAGAGTAAGGCAGAGCATCTCGACGAGTTCATTGCCCGTCGTGAGAAGGAGAGAGGAAAATAGAAAACGAATTATTATCATTATATTAAAACAAAAAACTATGGCAAAAATGAATTTTGGCGGCGTTATCGAAGAAGTGATGACCCGCGAAGAGTTTCCATTAGAGAAAGCTCGTGAAGTATTGAAAGACGAAACAATCGCAGTAATCGGTTATGGTGTACAGGGTCCTGGTCAGGCTTGTAACCTTCGTGACAATGGTTTCAACGTAATCGTAGGTCAGCGTCAGGGTAAGACATTTGAGAAGGCTAAGGCTGACGGATGGGTACCAGGTGAGACTCTCTTCTCAATCGAAGAGGCTGCTACAAAGGGTACAATCGTAATGTGTCTGCTTTCAGATGCAGCTGTTATGTCAGTATGGCCAACTCTCAAGACCTGCTTGCAGCCAGGCAACGCATTGTATTTCTCACACGGATTCGCTATCACTTGGAACGACCGCACAGGTTGTGTTCCCCAGAAGGACATCGACGTTATCATGGTTGCTCCTAAGGGTTCTGGTACTTCTCTTCGTACCATGTTCCTCGAAGGTCGCGGTCTGAACTCTTCATACGCAGTTTATCAGGATGCTACAGGTAAGGCACTCGAGCGCACACTGGCTCTTGGTATCGGTATTGGTTCTGGTTACCTGTTCGAGACTACTTTCCAGCGCGAGGCTACTTCTGACCTTACAGGTGAGCGTGGTTCGCTGATGGGTGCAATCCAAGGTTTGCTCCTTGCTCAGTACGAAGTGCTCCGTGAGAACGGTCACTCTCCATCAGAGGCATTCAACGAAACCGTTGAGGAACTCACTCAGTCACTCATGCCGCTGTTCGCACAGAAGGGTATGGACTGGATGTATGCAAACTGCTCTACTACTGCTCAGCGTGGTGCTCTCGACTGGTTCCCTCGCTTCCACGATGCCATCAAGCCAGTTGTTGAGCAACTCTATGCAAGCGTGAAGTGTGGTAACGAGGCTCAGATCAGTATCGATGCTAACTCAAAGCCAGACTACCGCGTAGGTCTCGAGAAGGAACTTGCTGCTCTCCACGATTCTGAGATGTGGCGTACAGCTGAGGTCGTTCGTCAGCTTCGTCCTGAGAACAACTAAATAAGACCCCCGCCCCTCTTTAGGGCGGGAAGTAATTACTAAAAAGCCCTCTTTATCGTGTGATAGAGAGGGTATTATGTTTATCATCTTCCCCCTATTGACTCCGTCGAACTAAAGTTTCGGGGGGATAAGAGGGGGGCTACTTCAGTTGCTCGGCTATGGCTTTCATGCCGTTGATGGCGTTTTTGTTTAGTCCCTTTTACGCTTGTTTGCATCCGTGCAAATAAATTGCCAATAATTTGCGAATTCAAAAGTTTTGTGGAGTCAGCGGAATATAGTACCTTTGCGGCAGATTTAAAAACTGTCGTTTTATGAAAGCAGATACAAGATACAAGTCAACAGGGAATCGGCTCACGTATGAGGTAACAAGACGGTTGCTCTCGTTTCTGGTCCTGATACTCACTGGATGTGGACTGCCGGAGGACAATCAGCAAGAAGCAGAAGAAGAGGAATTCAGTATAGTCGGCACTTGGGAGCTGAACGAACTCCGCTTCCTTTCGGGGCAACGGGTTGATGTGCGGACAGGATACGAATATGTTTGGTACAGGTTTTTAGAAGATGATGGCACTTACTATGTAGTCGAGCTGAACATCCGCGACAAGAAGAAGCCTTTGAAGCCTCATGAAATGTCAGAATACTTCTTTATGATGTCGCCATACGATACCGTTTACATTGAACATGGAAGGATGCGCGACATTACCATTATAGATAATCATACGATAGGTATTGACCGTGGGGCTTACGTTGAAATCTTTATAAAAAACGATAAGTTACCAGCCGATATGGTGTCAGAAATAGAACGTTCCGTTGAAACGGCTTTTCGGCCTAATCACAACAAAAACACTCAATACATAATGCCGACATCTGCGACAACAGCCAATTCCCACATTTGGATTTGGGTGGCAGTACCTATTGTCCTTTTGATAATTTCTCTTTATATAAGATATAAGGTGAGAGGCAAACGTAACCAACCATCATCGATGGACGGGAATACCGGGACCATAATGGAGGACCGTCATAGCGAACAGGCATTCATCCATTCGGATTATTATCTGACATTACGACGACGATTATACGAAGAACCACCCCTGAAACCCGACGAGTGGAAGGAATTGGAGACGCAAATGAAAAGCGCCTATCCGCAGTTCTTCAGGAATTTGACAGAAAAGTGTCAGTTGTCAGAAGTGGAACTACGCGTCTGCATACTTACCAAACTGGGTATTCCTCCGTCGGCAATAGCCATTCACACGTGCAGGGAATATAGCAGCATCAGTTCGATTCGTAGCCGACTCTACTACAAAATGTTTGGGAAGAAAGGCGGCGCAAAGGATTTGGACGAATATATCATAAACCTTTAACGATATGAATACATTACTCGAGTAAACATATTAATAACACTAAAAAACGATGACATTATGGAAAAACTAAAATTTCAGGCAATTTGCATCATGATGCTGATGGCATCTCTATGGGCAACAAACACCTCTGCTCAGTCCGAGCAAGAGAAAATGATGGTAGGTGTATGGAAATTCAATGGATACACCGATGCAAATGGAGAGAAATTCGACGGAGGAAAGAACTTCTCGGCAGTGAAGATATACAATCCTGACGGAGAGTATTGCTTTGCACAGTTCTTCATCAATTCCGATGGTTCCGTGGACATAAAACCACACGACTATGGAACATGGTCGTATAAGAATGGCCAGTACATGGAATGTGGAAGAAAAGGAGAGATTATTTCACTTACAAAGAAAGAATTCCGTGGCAAATGGAGTGGTCTGGAAGACTCATGGCTGAGGGTCGAAAAGCTGCCTGAGAAGTTCACAACCTACATTATGTCCTTGTGCAGGACTTTAGACACTCGTTCGGACATCAAGGAAATAGTCTTACGTGACATTTTTAATCGCGAGAAGGGAAGTCCCAATTATATCGCCGACAAAAAGTAATGATCTCAATAAAGACAAAAGTAATTTTTTGTTCAAATCTCCTATAATTATATAAACATAGGAGAGAAAGAATGCAGAGATTCGCGAGAACCTCTGCATTTAGTCGTGAATGATGATTGCATCAAGCTTAAACAACTCGCTTACTTCAGTTGGTCGGCGATGGCTTTCATGCCTGCGATGGATGGGTGTCCGCCTTTCTTGTCGATGTCGTGGAGTTCGACAAGCTTCACTTTATAATGCTTGCAGATTTCGCGGACGGATTCGTTGACCTCGTTCTTCAGCTCGGAGTTGAGGATGAAGATGATCTGTGTGTTGAGGTAACGGAGGGTCATGTGGTGGAGCATGTAGGCCATGGCTGGACGGAAAGAGTAGAGGTCTTGCTTGGTCCATGCTTCGTACTTGTATTCGCCGATGGGGGAGTTGGCCCATGCGTCGTTGGTGCCGCCGAAGATGTAGATGATGTCGGGGGCACCGCCAAGGTTGTCCATGCGGGCAATGAACGAGTTGTGTTTGACGTCTGCGCGGTTGTAACCGGTGTTGCAGATGGTGGAGCCGGAGAAGGAATTGTTCTTCAGGAGTCGCCATCCCTTAGCTTTGATGAGTTGATGCCACCAAGTCTGAGTGACGCTGGTGACGTCGGTCTGCGTGCGAGGCGTGCCGTCGAAGTACCACACGTAGTTGGTGTCGGGTTCGAGATAGTGCTCGTACGTGCTGTAGGAGTCGCCGAGGATGGATACGGTCTTGACTTGTGCGTTGGCGATAAGGCCAGTAGCCATCATGAGGATGGCGAGGAGGATTCGATTTGTTTTCATGCTATACATTATTCTTATTTTTTATTAAGCGTCGTCTTCGTCGGGGTCTTGGTTGAGGTCATTGTTGATTGGCTCGGTGTCGATGGTTTCGACAATCGATGTGGCGATGCCGCCGCTACGGTCGATGGCAATGCCGATGGAGTAGCTGATATCGGATGTCTCGTCGGGGTCGCCTACGACAGCGATGAAATAGAAGCGGTCGTGCTTGTCCTGCTGCATATAGTTGAAGTTGAAGCCAGCGAGGACGGAACGCTTGTAGTCGGCTGCTGGGATGAGCGACTGGAAGGATTCCTTGGTGAATCTATGTTCGAAGATGGTTTCCTGTCCGTTTCGGATGATCAGCAACACGGCGTTGTCGTGGTAGCGATAGCCTTCAGCGGTAGTGACGACGGGCTGTGAGGGGTCGTTCTGGAAGGCAAACTCGTAACTGTATTTCGTGCCGCCGACTTCTACGGTTCCGTCGAGGTTGTATTCGGACATGTCGTTGATGGCTGTCTTGTTCGGACCTGATACTGCGATGGTATCGGTTTTGCTTTGCTCGGTTTTGTTGCCGACGCAACTGACTTGTGTCAATAATGCGGCAGCAATGCTGATTATGATAGCTGTTTTTCTCATGTTTTGAATGATTTGTGACGCAAAGATACGAATTTATTATTAATTATACATTATAAATTATAAATTATAGTTATCTTTGCATGTCTTTTAATTAATACCCATATGAAACGAACAATTTTATTTGCAACAATGTTTGCAGGTGTCCTGATGGCTCAGGCACAGATTCCTTATGTTTATGATAAGGAGTATTCTGGAAAAGAGTTTAAGATGAAACCAGTCGTAAAACCTGAAGAGTTACCTTTGATTGAGAAATTACCCGATCCATTCAAGTTTCAGAACGGAAAGCGTTCGACCGACTTCAAGGACTGGGAACAGCATCGCTATGAGATTTCACAGCTGTTCCAGCAGTACGAGATTGGTATGCGTCCGGTATTGGAAGCTGGCAATTTGAAGGCCGTGATTGAAGACCAGGCTCCAGCTCCAGCAGGTGGCGGTAATCGTCCTGGTGGCGGTGGCTTCGGCGGCTTCGGTGGTGGTTTCGGTGGCTTTGGCGGCTTCGGCGGTGGTCAGCCAGATGAGACAATCGGCGAACGCAAACAGCTGAAGGTAACTGTGAAGCACAATGGCCAGGAACTGGTGCTGACGGCTCAGATTCAGTATCCGAAGGAGGCGAAGTATCCATGTCCTGCATTGCTCGGCGTATCGAACACTCTTCCCGGTCGCTTCTTCACGGGTCGCGGCTGTGCTATCGTGAATATTGATGTGTTTGCCGTCACGCAGCATACGCAGAAGCGTGGTACGGAGCCAATCAACAAGCTGTATCCTGAACTTGAGGCTAACGGCTCGTATTGCTTCTGGGGCTGGTGTGTATCAAGAATCATCGATGGCCTCCAGCAGTTAGGCCCAAGCAAATCTAAGATTGACACGAAGCACTTGGCGATCTCAGGTTGCTCATGGGCAGGAAAGTGTGCGCTTTATTGCGGCGCATTCGACGAGCGTATCGCACTCGTTATCGCTCACGAACCTGGAGGTGGCGGCGTCGCTTCTTGGCGTTACAGCGAGACTCTGGGCAATGTGGAGCGTAGTTTCAATACGAACGACTCATGGTTCTTTGCTAATATCAAGACCGACTATGCTGAGGAGAAGATTGCTCGCATGCCTGTCGACCATCACGAACTCGCTGCGATGGTTTGTCCTCGCGCTTTGCTCTATTTCGGCAACACCGACTACGAGTGGTTGGCTGATGAGAGCGGTTATGTATCAATCAACGCTGCCAAGGAAGTATGGAAGACTTTCGGCATCGCTGACCGTGTAGGTTACAGCATCTCAGGCGGACATGGCCACTGCCAGTTGCCCGAGGCTGAGTATCCTTATCTTGAAGCCTTCATCGACCGCTTCTTGCTCGATAAGCAGGATGTGAAGACCGAGGTGGCCAACGCTCCTATGTTCAAGGACGTTGACTGGAAGGCTTGGATTGCAGATTGGAAATAATCACTTTGTTTATGGCACGTCCCGGCTTGTCCAGGCGTGCCTTTTTTATGTTATCGTCATGAAAAACTTTTCGTTGCTACTTTTCACTATTGTTGCTCTCGCGCTGACTTCGTGCGAGAACAATCACGTCGACCCCGACTGGACGGCAACCATCGACTCAGCCGATTACGTCATTCCGCAGCCAGTGTCGCGTGAATTATCGGTCAGTGTAACTGTCGACCTTGATGCTGTGATTCAGTATTCGGGCGATGCCGACAACCGTGAGCCTATCCGTCCCGTAATGCATCCCGACGACCGCATCTACATCTTCGCCATTCCGATTTCGGAACCTATCTATCGTATGACGGGCTATCTCACGATGGATGCGGGTTCGCTCTCGTCCGATATGCGTTCGGCTCGGTTTTCTGGCACCTTATATATATTTAAAGGAGGGCAACCGTCGCCCGACATGCCGTTCCGTTCGGACAACTATCTTGCCGAATGCCGTGCCGAAGCACATCTGGTTCCTGCGGGCATGAATGCGGACTTCTTCATGACGAACTACTCGAATATCTATTCATACAACTCGGGTCTGAGTCTGATTCAGGGTAGTGGCTGTGTCGAACGGCTTGTCGAGCAGGTGTTGCCGATTCGAAGCGAGACGTATGATGCCACAACGCGTCGGTTCAGCGCTTTTTATGCTTCGCCCATGTTCCGCTTCGAGGTGAAAGGCCTGTCGAATGGCGAGTATTCGGTCACGTTAGGCACGACGAAAGATGATATTCAGACCGCAACGATTTCCTACGCACAGGTTTGCAACCTTAGGAACAGCTGCACGTTCCACACGAAGCTCAATGTCGCCAAATCGGGTGATGCAGTCTTCGCCGTGGCATTCCCAGCTATTCAGAACATCGAGCATATCCTTCTAGGTGTCCAGGGATTGCAGCCGAATCCTGAGTACGGATTTTATGTGGGGCGTACTCAGTTGAAAAACAATATGTGCTACATTGTTTCGACCGATGCCCGCATTGATCATTGATACAATCAGAAATGAGGCTCTTGCTGATGTCAAGCAAGGGCCTCAATCTTGTACTGCTCATTTGTTGAGAGCCAAGTGATGTGAAAATTCTATTTGTGTGTCTTGCGGAATTCATCCAACTGTTTGAAACAATGTCGGTCGATGATTTCCTCCAGTTTCCGGTCGTGGTTGTGGTGGATGCTCGGTTTATTGCCACCGATTTCCAACAACTCGCCGTTCTCCTTCGTATATGGATGCCAATTCGGGATGCCCTCCATGTTAGGATTGCCGTTGTGAGCAAACTGCGCCCATACATCGCTCATGATGGTTGCCCATTGTTTGTTGGCATCGAGAGTTTCCTGCGACAGTTGGTTCTCATAATGATGCAAGACATCGAAACAATACTTCAGTTCGGCGCCATGGGCTGAACCCTTCTGGCCGCGAGCATCCGATTCGGTCACGGTATACATATATACATAGGTATCAGCCGCACGCTTGCCACCAATGGCATCGGCCGTGATGATGGTCTTTGGGCGGAACAGCCAGTCGATGCAAAGCAGGTCTTGAGGAAACTGTTCCTCGTTGCTTGCCCGCATCGGATAGGCTCCCTTGAACGCTTCGATATAAGCATCGGTTTCGTCGCCGAACGTCCGTTGCAACTCCGTGCGAGCCTGCTCCATCGTGATTTCCTGTCCGTAGCGAACACGCTGCAGCTCGTTGAACGTTGTACCAATCATAATCGGAATATTGTCGCTGAAGGATGGGAAAGCCGGCTGGAATGGCTGCTGAACCACGTCGACATCATCGGGTGTAGGGCCGAATCCCCACATCATCGGTGTGCCCGGACGACGGGTGCCGATGCTGTTCGCCATGGCACGCTGACCAGCCGCATAGAGATCGGCATACGACACGTCCTTAATCTTATCGACATCCTTCTTCGCAATGCCAAGTTCTTGAAGCACTGCCTCGCCTAGTTCCTCCGTCATCAGCTTCGTATTTACGTTGAGAATCGTTCCGCTCATGATAATTGCCTTGTGGAACAGTCCGCGAGCTGGCGGCATACACAATAATGTGCCGACTTTGCCTCCACCGCCCGATTCGCCGAAGATGGTGACGTTCCCTGGATCGCCGCCGAACTGTCGGATGTTGTCACGTACCCATTGCAGCGCTTGAACGATGTCGAGCATGCCCGCATTGCCCGAATGACGATAGCGCGGGCTGCAAGTCGAGAGGTTAAGGAAGCCGAGGATGTTCAGACGATGGTTCACGCTCACCACCACCACATCCTTCTTAGCCAGACACATGCCTGGGTCCCAAGCACTCGTTCCTGAGTCGAAGCCGCCACCGTGTAGCCACACCATCACCGGCTTGAGTTTCGGAGCCGAATAGGCCTCTCCCTTTCGTTGCCGCTCGGCAGGAGTCGTCCACACGTTCAGCACGCAGCACTGCTCGCTCATCTCGTCCTCGTTCGTCGAATTTCGACCACCCTGCATCGCCTGCGGCCCCCAATGGTCGCACACCCGGACTCCCGTCCAACTCTTGACAGGCTGAGGAGGCATGAATCGTTCCACCGTCGCATACGGAATGCCCAGGAACGCCTGTGTTCCCTCTTGTATAATGCCCTGAACCTGACCCGCGCGAGTCCTTACAATCGGTTTGTCACCTGTTTGCGCCCAACCAAGCGCCGACACGGCCACGAGGACCGCAAAAACAATTCGTCTCATACTGATTTGCTTAGGAATGTGTGGCAAAGTTAGCAATTTATTATGAATTATACATCATAAATTATAAATAATTCGTAACTTTGCACGAAATTAAAAAGAAAACTATGGGAAAAGGAAAACTCGCGAAGTTCGCCGACATGGCAGCAAACCCGCTCGTCGTGGAATGTCCATTCTGGCAACTTCAGAAAGAAGGATTTGATTTGAAAGGAAAATGGGGGAGTGATTTCTTCAAGAATCAGAACCCCATCGTGCTCGAACTGGGCTGTGGACGCGGTGAATACACCGTCGGTCTGGCTCGCGTATTTCCCGACCACAACTTTATCGGCGTCGACATAAAAGGCTCACGCATGTGGCACGGTGCCCAGCAGGCACAAGCTGAGGGACTGACAAATGCCGCATTTCTCCGCACCAACATCGAATTCATCCACGAAATGTTCGCGCCGAATGAAGTCCATGAACTCTGGCTTACCTTCTCCGACCCGCAGATGAAGAAACCCACCAAGCGTCTCACATCGACATACTTCATGGAGCGCTATCGTCGCTTCCTCGTCGACGGCGGCATCATCCACCTCAAGACCGACTCCAATTTCATGGCCACTTACACTCGTCTCATGGCCGAGCACAATAGCCTTCCTATCGAGGAATTTACCGATGATTTGTATGGAATGAATGCTCCTGGTCCAAATCCTGCGCGCGAGGATTCCCCCCTCACGTCCATCCGCACATATTATGAGCAAATGTGGCTCGACCGCGGCATCCCCATCAAGTACATCCGCTTCCGACTTCCTCACGAAGGCATCCTGTCCGAACCGGACGTCGAAATCCCCATCGATGAATACCGCTCGTACGACCACGAAGTAAAAACAACCGTCAAAACCCGCAAGTAATACACCTTATTATTTATATATAGCACCATGACATTATATCCCAAACTTATCACCGATGCGCTCGCAACCGTTCGCTATCCAGGCAACGGACGCAACCTCGTCGAAGCTGAGATGATTGAAGACGACCTTCGCATCGACGGCATGAACGTTTCGTTCTCCATCATCTTCCCCAAAGATCCCGACCCGTTCAGCAAGTCCGTCGTGAAAGCCGTCGAGACCGCCATCCATACCTTCGTCAGTCCCGAAGTTAATGTCACTGTTCACACGAAGTTCATTGCTCCACAGTCGCAAACCTCGGATGAGCCGCCCGTCCTGCCTGGCGTACGTAACATCATCGCCGTCTCCTCTGGCAAGGGTGGAGTGGGTAAATCTACCGTGGCTGCAAACCTCGCAATCGGTCTTGCCAAACTCGGCCATCGTGTTGGTCTCCTCGACACCGATATCTTCGGTCCGTCGATGCCCAAGATGTTCCAAGTGGAAGATGCTCGTCCTTACGCTGTCAATATCGACGGAAAGGATCTCATAGAACCTATTGAACAATATGGCGTCAAGCTTCTCTCCATCGGTTTCTTCGTCGATCCCGACCAAGCTACCCTTTGGCGCGGTGGTATGGCCTGTAACGCACTGAAACAGCTCATCACCGAGGCCGATTGGGGCGAACTCGATTACCTTGTGCTTGATACACCGCCTGGCACCAGTGACATCCATCTCAGTCTCATCCAACTGCTCGATATCACCGGTGCAGTTATCGTCAGTACGCCGCAGCAAGTGGCTCTTGCCGATGCACGCAAAGGCATCAACATGTACCAGAATGAGAAGGTCGCTGTGCCTATCCTCGGCCTCGTGGAGAACATGGCTTGGTTCACTCCTGCCGAATTGCCCGACAACCATTACTACATTTTCGGTCGTGAAGGCTGCAAACAGCTTGCCGAGGAACTCAACGTGCCCCTTCTTGCACAAATTCCTCTTGTTCAAAGCATCTGCGAGAATGCCGATGCCGGACTTCCGCCTGTTCTCCAGCCGGCATCACCCGAAGGCATCGCCTTCATGTCGCTCGCTGCAAAGGTCGTCACAGCGGTAGATAAACTTCAAGTATAAGAGGTTATGGAGTATTCGAAGGCTGATAGAAGGGCTGTCATCGTGCTTGCTCTTATCGCGAGCGGTATCATTGCTGGCATCGTGCTCTTTGGCCAGCGAGAGCAGTCGATGGTGTCTGCGCCTGCTCTGCCTAATGATTTCCTTAAAGCCTTTAAGGACTCTAAGATCTCTAAAGCCTTTAAGGACTATAAGGATTTTAAGGCCCCGAAGGGCAAGCCATGCAAGCCTTATCAATCTTATAGTTCCTATAGTCACTATAGTTCCTATAATGAACATCGGCACTCCGAGTACTCGGAACAATCAGAAAACTCTGATCCGTCTCGACCTTCCAAATTTTCTCAGCCTACAACCGTTGACATCAATTCCGCCGACACCATGTTGCTGCAGCGCATTCCTGGTATCGGTTCGAATATCGCCCGATGGATTGTTCAGCGCCGCGAGCGGCTTGGTGGCTTCTATTCCGTGGAACAATTGCTCGAAGTGCGCTACGTTGAACCTGCAATGCTCCAATGGTTCACGGTTGATACTGCTTTGGTTCATCGTTTCCGCATCGGCGACATGACTTTTGCCGAGATGTCACGTCATCCCTACATTGGTTATGAGAAGGCAAAGGCCATCAGCAACTACCAGCGCCTGTATGGGCCAATCTCTGACATGGAACAGCTTCGCGCCACTGCTATCTTTACCGACGAAGAACTGGAAAGACTGCAGAATTACATTTTTTGACGTAATTCCTACCTGTGTTTGCTTTCTTTTTTGTAACTTTGCATCCGTTTAAAGATTATGAATATATTCAAGAAAAATCCAAGGAATTGGCATCCGTTGAAGGGACAGCCTCTGACGGAGATGGACAAGCGTATCCTCTGGTTTCAGAACAAAGGAAAGCTTTGTCCCAGCCGTGACCTCATTAAAACGCCCGAGCAAATCGAAGGTATCCGTCGTGCTGGTCGACTTAACACGGCGCTGCTCGACCTTGTGGCAGAAAAGATTTGCGAAGGAATGACGACTGAGGAAATCGACCGAATTGTCTATGACTTTACAACGGCCCATGGCGGCATTCCGGCCCCTCTCAATTACGAGGGATTCCCCAAGAGCGTGTGTGTGTCGAAGAACGATGTGGTTTGTCATGGTATTCCGAGCGAGGATGAAGTGTTGGAGGAGGGTGACATCGTGAACGTGGATGTGACGACCATCCTTGACGGCTTTTTTGCCGATGCCAGCCGCATGTTCATCATCGGAAAGACGAGTGCAGAGCGTGAACGCCTCGTGCAGGTGGCCAAAGAGTGTCTTGACATCGGTGCCGAGGTGTGCAAGCCTTATACTTTTGTCGGTGATATGGGCAACGCGATAGCCAAGCATGCCCATAAGAATGGTTTTACCATTGTCCGCGACCTCTGCGGACATGGCGTTGGCAATGCTTTCCACGAGGACCCCGATATCGAACATTACGGCAAGAAAGGAAGTGGCATGCTGCTCGTTCCGGGCATGGTATTTACCATTGAACCAATGGTCAATGCCGGTGACTGGGAAGTAGTTGTCGATGAAGAAGACGGCTGGACCGTCTACACGGAAGACTATAGCGATTCAGCTCAATGGGAGCACACGTTCCTTATGACCGAAGAGGGTTTGGAGGTGATAACGTATTGATAGTGCCTATAGTGCCTATAGTTACTATAGGCCCAAGCATCAAAAGATTATGGACAATCATCAGAAGGACATTGTAATACTTGCCATCGAATCATCGTGCGACGATACGTCGGCGGCTGTGCTGCGCGACGGCATCTTATTGTCGAACGTGACGGCCAGTCAGGCTGTGCACGAGCAATATGGTGGCGTTGTACCAGAGCTGGCGAGCCGTGCGCACGAGCAAAACATCGTTCCAGTGGTCGATGCGGCCTTGAAGCGAGCTGGAGTTGAGAAGGAACAGCTCACTGCCATCGCCTTCACGCGTGGCCCCGGCCTTATGGGCAGTCTTTTGGTGGGTGTGAACTTCGCCAAGGGGCTTGCACTTGCGCTTGGTATCCCGTTGGTCGAGGTGAATCACTTGCAAGGTCATGTCCTCGCTCATTTCATCAAAGAGAATGGCGACGAGACTGCTCCGCCGTTCCCGTTCCTTTGTCTGTTGGTCAGTGGCGGTAACAGTCAGATCGTGAAGGTGAATGCTTATAACGATATGGAAATCATCGGGCAGACCATTGACGATGCTGCTGGCGAAGCCATCGATAAATGCTCGAAGGTGATGGGTCTGGGTTATCCTGGAGGTCCTGTCATCGACCGTCTGGCTCGTCAGGGTAATCCTGAAGCTTATCATTTTGCCAAGCCGAACATCCCGGGTTACGATTACAGCTTCTCCGGGCTGAAGACCTCGTTCCTTTATTCCCTTCGCGACTGGCTGAAGGACGATGCCGACTTCATTGAGCATCACAAGGAGGACCTCGCGGCCTCGTTGGAACGTACGGTTGTCGATATCCTCATGAAGAAACTCCGCATGGCGGTCAAGGACACGTGCATCAAGCATGTTGCCGTGGCTGGGGGCGTCAGTGCTAACAATGGATTGAGGAACGCGTTCCGCGACCATGCCCAACGTTACGGTTGGACCATCTATATTCCCAAGTTCAGTTATACAACCGACAATGCCGCGATGATCGGCATCGCCGGCTTCTTCAAATATCAGGATCATGACTTTTGTGACATCAATGCACCAGCTTTTGCTCGCGTCGGGTAAGTCGCTTTGCACCGCCGAGAGCTGTTCGGGCGGGCGTATAGCCTCGCTCATCACCAGTATGGCGGGTAGTTCCGAGTATTTCCGTGGCGGCATCGTGTCGTATCAGACTGCAATCAAGGAAATGGTTTTGCACGTCGATGCTGCGGTGATTGAAAAGTACGGTGTGGTGAGCCGCGAGACCGCCGACGCCATGCGAGTTTGTGCTTGCAATCTGTTTAAGGCCGACTACGCTATCTCGATTACGGGTTACGCAGGCCCGACGGGGGGCACGGAGGCCGATCCTGTGGGCACGGTCTATATTTCGGTGGGCACGGCGACCCAAGGTCTGACTAAACGTGTTGTCAGCCAGCTTGGCGAACGTACAAAGATACAGGACGACGTGGCCCGGCAGGCCATCGAGCTGTTCAATAAGTATTTGGAAGTGGAACTATGAAGGAGGTAAGGTTCTTCTACACGCCCGAACCTCAGACGGGGATGCTGCCCGACGAGGAAGCGGCGCATGCGGTTCGCGTGCTACGCATGGCGGAGGGTGACGAGCTGTTCCTGATGGACGGCCGCGGCACGTTCTTCCGTGCTGAAATCACCGAGGCTTCGAAACATCGCTGTGGCTTCCGCATTGTCGAGACTTTGCCTCAGCCGCGGCAGTGGGGGGCTCATCTGCACTTGGCTATGGGGGCGACGAAGAACATGGACCGCATCGAATGGCTGGCCGAGAAGGCGACGGAGATAGGGTTCGACGAACTGACTTTCCTTGACTGCCGATTCTCGGAGCGCAGGGTGGTTAAGAACGAGCGCATCGAGAAGATTATGGTTGCGGCGATGAAGCAGAGCCGCAAGGCCGAGTTGCCGAAGCTGAACGGGATGACTTCGTTTGCCGATTTCATCCGCCGGCCGTTCACGGGCGGAAAGTTCATCTGTCATTGCTACGATGACAACCTGCCGTTGCTCTGTGACAGTCTGATTTCAGGCGAGGACGCGGTGGTGATGATTGGTCCGGAGGGCGATTTCAGCCTCGACGAGGTGCGTGAGGCCGAAGCTGCCGGGTTCCGATCGGTGAGCCTTGGCAAGAGCCGTCTCCGCACTGAGACTGCTGCCCTTGTTGCGGTGCATCTGATGCATCTGGCTGCGGGCTAATAGGGGGCTGACGGCCTTGGCATCGGTTTTGACGGCGTTTTCGATAGTGACGATTATAAGATTAGAGATATGCATACAAGAGAAGAGAAACTTGAGGCCTTCGGGCGATTGCTCGACGTGATGGACACGTTGCGCGAGAAGTGTCCGTGGGATCGAAAGCAGACTTATGAGAGTCTGCGGCCCAATACCATTGAGGAAACTTACGAACTATGTGAGGCCCTGCTCAACGAGGACAATGCAAACATCTGCAAAGAGTTGGGCGACGTGCTGTTGCACATCGTTTTTTACGCTAAGATCGGCAGCGAGAAGGGCGAGTTCGACATTGCCGACGTTTGCAACAAGCTTTGCGACAAGCTCATCTTCCGCCATCCGCATGTATACGGCGAGGTGAAGGTCGACGGGGCCGACGCTGTGCTTCAGAACTGGGAACAGCTGAAGACGAAGGAAAAGGATGGCAACAAGACGGTGCTCAGCGGTGTGCCGACGGCTTTGCCTTCGGTCATCAAGGCGGAGCGCATTCAGGAGAAGGCCAGCAACGTGGGTTTCGACTGGCACAACCGCGAGGACGTGTGGCCGAAGGTGAAGGAGGAGATTGCCGAGTTCGAGGCCGAAGTGGCAAACATGGACCGCGACAAGGCCACGCGCGAGTTCGGTGACATCATGTTCGCCCTCATCAATGCTGCGCGCCTCTACCACATCACGCCCGACACTGCGCTCGAGCTGACGAACCAAAAGTTCATCTCGCGTTTCAACTACGTGGAGCAGCGGGCCAAGGACGAGGGTCGTGAACTGAAAGACCTGACGCTCGAGGAGATGGACCGATTCTGGGACGAATCTAAAAGGAAGGGAAGCTAATCCGGTTAGCTTCCCTTTCTTATTTCATCCTTCCCCTTACGGCAGGTAGGGCTTCATCAGTTCTTTCAGTTGCTGCCACTCGAGTAGGAATCCGTCGTGACCGTAGAGCGAGGTTATCTCGTGGTACTCGGCGCCCGGGATGAACTGGGCCCATTGCTCCATTTCCTTCGGAGGGAAGAGCAGGTCGGTGTTGATGCTGATGACCATGCTCTTGGCTTTGATGCTTCCGAGGGCTTTTTCCACGCCGCCGCGGAAACGGCCTACGTTGTGGCTCTCGGCAGACTTCACCACGCTGTAGTAGCTGTATGCATCGAAACGTTTGACGAGCTTTTCGCCCTGATATTGCTCGTAAGACTCGACTCGTTCGGGGAAGATGCTGTCTTCGTTACGTTCCGACTGGGTGAGGACGAAGCTGTCGTACGTGCGGTAGGTGATAAGTCCCTGGGCACGGGCGCATTTCAGTCCGGTGCGTCCGCCTTTCAGACTTCGTTCGGCCAGGAACGTCGGGTCGGCCTCGAGGGCCATGCGCTGGGCGGCCAGGGTGGCGCCACACCATGCGTTCATGCGGGCACAGGTGGCGATGAAGATGGCCTGGCTGATGACTTTCGGCTCCATGATGCTCCACTCGAGCGCCTGAAAACCTCCGATGCTGGCACCGACGAGCAGGTCGATCTTGTCGATACCTAAGTGCCGGCGTACGAGGATGCTGGCGTTGATGATGTCGCGTACGGTGACGGGCGGAAACGAAAGCATGTACGGCTTGCGTGTCTTGGGATTGACCGATGAAGGGCCGCTCGAGCCGTAGCACGAGCCGAGCATGTTGACACAGCAGACGAAATAGCGGTCGGTGTCGAAAGTCGCACCCGGACCTACGAGGTCGGGCCACCATTCCTCGGCATCGCTGTTGGCGGTGAGGGCATGGCATATCCACACGACTTTTTTCTCGGCCGAATAGTCGCCCGAGGTGTGGTAGCAGATGTCAATCTCGGGCACTTCGCCGCCGGCCTCGAAACGGAAGGGTTTAGCAACGTGTAATATCTTTCGTATCATGCTTCGATTTTTGTTTCGGGTCGCAAAGTTACGAATAAAAATCGAGATGGCATCGCTTATCCTAAGGAAAATTCTTGCTATAGATATAATAAAGGTATAGAATGGGAAGAATTGTATTTCAGCCATTGATACCTTCTCCTCAAGGGGTAAACCTTCAACAACGGTGATTGATATTTCCCCTTGAGGGATTATCCCTTCATCTTCCTCTTCACCAGTTCCATGAACTCATAGTTCTTCAGTCCCCATCCCGGTTCAGCCAAGAGGTCAGGCGGCGACTGACTGACGAACCGCTCGAACACCATGTCGGGTCGGCTGAGGCTCACGAATCGGACGATAAGCTCGGCATACTCGTCGGCGGTGAATCGGACGAAGTCTTCAGGATGCTCACGGTATTCGTCGGCCATGCGCGTGCCCTTGATGAGCTGCAACTGATGGAGCTTGAGGGTCGTGAGGGGTAGGGCACTGAGGATTTCAGCCTCGCCAAGCATGTCGTCGACGGTTTCGCCCGGAAGTCCCATGATGACATGCCCCCCTACACGGATGCCGCGCTCGGCAGTGGCGATGACAGCCCGGCGGGTGCAGTCGAAATCGTGGCCACGGTTGATGCGACGTAGCGTGCGGTCGTACACACTCTCGATGCCATATTCCACAAGGACGAAAGTCCGATGGCTCAGCTCCTCCAGATAGTCGAGAAGGGCCGTGGGCATACAGTCGGGCCGAGTGCCGATGACCAATCCCACGACGTCGTCGACGCCCAGCGCCTCCTCATACCTCTCGCGCAGCGTGGCGAGGTCGGCATACGTGTTTGTATAGGCCTGGAAGTAGGCGAGGTACTTCATGTCCGGATATTTACGCCCGAAGAACGCCTTGCCTTCCTCCAATTGCTGACGAATGGTTTTCCCCGTCGCGCAGTACTCGGGATTGAACGTCTGGTTGTTGCAATAGGTGCAGCCGCCGGTACCGATGCTCCCGTCGCGATTGGGGCAGGTGAAGCCGGCATTCACGCTGATTTTCTGAGCCTTGCAGCCAACCTGGCTGGCAAGCCATTTACCGAAATCATAATTCATCCTCATTATTTCGTGATTCACGCTGCAAAAATACGAAATAAATATGAATTAACCGAGGAAAATGAAAAATAATTTCGAATAACGAATGATGTATTATGAATTATTTCGTATCTTTGTGGCATGAAAACGATAGATTGTTTTATCCCCTACAGCGACGAAGCAACTGCGAAGGAAAACGTGGCGCAGTTCCGTGCTTCGAATCAAGTTAATCAGATATTCCTGCTGGCACACGATGCCACGCTTCCACAGATCGAAGGGTGCAGTGTCCTGTTCATTGACACGCTCGAAAGTTCCGCCACCCTGCGCCAGATGGCCCTTGTCGCCAAGGCCGACTTCGTTGCCATCTACAGCAAGTATTCGCCCATCACCGTGGGCTATGGCGCCATCGACCGCGTCCTCACCATTGCCGAAACGATGGATGCCGGGATGCTCTACAGCGACCATTATGCCATTCGCAACGGCGAAATGACCAAGGCGCCCTGCATTGCCTATCAGATGGGTAGCGTCCGCAACGACTTCGACTTCGGCTCCCTGCGCTTCGTCCGCACCGACCACCTCAAGGCATGTGCCGACCTCTACAGCACGAACCAATGGAATGCCGCGGCCCTCTACGAACTCACTTTATACGTCAGCCGACAGGCCACACCTATTTATTATATAAATGAATATCTCTACACGGAGGACGAGACCGACCTGCGCAAGAGCGGCGAGCGCCAATTCGACTATGTCGACCCACGAAATCGCGATGTACAAGTCGAAATGGAGCAGGTCTGCACCGACCATCTGCGCCGAATCGATGCCTACGTCGCCTCCGACGATGTGAGCGACATTGCCACCGGCAGTGGCACCTTCCCCGTCGAAGCATCTGTCATCATCCCCGTCAAGAACCGCAAGAAGACCGTCGAGGACGCCATCATGTCCGCCATGTCGCAGAAGACGCGTTTCGATTTCAACATCATCGTCGTCGACAACCACTCGACCGACGGTACAACCGAAATCGTAGCCCGTCTCGCCAACTACGACGCCCGTGTCGTTCACATCATACCCGAGCGCAACGACCTTGGCATCGGTGGCTGTTGGAACATGGCCATCCAGGACCCTCGCTGCGGACGTTTTGCCATCCAACTCGACTCCGACGACCTCTATTCGCGCGAGTCGACCCTGCAAATGATCGTCGATAAGTTCTACGCCGAACGTTGTGCCATGGTCATCGGCTCGTACCGCATGTGCGACTTCAACCTGCGCACACTTCCACCCGGCGTCATCGACCACAAGGAATGGACCGACGACAACGGACGCAACAACGCCCTCCGCATCAACGGTCTCGGTGCACCCCGCGCCTTCTTCACGCCCCTGCTCCGCAAAATCGGCGTGCCCAACACCAGCTACGGCGAGGACTACGCCCTCGGACTTGCCTTTTCACGTCAGTACCGTATCGGCCGCATCTTCGATGTCGTCTATCTATGTCGCCGCTGGGAAGGAAACTCCGACGCAGCCCTGTCGCCCGAGCGAGTCAACCAGAACAACTTCTATAAGGATCAGCTTCGAACCATCGAACTGACCGCCCGCCAACATATCAACCGGTTTTGGAACGAGCATCCGACCCAAGACGAAGTCGACAACTTCTTTGACACCCAGATGAAGGCATGGCCCGAAGTCGGCGAGCGCTATCGAAACCTCAACGTCCAGATCAAGTCGTTCGCCATCGGCGGCAAAACCTATAACGTGCAGCACAACCCCGGTCGCATCGTCTCTACAGGTGCCAACATCGACAAGAAGACCATCGCCAACCGGCCTTGCTTCCTCTGCGACATGAACCGCCCGGCCATTCAGAAGGGTCTAGCCCTCAACGAGCGCTTCAAGCTCCTCGTCAATCCGTTCCCCATTCTCCGCCGGCACTTCACCATCGTCCTTCGTAAGCATGCACCTCAGCAAATCGCTCCGTACTTTGCCGACATGCTCGACTTCGCCGCCACCCTCGACCGCTACTTCATCTTCTACAACGGTCCGTTCTGCGGCGCGTCGGCCCCCGACCATATGCATTTCCAGGCAGGTCCCCGCGAGCAGCTTCCCAAAGCCTGTATCACCAAACACTTCGAGCTCCGCTCCAAGTCCAAGGACGAAATGCTGGACAGCTTCCGTAAAGTGTACGACAGCTTCCCCATTAATCCCGGTGAAATAGAGCCTCGCCTCAATGTCCTCACATGGCGCGACGCTGACGAATGGGTCAGCATCGTCATTCCTCGCACTAAGCACCGCCCAGCCTGCTACGACGCGCAGGGCGACGCTCACATGCTGGTCAGCCCGGGTGCCCTCGACATGTCGGGACTTATGATTATCCCTCGAGCCGAAGATTTCAACCGTCTCACGGCCGACCTAACCGAACGTATCATTAAAGAATGTGGCGTATGAACGATCCGGAAGTAAAAGTAGGCATCGTCAATGCCCACAGGATTCGTCTGAACCTGAATGGAACCTTCAGCGCGAAAGGCGAGCGAGTTGACGGTCTGCAGGTAGTGGAGTACGACGAAGGCGGCATCCTATGGAACGACAACGTGTATCAGCGCCTCACCTTCAAGCCACAGTCCGACGACGCTTCGTTCTCGCTCCATGAAGTCACCATCGGCAAAGACTTCCATTGGGAACGCAAGGAGACACAGACCTTCCGTGGCATCCTTCAGTTCATCGTCGACGAGGGTCAGCTCTGCGCCATCAACATCCTCCCAGTCGAGGAATACCTCAAGAGTGTCATCTCGTCTGAGATGAAATCCACCGCCTCGCTCGAGTTCCTCAAAGCTCATGCCGTCATATCGCGCAGCTGGCTCATGGCCCAGATCGAGAAACATAGACAAGTCGAGAACGAACAGCGCGACGCCTTCTTTTCTTTCCATAGAACCGAAGACGAGCTCGTCCGCTGGTACGACCGCGAGGACCACACCCTCTTCGACGTATGCGCCGACGATCATTGTCAGCGTTATCAGGGCATCACGAAGGCCAGCAGCCCCCAAGTTGCGCAAGCCGTCGAAGCCACCCGTGGCATGGTGCTCTACTACGACGGTCAGATCTGCGACGCGCGCTTCTCGAAATGTTGTGGTGGCATTTCCGAGGAGTTCGGCACCTGTTGGGAGAACATTGACAAGCCTTATCTCAAAGCCATGCGCGACGGCAAGGATGAAAACGACATTCCAGACCTCACCATCGAGGAAAATGCCCGTCAATGGATCCTTTCAACCCCTGACGCGTTCTGCAACACGCAGAACAAACGCATTCTATCCCATATCCTCAACAACTACGACCAAGAAACCGACGATTTCTATCGATGGGTTGTGCAGTACACCCAACAGGAACTCACCCAACTCGTCGTTCAGAACCTGAAGGAAGATTTGGGCGACATCATCGACCTCGTTCCGCTCGCTCGCGGAAAGTCGGGCCGGATTTATCGCTTGCAAATTGTCGGAACCAAAAAGAGCATCATCATTGGTAAGGAGCTCGAGATACGTCGCGTCCTTTCACATTCGCATCTCTTCTCCTCCGCCTTCGTCGTCGACAAGAACTACGACCGTTTCATCATCCACGGCGCAGGCTGGGGACATGGTGTCGGTCTTTGCCAGATTGGCGCCGCCGTCATGGGCGAACAAGGTTACAGTTACAAGCAGATCCTGCAGCACTACTATCCTGGAGCCTACCTCGCCAGTTCGCTTTTGAACGACTGATGCTTCTTAATCGCCGCTCAAGATTCCGCCAGCCACCCCTTGGCCCCCTCTAACTTCCCCTTCGGTTCCCCCGTTATCGTGGAGAAGGATTCCAACGAGATTTCTTACGTGGAGAAGCTGATAAACGGAAGATCGAAGCAGGTAAATGGTAAATCGAAGATAGTAAACGGAAGATGAAATCTGGTTAATGATAAATAGAAGATAGTAAATAGTAAATGAATTAATGATTAAATAGAATATGACAGCAAATTTCTTACACAAACCATGGGCGTGGGTTCCCACACTCTACTTCGCCGAAGGCGTGCCTTACGTAGCCGTTATGACCATCTCGGTCATCGTTTACAAGCGTCTGGGCCTGTCAAACACCGACATCACGCTCTATACTTCGTGGCTATATCTGCCTTGGGTCATCAAGCCCCTGTGGAGTCCGTTTGTCGATATGCTCCGCACCAAGCGCTGGTGGATACTGATGATGCAGATACTCATCGCCGCCGCACTGGCTGGCGTGGCCTTCACTATCCCCGGTCCGCTATGGTTGAAGGGTTCGTTAGCATTCTTCTGGTTGCTGGCCTTCTCTAGCGCCACCCATGACATCGCTGCCGACGGATTCTATATGCTGGGTCTTGAGCAGCACGAGCAGGCCTACTTTGTGGGCATACGTTCCACGTTCTATCGCATAGCCACTATTTTTTCGTCAGGCCTTCTGGTGGGACTGGCCGGAGTGCTACAGGAGTTCACACACAGCATAGCCTATGCATGGTCGCTGGTATTCTACTTCATCGCAGGATTGTTTATCGCCCTGTGGCTGTATCACAGCTGTGCACTGCCCCGCCCTGCTGAGGATTCCAATCGTGTGCAGAAGACTGCAGGCGACATCGTCAATGAGTTCTGGCAGACGCTGGTCACCTTCTTCCGCAAACCGCAGGTATGGGTGGGCATCTGCTTCATGTTGTTCTATCGCATGCCTGAGGGACTGCTGGCCAAGGTTTCGGCCCTATTCCTGGTCGATAAGGTTAGCAATGGCGGATTGGGCCTTAGCGATGTAGAGTTTGGTATGGTTCAGGGCACTGTGGGTGTCATCGGTCTTACGCTGGGCGGCATCATTGGCGGTATCGCTGCCAGTCGCGACGGACTTAAGCGATGGTTGTGGCCTATGGTTATGGCCATCACCATCCCCGACTTGGTCTACGTCTATCTGTCTTACGCCCTGCCATCTAGTTTGCTCGTCATCAACATTTGTGTCTTCCTCGAGCAGTTTGGCTATGGTTTCGGTTTCTCGGCCTACATGCTATACCTTATATATTATAGCCAGGGTGAGCACAAGACTGCCCACTACGCATTATGCACAGCCTTCATGGCTCTGTCGATGATGATACCTGGCCTGTTTGCTGGCGCCCTGCAAGAGTCGGTAGGCTATCAGGCGTTCTTCATCATCGTGGTTGCCTGCTGTGCCATGACCTACATCGTATCGGCCCTACTCAAGATAGATCCAGAATTCGGAAAAAAGAAAGCTTCCTGATTTTGAAGTGCCCCCCGAAAGTTTTTGATCCAACTTTTTGGGGGGGCATATCATTATCTTAGACTCTTTCTTTTTTCCGTCAGTTTCTTGTTGTAGACTCTTTCGATGGTTGTCACTTCTTTCGACGTCATTACTTTGTTCTGTTCCACAGGGCTTAAGCCCTTCAGTGACTTGTTGATGTCACCAATCAGGATTTGTGAAGTTCCATTAAGCGCTTTCTGAGTTTTGGCCTTGTCCACACGTTCAATGGCATCTTCAAAACTGGCCACAACTTTCTCTTGCGGAGTCGATGGACCGCATGCAGTCAAAACCAGTGCCAGCCCAGAGGCTGCACAAAGTGAAAGGAGGTGTCTGGTAGCATTCATAAGCATGTTCATTTTCTAATTTAATAAGTAAGGTTGTTGTTATATTTGATTTTGTAGTAATTTCGCTTTCACTGCAAAAGTAGGTATTTTTTCCCTATTGACAAACAAAAACAAACAAAAAATACACAAAAAACGTAAAAAAACAATGTGGATACACATTTTTGCAATGTATACCCACATTTGTGGAGTGAATTAGCTTAGTAGCTCATTACAAACCGAGTTGTTTCTTTACGTCCTCTGCTGCTTTGTTAATGGCATCGTTTGCCTTCTGTTGTTGAGCATCGATTGCCTCGTTTGCTTTCTGCTTCTGAGCGTCGACAGCTTCTTTTGCTTTTGTCTCAGCTTCTGTCTTTGCGGCATCAGCAGCAGCTTTGGCAGCATCTACTTGCTCATTTACTTTGTCGACTGCCGCATTAGCAACGCCTTCTGCAGCATCCTGTGCTGTCTGGGCAACCTCTAATGGCAGATTAGCAACTTTCTGTACGAGGCTTTCCACTGTGGTCTCGGCCGATTCTGCAACGGTGGCACTGATTGCTTCAACCTGTTGCTTGTTTGTCTCAAGATAACCTTTCAGCGACTCAAGATACTTCTGGGCAACCTCAACATTGCCAGCATTGATCAGGGCCTGAATGCGAGCTTTAAATGCTTCGACAGAGCTTTGTAGAGCGTCGGCATCTTGGGCTTCTACATCACCGGCAATTTCATCGAGCAGTTGGTTCAGATCGTCATCGACAATTGCGTCAATTTCGGCAGTTGTCAGTGAGTCTTGGACTGAATTAGCGGATGTGCTGCTGTTTGTGCAAGCAACGAATGTTGTAGCAAGAGCTACGGTAACAATCACTAGAATTTTCTTCATAATGCAATTCGTTTAAAAGTTAATACCAGAATGTCCATTTGAAACTTCGCTGCAAAAATAGTTATTTTCCGTGAACAATACAAATAAAATTTGATACTTTTTAATAATAATCCTTGTTAATTCTTTTTTTTTTATTAATTTTGCAGGCAATCTGTGTGCTTTATGAGTCGTATATTACATATTAGAACGAGTTTGGCTATTTTGCTGATAATGCTTTTGCCGGTTCTTGTGATCGGTTGCCGTCAAGGTGGCCGGTATGTGGGTAAAATGCATAGTATTGTGGTTTTCCACTCTTGGTCCGAAAGAGGAGAAGAGGGAGAACCGTTTACAAAGACGTTGGACGAGGCATTGGATTATTATGGCGTTCATGCAAACGTACACCATATTTATTTGGATATGATTCGTCATACTCCGGAAGACATCGACCGGAACGATTGGCCTGCCTATCGTGATTCTTTGAAGCGATGGAAGCCCGAACTGATTCTAATGAACGACGATCCAGCTTTTGCGTGGATGATCCGAGGAGCTCACGATGAAGTGTTCAAGCATATACCTGTCGTGTTTGCCGGCATCAACAACCTGGACAATGAGGTGTTGTACGACTATATGAACATCACGGGATTTGTGGACCAAATAGAAGTGGTGAAAGCCTGTGAGATGATTACCAAACTGACGGGTGAGACGACGATCGTTGTCGAACTCGACAATTCTCAGCATGACCGTCTGATAGGTGAGACAATCCGTCGTGAACTGGCCGAGAACAATGAGTTTGTCGATAACAGCGACTTCCATCTCGACATCAATTCACCTGCATATCAGGATTCCATTCGTGGCAAGACTTGTGTGATGATGGTGTCGTGTCAGAATCCTTCACAGTTTGTCGCGCCAGCCAGAAAGGAAAGGAGCATCGCGACAGTGAAAGAGATGATGAAGAAAGCATCAAACTACACCTACCTGCAAGTAAAATATGATGTCTATAGTAATACGCTGCAAGACCGAAGCGGCAAACCGATGTTTACCTGTATACGCGAACAGTTCAACAATCCGGAAGACATCCGGGTGATAGGAGGCTATTTTACCGATTTGCGTACCCAGATCTACGAACAGGCGCAATATGTGGCAGCCATTCTGGAGGATGGTCAGCAGCCCGACCAGATGCCCGTATCAATTCACGATAAGGAGTATTTGATAGATCACAATGCCATTAGTAAGCTCAATGCGGAAAACCGTCAGTTCGATTTATTCTCCGGTCTGCGTGAAGTATTGGTCGAGGGGTGGGGCGAGGATTACAATATTATCAACACACCGTTCTATTTGAAAAACCGACGATATTGGATCGGTGGAGTCCTACTCTTTCTTGTTATCGTGAGTGTAGTAGGAACATGGCTATTTAAACTTATCAATAAACGACTGAAGGCATACCGCACTCGCCTCAATGAAGAGATGGAAGCTGCGCTTGATATGCGTCGTAATATCCTGTCGGATGCTGATTCAACAGTCTGGAAATTCACCCATAGCAATGTGGAGTTTCCTGCCGAATTTGCGAAACAACATGGCATTCGGCGGAAGATGAAGTTTTCGGAGTTCGAAAAGCATATACATCCAGACAACCTTGAAGAGTGGAACCGTTTGAAGAACTACCGCACCGATTTGGGGCGTCGTCGCATACGCTTGCAGTTGGAGTTTCAGCCCGGTAAGGGCTGGCATTGGTACGACATCATCTACAACGTAACCACAGAGTCCAGTTTCCGCTGGGAATTGAGTGGACTGATCGTCAGTGTCGACGATTTGATGAATCAGAAGCAACAATTGGTCGATGCTGTGAAAGAGGCAAAGGAGGTCGAACTGAAGGAGAAGTTCCTGGCAAACTTCCGACATATCCTAAAAGAACCGTTGAAGGTAGTGTTAGAGAATGCCCGAAAAGTCATAGACCGACAAAGAGCAAATACCCCCGAGCAGTTAGAAGAGTATAATAAGCAACTTCACCGTGGAGCCACCGAACTGATTACGAATATTGACTCACTTGTGGCAGAGGTACAACCAGTTGTTGAAACCTTAGGTGAAGACAAGAAATAATAGACAGTTGATACTTCAGAACGATCATGAAGAAGACTTTATACATATTACGAAGTGTGATGATGACGGCATTCATTGTTGGATTACTGTATGGGTGTAAACCCAACCACCCTGTGAATGTGTTGGTCGTGCATCAATTTGATGAAGAGATGGTAACGTATGATTCGTTCGACCAGACGATCGTCGACGAATTCAACGATTTCGGCTATCAGCCCCACATCATTAACTTCTACATGAATCTGGAAGATCAGGCACACATGGATTGCCATAAACTGCTGGCTGAGATGAGCGATTCACTCCGCAAGCTCAATTGGAAGCCCGACATCATACTGGTTGAGGGCGATCGTTCTTTGCGTCAATGGCATCTGCCTGCTAACGACACAATTCTCTCATGGCGCGACGATGCCATTTCGGTCTATGGAGGTATTCACTTCAATGATATGCGAGGCGTCAGTAAGCTCAAGAACAACTATCTTATTACCGACCCAAAGAATATGCGTCTCAATCTTGAACTCATATCTAGGATGACCGGTAGCAGGATTGTAGCAGTGGAACTCGACCACTACCATGAAGACTCATTAATCTATGCCCAAATCAATCACCAATTGGGTAAGAACCCCTATGCCGTTCAGAAGACCCCTGACGGCTATGTAACTGGTGAGTTGAAGCCAGTCATCTATTGTAACGACACATTTTCCATCCGTTTTTATTCGGCAGAATGGAACGAAGAGCGAGTCAATGGTCAATCCACCATGTCCGATAGTCTCCAAGCCGATTCACCGATGACGCCCGTCGACACGAATAGTCAGACCGATCTCGACCGTATGTATCAGAATGCATGGAGATATCCGGTACTGGTGCCGAAGAAAGATGTGTGGTGCGAGGCGATTGCCAGCAAGACCCACCGTCCGCAGTTCACTACATGCCGTGAACTGTTCAACGATGGAAAAGGCTCCTATCTTTGCGGTTACTTCACCGGCTATCCCACGATGGCGCATGATATGGTGAAAACAGCAGTCGGTGCATACGAGGGAAAGAAAGTCCCCAAGTACCAGATGCACGAGCAGAATGCCTATATGGACTATATGGCGATGGAGCGGTTGGGTATGAAATACAACGACTACAAGGACGACTTCATCATCGTAAACGCATCGACGAAGGTGACAAACCCACTATTGTATAGTTTAGTGACGATAGGCAATTTCCTTTGGGTCGTTCTGTTGATAGTCGGCATCACCCTGCTATGGTTGAAGAGCCATAAGGACTCCATTCGTAATCTCTCTGCGATGGTTGACGAAGAACGTGAGATGAATCAGTTGGCCATCGATGCATCAGGTAACTTCTATATCTCATCGTTGAAAGGTATCGAACGGGTGCTTGACAGTATGGGTCCCGACCAAGAGGCCTGTAAGGCAGAAATCCAGCAGTCATTAAACGAAATGGGAACTCATACCCATACATATCGTATTCGGGCAGCGATGGATGAGGAGAAAAACATGGCATGGTGGTCGTTGCGTTATATTGTCAATTACAATACCGACACCGGATTCAGTTTGAAGGGATATCTGTTGAATGTCAACGACGATGTGAATTTTGCCCATTCGATGCAGCAGATCCAGAAAATAGCCGACGAAACCAAGCGGACGGAAGGTTTCCTATGGACGATGGCACACGAGATACGCACACCATTGAACTCTATCGTAGGTTTTTGCGATGTGATAAAGATGATGGGCACAGAGATGAGTGAATCCGAGCGTGAACAGATGGTGCAGGGGATTGAGTCGAACAATCAGCTGCTTGAGCATATAGTCGACGATATAGATGAACTTTCGCATGTTGTGTCGGACGAAGTAGTATATGAGAAACAGCGTATAGAAGTAGGGGCTTTAGTTGATGAATTATATGAGAGCAGCAAACAGCGGTTTGAGCAAAAGGGCCTTAAGTTCTATTTGGTGAAAGGACGTGGCAGTGTTCATGTCATAGCCGACCGCAGAAGATTATACGACACCATGTACCAATTGGTAGATAATGCTCTAAAGTTTACCAAAGAGGGCAGTGCTGCCATAGGTTGGGAATACAATCTTGATACGGGCAATGTCGAATTGTTTGTAGAAGATAGCGGTGTTGGTATTCCAGAGGATGATCTCTCACTGATATATGACATGTTCTGGAAGAAAGATACCTTTGTCCCTGGTGTCGGCATTGGCCTTTCTCTTGCTAAAGCATATACCGAGGCGATGGGTGGCACATTGACTGTCATCAGTGAGTTGGGAATAGGAAGCCGTTTTATTGTGGTACTTAAAGAGACAGAAACAGCATGAATTGGACGAAATACATATCTTTGACAATTGTCTTCACTGTTCTTTTGTTTGTGGCATGTGATTGGGGAAACAAGAACGATACACATGCTTTCCGTATTCTTGTCGTGCACTCTAATGACAGCATTGGAGAGGATGGCGCTCCATATCGGGATTACATGAAAAAATGTTTCGATGAAGAAGGTATCCAAGCAGAGATTCGTCATTACTATGCTGATCTTATTCATACACCGCAACATGCTTTAATTGCCGATGGGCTGAAATTAATTGATAGACTGAAGGCTTTCGATCCTGACTTAATAATTATCGATGGTGATGGAATGTTGGAAGTCGTTACGAAAGATAGTAGTCACAGTAGCCCAGAGTTGGAAGCAGCCAAAAAAGCTGTTTTTTGCAAGAAACCCATAGTATTTGGAGGAGTAAACTTTTTCAAACGTGACGTTTTGTCTTCTTATGATAATGTTACAGGTTTTGTGGAAGAAATCGACTTGAAGCGAAATCTGGAAATTGTAAATAGAATTTCTGGCTGTCGCCATGTGTTGATAGAGATAGATCACTTTGCAAGCGATTCTTTGTTGTTGCAAGAACTGCGACGTCAGATTCAGGATAAACGGTTTGTTGATAACTCCGATTTCCATGTTCGTAACCTGGACGAACAGGCATTGGCAAAAGATTATCCCGATAAAATCGTTGTAAGTTTTGTGTCTTCTGCAGAACCGGAAACAAATACCTATTTTGATGAAAATGATACGTCTATTAACTCTTGGGGGAGGAGTCGTGCTTTGTTAAGAGGTGTGCTTCATACGTTGAAAGGAAACTGGTTGTTACAGGTTAAGAACGATATTTTCAGTAATAGTTTCCTCCGTCACTCCGAACATCCTCAGTTTACTGCTATACGTGCTAAATTCAACAATCCGAGTGAAGTGCGTCTTTTGTGCGGCTATTTCTCTTCTATGGAAACGCAGGTGAAAGATGTGGTAGGATATGCGGTTCGAATCCTACATGGAGAAAAACCAAAGGACTTGCTTGTCAAGGTTCATAAATCCGACTATTACATGGATTATAATGCCATGCGCAAATGGACGGTAACTCCGATGACCTATGATGATTTTAAGAGCGATTTTACCATTATTAATGCGCCGTTCAAGGTGCGTCATCCGTTCTTTCATTGGCTCTTTTTCTTCTTTATGACATTATTAGTCATTGGAGTTATTGTTTATCTTGTCTATTTCATGTTGACTTATGAGACAAATAATGAGCGTTTGATGACAAACATCATGCAACGTGAGAAGATTCGTCGTTTGATGCTGATACAATCGCAAAACTTGATTTATTGGTTTATTGATGACGGTGTTATCCGCCTACAGAAAGGATTTGCAGATAAATATAATCTACCTCAAGAGATGTCACTCGATGATTTTGGCAAATTAGTGATGATTGATAGTGTCTATTCCTGGAAGCTAATTACAGAATATGGTGATGAAACTGGTTCCAATAAGGTTAGATTACATTTACAATTAACGCCAGAGGAATGTCATTGGATAGAATTCCGTTTCAATTCCACTCACGAATCAAGCCGTAAACGTACATTGATGGGTACAGCTGTGTTCAGCGATGAGGAAGTGAAGCAAGAACAGAAACTCGATCGTCTTAATGCAACTGCCAACGAGAGTGCTTTGCGTCAGTCGTTTTTAAGTAACATGAGTCATAGCATCCGTAATCCGTTGAATGCAGTGATGGGTTTCTCTCAGTTGATTGCAGCCGACGATATGCCGTTTAGTAAAGAAGAATTGCTGGAATTCAATGCTCAGTTGAAGGAGAACGCTCATGCTATTGTACAAGCAATTGATGATACGTTGGAAGAGTCACGTATCGAAGTTGGCGAAGTGCAGTTGCATCCTATTGTTACACCTGCACGTGACTTTATGCACTCCATTTATCAGGCAAATCTTCTGATAATGCCGTCGCATCTTCAGTTGCGCCTGATGTGTGATGCCGAGGATGCATACGTCATGATGGCTCCTGCATATACTCGTACGGTCATAAATGCTTTTATCAACAATGCCATCAAGTTCACCGTGACTGGATATGTGGAAATTGGCTATACGGTGGAAATCGGAAAAGATGTGGTGAAATTCTATTGTAAGGATACGGGTATCGGTATCAGCAAAGAGAATCTACCACGTGTGTGGGAGCGCTATTTCAAGGTGTTTGACTATGATAAGGGTACCGGATTGGGTCTTACTATCGCTAAGACCATCATAGAGAAAGAAGGTGGTGTGATTGGTGTTGATAGCCAAGAGGGCGTGGGCAGCACTTTCTGGTTTACACTGAAAAAGGTGGATGCCAACACCGTCTCACAGTTGGCTGAAGAACAAGAATAAATGTGCAGAACGAATGAAAAGAACGATTATAAATACAATTGTGGTCGTCCTCGCTGCTGTATTGCTGGGGGGGCTGTCGGCGTGTAAGAATGAGCTTTCGCAACGTAAGAACGTCCTTATCGTATTGAGCTATGACGATCAGCACCGCCAGTATGCCGGTTTCATCGACGAAGTGGAGGATGCAATAGAGAACGGTGGTTACATAGCCGACACGAAGGTCGTCTATATGGACCTTGAGTATTCGCCCGATGCTGCATATGATGTGTTGCAACAGATGAACGATTCGTTGGAACGCATGGGATGGATTCCTGATGTCATTATTTCGGAAAACGACCGTACGGGGGGCATCCTTCTGTCGGAACGTGGTACACGCTATTTTAATATGACGAATACTCCGGTGGTGCTTGGCTCCATTCATTTCCCACAGGTTTTCAGCTTGCAGGGACGTCCGAATATATGTATGTGGACCGACCCGATAGATTTTTATGAGAATATAAAGTTAGCGACTACATTGTCGAGTAAGAACCATGTCCAGATAGAGCTTGACAACTATATATATGACGTGTTGATTCGCCGTGAGTTGTTTGAAGATATCGGTCGCCCTCCGTTTGTCGTTAATGAGAATGGTAGGTTGGGCGAAATCAACGACCAGATACTGGCCGATCGCTACAAAGACAGTATTGTCGTTTCTATCCTCAAAATTGATAATGGTGTGTATGATATTAAGCATCCGACGGACTCCATTGTCAGGCGTCGCGAACAAGTCCGCTCTTTCCTCAAACTGTCGAGCAAATACCCGAGCCTTGTTGTAAAAAAGGACCTTTATGGCGATGCTATTGCTAATAAGTCGAATCATCCGCAGTTTACGTGCATAACTTCGGACTTCGCGGATGGTATGGGAAGTTACTTGGCAGGCTACTTTGCCAATTACAAGACAATAGCTCATGATTGCGGATTCACGGCCGCACGCATTTTTAATGGCGCGAATCCTGCAAGTCTCAGTGGAAAGACCCATAGGAAGTACTTCTGGATGGATTACGATGCTATGCAGAAATTAGGTATGTCATACGATGACTATAAGGATAAATACCGAATTGTCAATGCACCGTATGAGGTGGAACATCCGACTCTCTTTCTCATCATCAATATCGTAGTCGTTGTCTTTATACTGCTCATTCTGTTCGGTTTGTGGCTTGTCGTTCAAAAGATAAGAAAGCATCTGGTGGAGAAAAAACTTGAGGTAATCGCCCGTTCACGTAACATTAGCCGACTCTGTCTGAATAGCATTGAAAATATGCCGATTGAAACAGTTGAAGATATCGAGAAATATCTTTCGCTATCTCATCCTGAGAGTAAGCCGGAGATTGACCTAGTACGCGACAGCCTTGGAAAACCGGGCAGTTATAGCTACCTCATCTATTGTGCACCAAAGGGTGATGAACAATACCAATGGTGGGAGTTTCGATATGATATCACTCCTTCGGGTGCTATCGGATTGGTTATCAATAAACAGGATTCCGTGTTGTTGCAGGAACGAGTTGAACAGGTGAAGAGAAATAGCAAGGAGGCGAGTCGTAAGGAAACCTTCTTCAACAACCTTAGCAAAGAACTCAAGAAGCCTTTAGACGATATTTGCAATGCTTGCGATAAGCTTGTTAATGCTGATTTGGCGGAAAAGGAACGTAAGAACGTATTGGCGACATTGAAGAACAGAAGTGAATTTGCTGCACAGGAAATTGGCGATATTCTTCTTTTCTCACGTATTGAGTCAGGACGTGTCCGCTATATGATTACAGAGAAAGAGGCTGGCGCATTCTTGGAGCCATTCTACCGAGAGATTGCTCCTAAGGTGCCGGCCAATCTGACGTTTGTTTTCATTCCGGGCCGTCCAAAGGTATTCCCAAAGGCTGATTACGACCGACTTCGCAATGTGCTGACCCAATTTGTGCTGAATGCCGTTAAGTTCACGAAGAAAGGTGAAATTATGATGGGATGGAGGTATTATCTTGATTCGCATGAGTGTGAGTTCTTTGTCGAGGATACGGGTGTGGGTATATCAAATGAGGTTAAGGATAAACTCTTCGACCTTTTCTGGAAAGCCGACGAAGTATCCGAGGGAATCGGATTAGGACTTAATATCTGTCGTAGCCTTGCCGAAGCGATGAAGGGCCGTATCACTGTGGGTAGCATCCCGGGTAAGGGTAGCCGCTTCAGCATTTGGCTCCCGGCAAGAGCAGAAGGACAATAGCCATTCGCTATTTTTTCCCATTTTTACATTATATACTAACCCCATTACAAAATCATTATTTATGAAGAAAATCATGTTTGCTGCAGTTGCAGCGTTTGTAATGACTATTCAGTCGGGTGCTCAACCCCTGCTGACATTACAAGTCGACAAAGCTGAACGAACCGTCAGCCCTACGCTTTATGGTCTGATGACCGAAGAAATCAACTATTCCTACGAAGGAGGACTTTATTCACAGTTGTTGCGCGACATCGCTATGCAGGAAATGACTGGCGGGCAGCAGGGACGTCGGCAGCAGGGTGGTGGCCGACAGGGCGGTCCCGCTCCGAAACCTCGGTACTGGATACTGAACGATTCTACGGCCGGAACCCTGCGGTTCAATACTACTGGTGGCATCAGTTTCGTACAGAAGCGTTCTCTCTCCATCGAACTGACCAAACCTGCTACATTGGAGAATCCAGGCTTCTGGGGCATTGCCGTCCGTCCTTCAACCACATACTACGGTGAGGCTTACTTTAAGGGAAATGGTCGTGTCACTGTTGGATTGCGCTCCGTGAATGGCTCTACTATTTATGCCACTCAGGACCTCACACTCCGGTCGGCCGATTGGCAATCCTATTCTTTTAATATGCAGACCGCTGCCGACGAAATTGTCACCAAGGATGCCGTTTTCTTCATCCAGTTCCAGGATGCAGGAAACTATAGTCTAGCTTACCCAACATTATTCCCAAAAGCCAAGAAAGCCTATACCGTGAAGTCTGACTGGTATCGTACCGACATCATGGACCTCTTGCGCGAGATGCATCCCACCTTCCTCCGATTCCCTGGTGGTAACTATTTGGAGGGAAACACCTTCAAGGAGCGTTTCGACTGGAAGCGTACGATCGGTCCGCTCACCACACGTCCTGGCCATCGCAGCCCTTGGGGTTATTGGTCGACTGACGGTATGGGACTCCTTGAGTTCCTTTGCTGGGCAGAAGAGTGTGGGGCAGAACCAATCCTCGGTGTCTTCGCAGGCTATGTGCTCAATGGTGACTATGTAGAGGGCGATGCACTCGAACCATTTATCAAAGATGCGCTCGACGAAATTGAATATACCATCGGAGGTCCTGATACCCGTTGGGGAGCACGTCGTGTGCGCGACGGTCATCCCGAACCATTCAAACTGACTTACGTGGAAATCGGAAATGAGGATTTCTTCGATCGTAGTGGTAGCTATTCACATCGTTTCATGCAGTTCTACGATGCCATTAAGGCTAAGTATCCTCAGTTGCAAATCATCTCTACACAGGACGAACGTGCCCTGCGAGGCAATGCAGAGAATCCTGCAGCCGTTAAGGTCGACGTCATCGATGAGCACTACTATCGCAATGCGGAGGCCATGTATCGTGCTGCGCAGCAGTACGACTCCTACGACCGCAATGGCCCTAAGATCTTCTGCGGAGAATGGGCTACCCGTGAAGGTTCTCCAACCACCAACATGAATGCTGCATTGGGCGATGCTGCTTGGATGACCTGTATGGAACGTAATTCAGACATCCTTGTAGCACATTGCTATGCACCGCTCTTTGTCAATGTCAACCAAGGCGGTATGCAGTGGGAGAGCGACCTCATTGGTTACGATGCTCTCACTTCGTTCGGTTCACCATCCTATCATGCTCAGTGTATGTTTGCGCAGAATCTGGGTAACAAGGTCGTACCGATGCTGGCCGATGGTGTGCCTACCGTGGCAATGGGACGTGGAGACCCCGTTCCGCAACTTTATTACAATACTACCATTGATAGCCGAACAGGTCAGTTATATCTCAAGGTGGTCAACATCGGAGCTACAGCCCAGCAGGTGACAGTCGCAGTCGAAGGAGCCAAACCAAAAGGCAAGGCAGAGGTGATTACTTTGAAAGCGGCACGTCCTGAAGATACCAATTCCATTGACAATCCCAACAACATCACTCCACAGAAGAGTACATTGAAAGTATCCGGCAACTTCCGCCTGCCGTTAGCTCCATACTCCATCACGGTGGTGAAGATGTAGAAATAGGACTTTTCCTATCGGTTGCGTCGGCGAAAGATGCTATCTTTGCAGAGAGTTTTAAACAATTAAACTTTTAAACGGTTAAAATGTCAAACTTTTAGACAAAACAGACTTTATCAATTAATATCAACAAATTAATCAGTAAAAGACATGAAAAAAGTTTATTTCGCAGCATTGCTTTCTCTCTCTTTGATGACAGCCAATGCACAGGAGCCGAATATCCCGATGGGTATGTTTGGTGGTTTCGGTCAGCAGCAGACCAACGTGAAGTTCGATGAATATGTAGCAGCTCCAGCTGGCTTCGATAAGGAGCGTGCTGGTATCAAGCGCGGTAAGGTACAGCTCATCGAATATAAGTCGGAATCAGTAGGAACGACTCGTAAGGCTAATGTGTATCTGCCTGCAAGCTATGACGGCAAGAAGAAGTTTGGCGTGCTGTATCTGCTTCATGGTATCGGTGGTGACGAGTGGGAATGGATGAACGATGGTGGTGTGCCAAACATCATCATGGACAACCTCTATGCAGATGGTAAAGTAGCCGATATGATTGTTGTGATGCCTAATGGGCGTGCAGCAAAGGATGACTCGCGTGCAGGTGGTATGGGTTCGGCTGCTGCATTCGGTGAGTTCGACAAGGATCTGATCGGTAGTCTTATCCCTTACATTGAGAAGAACTTCAGCGTTTATACTGACAAGAATCATCGTGCCATTGCAGGTCTGTCAATGGGTGGTGGACAGTCACTCAACTTCGGACTCGGCAATCTTGATAAGTTCGCTTACGTAGGTGGTTTCTCTTCTGCACCGAACACTATGCGTGCAGCACAGCTTATTCCTGATGTCGACAAGGTTAAGAAAGAGAACAAACTCCTTTGGATGGTATGCGGTGGTGCAGACGGATTGATGTTCAACAGCACCCAGCTCAAGGCATTCTGCGATGAGAACAACATTCCATGCGTACTCATCAACTATCCTAACGAAGGTCACAACTTCACAGTATGGAAGTACGGTCTCTACAACTTCGCACAGTTGATTTTCAAATAAAGAGAAGATACCACACACATAAATCAAAAGGACACGCTGAATTCCAGCGTGTTCTTTTTGTTACTATGTTGACTGTCTTCCTGCACTTTTTTACATTTTCTCATAAAATGTATGGAGGATAAAGGGATTTGTTGTATATTTGCAGACCGATTGTAAATTGAGGATTATGGACAGACAGCAACAAGCCATTGAACAACTTAGGGAAGCAATAGAAAAAGAGGCTGGCAGAAAGATGAAAACCCCGAAGGACTTCGATTATCTGTCGGAGGCAATTGGACGACAACTACATGAACATATCAGTTCCACGACATTGAAACGTATGTGGGGCTATCTGGCAGAACCTGTCACCCCACGTATTTCTACCCTTGACATCCTTGCACAATTCTTGGGACATGCCGACTGGGATGCATTCTGCAAGTCCCTTCCTGACGAGTCGTCTGTTTCCACTGCGACAGTCCCTGATAAGAAACCGCTATTCCGCAGACACCCTGTGCTTCTTGCTACCCCCGTCTCTGTCCTGATACTTGGGGTGCTCATTTGGCTTCTCATCCCATCCAAGTCGCCAGAGAACGAGCCTATAACTTTTGCCGACGAGCAGGTGAAAGCATTGTGTATAGCCAATTGGGATACCAACGGTGACGGAGAACTGAGTTATGCCGAGGCTGCGGCAGTAACAGAGTTAGGTGAAGTTTTCAAGAGTAATACTGAAATTACTTCATTCGATGAATTGCAGTACTTTACTGGGGTTACATCCATATGGGAATCGTCTTTTGGAAATTGCACAGGTCTGACATCTATAGAACTTCCAAATAGTTTGGTTTCTATTCGTGACTATGCTTTTGAAAGATGTGAAGGACTTCTCTCACTAACCATTCCAAGCAGTGTGACATATATTGGCCATTTCGGCTCTAATGCTGCCCTTATGAAGATCACGGTTGACGAGAATAATCCTGTATATGATTCCCGTAACAACTGTAATGCCATTATAGAAACTGCAACTAACGCATTGGTAAAGGGCTGCAAGGGTACTGTTATTCCTAATGATGTGACATCCATTAGCGGTTTTGCGGGAAACTTTGGCATGGAATCAATTCTTATTCCTTCAAGTGTTAAGTCTATTGCTCCTTACGCGTTTGCATATTGTCTCTCTTTACACACGGTTATGTCTCAAATGACTACTCCGTGTGAATTTGGAGAGAACGCATTTTTATCAATCCCATCAGATTGTACTCTCCTGATTCCAAATGGCACCCGCGATGCCTACATTGCAGCAGGATGGACAGAAGAGCTGTTCAAGGGTGGTGTCATTGAATCGCCGAAGATGTAAGATTATCCCTCGGAAACACTTCCCCCTCCACTAGGTCACTAGTAAAAACCTGTGTTTAGTATTTTATGAATAAAAAAGCCCTTCGGGAAAAAAGAGACAAAAACATTAAATATACTTCTTCGGATTGACATCTCGTACCTCGATGCCGTGTCTGCAGCTGATAGTGTCTGATTGCAAGCCCTGGCTTCCTTCATCCACTCTCAGCAACATCTATTCAGCATTACATGCTTTTGCATAAAATTCTCACGCTCGACAATCAAAACAAGCTTTTATTGTGCTCGCTTAACCGAATTTTTCAATCCTCGAAGAAAAAATATTCAAAAAGTGAGTGCGTGTCTAATGGTTAGCGGTTAGCGAATATTTTCTATGTTTTTTCCTTGGCTATACTGCAAAGCCGAAGACTTGTCTATGGGTATCAGGCAAAGAACTGTCAAGCTTGCTTGAACAGGGCGATGAATGAAACCTATAGACTAATGCTCGTAGAGCATGCAGCACAGACAAGGCTTTTTGTTGTTTTTTTTATTAACATATAAGCATAACACATCTCATGTTGATCTCATATTGATCTCATATTGAACTCATGTTGAACTCATATTGAACTCATGTTGAACTCATATTGAACTCATGTTGAACTCATGTTGAACTCTATAGTTAGTCACCTTTATGTTTATATAGTCAACAAGGTAAAGTAGAAGTAAGTAAGAGGTAGGGTAGAGATGAATACTTGAACTATCGACTTACTAACAGCATTAAACAACTAAATCAACATCTCTAAACTTTTTTCTGCACTTTTCCCGAAAAAAAATTTGTGGATTCGAAGAAACAATGCTAATTTAACTTCGTTGAAGATAAAATACGCCTCGGAATTTTTAAATCGACGGAGTCAAATAAAAATAAATACTAATTTATTTTGTAATTCGCTCGGCTTTTGGATAAAATTCTACCGTTCGACAATAAAAACTAGCTTTTATTGTACTCACTTAACCGAATTTTTACTATCTTTGCAGGTGAAATGTAAATGCATGTTACAATGATGGCAGATAAGAATCGTGTGCTAAACCTCATTCGTACGATTGTGCGTGAAAAGGAACCTGAAGCGCAGATCATATTATATGGTTCCAGAGCCCGTGGTGATTACCACGAAGGTTCCGATTGGGATGTTATCATCATTGTCAACAAGCCTAATATAGAATTCAAAGAACGAGGTAATCTGAGTTATGAAGTGTGGGATAAAGGTTTAGATTTAGGAGCGACGATTAATGCTATTGAATACACTAAAAAGCAATGGGATTCCGCACCTCCTTCTTTATTCAAGCACAATGTTCTTAAAGATGCGATTTACTTATGAGTTTAAGTCAAGAAGAACGAAAAGCCGTAGTTGATTATCGATTGGAAAAAGCAGAATCAACATTTGTTGAAGCCCAAAAGGTTTCAACATTGGATTTGTGGAACAATGCAGCCAATAGATTGTATTATTCATTATACTATGCTGCAACAGCTTTGTTAATAGCAGATCAACATCAATGTCATACTCATTCTGGTATGCTTACCCTGATGAATCTGTATTATGTAAAGACCGGGAAGTTGTCAGCAGAAGATGGCCGTTTGCTAAGACGTCTGTTTACGTTACGACATGAAGGCGATTATGAAGATTTTGTGGAAGTAACAAAAGAAGAGATAATACAGGCAACTCCAGAAGTTAGGGCATTGTTAGACAAACTCAAACATTTGCTCCCTTCTTCCCTCTAAACTGACTATAAACAATAAACTCAAATTATTATTAATTATACATTATAAATTATACATTGAACCTGCCTATGGGCTAAGATAGATATATAATAAGACATATAGGATGAAGCGTTAGCTTTTGGTTCTTGTTCTTGATAATTGGGGAATTAGAAAGAAATCTACCAAGGACGAAGTTAATGTTCACGCAGTTTGCGTGGACTTTTACTCGTTTAGGATAGATAGGTTGTCCCCAATACCTCAAGAACGTAGACGAAGTAAATTGTCCACGTTTTTTTGTGATATCTTACTCAACTTTCACAAGTTGAAAGGAGTTAACGAAGTTTGCGAAGTTAACGGCCAACGGCCTCGAAGTTAACGACGAATGATTGCTGGCATAATCAACTCCTCCGCTAAGTTAGCGGGCATCGCGGAATAGGAGCGATGCTTGCGACGACGGAAGGTTTATCTTCCCAAAGGAGGCACGAAGTGCTTTAGACCGCAAAGCGGTGGAGGTGTATGTCAAGGGACATATTCATACTCCTCCAATCATACTCCCTCCCCCCCTGCGGGGTACTCCCCCTATCTTAGGAGGAGAGCTAATAAACAGTAGCAAACTATCGTCGAGCGAAGTGATAACTTCATGCGAAGCTTAACTCCATGTGCTAAGGCACATAACTCCTAGCAAGTATACTTGCGAAATTTAATACTTTTTTCATACTCCAATCCTACGGAAACGTGCAAATGGACTAACAAAGGACTGGAATGGACCAAGCTTATATGGATAAAAACACGTAAATTTGCACCCGAAAACCAAAAAAATAAGGTTTAACATCAAAAAAATGGCTCACAATGGTACGACTTTCAAAAGTTTTTCCTAAATTTGCCGCCGTAACACCGCAATAGGTGTGGCAAGAGGAAGCTCGAAGTTATGTCCGTCAGTAAATCTGCAAATTCACTGTATCATGGACAGAGACTGAAAGTAGTTCTTCCTGTTAGTGTTATATCGGAGTCTGTTTCCATTGTTTTGTGGGAAAAGTCCGTCCGTATATCCTTTCAGGTGTGAGCCATATTTTTCATTCTCCTTGATACGGGTATTGCAGAACCTACTGACAGAGAATGTCGGAAGGCTCACACTGTGTGTTGATATACTTATTACCCCAATTTTTATGTAAACTAATTACAGATAACATTATTAATAACTAAATGGACAGAATATGAAAACAAGAATCCTTACAATGCTGGCAGCCCTGCTGCTGATAAGTACAGGCGCATTTGCACAGAGTAGTGAAACTCCGCTGAAAGGCGATGTGAATGAAGACGGCAAGGTGGATGTGGCTGACATCAATGCCATCATCAAGATTATGAAGGATGCTGGCGGAACAAGTGGAGAAACAACATATTATTGGTACGCCGGAACAACTCTACCTGATTCAACAAATATAAACTCTATTGCAACTGAAACACTAACAGCGAAACCAACAACTTGGACTGCAGCAAATCCTAAATCTATTGCAGCAACAAATAATACAGGATCTTCTACATATATTTATTATTGTTTCCCAACTGATTGGAATGTAACTGTATTAGACTTAGATAAAGTAAGTGAAGTGTCTTTGGCAGATGTTTCTACATTCACTTATAATAATATTCCATATACTGTACAGAGAACAGGTAGACTAATACCTAATGATATAACAAAATCATACTATGCAAAATGTAAAAAAAATTAAAATAAATAAATTTATAATATGGCAACTTTAACTCAAAATAATATTCAATTTACTAATGTGTCGATATCAAAAAAACAAATGAATATGAAAACAAGAATCATGACAATGCTGGCAGCCCTGCTGCTGATAAGTATAGGTGCATTTGCACAGAGTGGTGAAACTCCACTAAAGGGCGATGTGAATGAAGACGGCAAGGTGGATGTAGCAGACATCAATGCTGTCATAGAAATCATGAAGGATGCAGGAGGGATTGTTGATAACAATAATTATTGGTATGTGGGAACAACTAAACCAACCTCATTATCTCAAGCAACAATAGTAGAAAAATATGAATCACCATATACATTTACAAATCCGAGTACGACAGAAAAATGTTATGTTTATGTTTTGACTAGAGCAGACAAGGACGTTATTTTCAAGGATCCTGGATTCCAATATGGAGAAGTAAGTAAAACAGAAGATACTACAACTATACCAGGATATAAAATATCCTCTACCGGTGGACGTATAGCTCGTGGTGGTAGCGTATTAATTAATGTGTTAGATGATGGATGGAAACACTTTTACGTTGGTACAATAAAGCCAACTGCAGAAAACTACAAGACATTAACACCTCAATATAGTTCATTGTCTGATATGTATGGGGCAACAGTTCATGTCCCTTCAAGTGGAAAGATATATGTTATGTTGCCTTATCAGGATTCCCCCAATCAGTCACAAATGAAAAGAGCTTTCACAGATAATGAAGGTAATGTCGTAACTTGCATAGAGCGAACAGGTGATGAACTGACAATACCTTTTCATATGATTTGGGAACTAACATTCGAATCGGGAACGACATTAACATTCCAAGAGCCAACTTTATATTTCTCTGTAGGTACCACAGTTCCAACAGCATCAAACTATACAACAGTTAATGGTGCAACTACGACTATTCCTGAAACATATGAATGGACTAATAACACAGGACGTGAAGCAACTGTCTATGTATTAGCACCTTATAATAAAACAGTAACTATTAAAGATACTAATACGAATATAGCATATCCTGAGGTTCAAGATGTCACTTATCCTATTACAAATCATAAAGTATGGACCGCGAAAATAAGTAACGGAGGAAGCATAACTATTATATTAAATTAAATTTAAAATATACAATATTCAAATATGGCACAAATGACGAATACGACCCCAGTGGCCGATGCTATCAAGGAGTATTTACATCGCGGCTTCGGCTCGATGACGAAGAATGATTTCGAGGTATGGATATTCCATCAGTTAATCAATGGAGAACTGAAGGGTAGAACAAACCGAGAAATCAGCATTGCACTTCGCATACCCGACACGAAAGTGAAGCGTCTGCGCTATGAAGCGGACCTAAAATGGGGTAGTCCTGATAATGATAGTGCTTATCATGAGGCCTTGGTGACAGTTATCAACAAAGCTCGTTTCGTAAGGGAGAAAAAGCAAATTTTGTTAGTCATTGAGGACACTGCTTTACTAAAGTATCTTGATGCTAAGATGAAGAATGCCAATGTGGCCTGGGACAAGTCGTTCAACACGGAGAACATCTACATCGACTTCGAGCAGTATGAGACCTTTTGTAAAGAAGTTCTTACGGAGGAATACAATGATACAATAAAATTCTTGAATGAGAACAATTTCAAAGATGCAAATCCAATCGTAAAGTTCTTCAAAGAACTAGGCAATAAGACACGAGAAGAAGTAATCAAAGAACTAGCTGATGGTGCAGTATCTGCCGCCAAGTTCACTCTCCCATTGCTTTTATCCCTAATATAATGATAACGATAATACGAAGAAATATGAAAACAAGAATCATGACAATGCTAGCAGCAATGCTGCTGATAAGTACAGGTGCATTTGCACAGAGTGGTGAAACTCCACTGAAGGGTGATGTGAATGAAGACGGCAAGGTGGATGTTGCCGACATCAATGCCATCATTAAGATTATGAAGGATGCTGGCGGAACAAGTGGAGAAACCGTTTATTATTACTATGCCGGTTGGACATTACCTACAATATCTAATGTAGATACTATTATTAATGAAACTTATCCTACTTCAAGTTCAGATAATACACAACATCCGGCAGGTAAGAAAACAACAAGTAAATCATCATTTAATTTAGCATCGGTTAATTTATATAATTCAAGCGCTAAAACAAACTATTATGTATTAGTTCCAACAGATCAAGCAATCTATGATACTGTATTTGGCCTACAAATGGGTATTGATTCATTTACTTCTCAAGGTACAATAACCGTTGGTACACAAATTCATACAATTTATAAATCAGTAGATACCACAAGAAATATTGGGTCAATTGAAATAAAATAAATAAAAAATAAATAATATTTATGGCAATATATCAAGAAAATAATATTCAATTTACTAATGTGTCGATATCAAAAAAACGAATGAATATGAGAACAAGAATCATTACAATGCTGGCAGCCCTGCTGCTGATAAGTACAGGCGCATTTGCACAAAATGTAAACAGCGACCCCCTGAAGGGTGACGTGAATGAGGATGGCAAGGTGGATGTGGCAGACATCAATGCCATCATCAAGATTATGAAGGATGCAGGCGGAACAAGTGGAGAAACCGTTTATTATTACTATGCTGGTTGGACATTACCATCGGCTTCTAATGCAGATACAATTATAAATGAAACATATCCTGCTTCAAGTTCAGATAATACACAACATGCCGCTGGTAAGAAAACTACAACCAAATCATCCATGGATTATACTCAAGGTAATTTATATTATTCTACGGCTAAAACATATTATTATGTATTAGTTCCTTCAAATCATGCAATTTATGATTCTTTGGGTAATAATGTAATTGAATCTACATTTATATTACAAGAAACTATAACTGTTGGAAATCAAATACATAATATTTATAAATCTAATGGAACAAGTAGAAATATTGGAGCAATAATAATTAGATAAATAAAAAATATAGAATTTATATATGGCAATATATCAAGAAAATAATATTCTATTTACTAATGTTATTAAACCTTCATTTACAACGAGTGGCCGTATAGCTAAAGGTAAATATACATTAGATGGAAGTAATAATATAATTACTAAACCTGGTCCTGTTATTAATGCTATTGATATTGATTGGAATGGTGCACAACTTGATAATAATTTAATTATTAATTCATCTTCTGATTTATTATATAGATTGATACTTATTACCATATTAAAGCAAAGATAATGTTTAACTTTTTAACAAATCAAGTATGAAGAAAAAACTCTTATTATTCATCACAGCAATGCTGTTGATGTGTATAAGTGCATTTGCACAAAATGGTGAAACTCCCCTGAAGGGTGATGTGAATGAAGACGGTAAAGTAGATGTTGCTGACATCAACGCTGTCATCAAGATTATGAAGGATGCTGGCGGAACTGCCGAAGAAACAATTTATTATTTTGGTACAATTAAACCAAACATTTCTAATTATCAAACGTTAATACCAAGATATATTTCTAGTTCTGAAGTATATAATAAAACAGTAAATGTAACTGGTGGTAATTATATTTATTATTTGTGTCCTTCATCTCATGCATTAACTAATGAACAAAGAAAGAATGCGATGTTAGATCAAGGAGGATTTATTTGTAAATTTAGTACAACTATAGATACCACATCTATTACCGGTTATACTATTTATCAACAATTAGTTGATAATGATGCAACTTTAACATTTAATATCAATTATTAAAATAAATAAAATTAAATAATATATGGCAATATATCAAGAAAATAATATTCTATTTACAAATGTGCCTATATCAAAAAAACAAATGAATATGAAAAGACTATTTACAATGATCGTAGCATTGGCAGCAATTATTGCCTATGCAAGTGCCCAGACACTTTCGGTACAGCCGATTGAGATACAAGAGGGTGGACAGACAGAAATGGTGGTGAACCTCACAGGAGGTACATCGGCCACAGCCTTGCAATTCAACTTGAAACTGCCTGACGGCATGACCGTCAATACTGATGGCGTTTCTCTTGGTACTGCTACCGACGGGCATACCCTTAGTGTGCAGACGCTCAACTCGGGCGACCTGCTATTTATCCTCTACAGCATGGACCTCAAGCCGTTCAAGGATGGTGAACTGCTGCGTATCCCAGTAACGGCAGGCAGCACAGAAACAACTTCTAACGGGAAGCTCTATACTGTCCGCACAGCTACGGCAGATGCTGTGAGCCATACGTGCGAAGATGCGACATTCAGCGCAATAGTAAGTGGTGCATACAAGTTGGGTGACGCGAATGGCGACGGAACCGTTTCTGTGACGGATGTCACGATGACCATCAGCCATATCCTCGGTAAGACACCAGCAGGTTTCAACAAGGATGCAGTGGACATCAATGGTGACGGAAGTATTTCTGTTACCGATGTGACGATGATTATCAATATCATCCTGAAAGGAGAAGTACCACAAGAAACAGTATATTATTGGTATGCAGGTCAAACACCTCCAACATCAATAAGTGGTACACCTACAGTAGATGATACAAACTTCACAAACAATAAATGGCATACACTCGGATCAACCGGTTCAACAAGTACAACAATTAGTAAAACTGTAAGTGGTGCAACATCAAGTAATTATTGGTATGTTGCTGCGCCAAGTGGATTTATTGCAACAGCATCAGATTTAAGTACACCTGATACATCTATGACTCAATTATCTAATATAACTGTAAATGGAGCAACATATGTAGTATTTAAATCTAATTCAACATCAGTTAAAGCATCAATATATATGGCAAAAAAATAATATAAATAGATAAAATTATGGCAACATATTCTGATAACAATTAACTCATAAAAAAACAGAAAGACAATGAAGAAGATTAGTGTTTTAATGGCTGCTTTCATGGCAGTATGCATGTCTGCATTGGCAGACGATGGAATCAAGGTAAATCCATTGACAATCGCACAGGGCGAGACAGCCGACCTCGAGATTATGTTTGAATGCGCAGAAGCACAGTACGTAGGTTTTCAGTTCGACGTAGCAGCTGAAAGTGTTGGCTTTAACATCGACCTCGATGAAGAGGAAGGTTATGATGCAGGTGATGCATTGGCAAAGAGTCACACCATTGCAGCGTCGGAGCCTACAGCAGGCACCTACCGTTTCGTATGTACCTCGATGAAGAACGCCACCATCAAGGCAGGCACTAATGTGTTGATGACCGTCAGCCTCAAGGCCGATGCCGCATTGGAAGTAGGCACGTACAAGATGACCATCTCCAACATCGAGATTACGAAGATTTCGGGAGACAGCCTAATCCCTTGCAAACTCGACCCCGTCGAGGTGATGGTTACCGTAACAGTACCTACCGCAATCAACTCAGTTTCTCGCATTGACTCTGCCAAGAGTGTTTACAACGTAAACGGTCAGCAGATTAGCAATACCCAGAAGGGCATCAATATCGTGGATGGGAAGAAGGTCATGGTGAAATAGCCTCCCTCTATCTCCCCCCCCTATGGGGGGAAGAAAGACTGTTAAACGGTAAAAAACACGCCAGAGTTCATCTCCGGCGTGTTTTTTATCCAAAGTCTAGCATCTAACGTCTAACGTCTAAAGTCTCTTCAATGACTTGATCTACATACCCATCACGATAGATCGTGATGGTCTTTCCGTCGTAGGTGAGGGCGATAGTAACGGATTTCAGGAGGGTGGGGTGCTCGTCTCCATTCGTGCCATTACTCTTGTTAGCCCAGTCGTCGCTTGAGAGGAGGCGGTTCTGACTGCGATAGACCTTATCGCCGATATGGATTTCGGGACGCTGATCGGTCTCGCTGATATGATAGGATAGGGTAGTCCGTTTGGCTCGGTTTCCTGTGAATTTCCCTTCGAGGCGGAACAGCTCTCCGCTGTAATGATTGGGGTCGAGTTGGAACTGCTGTTCGAATCGTTTCTTGGGTTGCTTCCACTTGTCGCGATAGTCGCTATGGATGGCTGTGGGGAACCCTTGTGGATATCCGCGCCGTACCATCCAGTACTGGTAGTCGCCATTCATCCACGCGAGTCGCATACGGCCTTTTGTTGCTCCTGGAATGATGTATGGACGGGAATTGTTCTTTGTGGAATTCTTTGTGATGGGGGTGGGTGACAGCCATGATTCCAGGGTGAGCGAGGAGTTGAGGGTGATTGAAGGGTTGATGGTGTATCTGTAGATCTCAAAGACTCCATCGGGGTCATACTGCCCGTCCTTGATGGGAATGGATACATAGACATGCGATGTGTTCTCTGGGTCGATGGTCATACCGCCGCTATAGCATCGCTCGGTCTGTGTCCAACTCTGATGGAAGGCATGTCCTGCCTCACAGATGTAGAGGCAGTGCCACGTGGCTCCTGTCCAACGAGCATACCAATAGGAGTGACGGTTTTTCGATTCGTCGATATGGGGATAGGCCACTACAGGGTGTTCCTGCTTGTCGAGTGCGATTTGCCAAATCCAGTTACGAATGTCAGGTGTGCGGTCGATGATAGTGGCTGGATAAGCTGTTGCATATTCCTCTGTCTTGTTGACATGGAAGGGGCCTTCGTCGATTCGTTTCAGTTCCTGACCGTTCATGTCGCGCAGGATGGGACCGTAGCCGTGATTGATGTCGATGATGTTCATGTAGAGCCAGTTGGGCATCTCGTTGTCGGGATGGCCTGTGGTATAGCCGACATAAATCTTGTCTTTCCCGTTACTGATATATTTTGCATAGGGGCGAGCACCTGTCGATTGCACCACCTGATGGGGTTCGTAGTCGAAGTGGCAGTTATCCTCAGAGTCGGGGATGGTGAGACGTGCAATGGTGGGGTGCCAGTTGATACCTCGCCAACACAGATAGATGTGTTGAGGATCGTCGCTCATGATGAATGGTGAGGGGTAGGTGGTGTTGTTGCGGGTTTCTAGGTATTTCTCCTCCCCCAATGCTGTGATGTCGCCTGGCTTTCGTGAGATACGATACCAGATGCGTGGCTCGTCGGTGTGACGTGTATAGAAAATCATGACACGTTCATCGGGCAGCACAAGGAAGGTGGGGTTGTTGTGGTCGTCGGGTTGGAAGAAACTACGCACAAGCACATCGGTCTTGTGATGATGTTTCCAGTCGTACTGTGTGGCTTTCACATTGCCATGCACGTCGATATATCCGATATAGGTGTACTGACCATGATGTAAGGCACGAGGGTCGGCAAACCAGCACCAGGCTCCTTCATCAGTTACAATGTTCTGAGCACTGAGGGAAAATGCAAAAAAGATAGAATGTAAAAATGTAATAATAAAAGGTAATAATTTCATAAGCAATGGTTTTATATCGCTGCAAAGATAATGAAAAATTTGGTTAAGTGAGCACAATAAGAATGTATTATTATTGTCGAACGTGAAAATTTTATCAAAAAATGTAAAAATGAAAAAATTATATAATGTAAAAGTGATAATTATGCATTATGAATTGTGCATTATGAATTATTATTTGTATCTTTGCCTCCGTAATAATAATCTAACTGAAACTGATATGATGAAGAAAATTGTTCTTGTGGCTTTGATGGCCTCTCTCCTGACGCAAGCGAATGCGCAGGATTACACGATGACTGTTGGAAATGTCGTGACAGAGATTTCGTTCTATTCGCCTGAAATCGTGCGAGTGATGAAGTACCAGAAAGCGGATGCGTTGGGTAAAAGCGACCCGAAAGTGGTGGTGACGATGACTCCCCAAGCGGTGAACCCTACGAAAAAAGAAGGAAGCCCGACTGACACCCTGCTGACGGACAAGGTAATGGTGACTTGTAACAAAACGAATGGTTTGATTAATTTTTACCGTCCTGACGGCACTACGCTCATCAGGGAGCGTTCGAAAGCTACTTTTACCAAACGAACTTCGCACACGATTGACCCTTACAATGTCTCGCAGTCGTTCCGTCTGACGAACGGTGAGGCAATCTATGGGTTCGGGCAGGTGCAGGATGGTGCTTTGAATCATCGCAACAAGAGCTATAGCCATATGGTTCAGAACAATATGTCGGTATGGATTCCGTTCTTCCACTCCACACGTGGTTACGGTCTGTATTGGGACCTCTATGGTCCTTGCGACTTCAGCGATAACTCTTCGGATGGGGCAACTTTCAAGACCGAAGCGGCTCATGCGGTAGACTACTACGTATTGGTCGGTTCGCAGGAGAATGGTGATGATGTGCAGCGTTTGGTGCGCAAGCTGTCGGGTCAGGCCACGATGGTGCCGCTGTGGACTTTCGGTTACTTCCAAAGTAAGGAGCGCTACAAGAGTGCAACCGAGACTTTGGGCGTGTTGCAAAAGTATCGCTCGCTGAAGGTGCCCATCGACTGCGTGGTACAGGATTGGCAGTACTGGGGTGGCAATAACCAGTGGAATGCGATGGAGTTCCTCAATCCGGAGTTCAAGACCACCTATCCCCAGATGATTAATGGAATGCACTCCGATGGAGCTCACCTGCTGATTTCTATCTGGGCGAACTTCGGACGCGATACCAAGCAATTTGCACACTTCAAGGAGAAGAACCAGCTGATGAAGATGGGTAACGACATCATGTCGGCTACATGGCCCAACAACGAAGGTGTGGGCATCTACTGCCCTTATCAACAATCGGCTCGCGATTATTACTGGCAGTGTCTCTACGAAGGATTGGTGAATAAAGGTGTCGATGCTTATTGGGTGGACTCATCCGAACCCGATCACTACCAAGGTGGTGAGGATTGGGAGAAGACGAGCGACTTCATCGTGCTGAATAAAGACGATGAGGACAACGCCACCCTGAACCCACATTCGCTCGAGACGACCCATACGTGGCGTGCCATGCGTAATGTGTTCCCACTGATGCATGCCAGCGGTGTGTATGAAGGACATCGTGCTCAGAAAGCTGCCGAAACGGAAGCTCGTCGTGTGATGATTATGACCCGTTCGGGCTTCATCGGTATGCAGCGCTATGGTGCAGGTACATGGAGTGGTGACATCACCGCTTCGTGGGAAACATTAGCGAATCAGATACCTGCTGCCTTGAACTACTCGGCTTGCGGCATCCCAAGCTGGAACAGCGATATAGGCGGTTTCTTCAATGGTAATTTCCAAGGACCGGGACAGGATACCTACAACGAACTCTATTGTCGCTGGATTCAGTTCGGTGCGTTCTGTACCATCATGCGCAGTCACGGCTCTGCAACCGATCGTGCCATCTATCAGTTCGGTAAGGAAGGGGAGAGCTACTTCGATGTGATAAACCGCTATATCAATCTGCGCTATGCCTTGTTGCCATACATCTACAGCACAGACCGCCGCGTGTACAACGATGGTTATTCGTTTATGCGTGCGATGGGTATTGCCTATCCGGCCGATACTCGCACACACGAGTTGAAGGACCAGTTTATGTTCGGAAGCAATCTGCTCGTTGCACCTGTGGTGAAGTCACAGGCTACCCAACGCAGCATCTATCTGCCGAAAATAGAAAATGGTAAATGGGTAGATTTGTGGACAGGACAACAGTATGAAGGCGGACAGACCGTGAAGCGTGAGGTCAATCTGGCACTCATGCCGCTCTATGTGCCTCAAGGTACCATCATGCCTTGGGGACCGAAGGTACAGTACAGCGAGCAGAGCAACTGGGACAACCTTGAAATCCGCATCTATCCAGGTGCTGACGGACAGTTCACCCTTTATGAAGATGAGCGCGACAACTACAACTACGAGCAAGGCCGTTTCTCTGAGATTCCTTTCGCTTGGGATGATCAAACTCAGACTCTCACCATCGGAAAGCGTCAGGGTTCGTTCGATGGGATGCTCAGCAGTCGCACCTTCCGCATCGTGCTCGTCGATGCCGACAAGCATGTGGGAGTAGGCATCCAGCAGTCAGAGCGCTTCAGCAAGGAAGTGACCTATGCGGGAGCAGAGGTGAAGATGAACATAGACAACGAACAGTTGGTTGCAGGCGATGTGACTGCCGTTCAGAGCATCCAGGTGACCCCTACCAGTGTCAGCCTGTTCTTAGGTCAGAGCTCTACGTTTGCAGTCAAGGCAAAGCTGGCAGATGGTACTTCGCAGTTCATCACCCTCGATGCCGTATGCGAAAGTAGCGACCCCGAGGTGGCAACCGTACGCGACGGTATCATCTATGCCGGTCAGAAACAAGGGAAGGCTGTCATCACAGTGACCTATACCGATGGGTTGGGAAAGGTACACGAGACGACTGTAAATGTCGATGCATCCATCCCTACAAACATCTATGAATGGAAGGCAGTCGACTGGTACCGCAATCGTGTCAGCGACCGTCTGGGCTCGTCCGACATCACCTATAGTGCTAAGAACAATACCATCACCATCACGAAGAAGGGGGCACAGAACATCGCCTTGCGCTATATGGAGAAGAAATATCTGGAACCGGGCATGAAATACTTCGTGGCTGTAGCTACCGAGGTGTCCACCAACAAGAACGACTCACAGCTGTGGTATATCAATGGTACGTGGGTGAACATCGTTAATCCAGTCGATGTGCGCACGTTGAAGGATGGTCGTATCATGATCGCATGGAGCATCGACGAGAACAAAGGCTACGAACTCACAGGCGAGACCGTGTTCGGCCTGACTTCCACCAACACTTCGGGACGCTCTGTCTTCAGCTATGTGGGCTTCACTTCCGACCTGAAGAAAACCGAGCAGGAACTCAATACGCCTGTAGGAATAGAGGCCCTTCAGGTCAGTCCGAATAGCTCACATCTCATTTATGCCGTCGATGGTACACCCCGAGCAGAACTGATGCCAGGGGTGAACATCGTGAGCAATCGAGGGGGCCAGATCTCAAAGGTATATAAGAAATAATAACATCAAACGACCATGAGAAGAAATACATTTATTATTACATTTTTACATTCTATCATTTTTACATTTTCCCTCTGCGCCCTTGTAGGCTGTACGGTAGGTTCCGACGAGGTTGATAAGCAGGTCGACCAGCTCTACGACCGCATGACACAGGAAGAGCGTATCGCCCAGTTGCGAGGTATGTATATGGATGTCCTCTTCGATGAGGCAGGCCATTTAGATACGGCAAAGTGCCGCGAACTGATTCCCAATGGCATCGGACACTTCTCACAGTATGCCAGTCAGAAACCACGTGAACCCGAAGATTTGCGCGACCGTGTAGCGGCTATACAGGAATGGCTGATCAATAACACGCCGAGTGGCATTCCAGCGCTGATACACGAGGAGGTACTGTCGGGTGTCAATACCCGTGGAGCCACCATCTATCCGCAGCAGATAGGGCAGGCATGCTCGTTCAATCCCGAACTGGCAGAACTGAAGACCCAGCAGACTGCTACGGTAATGCGCCGCATGGGTGGCGTGCTGTCGCTCTCACCGATGGTCGATGTGTGCCGCGTGCCTTCGTTCAATCGTTTGGAAGAATCATACGGAGAAGATGGCTACCTGTCAGCTGTTATGGGTGTGGCATTCGTTAAGGGACTTCAGCAGGGCGACCTCAAACGTGGGGTAGGGGCTTGCTCCAAGCACTACTTAGGCTATGGTGGAGGGGGTGATGCCGATGAAAAGGAACTGATGGAAGAAATCCTGATGCCCCACGAGGCGATGATACGTCTGGCAGGCAGTAAGGCTGTGATGCCCGGCTATCATGCCGTACGCGATACGAATTGTGTGGCGAATAGCTGGATTCTGACTGACATCCTGCGCAACTATCTGGGCTTCGACGGAATGGTGGTGAGCGACTACTCATCTATCGACCAGCTCCTTGCGGACGATATCAAGCAGAAAGCAGCCGATGCCATCAATGCCGGCAACGATGTGGATTTCCCTCATGGCGACAACTACAAGTTTCTGCAGGAAGCACTCGATCAGGGTCTGGTGCGTCCCGAAGCTTTCGAACGGGCAGTGAAGGATGTGCTGCGCTATAAGTTCCGTGCCGGACTCCTCGATGAGAACCCCTACCTGTATAGTAACGAACCGATTGTGCTCGACACCCCCGAGGAGCGCCAGACAGCATACCAGATTGCTACACAGTCCATCGTGCTGTTGGAGAATGACCTCCTCCCGACCTCCCCCCAAGGGGGAGGAGAACGGATATTGCCGCTTACTCCCGAGAAACTTAGCAAATTGCATGAGTCTTCCCCCCTTGGGGGGGATAAGAGAGGGGTTCTCTTTCTAACCGGCCCCAATGCCAATACCATGTGGGCTATGTGTGGCGACTACTCCTTCCCCGCTATGTCATACTTTTGGAAGAAGGTGACAGAAGATTTAGACCATCCTCATGTGGTGACCCTCCTTGAAGGCATGCAGAACTATCTGTCTCTTCACGCTTCACCCTCCACGCTTCTCCCATCCCTCCTCTATTCACGTGGTTGCGACTGGACCGATACCATCGAGACCGACTTCAAGAAGAACGGCGATGTACGAGCTTGGGAGTACGAGATTCTGCATCGTAAGGTCGATGCCGTCGAAAAGGCCGACAAGGCAGAAGCCTTGAAGTTAGCACGTCAGGCCGATGTCATCATTGCAGCAGTGGGAGAGAACGTAATGCTTTGCGGTGAGAATCGCGATCGTCACGGTCTGCGTCTGCCTGGCCGTCAGGAGCAGTATGTCGAAGAGTTGCTGGCAACCGGTAAACCCGTGGTGCTCGTAGTCTTTGGCGGTCGTGCTCAGGTCATCAGCGGACTTGCAGAGCGCTGTGCTGCCGTCATTCAGGCGTGGTATCCGGGCGAAGAAGGAGGTAATGCCGTTGCCGATATCCTCTTTGGAAAGGTGTCACCCTCAGCCAAGCTCTCAGTCAGCTATCCCAACACCGAGGTCTATGAGCCAATGTGCTACAACAATCCCGCGTCTCTCAACGCACGTGTCGCATGGCCTTTCGGCTATGGACTCAGTTACACCACGTTCGAGTACTCTAACCTGAAGATCAACCCGACGGCATCGACCTCCGACGAGCATATCACCCTCACGTTCCAAGTCGAGAACACGGCTGAGATGGAGGCTGACGAGATAGCCCAGATATACCTCTCGCCAACGAGTGCCGAACAAACTGTTCGTCCCATCCAGTTGCAAGGCTTTGCACGCATATCGCTCCAGCCAGGAGAAATCAAGACCGTGCAGGTGAAACTCTACACCGAGCAATTCGGCTACTACACCAACGATGGTAAGGTTCGCCAATGGAACGTCCAGCCCGGCACGTTCACCGTTAAGGTAGGTGCCTCCTCAGCCGACATCCGTCTGGAGCAGCAGGTGACACTCGAAGGTAAACCCATCTGCAAACCCCTGCGCGAGCACTATTTCTCAGAAACCACTTGCATCCCATAGAGGCTCAATAACCCATAACCATTACAAATCAACAAAGCAATTAAGCCAAATCCAATTCACAAGGCTTGTGATTATTCGTTTTTCTTCATTTTATTTGATATAACCATCCATGTATTAATTCTTTTTACTATATTTGCAGAGTCAATAAAAGTGATATGGCAAAAAGACGAGAAATAAGGAATAGTACAGCGGAATTCCTGATCTTTCAGATTGAAGGAAAGGAACAAGGTGTAGAGGTGTATTACAAGGACAAAACCGTATGGTGTACCCAGAGGGCAATGGGTATGCTGTTCGATTGTTCAACAGATAATATAGGTCTTCATTTGAAGAATATTTTTGCAAGCGGAGAACTTGTCAAGGATTCAGTTACCGAGAAAATCTCGGCAACTGCTTCTGATGGGAAGAATTATATGACGCAGTTCTACAATCTTGATGCCGTTATCAGTGTTGGTTACCGTGTAAATTCGATACGTGCGACTCAATTTCGTACACCGCCTTTTCCAAAGCGACTTTGACAAGTACCTTGAAGAGTTGCCATTCATAGAAGAACAACAGTAACCATTCACCACCCATAGGAGAGCTTCGGCTCTCCTATTCTATAACCCTATAAATCTACTAACCGATTAAGCCACTAACCAACTAAGCAGTTATTAAAATACACCCTTCATTCTCAGTCCCAACGTGGGACTGTTTGCTCCCCAATGTGGGAGCGTTTGGTTCCCAGGGTGGGAACAACTCGACAGACGGCATTCTACATTGACCATTTAGCCCCAACGGGGCGATATAATAAAGGATAGGGTGTGAGCCCTATCTAGGGTGACAACCCTATTGGTATGACACCCCATCAATCTCAGCCCTGTAAGGGCGACATATTCTGACTTCTATGTTAGGTTGAGGTTTGATTTTGTTGCCAAACTTGTTCAAACAGAGTTAGTTGTGTTTTTTCTGTGTTAGGTTTTGTGAAAAAACGCAAAACATTATTTTTTTCAGTCTTTCTTTCAGCGTGCAAACCCTTCGAATTCAGCGTAAATTCGACTCGTATTTAGGCTTCAAATGCTTCGTATTCAGCCTTCAAACTCTTCACTCTTACTTTTTTAATAATCTATTAAACTACTAAGCTATAATACCAATACCCATTACTTATAGATAGCCGCAAACAGCAAAACGTAAGTTTTTGACCAGAAAAACATCGAATAATCAATAATTATGCATTATGAATTGTGCATTATAAATTAATTTAACTATCTTTGCAACTGAACTTCGCCACCCATGTTCTGGTGAGAGCAGGCGGAGTGGAACTTAGTGGAATATTAACAAGCGTTTGCTGTTATTCGGAATTGCTTCAAGAACCTAGGAAATTTTAAAAGTCCAAACCGAAAGAATAAGTCGCAAACGTCTATGCGTTAAGCATGGGCGTGACTTATCTGGTTTGGTAGGCTATTCCTAGGGCCTTTGAAGCATGGATGAAGATCGTCCGTGCTTTCTATATGCCCTAACGCCTACCTCCGAAGATAAGCATACGCACTAATGCTTAATGTATGGCAGATATGCTACAGCAGGCTTTAGACCTGTGTAACAAGAATAAGTTTGATGAAGCTCTTCCAATCTTAGAGGAGATAGTCAAGAATGACCCCAAAAACTCAGAAGCATGGCGTACTTTGGCTCAACTTCATTGGTTTCATCAGAAGAATCCAGATTTGGCTTATGATGAACTGATAGAAGCATTACGCTGTGACCCTCAAAATATTTGGGCACTTGTTCTTATGGGCAACATCCTCACAAAAGAAAAGAATGATGTTGAGCATGCAAAGCAATATTATGATAAGGTATTAGAATATCACCCAGACAATGCTATTGCTCTTAACAATATTGGTGCTACTTATATGGAGCACAAGGATTATGAGAATGCTCTTATTTACCTGGAGAAAGCGATGAGTATTGATGATACTTATGCGAATTCTTATTATGGTTTGGCGTTCTGCTATTATAAGCTTGGGAGGATTGAAAAGGCTTTTGATATTTGTCATAAAGGTGCATTGAAATCTGCAGACCGCCCAGAAAACCCTGCTGTACGTGAAGAGTTGGTAAAGCTTTACCTAACAGTTGCGAAAGACTATGCTGACCAAACAAACTATATAAATGTGTGGAAAGGCATTAAAGATGAACTAGAAACTGTCGATCATGTAAATATTCGGATATTAGAGGATAGAAGCCTTAAAGTTCATGCTAAATTAGAATATGCACCTTTGCACGCAGCAAAAGAGCATGTTATTAGATACAATCCTGAGAAGGATTTCGTTGAGCATCTTTTTATTCATGAGATGATGCATTTGAAAATGAATCAACAGGCGACAAAAGCCAAGAGAGCGAAAGCGGTAATCAGTTCAGAGCAGACAAGAGCAGCCTTTAGGAAGCGTTATCTCAATTATATGAGGAATGTTCACAAGCACATCCCAATCGCAGAATTAAACAAGGTAATCTATGATCTTGCAGATGGATTAGGTCTTCAACTTATGAACTGTCCACTTGACTTGTTTGTGGAGCATATGATTTATACTGATTACAAGATTGCCCGTCCTATTCAGTTGCTTTCTCTTCTCCATATGGAGCAGGACAACATCAATTCTGTCAAGCAGTCAGCTTCTAATGGTTTCTTCCCTAAGGAGGTAGTGCATGCAAATAAGGTCATGAATATTGTCACAAGTATGCATTTCAAGGATATTTATGGAATTAACTTGATTGGACAATATCGACCGACTAAGCAGGAATATGCACAAGCTCTGGATCTCTACGAAGAGTTTAAGGCTTATCTTGATTCACAAAATGCAGGTGACGAATATGAGATGATGGAGTATTTCGTACAGTCTTTCGATATGGAAGATTTAATTGAAATAATCAATGAGAGCCAGGTAACAGGTGGTATGAAGGCAGATTTGTCGTTTGAAAGTGATTTGAAGGAACTCGGTAATTCTGCACCATCAACTGAAGATGTAGAAATCTCAAATGGACTATTTGCTCAAAGGCATAAAGACGGAGCAGACCTTGCAGAAACAATGATGATGTCAATGTATATGTTGGGAGCAATGGAATATTTTGATTCTCTTGATTTACATGATGTTCATCGTATCGCTTTAGAAATTGCGATGGTGGGTGTGACAGGTATAGACCCTAAGAAGAAATATTCAATCAAATCGATTCCAGAAAAGGAATTTGGCGGATATGAGTTACTTGCATATTACTATGTAAGTTGGGCGAGAGCGATTCCTGAGAAGCTTGATAAGCTCGGCTTGCCTTTCTCTAAGGCATATGAATCAGCAATGCAATTGTATAATGCTAAACATGGAAAGGGATGAGTGATTTAGAAGAATTGAGAAAAGAAATAGTCAAGTTCACTCAAGATAGAGACTGGGATCAGTTTCATAATGGGAAAGACCTTGCTCTTGCTCTATCAATAGAAGCAGCAGAACTCAATGAGGCATTTCTATGGAAAGATGCCTCAAAGGTGAATGTGGAAAAGGTGAAAGAGGAGTTAGCAGACATCTTTAATTATGCTATTCTCATAGCTGACAAATACGACCTTGATATCAAGCAAATCGTCTTGGATAAACTAAGACGGAATGCAGAGAAATATCCTGTAGAAAAGGCATACGGGAGTGCAAAGAAGTATAATGAGTTATGATTATCTATAGAGCCACCAAAAAGCAGTTTGTTGAAGACGTATTCAATAACACGATAGCTAACAATATCGACGAGGCGTTCTTCGAACACTTGGGTAGACACACTTCGCCCAATGAGGTTCGCTCGTGGGAGAACTCTATGCAGTTTATGTATAAGGTGGTAAATATGCCTGAGCTCCCTGATGAAGCAGGCGTTGCTATAGAATATCAAATACCATTAACCGCTAAACGAGTAGATTTTATCATCTCAGGTCTGAATGCACAGAAACGTGAGCAGATAATCATCATCGAACTGAAGCAATGGGAAGAGGCAGAACCAACACAGAAACCTGGCATCGTAGTGACAAGATTTCAACATGGGAAAGCTGAGGTTGCACATCCATCATATCAGGCTTGGTCTTATGCCTATATGCTATCCAACTACAATCTTACCATTCAGGAACGCGGAGTTGAGATATGCCCTTGTGCTTATCTTCATAATTATACGCCCGATGGAATAATAAATGGAAAGCTTTATGAAGACTATGTGGCCAAAGCTCCTGTATTCCTAAAGAATGATGCTGCGCGACTACAGGACTATATATTAAGGTATGTTCGTTATTGTTCTCCAGAGGATATCATCTGGAAAATTGATAATGGCCGTTTACGTCCATCAAAACAATTAGCCGATTCGCTGACATCCATGCTGAAGGGAAATGATGAGTTCGTTATGCTCGATGATCAGAAAGTTGTTTATGAGTCTGCTGTATATTTTGCAAAGAAGGCACAAGAAGGCAAGAAGCAAGTGCTGATAGTTGAGGGAGGACCTGGTACTGGAAAGAGTGTATTGGCAATCAATCTGCTGGTGAATCTGACGAGTGAGGGTATCGCTTCGCAATACGTTACAAAGAACAGCGCACCGCGTGCTGTGTATAGCGTCAAGCTATCTGGCAACTTTAGAAGGACATACATTAACAACCTCTTCGTCGGAAGTGGAAATTTTATTGAGACTGTGTCCAATACGATGGGTGCATTGATTGTTGATGAGGCTCATCGTCTGAATCTGAAGAGTGGAATGTTCTCCAACTTGGGTGAGAACCAGATTAAGGAAATAATAAAGACAGCACGTTTCTCAGTCTTCTTTGTGGATGATTGTCAGCGTATCCATATGAAGGATGTCGGTAGTGTGCAGTATATAAGGCAATGCGCAGAAGAGATGGGGGTAGATGTTCATCTTGAACATCTCAGTTCGCAGTTCCGATGCAATGGCTCTGACGGCTATCTCAGTTGGCTTGACAATGCCCTTCAGATACGTGAAACAGCAAATATTCGACTGACAGAAGAAGATTACGATTTTCGTATTTATGATTCTCCAACGGAGATGTTTGAAGAAATAAAACGAAAGAATCAGAGTAACAACAAGAGTCGTGTAGTGGCTGGTTATTGTTGGGACTGGAAGAGCAAGCAAGATCATACGGCATACGATATAGAGATTCCACAGTTCTTTTTCCGCAAACAATGGAATTTTAATAATAATGAGCCTTGGCTGATTGGAGAACGCTCTATTGATCAAATCGGCTGTATACATACTTGTCAAGGATTGGAGCTTGATTATGTAGGTGTAATTGTTGGTCCTGACCTATCGTACAAGAATAATCGTGTTGTGACAGATGCTTTTAAACGATCTCCTAACGACCAGTCGCTAAAAGGCTTCAAGGCGATGGTGTCAAAGAATCCGACACAAGCAAGACAAATAGCTGATGCTATCATCAAAAACACGTACCGAACATTGATGACTCGTGGGATGAAAGGCTGTTATGTCTATTTCTGCGACAAAGCTTTGGCTGAGCATTTTCGTGAGTTGATGGCAGAGAAGCCTGAGGAGACAAACGTAATACGTATTGAGCCTATAGTTAATGATGATGTGAAGTATATTGACTTTCTGCCAGTGTACTCCATCAAAGCGGCCTGTGGTTATTTTGGTGAGGGTGAAGAAGTGAGCGAACTTGGTTGGATCCGAGCAGAAGGGATAGGAAAGTTAAATCGCAATATGTATGTAGTGCAAGCTTCTGGCCACTCGATGGAGCCAAGAATCAACGATGGTGATTATTGCGTATTTCGGGCTAATCCTGCTGGTAGCAGGCAAGGAAAGATTGTCCTAGTTCAGCATAGTAATTATTATGATGCAGATTATTCTGGTGCTTATTCCATTAAAGAATACTCAAGTTCAAAGAGTTATGATGAGTTTGGGAACTGGCAACATGAGAGGGTGGAACTGAAACCTTTCAATAAAGATTTTGACAGCATTATAATCACTCCAGAAGATGGGGATGATTTTCGTGTTATTGGCGAATTTGTGGGAGTAATAGCATGATGCAAGAAATATCTATGCCACAGGGACAGGTGAGTGACATGAGAAGTTTCTCACGTGGGTGCAATTGTCTCCATCATTTCCGTCCATCCATCCAATCTCCTACATATAAGGAGAATTGGATGGAATGGACTGGATATGATTTCTGCGCTTGGTGTGTTCAGCCGTTGTGTTCAAGGAGTACAACGGCTGTACTTCTTGGTTGCAGAGTGCGGATTCCTGTTCGTTCGTTCTTGCACTATATATAAAGGTGCAAGAACAAACGCATAAGAACAATCCGCAGATTTCGGCCTTTGTTGCATATCGTACGATTGCTACAATAGTTGTTGATTCAATGAACTTTGTTGCAGTGGTTGTGCATTTCGTAATTTCGACTATATATGTCGAAAATTACGAAACGCAACAAATCCACAACTTAGGGGAGCTATGTTCAGAATCAAATGATGTTTTGTTTATAATTCACATGATTCATTGAATTTGTTGGTAGTATTCTGTGATTCAGTGATTGTTCCCTATATATGGTAACAATCACAGAATCACATTCACACTATATTTACGGGACTTTGGATGGAATGGATCTGATTGATAATGGTTATTGGGTTATAGATTATGGGTTAATAGCCCCTCTCCAACTCCCCCGAGGGGGAGAGAACTAGCTTAATAGATTATTTTAATGTAAGAGTGAAGAGTTTGAAGGCTGAATACGAAGCGTTTGAAGCCTAAATACGAGTCGAATTGGCTTCGCCCAAAATACTCACGCTCGGCATAGTTCAAGCAAGCTTGACTACGTTCGGCCTGAGCTCACGTCGAAGGCTGCACTCACTTAATCGCATTTTTCGGCTTAATCGCATTTTTTTCAGTTTCACAAAGCCCCAAGCTTCATTTTCTTCCGCCAATTGATGTAGCCGGCAATGGCGATGATGACGTAGAGGCCATATAGTCCGGCTTTGAAGGGGATGTCCTTATAGAAATAGAGGCCGCAGGTGACAACATCGACGGCTATCCAGATGAACCATTGTTCGAGGTACTTGTGGGCGAGTGCCCAGATGCCTACGATGCTGAGGGCTGTCGTGAAGCTGTCGGCAAGGGGTACGGTGCTGTCGGTGAAGGTAATGAGCAGCCAATAGATAATGCCCCACACGGCAGCAATCACCAGCATCCAAGGGAGTATCAGTCTCTTGGGAAAGTGGCGGATGGGGAGAGCGTGAAGAGTGGAGCGTGAAGAGTGGAGAGTGTTCTGTCGCTTTACGCTATATACCCAGCGCCAGTAGCCATAGACGGTCATGGCGAGGTAGTAGAACTCCATGCCGCAGTCGGCATAGAGTCCTTTTTGGTAATAGAGCACGATGCCGAGTAGTTGCATCAGGAATCCTACGAGCCACATCCAGCGGCTGGCCTTGTATTCGAAGAGGATGTAGGCCAGTCCGAGGACGGTGGTTACGATGTCGAGCCAATGAGCTATAAAGAATTCATAATTCATAATGCATAATTCATAATTACATTTTTACATTTTTGCATTGACTATTAAAACCTTATCGTCACGCTGCCCATCATGTTGAAGCCTGCCATCGGGATGTAACCTATCTGGTAGTAGCGGTTGGCTTCGGGATAGGTGTTGCCTACGATGGCGGAGTAGACCCATCCGCTGGCGGCATAGTGACGGTTGAAGATGTTGTTGAAGTTGAGGGAGAAGATGGCTTCCTTGAAGAGTGAAGCGTGAAGAGTGGAGCGTGAAGAGTAGAGGGTGTAGCTGAGTTGCACATTGCTGATGCAGTAGCTGGGCAGTGAGCGGTCGCGATGCTCGGTGTTGTCGAGATACTGACGGCTCACATTGGCGGTGTGCCAAGTGGCTTGGATGCCTTTGTGGTGGAAATTGATGAAGGCATTGCCGATGAATGACGGTGAGAAGGCGAGAGTGGACTTGTCGTAGTGGACAATGGTCGGTGGGAGGTCGTTCCAGTCATCGTCGTAAGTTTCGACAACCTCGTCAAAATCCTTCAGCTTATTGGCGCTGAGGGCTGCGTTGGCTTCGATGTTGAGCCATGAGGTGAGGTCGATACCGCCTTGCAGTTCGATGCCCATGCGGTAGGAGTCGGGGATGTTGGTGGTGAGGTTCTCGCCGATGTCGCTCTTGGCTCCTGTCTGCACGAACTGATTCTTGTAGTCCATGTAGTAGGCGTTGAGGCCAACATGGAATCTCGAAGCATTGAGGCTATAGCCTAACTCATAGTCGAGGAGTCGCTCGGAACGTGGGGCTGGGTAGTTGCCGTTGTCGGTGAAGTTGTTGCGCTCTGGCTCACGATGGCTGAGAGCGAACGAGCCGTAGACGCTGTGGATGCCTGTGTGGTAGCTGAAGCCGACCTTCGGGTTGACGAAGTTGTAGCGCTTATTGATTTCGAGTCGCTGATTGAAGTAGCTACCATCGTCGTTCGCATAGAACTTATCGTTGATGCCGCTGGTGACATAGCGTACGTGGCGGAATTGCAGGTCGCCGTAAGCATCGAGCTGTGGGGTGATGTGGTAGGTGGCTTTCGTGAAGATGTTGGCATCGTTCTTCTCGGCATCGCTGTCGTAGTATTTCAACTCACCATTCGTCGCAATCTGGGCGAACATGAGTGGGGGATTCATATAGGTGACATAGCCGAAGTGATTGCCTTCGAAGTTCTGCATCGCCGCACCGCTGACGACATCGAGGTTGTCGTCTTGATAGTTGATGTTCCAAATCATTCCGAAAGCATCCTGACGCAGCCCTTTCTTGCGGACGAAATCGCTCTTCTTCACGGTGTTGCCATCAGCATCGACGTAGTTGGGCAGACCGAATTTCTTGAGCTTGTTGTGGTAGCGAAACTCGTTGTAGTAGCCGTAGCCGTGCGTATAGTGGAGAGAGGCAGTAGTGGTCCAGTGGTTGTCGATCTCCCACGAGAGTGAGAGGATGTTGCGGTTCTGCCAGAAGTTATCAGTGGCTTTGTTCCATAGGGTTCCGTCGGCCAACGTGTAGCGGCTGATGTCCCAACCACCGTTCCAGTCGGGTTCGAAATGCTCGTACAGGCTGTTGAAACGTCCGAGACCGGCATCCCATAGATCCTTGTAGGTTTTGATGCCGTCGTAGGCATTGAGGCTGTAGTCGTCGTTTCCGGCTGTCACACCATTCCATGCCTGACCTGTCTTTTCGAAGTTGCCGAAATGCTTGTAGCGAAGCATGAGGTTGCCATCGGTGTTGAGGAATGTCAGACCTCCGTAGTAGCTGCCGCTATAGCCGCTCGTGCCGTGAATGAATCCGTCGGTCTGCGTCTGGTGCCAGGCTCCGTCGACGATGAAGTGGTTGGCAAGCAAACCCGTAGAGAACGAGCCTCCGTAGTTCATGGTGTTATATGAACCATACGAAGCCGACAGTTCGACTGTTGGTTGCATAGAGGGCATCTTGCTCGTAAGACCGATAGTTCCTCCGAACGCTCCGTCACCATTGGTGGAGGTGCCGACACCGCGTTGAATCTGTGCGCTACCCAGCAGACTGCCGTATGAGTTCATATTTGCCCAGAACACACACTGGTCTTCGGGCGAATTGAGTGCAATGCCATCGAGGGTGACGTTGATGCGGCTGTCGGCAGCACCGCGAATGCGCATATAGGTGGTTCCGGTACCCAGTCCGTTCTCGCTCCATGCTACCACTCCTGGGGTGTTGGCAAAGAGGAAAGGCAATTCGCGTCCTGTCTTCGAGAACGCTTCGAGTTTGGCACGACTGATGTTCGATACGGCGAAAGGCGCGTCTTTCTTCGCCCTCACGCCCAATACTACAATCTCATGAATCTTCTCAACCTTCATGGTATCAGGTTCGACGGTTGAGGCACTACAGCCCAATGCGAACATCATCGCAACGGCTGTCATCATCATTTTCTTCATACGTTTGATTTTAACTAAAGATTAAACAATACAAAGGAGTAAAACATATCTAATCGTCCCTACGGCAGCATTACCTGCATCAGGTTCATGGGTATGATCTCAGCCGGCATGATGGCCAGCACCCCTTTAGTTAATTTGCGTGCAAAGGTACGAAATTATTCACAATTCATAAGGCATAATGCATAATTATTTGCGAATTCTGGATGATTGCAACAAACTTTTGAAATAATTCCGCTTGCTAGTTTACACAAACCTTCAACTTTGATAGTCAGAGCGGGTCTTAATAATCTAACGGTAAAGACATCACAAAGCGTGCTCCTCCTCTGTATGAGGTGTCGAGTGTGAGGTCGCCTCCAAGTTTGCGTGCCATGCTGCGAGCGACGGTCAGTCCGATACCGGTTCCATCGTAGTAGTCGTCCAGTTGTACGAACTCATCGAAGATATGTTCTGCCTCGGATGGAGGGATTCCGATACCTGTATCTTTGACCGTAAAGAATACTTGGTTTTCATCTGCCCTGACGGACAACGAGGCATGTTTCAGATTCCCTACGATAGTTTCTCCCTGAGTCTGTATCTCTGCTTCTGCAGGAGCGGTAAACTTGCGTGCATTATCGAGAATGAGCGAGAGAACACGGGCGGCTGCCTTGTGATTGGTGGTGAGTACGATGCTTCCATCTTTTTCGGATATGTGCTGCTCGAACACAAGGTGTTTGGCTGTGCTGATGCCACAACTCTCGACGGCTTCGGCTGCAATCTGTTTCACCTCTACTGAGTCGGTGCGCTCGATGACGGTATGGCTGTTGGCATCTGAGAGTTCTATCATCTTGTTCACCAGTCCTGTGATACGATTTGTGTTCTCCATGATGCCTTTGTTGATTTCTTCTTTCTCTTCGTTTTTCAGATTTACATCGGGCATCGTAATGATCTGTGTGAATCCTGATAGGATGTTGAGCGGCGTATTGATTTCGTGCGAGATTTGCCGGATGAAGTTACTCTTCATGCGCGAAGACTCTTCTGCTTTTGCATTGGCTACCTCCAGTTGTGCGTAGGCCTCGACCAGTTTCTTGTGTTCTTTTTCCAACTTGACCGCTGCCCGATGACGATATATGACGAAGAAAACGAGAGCAACAAATGCCAGTGCTGTGAGTAGGTACACAAGCATCATTTGGCTTCTTTCGGCTTTCAACTGGTCGCGTTCGGCTTGCATCTTCAGTTCGTCCACCTCAAAACGCTTGTTCAGCGTATTCAGCTGTTCGCGGTTTTCTGCAACCAAGATTGAATCGTTCATCTCTTGATGTCGCTGCAGGCTGACTAAGGCCTCCTGATAGTTGCCCAGCGCTTCGAGTGCCTTGCTGCGATAACGAAGTGCCAAGATGTAGTTGCTCATTTCAAAACCTTCGCTGATTTCGATGATCTGATCTGATTGTCGCAGCGCTTCTTCGTAGTCACCACGAGCCATTGCGAATTGATAGCGGCAGGTTGCCAACTGACATAAGCACGATGGGTAATTGCCGTCAATCTTCTCATAATACGTAGCGGAGTCGAGCACCTCTTCAAGCCCATCGTATTGTTTCATCTCAATCATATAGTTTGCCAATATATGCATATACTTGTAATGCCAGTTTGCATATACGTCGGCATTTGCATCAGTAGTATCGACTGGGAATGCATCTACTGCTACCTTCCATTCAGTCAGCACAGAGTCTAATGTTGCGAAATTCTTTGTCTCACAGAGGGCATTTCCGTAATAGTTGAAGAGCGCAAACTTGCTGCCAGGATAGGAGACCCTTTCGCATTGTGCTAAGGCGCGCTTAAAACATTGAACGGCCTCTTCCATGTTCTTTTGGTAACTATAGGCAATTCCCAACACTTGGTATGCATACATCTGACCTTCCGCATGGTCTTTGCTGAGGGCATATTCCTGCATGCTCTTGGCTTCGTTTACCGCTTCCGTAAACAGACCTCTCCATACCATGTCCATCGTACAATTCGCCCAAATCTTGTAATAATAGCGCCATTTCTCATGCTTCTGACAGAATTCCATTGCCTGAGGAGCGAATAGCTCCATCGAATCCGTCATATTGTTCCCATAGTAGTAGTCCATTTTCTGAACCATGTGGTATGCTGAGTCTTCCCACTTAATGGAGTCACGAATAGCCCTTTCAGTTCTGGCAGTTCCATTCTGCTGACACGAAACCAAAAAGGTGGTGAAGAAAACCGTCAGAAGTCCTATGATGATGAAACGTCTACGAATCATAATAAAGAAGCAAAGTTTACTTTTGGAATAAATGTCTATCCTCTGCAATTGCAACAAAAAATATCCCTTTGGGAGTGCAAAGGTAGTAAATTATTCACAATTCAAAAAAAATGCGGTTAAGTAAGTGCAATAAAAGCTTGTTTTTATTGCCGAACGCTAGCATTTTGGGCTTAAAAGCCAATGCATAATGCATAATAATTTGCCATTTAACTATTTACCATTTACTATTTTTCCCATTTTTTTTCGTTTTCATTTTCATTTTATTTTGCTACATTGAGCTACGCTCGAAGATAAAATGCACCTCAGAAGTAAAAATAAATGTAAATTTATTTTGTACTTCGCTCGGTTGTTGCTATCTTTGCAGCACATTATTAACATAGAATTATTATGAATCGTAAACCTATCACATTAGCAGCAATGGCCATCGCATCGATGGCTATGATTACCCTGAGTTCATGCAACGGTAATACTCAAAGCAACAATGGAAACGATGCTGACAGCACCGAAGTAGTAAATGTGAATGTAGAGGCTCCTGCCGTCAGCGACGACGAAATAAAGGACTTCATCACCACGATGTATAACGACTACCTATACGGCGAAGAGGACTTCCTCCGTGAGTACTGCACCGACAAGATGATGAAGAAACTTGCCGACGAATACGAATACGACGGTGAGGGACTTGCTATATGGCTCTTCCGAACTACCGCACAGGACGGTACCCCTGACAACGATGGCGTGAAGAGCGTCTACCGAGAGGACGACAACAATGACTGGTGGCGTTATGAGTTCATAGACGAAGGCTATAAGGGCATCAACCGCATCAAGATTCTCATCGTTGATGGTAAAATTCAGATAGACGACATCGAGCGTGTTTACGATGAACCATCCGAGTTGATAGGAGGATAAGTATTACTCTCCCATAATTGTTACGACCAACTTCCTTGTACCACCATATGAGCGGTATTCGCAGAAGTAGATACCTTGCCAAGTACCGAGATTGAGGCGGCCGTTCGTGATGGGGATAGTGAGGCTGACTCCGCTGAGGACGGACTTGGCGTGTGCGGGCATATCGTCCAAGCCTTCGAGGGTGTGCTGGTAGTCGGGACGGCCTTCGGGAACCAAGCGGTTGAAGATGGTCTCCATATCGGTACGTACATCGGGGTCGCAGTTCTCGTTGATGGTGAGACCGCAACTGGTGTGCTTCGTGAAGATATTGATAATGCCTGTGCGGGGTAGGGGTGGCAACTGGCGCATGATGTCACCTGTGACGAGGTGGAATCCGCGCGACATGGCTTTCAGCGTGATTTCTGTCTGTTGTATCATTGTCTCAACGGTAATTTTCAATTATCAACTATAGTAGGCTGGTGCAGTCGTCGATGGAATCGAAGAGCTGTTTGTATCGCTTCGATGCATCGAGGCAACGGTCGAATTCCTCTGAATATTGTTTCGGCACGGTCGTGCCTGTGTACACATCCTTGAAGGTTTTTCCATCGTCGGCACTCGACTTGATGATGACGTTCATCACCTTACCTTTGTTAAAGTATAATCGGAAATCGTAGATGAGACCGTTATCGAAGTCAAAGTCGGGCGTGCGTGCATAGATAAAGATGAGGTTGCCTTTGTCGTCGTATAAATACTCCTCGTAGAACTCACGCGCTGCGAAGTTGTATTTCGTCTGGGCATAGCATATGTGGTGATTGGGGTAAATCTCATCTTCATCGTCCTCGTCGTCGCCCCAATAGAGGAGCATGTCCTCGAAGTGCGGCCCTGTGCCAGGCAGGTTCTGCTTCACATGCAGTTGGCAATACTCGGCAGGAACGCCGTCCTCCTTCATCATCTCTGCCAGATAGCTCTTGATGCCGTTATACCTTTCCCTGATACTCTCTACGGTAGTCTGTGCATGAATGCTCATCATCATGCAACAAAGTAAACCAATTGTTAGACAAATCTTTTTCATAATGTTTGTATTTTTTCGATGCAAAGTTAGTGATTAATTCATAATTAAATAGTATTTTTTCGGGAGAAACAGCATGAAAACACTCGTTTAGCAAAATAATTATGCATTATGCATTGTGAATTATGAATTATTTATTACCTTTGCAGTCGATTTCGGCAAAAGTGCGATTAAGCCGAACATAGTTCCAAGCTTGCTTGGGCATTATTGAGGCGAAGCACTTTGCGTGAAGCGAAATCGGGATGTAGCGCAGTTGGTTAGCGTACACGTCTGGGGGGCGTGTGGTCGTCAGTTCGAGTCTGATCATCCCGACTTTAGGAAACAACAAACGGGGTTCACATTACGTGACCCCGTCTGTTTTTTATATCATCCTGATGGATTACTTAACCAATACCTTTTTGCCACCAATGATGTTGATACCCTTCGTTGGAGCAACGAGCTTCTGACCTGCGATGTTGAATATTTCACTCTTCTCTGCAACAGCCTTAGCGGTGTTGATAGAAGTTGGAAGTCCTTCGTAAGTAGTTGTCTCGTCGTTCTTGTCAGCGAGGGTAACAGTAATCTTGTTCATCTGAGAGTTACCAGCGATGTCGATGACGATGTTTGTTGAATTGCCTTCCCAAACATAGCCTGCTTCACCATTGATTGCATTGTTGTTGTTCCATCTGCCGTTGTCAACTTCAACCTTTGTAATAGCCTTGCCTTCTGGTGCATCCATGACGATATGGCCGCTATACATGCGGAGCTGAGGACCCTTGGCTGTGCTCCAATAACGGTTTGGCGTTGTTGCACCTTCTGCAGCTGCAGAAATAGTCATTGTAACACCACCTTTTGTCAATGAAACCGAAGATGTGATGTCACCAGCTGTACTTCCATCGTTGTCAGAAGTTGCAACGTCCATTGCATTGAAGTCGAAGATTGGGGCATCTTCAGTGAGAAGGATGTACCATACTGTTCCCTTGTTGCTGTTGTCCCAAGGTAAGCAGATACAGTTCAGATTCTTCTTGTCAAACTGTGTCAAGTCAACCTCAATCAGACCATTCTCGTCAGCCTGAACATCCATGAATACATACTTGCCTGCATCAGCCTCTGCATAGTCACCAGCATTCTGCTGAGCAGCAACCTCATGGTTCATGTAGAGCACAAGCTTCATGTTTGGAGATGTCACGATTGTCAGTTTGCTGTATGCAGAGAGGTCTGCAATGACAGTCTGACTTCTCTGACCTACAACAACCTCACCGTTACCAAGTACAATTGGATGAGAATCAGTGCCTAAACCAATTCTTGGCTGGAGTTCTGGGAATGCTGCTGCGAAGTCAATAAAGTCACCTTCTGGTCTGCCTGGGTCTTCTTCGTACTGAATATCTGGAATTTCTACTGACTCGTTCTCTGGATATGTTTCAAGATATACGCTATTAATGATTGCCTCTCCTGGGGCAGTTCCGTTGTCTCCAGACAAGCAAATCTCATCACACTGTAGCATGTACTCGTTGTAGTCATTTGGTGCAACCTTCTCCAGTTCGTCCTTGATGATGAACTCGTTTACACCATCCTTTGCGTAAAGTGTGAGATTAGAACCTCCCTTGTAGAACAAGATGCGGAACTGAGTGCCAGTCACCATCTTACAGTCTACAACCAGCTTCTTGTATTTAGAGATGTCGCCGTTAGGCAGACCGATGTTTCTCAACTGGTTGTAATAAGTTGTAGACCATGTGAAAGTACCCTTAGTGTCACCTGATGCATCCGCTGTCCATGTTGTGTTCGTGTTGGTTGGACTTTCGAAGGTAGCGTAAGTTTTCACGCCCTCATCGTCGTAAGTCTCAAGATAAACATCATTGATGATAGCCTCTCCAGGAGCAGTACCGTTGTCTCCAGACAGGCAAATCTCATCACACTGAAGCATGTACTCGTTGTAGTCATTTGGTGCAACCTTCTCCAGTTCGTCCTTGATGATAAATTCGTTTACACCATCCTGAGCATAAAGAGTGAGGTTAGAACCACCCTTGTAGAACAAGATGCGGAACTGAGTGCCAGTCACCATCTTACAGTCTACAACCAACTTTTTGTACTTTGTGATGTCGCCGTTAGGCAGACCGATGTTTCTCAACTGGTTGTAATAAGTGGTAGACCATGTGAAAGTACCCTTAGTGTTACCGGATGCATCCGCTGTCCATGTTGTATTTGTGTTAGTTGGACTTTCGAAAGTGGCATGCACTTTTTCTGTTTTTGCACTCGCACAAATAGCAACCAACATCATAGCGATTGCTGCGAAAAGCTTAGTAAAATGTTTCATTTGTTTTTTGTTTAAAAGTTTGTAAATAAGTTGATTTATACTAATTGGTATTATCCGTTGCAAATTTAAGGTTTTTTCTTGAATGAATCGCAAAACTTAGCGTAAATAATAGAATAATGTGTGTTTTTTTGTTAGTTTAACAAAAGAATTGCGAGTTTTTGGCGGTTTTTTACTAATTTTGCAATCGCAAAGTATAATAACAATTCAAATCAAAGTTACAATCATGAAACACTTGTGGACATCACTACTTTTGTTTGCTGTCGTTCTGACGGTGAAGGCAGCTCCTGTATCGGATAATGATCAGCGTTTATGGTATGACAAACCTGCTAATTTCTGGCTGGAAGCAGTACCATTAGGAAATTCGCGCATGGGCGCAATGGTGTATGGAGGCACGCAAACGGCGGAAATCCAACTGAACGAGGAAACTTTCTGGAGTGGCGGACCGCACGACAACAACAGCAAGACTTCACTTCAGTATCTCACAGAGGTACGTAGCCTGATTTTCGACGGTAAGGAGCGCGAGGCAGAGAACATTATCAACCAGCAGTTTATCCCAGGTCCTCATGGTATGCGATTCCTTACGCTAGGGTCGGTGAAGATGGACTTCGGACATGATCAAGTGAAGGATTTCTGTCGTGAACTGGATTTGCAGACAGCAACAGCTACCACCTCTTATATATATAATGGCGTGAAATATACTCGTCGTGTCATCGCTTCGATGGCTGATGGTGTCGTAGTAGTCAATATCAAGGCCAGCAAGAAGGGGATGAGTTTCAAACTCTATCACGACTGTCGTATGCCGAACAGCAAAGTAGAGGCCGAGGGACAGCGTCTTGTGGCTACAATTCCTGGTGTAGATCATGAAGGCATCAAGGCAGCTTTGACAGCTCGTTGCCGTACCGATGTGAAGACAGATGGTAAGGTACGTGTTGATGGTAACAATCTTATGATTGAGGGAGCTTCCGAGGCTACTTTATACATTTGTGCTGCGACCAATTTTGTCAACTATCATGATGTGAGCGGTAATGCTGACGCAAAGAACGAAGAACTCCTGACGCAAGCTGAAACCATGAATTTTGCGCAATTGCTGAAGCGTCATGTGGCAAAATATCAGGAACAATATAAGCGTGTGAACCTCAGACTCACAAGCGACCCTGAGATAGCCAAGTTGCCAACTCCTCAGCGACTCGATAAATTTTACGGAAGCAAGGATATGGGAATGGTGGCTCTGCTGTTCAATTTCGGTCGTTATCTCTTGATTTCTTCTTCGCAAGAAGGTGGTCAGGCTGCGAATCTGCAGGGTGTATGGAACGACAAGTTCAACGCTCCTTGGGACAGTAAGTACACCATCAATATCAATGCCGAGATGAACTACTGGCCTGCAGAAATCTGTAATATTCCAGAGACCAATGGACCTCTTTTCAGTATGATAAAAGACCTGAGCGAGACTGGTAAGGTGACCGCTCGTCAGATGTATGGTTGTCGTGGATGGATGGCACATCATAATACGGATATCTGGCGCGTTGCAGGTCCTGTCGACGGTGCTGCATGGGGAATGTTCCCTAACGGTGGTGCTTGGTTAGCTACTCATCTGTGGGAGCACTATCTCTATACCCTTGATCAGGACTTCCTGAAGGAATACTACCCAATTTTGCGTGATGCAGCGATCTTCTATCTTGACTATATGGTTGAGCGTGACGGAGAACTGCTCGTAGTTCCTTCTGTCAGCCCAGAACATGGCGGACGAGGTAAGTCAAGTAACGTAACTGCAGGTTGTACGATGGACAATCAGATTGCTTTCGATGCTCTCAATCAGGCATTGCAGGCTGCAAAAGTATTGGGCGAAGATGCCGACTTGCAGAAAAAACTGGAGCGTGCCATCGCAATGTTGCCAAAAATGAAAGTGGGGCAGTATGGTCAGTTGCAGGAATGGCGTGATGACCTCGATGACCCACGCGACCAGCATCGTCACATCTCACACCTTTATGGTCTTTATCCTTCAGCTCAGATTTCTCCATTTACTACTCCTGACCTCTTCAAGGCTGCAGGCAAGACGCTCGAACAGCGTGGTGATCAAGCCACAGGATGGAGCTTAGGATGGAAGATTAACTTCTGGGCTCGTATGCTCGATGGCGATCATGCCTTCACCATTATCTCCAATATGCTGCGTCTGCTGCCAAACGAAGGACAGGAACGTCAGTATCCGAACGGACGTACGTTCCCTAACCTGTTTGATGCACACCCACCATTCCAGATTGACGGAAACTTTGGTGCTACAGCTGGTGTGGCTGAGATGTTGCTACAAAGTCATGACGGAGCCGTACACCTCCTTCCTGCCTTGCCGAAAGCATGGGGAGAGGGTAGTGTGAGTGGTCTGAAAGCTCGTGGAGGATATGAGGTAAATATCTCATGGAAGGATGGTAAGTTGACTAATGCCGTCATCAAACCAACCTATTCAGGTACGCTACGTCTGCGAACATCGACTCCAATCAAGCAAGGTACTCAGGTGAAGACCTATCCTGAATATGGAATATATGAATACGAAATTCCTGTCACGGCAGGAAAACAAGTGACACTTTAAACTCTTCAACTATATGGCAGCACATTATTTAACAAGGAAAGGAGATCATGATGATCTTGACGACAAGACCACAGCGAAACCATTTGCAGAAATGGTAAGCCACGGTAATATGTTCTATCCCGACCCAGAAGGTAAGACCATCAATCCGTTTGAGTCGGTAACGAAACACAAGACGGAATAATCATATTGGTCTTGGCACTATACCATTCAGCCGATTCATTTTCATAAGTGAGTCGGCTGATTTTTTGCACATAAAGGGCATTTGATGCTCCTTTTTGATAAAAATTTATTGTTTTTCGATATTTTTTTGCTTTTTTTCTTTGTGGAATGTAATAAAGTAATTACCTTTGCACCGAAATTATTTATCGTTTAACAATAAATTATTATTAATTATGAGCAAAAAACTAAAAATTTACAGCACCCTGTTTGTTGTAGTACTTATCTATTTTGTAGTAACCAACTTATTTTATATCAAAGTGCCATCATGGTATTCAACTCCTGATGACAAATTGGAATTTGTGGATTGCCCACCTGATTTTATGAGTCGTGAAACACGTGCCGACGGTACTGTCATCACAACCAATCATGAAACATATAGCTATGAAGTTTATGTTACACCTAAAGATCGGACAACGCAAAAGTCGCTTATCTCAACTGCAAAGATGGTAGATCGTGACAAAGGGGAGCAACAAACCTATATGGTGGAGATGCACAAAGTGCAATTGTCAGTTCCCGCCTCGCAAAACAGGTTCTTTAATACTCTATTTATAGTTTCTGTCATCACGTCAGTAGGAGGACTCATTGTGATTATCTGGATACTTTGTTTAGTAATTAAATTGGTTCGCCGCATTCGTCGTGGAGAAGTGTTTGTGACACAAGTGTCTAAATACCTCGAAATCACGGGTATCCTGCTCAGCGCTCTTTATTTGTACCAGACGATTGTTAGTTATGCAATAACACAGTATAATATGCATCATATCCAGTTGGCCGACTATTATGTCGTGTTTAAAAATGACACGAACAGCATGTATATTATTACAGGTTTGGCGCTGATGATTATCTCGCAAATCATCCTTATGGGTAAGGAAATGAAAGAAGAGCAGGAATTGACCATCTAATCGTTGAGACTTATGAGTATCATTGTAAATGTAGATGTGATGATGGCCAAGCGTAAGATGTCATCACAGGAACTGGCAGAGAAGATAGGTATCACCCAAGCCAATCTGTCTATATTGAAAACAGGTAAGGCTAAAGCCGTTCGATTCTCTACCCTTGAAGCCATCTGTAAAGCTCTCGACTGCCAGCCTGGCGACATCCTCGAGTATCAGGAAGATTAGACGATGAGAAGACTATAGCTCCATTTGAGAGTCAGGAGAATCCTCCTCAATAGCGTTCTCCTTCTTGTTCCTCAACTCTTCCAAGTAGCCCGCCGTGATGATACCGGAGGGTAGGGCGATGATAGCGATACCCACAAACGAGGACAGGATGCTGATGATTCTTCCTGTGTCTGAAATCGGGTAGATGTCTCCATAGCCTACGGTGGTTAAGGTGCAGGCTGCCCAGTAGAATGCATCGAAGAAGTCGGAGAAGAAGTATTCGCCTGTCTCAGGGTTGATTTCCTCCTCTGCATTGAACATAATCATTGCAGTGATGAAGGTATAGAAGATTGCAACGGAAAGTACTGCATACAGTATTTTCCGCTGTTTTCTTATCACAGCGAGGATAATCTCCAACGATTCGAAATACCTGATAATCTTAACCACTCTCAATATCTTTAGCAAACGAGAGACACGAGCCATCTTGAATGCAGGAGAAATCAAACTTAGTGTTGGCAGAATGGACAGCAAGTCAATGATGGCCATGGGTGTGAATGGATAGATAAGATATGCTACCCATTGCTTTCTTTTTGTACGAACACCCACCGTGAACCATCGTAAGAAATAATCAATAACAAAGCAGATGCATGATATGATGTCGAACCATACAAAAATCGGATGCTGCGAGCGGAACATCAAAGGGATTATACCCATGATGATGGCACACAGCATGACCCAATCATACATTTTCGAGCGTTTGTTGTCGTTCCTCGGTAATATGATATAGTTTAATTGTCTTCGTATATCCATACTTTTATTATTTCTTTGCGTCGCAAAGGTAATAATTATTTCGCTTTGCGCAAAATGCTTCGCCTCGAAAAATCAAATTTATTTGTTTTTTGCTCGGTTTAAACGCATTTTTGTCCATTTCACCATTTACCATTTGCTATTTTTATGTAAATCAATGTATTTTTCTCTTCAAAAACCTTGCTTTTTTGTGATGTTAAGTCATATTTTCCCATTTATTTTCTCCTTTTCCCTAATAACCTATGGTTATCATCAAATAACCAAGGGTTATTGTCGAATAAGTCCTTGTTATCGTAAACCACAAAAAATGAGTGGAACCATTGACTGATTCCACTCGTTTGTTGTGAAGTACAACATGTTAGTTGTTGAACATATAAAGGAAGGTGGCGATGCCTTCGAGCGCAGGTTTGTGTTCGTCCTCGATTTCGAGGGTGAACTTGATCTCCACCTTGGCTGTGCCGCGCAGGTTAGCGATGTTGTATAGCATGCATGACAGACGGACACGTTTGCCTACAAGGACGGGCAGACCGAATTTCATCTTGTCCATGCCGTAGTTGACCAGCATTTTGATGTTACGGGCCTCGATAACTTCCTGATAGAGGTGGGGCAGGAGGGAGAGGGTGAGGTAGCCGTGTGCGATGGTTGAGTGGTATGGACTATCGGTCTTGGCTCGTTCGGTATCGACATGTATCCACTGATGGTCGAGTGTTGCGTCCGCAAACTTATTGATGCGGTCTTGATCAATCAAGAGCCAATCAGACTTTCCTAATTCTTTGCCTAAATAGGCGGCAAATTCGTCGTACGAATTAACTGTAATTAATGCCATAATATAGTTTCTTTGTAAATTTGGGTGCAAAGATACAAATTAATTCACTATGCGCAAAATGCTACGCCTCAATAAATTCAAATAAACTTGATTTATGTTCGGCTTAAACGCTTTTTTGACAATTGACAATTGATAATTGATAATAAAGAGTGATTATTCTGTCACTACGAGCTTGTAGCCTTTGCCATGTACGTTGATAAGTTCAACGTTTGGGTCGTCTTTGAGCAACTTACGCAGTTTGGTGATGTAGACATCCATTGAACGTGCGTTGTAATAGTTGTTGTCGACCCAGATGGCACGAAGTGCATAGTCGCGCTGTAGCAGTTCGTTCTGCTTGCTGGCGAGAAGCTTAAGTAGGTCGGACTCCTTCGTGGTGAGTTTCTCCTGTACGTTGTCGTAGGTGAGTGTCTGCTTCTTGGAGTCGAAAGTAAACTTGCCAATCTGGAAGATGGATGAGTTGGCACTCTTTTTCCCTTTGACACGGCGCAGGATAGCTTCGATGCGGAATACTACTTCTTCCATTGAGAAGGGTTTAGTAATGTAGTCATCGGCTCCGAGTTCGAATCCTTGCTTCACATCGTCTTTAAGCGTTTTGGCTGTGAGGAACATGAAAGGCACATCGGAGTTGATTTCACGAATCTTGTAGGCCAGCGTGAATCCGTCCATCTTCGGCATCATGACATCCAGGATGCACAAGTCGTATTTCTTCTGCTGGAAGGTTTCCAAACCTTCTTCTCCGTCGACACAGAGGTCGACACTATAGTTCTTTGCCTCGAGGTATTCACGAAGTAACATACCCAGGTTTTCGTCGTCTTCGCATAACATGATGCGAGCATTGTCCATTCTTTCTTCCATAATCGTATTGTTTATTAATTTATAATTCATAATGCATAATGCATAATTAATTTTTTTCTATAACCAATAACCATTACCCCATAACCATTATCATACCAACGGCATTTTGATGATGAACTTGGTGCCGATGCCGAGTTCGCTTTCAGCTGTGATGGTACCTTTGTGCTCGGTGATGATTTTCTTGACGTAGGCGAGACCGAGTCCGAATCCTTTGACATCGTGGAGGTTGCCTGTGTGGACGCGATAGAACTTCTCGAAGATCTTCTTGATGTCGTCTTTCTTGATGCCGATTCCATTGTCTTGAATGGAGATGCAGAGTCGATCGTTCTCGTTCCAGGTGGATAGTTTCAGTTCGAGTTGTGCATCTTGACGTCGGTATTTCACTGCATTATCCATCAAATTAAAGATAACGTTTGTGAAGTGCATCTCGTCTACATAGATGTTTGGGTTTTCTGCACGAAGATTGGAGATGATTTTCCCTCCGTTCTTTTCCACTTTGAGTGTAAAGGTGTGGATGACGCCGGCTATCAATTCGTTGGCATCGACCTCGCGCAAGTTGAGTCTGGCTCGCTGGTTTTCGTACATGGAGAGCTGAAGCACTTTCTCGACTTGGAAACGTAAACGGTTGGTTTCGTCGTTGATCGTGGTTGCCAGTCGTTTGGTCATCTTTTCGCTCTTTGGTACGGATTCATCGCACAGCATCTGGGCCGCCAGCGAGATGCTGGAGATAGGGGTCTTGAACTCATGTGTCATGTTGTTGATGAAGTCGTTCTTCACTTCTGTCAGTTTCTTCTGACGGAACACCATTACGAGCGTCAAGATGAAGGTGACGAGCAGAATGAGGGTGAAGATGAGCGATGGCATGAGGAACCAGATGGATTGTGTGATGTATTTTGAGTACATTGGGAAGTGTACCTTAAGAGTTCCCATTTTTTGTACCGGGTCGTTACGGAAAATGGTTGTGGTGAAGGCGTTGTTTTCTCCTTCGGTTTCATAGTCCGAACAGCGCATTACCAAGTTGCCGTTGCTGGTATAAACGGAGAAGTGGTAAGGGATGTTGATGCCGTTGTTTGCCAACTGGGTGCGCAGGGTTTGGTCGAGTACATTGATGTCGATGCGGTCTTCCAGCGGTCTATCGCTGGCCGTGTAGAGCATACTGTATATAACTTCCTCAATCAATGCCTTTCCGTTGTCGTAGCGCTCTTTCATGATTGACTCGAGCGAACGTGGCATGGCTTTCTCATTGGGACGTTTCGTGAAGTATTTGTCGGAGAACTTTGTATTTGCAGTTGTCTCGATGGTGGAAAAGGCGCTACCATCTTTTGCTGTGATGGTGTGAGTGCGCTGAATGAAGGCTGAGTCGGTGGTCACTGTGACAGAATCGGATGCCATAGCTATACCACTGATGGCATCAGGGCCTTGATTAAGGTATCGGGTGGCTTCGTCCAACTCTAACTCATGGGCTGTAGCGAGCAAACTGCGATTGACGGATTCCACGAAATGGAGCCGACGCAAATCTAACACCTCTTCTATATAATATACCTGCAAAGCAAGCAGGCAGACGAAAGAGATGCCCATAACTGCAGCGAGTATTGAGATGGTCGTTTTCTTCATGTCCTCGAGTTTTGTTTGTCAAAGTAACAAATAAATATCTAAATACATTTAAAAGAAATCCCTAAATTAAGAAAAAAGAATAAAAAAAGAGCCGATGTTTAACAAACATTGGCTCTTTGGTTTAGAAATTGTGAAGTTGTTAGTCTTCTTCTTTCTGCTGAGCTTCGAACTCTTTCATGAGCTGCTGCTGCAGATCGGTTGGTACAAGTTCGTAGTTAGAGAACTTCATTGAGAAAGAAGCGCGACCACCGGTGAGTGAGCTGAGTGTAGTTGAATAGCTGGCCAATTCCTTCAATGGAATCTTTGCAACCAACTTGTCGTAACCGTTTGCACTCTCACTACCTACAATCATACCACGACGACCTTGGATATCGCTCATCACGTCACCCATTTTGTCGCTTGGAGTGAGGACTTCAACTTCGTAGATAGGCTCCAACAACTTAGGACCTGCATTCTTGAATGCCTCGCTGAAGGCATTACGTCCTGCCAGCATGAATGAGAGTTCGTTAGAGTCAACTGGGTGCATCTTTCCGTCATAAACGATAACGCGTACATCGCGAGCGTAGCTACCTGTCAACGGACCTTGCTCGAGACGTCCCATGATACCCTTCTGGATTGCTGGGAGGAAGCGTGTATCGATGGCACCACCAACAACTGAGTTGTAGAAGACAAACTTACCACCCCATTCGAGGTCTACCTCTTCTTTACCCTTGATGGTCATCTTGTATTCCTGACCATTGAACTTGTAGAGTGTTGGTTCAGGCATTCCTTCAGAGTAAGGCTCGACAATCAAGTGTACTTCACCGAACTGACCTGCACCACCTGACTGCTTCTTGTGACGATAGTCGGCACGAGCAGCCTTGGTGATAGTCTCACGATAAGGTATCTTTTGCTCTCCGTAATTGATCTTAATCTTTTCGTTGTTTTCCAAACGCCACTTGAGGGTGCGGAGGTGGAATTCGCCCTGACCCTTGATAAGCGTCTGCTTCAGTTCCTTGCTCTGTTCGATAACCCATGTAGGATCTTCTTGAGCCATCTTCTGGATTGCAGAAATCATCTTTTCAGTATCTGACTCGTTTTCTGCCTTTATTGCACGGATGTACTTAGGCTCTGGATACTTCACAAGGTTGAACTTCCAATCACAATCCTTACCTACGAGTGTGTTGCCTGTACGTACATCCTTCAGTTTGGTTGTACAGCCGATATCGCCAGCTACGAGTTCCTCAACCTTTGTACGGTTAGGACCTGCACAGACAAACAACTGTGCAATACGCTCCTTGCTACCACGGTCAGAATTGGTGAGGTCGTCGCCTTCGTGAACTGTTCCGCTCAATACTTTGAAGTATTGTACGCCACCGATATGTGGCTCATTAGCAGTCTTGAAGAAATAGAGTGCAGTAGGACCATTTGGATCTGGTTTAACAACAGTTCCGTTGGTTGCTTCAACTTCTGGCATCTCATCTACGAATGGTACGACATTGCCGAGGAATTCCATCATGCGGCGTACACCCATGTCTTTTGCTGCGCAAACGCAGAATACAGGGAACATGCCACGACTTGCCAAACCCTTGCGGATACCCTCACGACATTCGTCTTCGGTGAGTTCTTCACTCTCGAAGAACTTCTCCATCAGGCTCTCGTCATTCTCTGCTGCAGCTTCAACCAGCTGGCGATGCAGTTCCTGTGCCTTATCCATTTCCTCTGCAGGGATGTCTTCGATTGTTGGAGCACCACCTTCAGGCTTCCATGAATATTTCTTCATGAGCAATACATCGATAAAGGCATTGAAGTTAGGACCTTCGTTCAAAGGATACTGAACCTGTACGACTTTGCTACCATAGAGGTCTTGTAACTGCTCTACACAGCTGTGGAAATCGCACTTCTCATGGTCGAGTTGGTTTACCAAGAAGATACATGGTTTACCCAATTTCTCTGTGTAGCGGAAGTGGTTCTGTGTACCAACCTCCACACCTGCAGCACCATTGAGCAGAATCACTGCGGTGTCTGTTACAGAGAGGGCTGCCATTGCTGCACCAGCGAAGTCGTCAGCACCTGGACTGTCGATGAAATTGAGTTTCTTACCGTTCCACTCTGTGTGGAATACTGTTGAGAATACGCTATAGCCGTATTCCTGTTCTACTGGGAAATAGTCGCTCACGGTGTTTTTCTGTGAAATACGTCCGCGGCGACTGATCGCACCTGCTTCGAAAAGTAAGGTCTCGGTCAAGGTAGTCTTACCTGCACCGTCATTACCTAAAATGGTAATGTTTTTGATTTCGTTAGTCTTATAAACTTTCATGTTTGTAAATATTAAGATTGTATGTTATCTTGTTAGGTTTTTGTTCCGTTTTCGAGTGTGGGTCGGAATTTGGAGCCGCAAGTTACGGAAAAAAACTGAACTGACATTACTTTTTTTCGAATAATGTCAAACTTTTTATAAAAAACGTGTTGGTAGGCGGCAAAATGTAATGAAAAGGAGGGTGAAAAGTGGTTGAAAAGTGTGCAAGCAGTCAGACGAAAAGTGAGGCGATGATGTCGTTGGAAGTATAGATTCCTTTAGGGGTGAGAATCAAGTTCCCATCTGTGTTTTTTAACAATCCTATATTATAATAAGGTGTGGCTGCCTGGACAAGATGGGTGTAATAGTCTGAACCAAACTGCTGCTTGACGGCCTCTAACTGAAGTCCCTTGCTGGTGCGTAGCCGGGTCATCACCATCTCATTGAATTGTTGGTCTTTGGTGAGTACTTCAAGGTCGATGACTGGCTGCTGTTTGTTGATGCCGTTGATATACTGCTGGAGATTGCAGACATTGCTCTGTCGGCTGTTACCATTGTAGGAATGTGCGCCAGCGCCCAGTCCTAGGTAATGGGTGTTGTTCCAGTAGCTGGAGTTGTGGCGTGAGTAGTAATTGGGTTTAGCAAAGTTGGAAATCTCATAGTGCTCGAATCCTGCTTCTTGCATCTGTTCCATGAGTAAGCGATACATGTCTTGTGAGCGCTCTTCGTCGATTTCCTGGATGTGATGGGAGGTCAGCATCTCATATAGTCGGGTACCTTCTTCATACATGAGTGAATAAGCAGAGAGATGCTGGATGTCAAGTTGTAGAGCTTGACTGATATCATTTCGCCAATCATCGATTGTTTCTCCAGGAAAACCGAACATCAAGTCAATGCTGATGTTGTCATATCCGCTGGATTGAAGCAGTCGGACTGCATTGATGGCTTCTTGTGCAGTATGTCGGCGGTGAATAAACTGTAAAGTGGCATCACAGAAGGTTTGAATGCCGAGACTGATGCGGTTGATGGGTGAATCATGTAACTCTGCGACATAGGCTGGTGTGACATCATCGGGGTTCAGTTCAATGGTGATTTCACAATCGGCAGCAATAGGGTGGTGCTGGACAATGGTGTCGAGTATGCCACGAATCTGTGCAACAGACAATTGTGAAGGTGTCCCTCCTCCAAAATAGATGGAATGAATAGTGTCACCATCTAAATACTTGTCCGTAAGGGCAACTTCCTTACATACAGCATCCACGTATTGAGTGCGCAATGGTAATTGCGTGGTCGAGAAGAAGTCGCAGTAGATGCAGCGGCTTTTGCAAAAGGGGATATGGATGTAGATGGAGGACATGAGGGGACGTGAAGAGTTGACGTGATAACGTAATATCGATATTACGAAATGGTGAACGGGAGAAAAAGAAAAAAACCTGTTGACTAAGTCTCCAGGTTTCAATTCTCTCAATTAGGTGTAAAACCTAAATGCGATTCGTTGTGTAGCTAATTATTCAGCAACAGAATCAACAACTGCAGTATCAGCAACAAGACTGTCAACTACTTCCTCAACTTCGTTTACGATAGAGTCGATTGTGTCTGTAGCGTTAGCCTCTGTGTTACCATTAACGCAAGATGCGAAAGAAACAGCAACAACTGCAACGAATGCAACTAAAAGCTTCTTCATTTTTTTGTAATTTAAATTGTTAAACAATCATTTGCTTTCTAAAACCGGTGCAAAGTTACGACGTTTTTCAATACGTTGTTATCGCAAACAGCCTTTTTTTTCATTTTTTCCCCATTTTTTTGCAAAAACGTGTTAAAGATTGCGCGTTTAAGTCAATGAATGGGTAAAAAATAAGGTAATGAAAGGCAAAATGATGTCCTTACGAAGCGAGGCTGATATTGTGGGCAATAGCAAGCTTTCGCAGGTTGATTAGTGCGTATCTTGTTCTGCCCAAAGCCGTGTTAATGCTACAGTTGAGCATGACAGCAATGTCCTTGAAACTCATGTCCTGATAGAAGCGCAGATTGATGATTTGCTGCTGGTTGTCGGGCAGCATCTTAATAATCTGTTGCAAGCCACAGAGGTTTTGAGTCTGGATAATCTGGGTTTCGACGTTGTTTTCGTCAGCCAGTTTGATGTCATTGAACAAGTCGATCTCGTTCTCATCGTTCGAGATATTTTTTTCGTTGTTCACTTGACGGAAATAGTCGACTAAGATGTTGTGGGTGATACGCATGAGCCATGCGCTGAACTTCTGCTGCTCAGCATATTTGCCGTTTTTGAGCGTAGCAACCACACGCATGAATGTATCCTGGAACAAATCCTCGGCTACATCGTTGTTACGTACGATATAAGAGATATATGAAAAAACTTTACTTTCATAACGATTCAACAAAACGTTGAATGCTTCATGATTGCCTTCTACGTAAAATCTTACCAATGCTTCGTCGGTAAGGGTTTTCAAATTATTCATTATGCTCTGTTTAGGATCAGTCTCAACACACGTAGTCGTCAACACTGCATTGACTGACATTGTTAATTAGCGTAATGTTTTTTCGATAGGCAATACTTGTTTTTAAGTTCGTAAATTTATGAAAGTTCTCAAAATCGGTTGCAAATTAACACAAGATTTGGCATATATGCAAGAAAAATCAAGAAAAAATGCTGAAATCCTGTTATTTTTAACACATTCTCATTCCGTTTTCGCATTTAAACCCTCGTAAGAAGTCGCTTACAGCCATTTTTTTCTTTCCTGAGAGTTGTAGGGTTTGGATGTTAATATAACCGTCGGATGTCTTAACTTTGAGGTAGGTCTTCCCATCTGTGCAGATGTTACCGATGGTGCCTGCATTGGAGGAAAACTCTTTAGTGGCTTCGTAGATTTTGACCTCAAGAGTTTTGTTGGTAGTCTGCAGTTCTGTCCATGCGGCAGGATAGGGACTGAGACCTCGGATGAAGTCATAGATCTGTTTTGTGTTCTTTTGTTGCCAATCAATGCGACAGGTCTCGCGAAAGATTTTGGGAGCCGGTTTCAATTCTTGGACCGCATTTGTTAGCTCACTTTGTTCAATAGGATGGATGTTGTCTGCCAGAATGTTATCTACGGTTTCTGTGACCAGTTGCCCTCCCAGCATCATGAGTTTGTCGTGGATGATTCCTACGTTGTCGGTGTCTTCTATGGGAATACGTACTTGCTGAATCACCTTTCCTGTGTCGATTTCATGTTTTAGAAAGAAGGTGGTAATACCAGTTTCGGTCTCGCCATTGATGATTGCCCAATTGAGTGGGGCAGCGCCTCGATATTGTGGCAGCAGAGAAGCATGAAGATTGAAGGTCCCCAAGCGTGGCATGTTCCAAACGACTTCAGGCAACATACGGAAGGCTACTACGATTTGCAGATCGGCTTGGAGCGAACGCAGTTCTTCGATAAATGTCTCGTCTTTAAGTTTGACGGGCTGAAGTACTTTTAGATTGTGTTCTACAGCGTATGCCTTTACAGGGCTGGGTTGCAATATGCTACCATGACGTCCTATCGGCTTGTCGGGCATTGTGATGACACCTACAATGTTATAACCGCCTTCGACAAGACATCTTAGACTCTCGACAGCAAAATCGGGAGTTCCCATATATACGATTCTTAGTTCTTCTTTCTTCATACACCTTATTTATATAATATAGGGTAATATAGAGTTTTATAGGTTTAAATAGGATTATTCGGCAGAGAAATTCACGAGTACTTCTCGGTACGAATTAAACAATCCTGAGCGGGATACAAAGCCGAGGAACTGATGCTCGTCGTTGACGACAGGCAGGTTCCATGCTTTGGTTTCGTCAAATTTTTCTGTTGCAGTTTTCAGGGTGTCGTTCGTGTTCAAGAGTGCAGGAGGGTCTTTCATGAATGACGTGACTGTGAACTGGTGGTACAGTTCGGGGCGGAAGATATATTTTCGGATGGAGTCGAGTGTGACTACTCCTAAGAATACACCGTTCTGATCGGTTACGGGGAAAATGTTACGATGTGCTTTTGATATGACTGATACCATCTTGCCAAGGTCCATATCCGGGGTAAATGACTTGTAATCCGTTTCAATCTGCGACTCCAGATTGATGATGGTGAGGATGGCCTGATCCTTATCGTGGGTAATCAGTTCACCTTTTCGGGCCAATCGCATGGCATAAATGCTATGAGGCTCAAAGGTGTTGATAGTGAGATAGGACATCACTGAAACGATCATCAGTGGAACAAATAGTCCATAGCCTCCTGTTAACTCAGCAATGAGGAAGATGCCCGTTAGAGGAGCATGCATGACACCAGACATTAATCCTGCCATACCGTATAGGGCACAGTTCTTTGATGAAAGGAATCCGTTGTTGCCTAGCTCCAACCCTAATGCATCGTTCCAAAGGTTCGCAAAGATGAAGCCGGCGATACAGCCAAGGAACAACGATGGCGCGAATACTCCTCCACAACCTCCTGCACCATTGGTAGCTGTTGTGGCAAATACTTTCAGCAGCAATACCAATCCCAGATAGAGCAACAGGGTGTTGCTTCCATAGAACAAGGTGTTGTGCATGATGGTATCCGGATGTGCATTGTTGATCAATTGCGAAATGACATCATAACCTTCTCCATACATCGCAGGGAAGAAATAGATGAGAGCACCCAAGACAGATGCTCCTACGAGGAATTTCTTCCATGGTTTAGCTAGTTTTCCAAAGATTCCCTCAAACCAATTCATGGATCGGGTGAAATAGAGCGAAACAAGTCCGCAAAGGATGCCGAAGAGTATACAGCCTGGGATGATGTCAATGGTGAATGCCTTGTCGAGGTTGAACGAAAACATAGAGTCTGTTCCGTACAGGGCATAAGACACACAGACGGAGGTGAGACAGGTGACGAGCAAAGGTAGCAAGGATGCCATGTTCAAGTCAAGCATCAGTACTTCCAACACAAACATCACGCCTGCAATGGGAGCCTTGAAAATGGCTGCCACAGCGCCAGCGGCACCACATCCAACTAACAGCATAACTGTGTTTTGAGGCAGATTGAATCGTTTGCCCAAATTAGAACCAAAGGCAGAACCTGTCAGTACGATAGGGGCCTCGGCTCCTACCGATCCTCCAAATCCGATGGTGATGGAACTGGCAACGATACTTGTCCAACGGTTATGTCCCTTGATGCGTGCTCGCTTCCTGGAGATGGCGTAGAGGATCTTTGTCACACCATGACTGATATCGTCCTTCACCACATATTTCACAAACAAGGCCGTAATCAGAATACCGATAGCAGGGTAGAGCATGTACAACCCATTGGTTTCTGATAGGTTAAACTGGTTTGTGAGCAGATGTTTGATTTCCTCCACCAGATATTTCAAGATGAAGGCAGCCAATCCAGAGCACAGACCCACAATCAGACTGAGCATCAACACAATCTGGTGATTGGTATGATCGCCCTTTATCCATTCTGTGATATTGTGGATAATGTTTGCTTCGCGTCTGATGACTGAATACTTCATGTCTCTGTGCTGAATCTGAACTTATTCTCTGATAATCTGGAACTTCCCACTCGCATCAATCTTGATGATGCTTGATGGCTTATGTTTCTCCTTACATTGACGATTGTATTTCACAACATAGTCCACGGCGTTCTTGATATCGTCGGATATCTCGTCGAACGTTCGAGCAGTTGGTTCGCCACTGATATTGGCACTGGTCGAAACGATAGGTTTTTGGAATCGGAAGCAGAGTTCCTTAGAGAATTCTTCCTTCGTGATTCGCATCCCTATGCTACCGTCTTCAGCCAGTAGATTGGGCGCAAGTCCGACAGCTTGGTCAAAGATGATGGTGAGAGGTTTCTCTGCCATCTCAATCATGTCCCAAGTGACATCTGCTACATTGCGTACATATCTTGATAGACGTGCATCGCTGTCGACCAGACATATCAAGGCTTTGCTGTCGTCGCGTCGTTTGATTTCATACACACGCTTGACTGCTTCTGGATTGGTGGCATCGCATCCGATACCCCACACCGTGTCGGTAGGGTAGAGGATGACTCCCCCTTGTCGCATCACGTCTACTGCTTTCTTTACTTCGTCTTGTAACATTTTCTTTTTATTGCTTCAACCGTTCTGTCTTTAGAACTCACTTGTGAAATGGAACTTTATATGCTTGAAATCCTGTTGTGCCATTTGGAGCACGTAGTTGGAGTCGGCCAGGAATACATCGCGCCCTTCTCGGTCCTTTGCCATATACTGATACTTACGTTTCTTGAAAGCTTCCAGTTCGGCATCGTCATCGCTTTCAATCCAACAAGCTTTGTACAGACTGACAGGCTCCCAGCGGCACTGGGCGTTATATTCGTTTTCCAAACGATACTGAATGACCTCGAATTGGAGTTGCCCTACGGTGCCGATGAGTTTACGGCCATTGAACTGGTTGATAAACATCTGTGCCACGCCTTCGTCCATCAACTGATCGATGCCTTTTGCCAATTGCTTGGTTTTCATCGGGTCGGCATTTTCGATGTATTTGAACATTTCTGGTGAGAAACTTGGCAGTCCTTTGAAATGCAACTGCTCGCCCTCTGTGAGGGTATCGCCAATCTTGAAGATGCCATTATCGGGTAGACCTACGATATCGCCAGGATAAGCTTCTTCAATGGTGCTCTTCTTCTGGGCCATGAATTGGGTAGGAGAAGAGAAACGCACGGTCTTACCTTGACGGATATGCTGGTAGGGCGCATTTCTGACAAATTTGCCCGAGCAAACCTTACAGAATGCAGTACATGAGCGATGGTTGGGATCAATGTTAGCAGTAATCTTAAA